>NZ_BAAHBP010000016.1:0-243032 GCF_054776615.1 Spirosoma pomorum
GGCCAACATTCAGATTATGTTACAACGAATACAGCCATCAAGCCAAATCTAATTCCAAAACACGCTCTAAGTGCTGGGCCAGGTTCTTTTGAGACAAGACTATCAAAACGATCCTTGGAAGAGATAAAGGCGGGTCTCGATGCCTTTGAAAACATTCTTTTTAAAATTGATTACAAGCATTACTTATCTATTTTTCAGGCGGTTCGACTGGTTCATCTTACGCTGTTGACCAAAAGAGAGGATTTCGCGTTAGGGTATTCATTATTGATAGCTGCTATTGAGTCAGTATCTCAAATTGCAATAAAGCGAGACAAAGTAAAAGTAATCAACAAGGAGAGAGAAGCTCAGAGGGAAAAGTTAGCTGAAGATAATGTTCTTATACAGGAATTACTTGAGTCGTATAAAAGTGCGCGAGGTAATAATCAGTACCTATCGGAGAGATTTGTGAAATTTATTTTAGATTATTGTCCAGTAGATTCATGGGAAGAAATGCCCCACCCTAGAGAAAATTTTATTCAGCGTATTGATGAGTTAGAAGGTGTAGAAGGGTCTTTTAATCATATTATAGAAAAAAATCATTGGGAAAAATATCCCGATGACTTGACAGAAGATCAAATAAAGATAATGCTTGCCGATTCTTATAAGCATCGGTCTGCTTTTATTCATACTGGTAGATCTACTCCTCACAAATATCCTCAGTCTCACGCCCGGTTTTTTGAAGTGATACGCGAAGTAATAAAGAAAGAAGAGGAGGGTGGATTTTATACTTATGAACATGTAGAGACTACTATACCTAATTTTGATTTGATGTCATTTATTGCCAAAAAATCAATAATAAGTTTTTTTGAAAAAAAACTTCAAAAGAGATGAAGATAGGATACGCTCGTGTATCCACTCAGGATCAAAACTTTTCTCTCCAGTTGGATGATCTTCAGGCCGCTGGCTGCACCAAGATTTATCAGGAAAAGGCGAGTGGTGCCAAGGCTGATCGGCCAGAGTTGGCTACGATGCTTGCGCACGTGCGCGAAGGTGATACGATCGTGATTTGGAAGCTCGACCGGCTCGGGCGCTCACTTCCTAACCTAATCGACATCGTTACGAACCTTGAGGCCCGTAGCGTCGGCCTGATCAGCCTGAATGATCCGGTCGATACTACCACTCCCCAGGGGCGGCTTGTGTTCCGGATCTTTGCTAGTCTAGCCGAGTACGAGCGTGAGCTGATCCGGGAGCGGACTAAGGCCGGACAGGCCAGCGCCAAACGCCGAGGCCAGTTGCTTGGACGCAAGCCTGGACTCACCAAAAAAGCCGAGGATACCTCCCGGATTGCCGAGAGCTTATATAAGGAAGGCAAATTCTCGGTGCAGAAAATCGCTACCCAATTGGGAATCTCCAAAAACACACTTTACAAATACCTGCGTTTGCGCGGAATTACAATTGGAGTTGAACTTGTCTCTGTATGATGTTTCCTTTTAATCCGCCAGTTTTAATACCTAGGCAGTATGCTTACGAGCCGGGAACGACTTTCGATTTAGTGATCACAACAGGTGAGCCTCCTCGAACATATACAGTACCGCCCAAAATTCTATACCACTATACTGGTATAGATACAGCAGCTAAAATATTATCAAATCGAAATTTGAGATTTTCTTCGCCAGAATCATTTAATGATCCTTTTGACCTATATGATGGACTTATTGATAAAAGACCAAAAGGAAAGCATAAAAAGCTGCTAGGGAAAGAATTTCTCAATAGCAAACCCAGAACTGAGAGAAAACGACTGCAAAAGCTTTTTGCCACCTCCTCTATACAGTTGTTGACCGAGGCTCGTAAGTTCAGTTTAGATGTGACTAAAAAGTCATTAGGTATATGCTGCTTCAGCAAACGACATGATATTGGGCTTTTGTGGAGCCACTACGCTTGTAAACATAAAGGAGTTTGCCTTGGATTTGATTTTGAACCAGTGAATTCTAATAAAGAGTACGTAGTAATATTCAATGAAGTCAATTACAAAAGCTCAATAGAGCCTTTGAATTACTATGAAAGTCGTGATGCAGCCTTAGAAAATTGGATATACTCTAAATCAACTATATGGTCTTATGAAGAAGAGGTCAGAGCTTTTATTTATGATAGAAATGGAGCTAGAGACTTTGACTTTGAACGAGCTTGCCTGAAAGAAGTATATTTTGGTTGCAATACTACAGAAGCAGAAAGGGAGCCAATATTAAAGCTTCTTGAGCATGTTGGGTACAAAAACGCTATAAAGAAAAAAATGATAATTGATCCTGCAATCTTTAACGTAAGGGCTGTCGATGTATAGATTCGTAAGAGGTATGGAAGCGAAGAAGAGAACTGATACTGATCTATGTTTACTATGTAAGTCCAAGCCCGCTACAAAGAAAAACTCTCATATTGTTCCTGCTTTTATGTCAAAAGTAATGCTTTCAGAGAGCGGAAAAAACAAAGCGATTGTCTTGGACACAAGTAAAGCCCATAAGCCCAAGACCAATCCCCTAACTGTGCAGAATGGTCCAAAGGAAGACTACATTTTATGTCCTGATTGTGAGCAATACTTCAACTGTTTAGAGACAATCTACTGTAACTCGGTTCATCGAAAGCTCAGAGATAAAGCCTTTCAAAGTAGCTTCAGCGATACTATTAGTAGGGAAGAATGGATCATACGCACCAGCTTAGAAGCAAGCTCACTGGCTATCTGTCTGTTGATTCAGTCAATTTTTTGGCGATGTCATGTCTCGAGTCATGTAGTTTTTCGGGACTTTAGATTGCCTCGTAAGGTGGCCGAACTGATGGAGCAGCAGCTGCATAGGGTCAAAGCAGAGAAACAACAGGATCTTATTGATAACATCGAAAAGGCAGGCAGTAACTTTATACTATTTCCCTACGTAATTTTCACTCCTCAGAATCTGAGTAATGCCAGCCATAGTTCCATAGGAACACTAGCTCCAAATAAGAATCCATATACAGTGTTGACAGGAGAATACGTATTACTCCTATATGATAAGATGCCCTCTCATGCGGGCTATTTGCCCTTGGTTAATTACGAGAGCAGGCATCCTAAGATTGTTTTGATGGATGAAGGAGGATGGCGACAACTGTATGGTCTCGTTATTAAGTTTGCAGTCGAATTTACAAAAAGTAACACCGTGTAGAGTCTGATGCCTTTTACAGAGAGTTAAGCTGTACACGGTAATACACTGTAAAATAGTACCCTTATGACTTCACGAATGTGAATTCGTCGCTGGATATGAATTTAAGCTTGTGAAACGGGCCTAGTCAATCTGATTAGGCCCGTTTACGTTGCTACTTATTCTTTTTCCGCTTTTTCATTTCCTTACTTTGCTTCAGTTCCGCAGCTACCCGGCGCTCGTCCGGCCGGCCGTAGACCTCCAAGCCTTTTGATGACTTGCGGCCTAGCAATACCATCACGGAATCCGTGCTCAGGTATAGCTTATTAAAACACCAGTCCGTAAAGGTTTTACGGCCTGCCTTACTCGAGAGATCAGGATGGAAGTGCAACTCGCCGGCAATGACTTTAAGCCAGTAGTTAAACTTTACTCCTGACACCAGCGGCAGATTCTCCCAGCCGTCGTATTTGTCGATGATCTGTTTGACCTCCGAGAACTGGGGAACGTGGATCTTGACCTTCGTTTTGATCCGCTCTTTAACTAGCCAGGGCTCGCCATCGACGCCGGTTTTAATCGCCGTTTTGTACTTTTTCACAAAGTCCTTCAGATCGCCGTAGTGAAACCCGGATCGGCAAAGGACAATGAACACATCGGCGGCATGCTGCACGCGTGGATTGTCGAAGCGGTGCTTTCTGAGCGTCTGAAACTGTTCTTCCGTCAGGAAGATTGGATCGTCGAACACGGCTCCTTTTACCCGGTAGCCGTCGAGCGGATTGTCGTGAATGAGTTTGGCCAGCTTGGCCCAGATCAGCATGTTCCGGATCGTCTGTGAGTGCTTAGCCACGTAGCTATCGGCGTGCCCGATCTTGCCGCCCTCCAGCTTTACTTTTTTCATCCAGCGCCGGTATTTTTTCAACCACTCCAGATCGAAATCGGTGGCCAGCAGGTCCAGCGCTTTCTCGTGGCTCAAAAAGTCGATGAGTTTTTTCCGGACGTTGTCGTAGACCGTAATGCTGGATCCTTTCAGGTTTCGCTCCTGGTCGATCTTGGAATCATTGAGATACTCATCAAAAGTGGTGATGATCGTGATCCGGCCCCCGGTTTGTTCTAGGAAGGCTCGTTTGATCTTGTGGGGGGTGATAGCCTCGTGGCGGGTAAACAGGGAGTTGTAAGCGAGCCAGAGCCGCGTTCGAATCGTATCGATCGTCTGGTTTTTGTGCTGAGCGTCGGGGTCGTCGTCCGTAACTCGCTCGCCATCCCAATGGTCGGTGTTAACTTCAATGCCTGTCGAACAGATGTCCAACTGCTTACCATTCACTGCGACCCGGCTGTAAATATTACTTAGTCCAGCTGTCTTACTCTTTCGTCTCCAGAACGAAATCTTCATTCGAGTGATAAACATGACTGCTCACGATTTAGTGAGCAGCCTTTTCTACGGCTCGAAATGAATTGTTATACACCTTTCGGGATTGGGTACACAAAATTTAGTAGGACATTAAAAACCTATTAAAGAAAGGGTGTAACTAAACCAAAGAGGGGTGTAACTGAATTTGCCTGAGCGCCGTAGATGGGGTGGATGGAAATGGAAAAAACTGCGTCAATTACTCAGAAACGGGCAAAAAAAAAGCCCGAAACCGGCTAGGTATCGGGCACTCTTGGTAAAAACTAGCTACTTAATAGCTCTTTGCAGAGAGAGAGGGATTTGCTCAAAATGGAATAAAACTCTTAAAGTGACCAACTTAGCAAAGTTTGCTAAGAGGGTGCCAACAACTTTGCCAACTTTAACGAATCGCTACGAAACGTAGCCCTGATCCCATATTGCTGACAAGTGGTCGTTTATTAGCACCCTTAGACTTTCCCAGCACCATCTCTAACATCTTCTGAAGACTCTTTTGAGATTCTTGTAAGCTAGCGATCTGCTGATCTTTAGTTTCAAGCTGAGCGGCTAACTTATCAAAGTTACCTTCTAAAGTTTTGAGATGATCCTGCAAGTAACTGTCGGACTTCTCTAATTTTTCAGTACTGTCTTGCTTTGGGTGGAACATTTCGCCATCGCCCATAACAAGCCAATCACGACTCAATTCAGGATACGTAATAAAAACAGACTCTAGTAGATCATAGCTTGGTCTGGTCTTGCCTTTACAAATACTCTCAATCGAAGTATAGGCCTTCCCAATATGCTTGGCGAAGCTGTTGGCGTTCAAGCCAAGGGCTTTGATCAATGCATTAAATCTTTCACTAATTGTTGTTTTCATTACTTAAGTTTTTTGTGAAACGTTGGACTTTAAAAATCTGCTTCAGTCGTCTGCAGAGCTTTCTTCATTCCAGCAACCATCTTCTTAATATTCTCGTCGGTTGCTTCTTTAATAGCCCTCCATTCGTATGGGCTAGGACTCCTCATTAATAGTTTATCATTCTTAGGTTTCTTCTGTTCGAGTGCCCCTGCACTACTCCAATTCTGTTTGTCTGGCTTTTCATGGGTAAGGTTATCCACGACGTACTTGTACTTTCCGTCTTTGCAAATTATTGTAAATGTGGCAGATACAAACCCGGCATCGGTCATTCCAGTAATAGGAATCTTTACTTGAGTAGGAATTAGGCCACGACCTACAACCTTACCAGACTCTTTATCTTCCATTTCAATTACCTGTTTCGTCGATCCTTTGAAGGCGCGAGTGAGCCAGGTATTAGCTCGATTAAAAAGTTCACCCTTCGACACACTTGGCACTTCTACTACTTCAGAGTACGTGATCAGTTGCGTTTCAGGATCAATAGGTAGGTCCTGAGCTATAGACTTATCCAGCACTAAAAAGGTCATTCCAAGCAAACAAAATGTTACTGTTTTGGTAAAGTTGAACATGGTTGGTTGAATTATTTTGGTTTTTTATTGTTCGTAATCGTTTGTTAATCAGCATAATAATATTTAGTTAAAAAATATTGTAACAAATATTTTGACGTTTTAACAAGTATTTGTGATACTTGCATCATAATATTTGTGATTATCACTGCAAACAAAACAACGATTAACACCAAAATAAGCAAATACTGTGTAAACGGCCAAATAATTATGTCAACGATACAAAGCCACTATGAACGGCTGAAAGAGCAAGATCGGGAGAGATGGAATGCTTTAAACAGCGATTTAGGCGGCATCACCTCTAACAAAGGGGCAAGCAGTCTAAACTATTTCACAAACACGGTGCTACGCCGTGAGCGTAACAGCGACCTGGATTTACGCACTCTTCAATTCCACGTAGCAGACTGTCTCGTGCGGTATTTGGGCTTCACTTATGACGATATCCGCAACAATCGTATTCCAGAATTGCCCACAGGAAAAAAAATAAAATGGTACAAGAACATTTCAGAATCCTAGTAATCGCAAATCGCTCAGCAGTCTGAAAATGAAACGCAAGAATTACGATCCGACCTGGATTAAAGCCAAACTGGCGAAGTTGGGCTTTGAAGTAGAAGTTAACGAAACCAGCCTGGTGGCCTTTCGGGAGATTCGATACGAAGGCACGCTACGCCTGAGCATTGATCTAGCTGATCTAACGCTCAGCCTACACTTCATGGAGCGATTTGCTAAGCAGACGTTGCTGTTTAACCAGGCGTTTGCGAACGATGAACAATTGATGGGGCTGCTGACAGGCAACTACCTGTTCGACGAGCTTGTCATTTCGCGCACACCAGACTGCGAACAATTCCTAGACGCGGTCTTGGCCATACAGGCAAAGTGGACAGAGCAGGACAAGGGCGATATCGCCATTCTGATCGACGCCATCAATGCCGCCACACGGCCACTATTTGCTGACAATGAGTCGGCACCCCAACCACTCAACTGAACAACCCTTTGATAAATGAATCGTCCGCCCATTTCCCCCACACTGGCCGAACTGGTCCTGGCTGGCATCAACCGCATCCGGCATTTTCGCAATCAGTACCGTCGATACTTACCGACCATGATTGCTTTTGATGTACTTGAATTGAGCCAAAACGACATCGATACCATGCCGAAGCACCTGCGCTGGCAGGTAATCGATAACATTGAGCAGCGTATTCATGCCGCTCAGGAGCTTGAGCAGCTACTTGGCAGCTGCAAATTCGAATACTCGCTCACCGACGAGATTCGTGATTTGAAAGCCTTGAAACTGCGAGTCTGGCACTCGCTCTTCCCTAAGTTCAAAAGCCTGATCTGGCTGGCATCCGAAACCCCGCAACACGCATGAACCGGACGTCTATCGAACTGATGCAGGATACCATGAACAGTAGCCTGGGGGGAACCCACCATCAACAACGCATGGCGCTGGCGTCGATATCAAGTCGGTCGGCTGTTGCGAACGTAGGAGCCCTCGAATTTCTACGTAATTATTTCTACGCATCTTTTCAGGCCGAAGCGGCCACGGCAGCACCAACGCCACCAGCGGTCAATCTGACGCCTGTGCTGGCCGAACCAGCTGCTTTAACCTGCCCAAAATGCAAGCGCGAGTTCAAATCGCAGACGGCGCTGAACGGGCATGGCGTGGCCAGGTGCCAGGGCGCGAAAAGCGGTCCTGTGCTGGCCAGCACCAGCTGAACACTTTTGCATTCGTATTGAACGATAATAATCCTCTGAATTAGCTCAACTGGTAGAGCCTCGGTATAGCCCACCGTAACACATATGCTATGTTAATCCGAGAGATGCAGGTTCGACTCCTGTGTTCAGAGCAACCAGGTGGGGACTTGGTTTTTACGGGTAAAGGGGAGATTGCCGACCGGCATTGGCTGGTCGGCAACTTAAACCAGCCCGCAATCACCCCACCAGGCTAAAGCTGATGTGCACGTCAGCTACCAATCAAGGCGTATATACATATACGTTAGCTGATTGGGGCCGGTTTTTCTGCCAGACTGGCAGGTAAATAGGTCGAATTGCCGAAACAGCCCGAAACGGCTGATCGGGAGAGAATTGCCCAAACTTTAATTTTTTTCCCCCGCTGCTTTCTATAGATATTTCTATAGAGTTGAGACTATAGATCGTTAGACCGGTAGATCGGTAGAATGGCGTATAACTACTCTAAATACTATAGAAAGCGCGAAAAATGAACGTTTTTTCATGTATCGCGCTACGACTCCAACCCCCGGCTCTGCCTGCCCGAGCAGCCCACAAGATTCCCTGTTCAAGTTTAGACTCTACTTTCACGAGCTAACTGACGAATACCGAAGTAAGAATGGTCAACCCTGGGTTTGGTACTCATTTGACAAGCCAGACGAGCGGGCCATGTTCCCTGACGGGCTACCCCGCGACCTACGCACCATTTACGGTCAGCTACTCTACAATTCCTACCGCTGGCCTGATCTGTACAACCTGCTGAGAGAATGCCACCCGGTGTGGAGAACCAGCCAGGACGGCGAATCTGAACTGAATCTGTACATGGCCAGCCACGTACTGAACCACGCGCAGGCTATCTCGGCTAAGTACGAGGACACGGTTGAGATGCTGATGCACCAGGCTGGCGTGAAGCATTGGCGCATGAACCACAAGCCTAATTCGCGCACCGTACCGGGCTTATCGCCCATGCGCAAACGAAGTGTCGATTACTACGGCCTGAAGCGATTCAGAAAGAACGCTACCGTAAGTGCCTGGTTTAGCACCCGTAAGCTTAAAATGGTTGAAGTGTTCGACAACCGGTGCTACCACGTCGAAAACCTTTTCTGCCGTATCGAACAGAATGAATACCCGATGCCGCTCACCACTGGTGGGGTGATCAAGACGACGACACCACCGCTGGTGGCATCAGTTCCAGTCACGCCACCCGCTCAGCCAACCTGGCAGCAACCCATGCCGGACGTCAACACCCCGCCAGTTAGCAACGTCGGGCGAATAAACAAAGGCACCTCCATCGGCTCCATCATAGCTCATTACCCCAAATAGTAACCCTTTGTGCCATGCAAACCGAACTATTTCCCACAACAGCTGCCAAGGCCGTACCTGCCAGAACCCGCAAGCGTCGGGCCATCCGTGAACCGGCAGAACGGACCATCCTTGGCCACTTCGTATTCGACAGCTGGGTGAGTTATCCGGCCAGAACGGTCAATGCCGACGATGGCCTGCGCGTCGAGTTTTCGGTACCGGTGCACAGCGATCTGCTGGAAGCGGTCAACAACCCCGACAAGCGTGAGCTCCTGTGCAAATACCGGGTGCGTAAGGGCTTCAAATGGGGCGAATTAGGGCGCATGGCTGAAGTACATATCGAAGCCGACCTAAGCAAGGGACCCAAAGGCGGGATGTACCTGCACTGCAAATCGGTCGAAATCCTGAAGCCAGCCGCCATCGGTGGCCCGAAATTATCGCGCAGCCTGATGAAGAAGCTGGAAAAGAAAGCCATGTCTAAACAGCCCGCCGTATGCTGAAGCTAAAGCTCACCCGCGACGAAGTCGGCACGATCTACAGCTACTGCAGTGACGGCCAGGTTCGGTTCGACGATACGTTCTTCCGGCAAAATATGGGCGTAAATAGCCTTATCCTGGCTGAGCACTACGAACGAATTAGGCGGCAGTGGTTCACCTGGTCGACTCGACCAACCACCAAAGAGTTCTGGTATTCTGTCTCGGTTTCGTTGGCCTTCGCGCTCCACACCGAACTGCAGATCGGACCAAAGTGGCCAGCTGCCCGAACCTTGCTCGACAAGCTCAATCAAGCCTTAGTCAATATCCATATAAACCCCCAAACCGTCGAGTCACATGACTAAACTCTTTCTATTCTTTCTCATTCCGCTTGCCGTTCCAATGGCTGTACTGGTCGGCATAGCACTGGCCATCGGTCTGATCCTGACGGCCATCCTGGCACCCGTTTTTGATGCAGTAATCACTAATAACCCCCCTAAATATTATGAGTACACCAAGTAAAAACACACCCGCCAACAATGTAGTCGAAGCCGAGAAGATGCTGGTAGCGACCATCCTAACCCACATTGGCCACCTGCTGATTGCCAAATCACCGGTTAAGTCGAAGGCCAAGGAAGAAGCGGAACGATATCGTGGCCAGCTGCTGTCGAAAATGACCAGCGAAGAGCGGACACCCTTCCTGCAGACGCGGGAAATCATTGTCGAACTGGTCACGCTGCTGGCCAAGAGCCAGACGCGGGAAATCCTGGGTAAGGTGATGACCTACCTACGCCAGCTGAACAAGGGCGAAATCTACCTGGTCGACGAACCCGACGAAGCAGGGATCAAGCGCAAGCTGGGTGAGTTCTTCGAGCGGCAGAACATCGAGTTTAATGATGCTGCCCTGAGCGAGATCATTCGCATCGTAGTGAACGTAATCCCGCAGGCTGAGTACGAAGCTGAAACCACCGAAGAGAGCCAGTAGCATGTCACAGGAGATCAGAGAAATGGTCGACAACATGAACTGGTTGCGACAGGGACTGATAGATGAATTTGGCGAGCATGGCTACCAATTGGAGATGCAACGCTGCAAAGCCATCATTCAGGTGATACCACCGCTACCAGGTATGAACTACCTCGAACTAACGGACGCCTTCTTACATCCTAAGATCGACCGTCAGGAAACCAGCGAAGATGCTAAAGCCGTTGCCAAGGCCATATTCGGATTAGCCGCTGTCGAGCTCATGGGTGAAGATAAATTTTTAGAGTGGGCACAATCAGCTAACCATGACCACTGACGAGATCGACCACCAGGAGGTTCAGGACAGCTTACTCATTCCGTATCGACCAGCTATGCAAATCCCACTCTTTCCTTCGGCTTCCAGCAAGCTAGATATCGGGGCTGATCTGTCCCCCTGCGAAAAGTATCGCTTCACCCTTTGGCGCATTTGGGACAGCACAAAGCCGCTGGCCATGATCATCGGACTGAACCCGTCGACGGCCAACGCTACCGACGACGACTCGACGATTCGGCGCTGTGTTGGGTTCACCCGTACCTGGGGTTTCGGCGGCTTCTACATGATGAATCTATTCTGCTACCGAGCCACCGAACCAACGGACATGAAGCAAGCGGCAGACCCGATAGGGGAGGGGGCAAACGCCTGGCTGGTCGACGTGGCCAGCAAGTGCCAGCGGGTTGTATTTGCGTGGGGGTGCCACGGTACCCATCTCAACCGAGACAAAGAAATCATCGAGCTTTTTCCTGATGCCTACTGCTTAGGCAAAACCAAAGAAGGCCATCCGAAGCACCCGCTTTACCTGGCCGCAAACACCCCCTTAGAACGATTCCAACCATGAAGGATCAAAAGTATCTAGCCGCTGTCCTTGTCGTATTTATGCTGTGCGCAACCCTCTGTATCAGTATATCTATTGCTGAGTACTCAAACTATAATAGAGAAAAATTATGGCTTGGAAGAGACCGTCTAGTTGACAGCCTCAAAGCGCAGATTTATAAAGAAGTGAAATACGAATTCTGGAAAGACCATTCCCATAATCCATCTGAAGACGATGAATAAACAAGAAGCTACCGATTTCTTTGCCGATTTCTACCAGGGCGAGCACCACATCCCGAGTGAGGTTAAAAAGTATGGTGACGGCTGGTGTATTCATACCCAACGGGGCGAGAACCTGTCTACTACCGACTATTCGAACCTGACTCGATTGATCGTATTAGGCCATGACCGGGCTGTTCGGGTGTGCCTCAAAGGGCACAACTTCGGGCGAATCCTGATCATCATCCACCAGCGGGAGCGCATCGATGACTACGCAAAAGGCCACCCAACGATTGAAGACAACATCATTCGAGTGCGGGAGTTCACACAGGATATCCTAAGACGTATCGGCAGAGTTCTCAAGCACCAGGAGCAGGAAGAAGCCAATGAAGTGGCTTGATCTGCTACTGCTCAGACTGGCAGTCTGGGTTTTGAAAGGTCGCAACGTTGCCCGCTGTCGCTTCATCTCACGGCGGGACAACAACGACCTATACTACATGAGTGAACGCATCGAAGCAATCATCAAACGTATCAAAAACACCCCATGAAACGTAGAGACTTTTTAAAGAACACCGGCTTAGTAGCGGCCATCACCTTGCTGCCTGCAGCTGCTACTATGGCCGCTCCCAAAACGTACACGTTTGAAGAGCTTTTCGACAACACGACACTGGCCACCAATACTAGATGGCACTTCCTGAAAGAGTCACCCCTGCGCGAAGGGATTCTTGGTGGATTGGAGCGTCAGGGCAGGCTGAGACAAGATTGTCGAGGGCATCATTACTATTTCCATGGCACCTATCCGGTTTCTAATTACGGGTCTTATCCCTATGACAAGCAGAGAAACTACTGCATTCCAATCAAGGCCACTTATTCAGAAGCTGAACTCAAGGCTATAGCAGCAGACGTACTGGAAGTGCTAGACAGCTACGAGTTCGTTCTCAAGTTCGGAACGCAAGACGCGGTGGCCTTCTTCGCCAAAGAGCCAGGCTATTTGCACCTGAACTTCACGATCACCTTCAAAAACACATCCTTTCCAGTATGCCAAAACTACGCATCACCTACCCGGAAGTAATCTTTAAAACAATTGAGATCGACCTGCCTGATGGTGAAATCCCTGGCTTTGTGGATAGGATTCAGGAGGGCAAGGTTTCGCTCATTGCAGTGGGCAACAACTCCAACGTAATACAGGAGGCCAAGGCCGGATTCACTGTAACGGTGGTAGACGGCGAGACTGAGAAAACCACCGCCCTGCTAAAAACGCTGGTCGAAGCAAAAACCGAATAATCTTTTGGCCGGTTTGGCGCTCGATAGTCAAACCGGCCAAAAGCGCCGGCTGATCGAGCCAAAATGCACCAGGTGCAGCAGCTGTCGCACCAAATAAAGTTCTGATTTGATCTTATCCTTAAAAACCGTGAAAGACCTTCTAATTCCTTTCAAAATCCTGTTCATGGCATCGCTCAACGTATTCCTGGCCTGCCTGATTACAGACGTCTTTTTCTTGGAAACCATCTATAACAAATTCGTTCAGCCCGAGGGCTGGTTTGAATGGACACTCCGAATCAGCGGGTGGGTGGTGGCTAGTGGCATCCTGCTGCTGTGTTCGTTCGGCCTGAACCGGATGCTGTTTCTGTTGCTGTTCAGAAGCAGCCAGCTATTCCAGAAGCGACGCACGAACCACCTGGACAAGGTAATGGCGTACATCAAACTGCGCAACCCTAACCACGTTAACGAGGCCAACTTCCCGAACAACCCGGCCACCTGTAACTGGATTGTGCAGAACGGCATTCCAGTCTTTGCCATGGAGGTGCTACTGATCAAGTATATCTCTTTGTATTTCGACCAAAAGGACACCCAATCGAAATAAGCAGCCGAGCATGGAAAATCAGAAAGTTCTAATTGGCCTGTCGGGTGGCATCAATTCAATGGCCGTTTTATGCTGGCTTGTCGAATCAGGGATAAAGCCTAGCGAGTTGCATTTGTTCTACGCCCATTTCGACGAACACAGTGACGATACTTTCAAGTTTGTAAAGGCTGGTGTTCGCTACGCCCGACAGCAGTTTCCTGACGTCAGGGTGCGCGTTACCCGAAATTCAGCACTGCGCTATTTTGAAGAGCGCAAGATGATTCCTCACCCAATGCGTAGCCCATGCAGCATCCACAAGAAAGTTGAGCCACTAGCGCGATATGCCTTCGAAAATGGTATCAAATACGACTTGGTTGGCTACGTCAAACACGAGCTAAAAAAGCGAATGGGAAGACAGCAGGACATGCTGTACACCGACCTGTTCACACCAGAAAAGGCGTACCCGATTGGCGAGTTCACCGATGACTGGTGCTTCGAGATTGTAAAAAAGCACCTTGGCTGGTACCCGGCCATTTATGACTTAAAAGACGAGAAAGGCAAGCGGCTATTTAATCACAACAACTGCCTGCCCTGCAAGAATGGGGACAATCGGGACATGAGGAATGTGAAAACCCACTTCCCGAAAAAGTACGAACGGGCAATGGAAACCAGCCGTAAGATTGGCGCTTATTGGGGCAGAGACAAAGCAGGTTTCTATGCTGAGTTCGGCAGGGATTTAGGCCAGGAGTCAACCTGTGAAAGTTGCAAATGGTAAAACCCACCACATAAAAAGCAATGGCAACGCACGTACTAAAGACCAGGCCTGAATACTTCGACGAAGTCTTTGTTGGCAATAAGAGCTTCGAGCTCCGCAAGAACGACCGCAACTACCAGAAGGGTGATATCCTGCACCTGAAGGAATACGACCCTGAAACGGACACCTACTCAGGGCGCGAAACCAAGGCTACCGTTCATTATATCATCTCCCAATTTGGCCTTGATCCCGAGTTCTGCTGCATGAGCATTCGCTGCTGGTGGTGGCAACGAGGTCTAGGGGATGCCTTTCTAAAAATCTAGCACCATGATCAAACTGACACCAGAACAGAAAAAGCAGCTGAGCGATTGGGTTGACAACCGGGCAAAGCGAAATTACACCAGGGCGCAATGGGACGAGTCTTACCAGCAATGGCATCGGGGCGGTCGGGGCTGGAAAACTTGTGGTGAAGGGGGCACCGGCATAATGATTATACTCTGCTGGTACCATCATCAATTCAAGCCTGGCTCAAAGGAATGGAGGCCGAAGATTATCCTGACCGCCCTGCTGAAAGAGATCCAAAAGGAGAACGCCGAACCGGTTGCCGCCGTCGAATATATTCCAACAGCCGAGCACCTTAACGACCTGCAGCGTGACCACGACGCCAGAAACGGCAGACCACAACGACCAGCAACGAAAGTTTTATCACCCGCTGAATTTGGGCAGGCCTTGCGGGATATAATGAACGCACCGACTGCTAACCGATTATCTTAAATCTAGCTCAATCATCCATCTGCTTAACAAGCGTAAACCCTAAAAACAATGGCAGCACTAACCTTGCAAATAAATTCCCTCGAAGCACTTGAACGTCTTATTGGTGGAGACACCGAAATGGAAATTGACATCCGACGCTCAGTGGTTGACGCCTTCTCGGACAAGTACATAAAACCGGTTGCTATTCAGCGAATGGATGGTATTGTTTCTAGTCTTATCGCACCAGCTAAGACAGAACTTCAAAAAGAGATTGGCAAATATTTTACAACCAAGAGTGTAGGTGGATGGGGTGGCCAAAGCACACTAGTGCTTGCTGATTCTCACAAGAATATATTTGTTGAGAAAGCCAAAGAGTTGATTGATGACGCTACAAAATCAGCAATCGACCAAGCCGTCAGCGAAGCGAAAACCGTCATCAATGAGCGAGTAAACAAAGCCATAAAAGATATTCAGACGCATATTGATTGGGCCACAGGTGAAGAGCGGTTCCAGCATTTGGTGAATGAAGTTGCTCAAAAGAAAGTAGCTGCATTGCTAAACAAAGTGAAATAATTAGAACAGCCATGCCAAAGGGGTATAATGCTGACGGAACGAAGAAGGCCAGGCCAGTGGGGTCTGGCCGAAAGGCGAAGGGTGGTAAGAAGATCACCCCGAAGCTGCAGCAGGATGTGATTGATATCCTGGCCAAGCAGAGAAACCAGGCCAGCTACATTGAGCAGGCCGTTCGGGAGAAGTTCGCCAGGGAGCAGCAAACCAAGCGCGAGCATGATCAACTAGCCAGGCAGACCGAACTGACCAAGCAAACCGGCCAGATGCACCTGCTTGACGTAATCGAAGAAGTAAAGCAGGAGAAGCAGTTAGGTGCTGTCGACGAGAAGGCCAAAGCGTTTTTTGCGAGCCTGAGAGTAGTGCCCGACCGGGATGACCGACTCTTACTACCACTTTCAATTTAAAACAAGCAGCATGGCAAACGAAACATTGAAACGAAAAGAAGAAATAATAAAGTCCTGCAAAATAATTCAGCGCGAAATCAACAGGCTAAAAAAACACAAATGCAGTATTGACCTTGCAGGACACACATTAATATGTGCTGATGGTACAGTTCCTCCCAAAAAAATACCAATGACTCCCGACTATATTACCCAAGACTTTTCGGAGCAAGTAGTTTTTGAGTTCACGCATTGACTGCTTTCTTGTAGAGAAAGCCCACCCCACCAGGTGGGCTTTTTTGTGTCCTTTCTGGCCGCTACCGACCAGCCGAAATTCGATCTGTCAATCAACCAAACAGATCATGGCATCCCGCTCTATCGATGACCTTCACCCCAAACTGGCCTATGCCTATGGGAAGGCCGAAGCCCAATACGTGGCTAAATACCCCGACGCACCAACGCCCTCGATAACCTGCACCCATCGCACCAACAAAGAGCAGCAGAAGCTCTACGACCAGGTGCGTGACGGGATCGACAACGACAAGGACGGCAAAATCGACGAAGCCGACGAAAAAGTCACTAACGCCAAGCCAGGCGATTCTCCGCACAACTACCTGCCTGCATGCGCCTTCGACGTGGCCTTCATCGACAAGGCCGGGAAAGCTGATTGGAGCACCCTGCACTTTCAGCGGTTTGCGGCCCTGGTGCTGGCCAACGCGGGCGTTACGTGGGGTGGCAACTTCACCAGCTTCAAGGACATGCCACACTTCGAGCTCACGGACTGGAAAAAGCGAGTCGGCAAGAAATGAGCACTCGGTCGACAAAGAAAATCTATTACGACCTGCTACCAGACGACGCTACGCCTAAACCTGGTAATTACCTGGTCAGTGTAGGCAAAAAAGGCATTGGGAGCGTCTGGCTGATCAAAGAAGTGCGCCTGGTCAAAAGCAAAGTCGAATCCTGCTTTTGCCGCCACTCCCTGACGGTCTACCCGATGCCCGAGCTCAAGCCACTAGCTGACCTGGAAGGGGATACCGAAGGGTGTAAGGTATGGGTGAAGGGAGAAGAAGCTCTGCCCATCGTCTGGTGGCCACGTACCAAAAAAGCTCAATCTTAATTTGTACCACCTTGATGCAGTACGTAAACATCATCATCCATTTCCTGCAGGGCACCTACGCCAAGTTTGGCACCACGTCCAACCTGGTGCGGGAAATCTCGGTCAGCGTCCTGACGGCAGTAGCCGTGGCCGTACTGGTGCAGCTGCTGACGCCACAACCGGCATCGGAGCTCAGCGAGGTCAGGGTGCTGATCCAAGCCGCACTCCATAACCAGCGTCAGGCTGATTCGCTACAGGCTGAGCAGCGAGTCTGGAAACTGCAGCGCACGATTGATTCACTTCTAACCGCCATTCACTACCGCGATGAACAAGACTCTTTACGGGCTAATGCTGGCCTGTCTCCTGTCGATGCCATGGACAAGGTCAACCGCGCAATCGGTAAAAGTCGGCATTGATAGCCTGGCCACCGTTCGGCAGTTTGTGAGCAACGCCAAGCCCATCCTGGACAGCCTGACTGCCCTGCACTTTGCCCGACTCCGAATCGGCTTTCTGGAAAAGCAGGTGCAGGTGCGGGAGCACCAGCGCGATAGCCTGGCCACTCAGCTGCAGCAGTGCTATACCAATACGGGCCAGCAGATCACCAGCCAGATCGATGACAAAGGCACCATTAGTCAGCAGCGGCAGGAAAACCGGAGCAACCAGCTTGAAATCTGGCTCCTGCGCATCGGGCTTGGTCTCTCAATCTACTTGCATTTTCGCTAACAAACCCCCGCTAAATGGTCCTTTCCGGCACCGGTAGCGGGGGCCAACTTTGGGCTATGGGAAAAGCAAAACACACCATCAGCAGGCGGGCCATGTTTGCCGAAATCCACCAGGACACGCGGGGGAGTGGCATACCCCACACCTTCAGCCTGACCTATTGCAAAACTGACGGTACGGTTGGCGAGAAAGACCAGGTGCAAAAAAGCAGTCGCAACGCACCGGGCGAGGCCAAGTTTCGCCAGAACGTCAACCTGAACCACATCCTGCTGCTGAAAAACGTGGAGAACGGCAAGCACTTCGAACTACACATTGACCTGCTGCTCACCTACAAGGGCATGCGCATTAATCACCTAGTCTAATGGAGTGGATTAACGAGAACGTGGCCGTGGTATCGAGCCGCAACCATAATGCAGCCATTCTGCAGCTGACGCAGGCCACCGGACGTGACCACGCCTACGGAGCGGCCAGCATCTTCGGCAGTAATGGCATGAGGCACGTCCCCTGGGGCAATGCCGACAACCAGCCCAACACCATGGGCGTACTGATTCAGAAGAACAACCAGGTGCGACCCTTACTGGAATCGAACCGGGACATGATCTACGGGACGGGCATCAGCTTCGTTAAGCGGATTTACGAAGAGGGCAAAGTACGGCTGGAACCCTACAGTGACAGCAAGCTCGACGAGTGGGCGCTGAAGACACGGCTACCGCTTTACATTATTGCGGCCATCAACGAGCGGCTGACCAACGCCAATCACTTCACCCGCATCGAGTTTAGTTTGGACGGCCTGCCCACGCTCGATATCATGGACTGTTACTCGTCCCGTATCGACCAGGCCAGTACCAAGTTCGACCGGAAGTATCTTTACAACCCGTACTTCGGGGACTTTAGCTACTACCGACCAAAGGATTCCGAGCCGATTGCTGGCTTCAACTTTGCCAACCCGACCGCCAACATCGTCAGTGTGCTGCACTCCCGCGAACACATGTCGGGCCAGGCGCACTACGCCTTTCCTAGCTGGTGGGGAGCCGCCGACTGGATTGAGTTGGCTAACCTGATCCCGCTGTTCCACAAGTCGGGCATTACCAACGGCTACAACATCAAGTACCTGGTGAAGGTACCCCGAGACTACTTCGACACGGAAGGGGGCAAGTCGGTCCCTGTCGACAAGATTCGCCAGCGTTGGTCAGAGTTCAGCGATAACCTCTCGCAGTGGATGTCGGGTACCAAGAACGTCAACAAGACGCTCATTCTGAAATTCCTGCGCAACGAAGAAGGCAAGGCACAGGACGCCATCGACGTCGTGCCGCTCAAAAACGAAATGTCGGACGATGCCTACGCCAAAGTGTGGGAGATGGCCAACGTCAGTATCGCCAATGCCGCTGGTATCCTGCCCACCCTGGCGGGGGTGAATCCCGGCAAGGGCAACGATTCGGGCTCGCAGATTCGGGTGATGGCTGAGTTTCAGCAACACTTCAGAACCCCGGTTCACCACCAGATTCTACTGGAACCCATTCGGTATGCCCTGCTGAGCATGGGCTACAAATCGGACATACAGCCTTCGTTCAGCGGGGTGCAGATCACTACGCTCGACGTTAACCCGACCGGCTCGCAGGCGGTCGTTAACCACAACTAGCATGCTCACGCAGGAGATAATGAAAGCGCAGCTGGGCTCCCTGCAGGCGCAGATGAAGTTTGACCAGATGGCCGGTTTCTGCGCTCACGCTGAGAGGTGGTTTCGGGATGAAATCGGGCGAGATCTTTTCGCCTACCTGAAAACTTTGACCAGCGCAACCGAGGACAGCAAAGAGCTCCTTCGCCTGACCCACAGCTGCCTGGCCTGGTATGCCTATACGCTGGCGTTCCCGCACCAGAAATTCAGAGTGGGTGATTTGGGCATGATGAAAAGTGGGGTAGAAAACGCGGTGGCCGTAACCAAATGGGAATACGTCGACACCCGTGACGCGAACCTGGACATGCTCGACATGTCGCTGGAATATTTCTACCGCGAACTGGAAGAAAAGAAACCAGCGGCCTGGACTGGCTCGGAGGCCTACAAACAGCGCAACCGGCACTTTCTGCGCTCAGCGGCTGAACTAGGCCAACTGCTACCGATTGCGGGGCGCAACTACCGCTTTTTCCAGAAGCTGATCACCCACGTCGAAGACACGGAAGACGAGGACATTCGGGGGGCCATGACGTCGGGGGTGTACATAGGTCTGCGTTCGAAGTGGCAAAACAACACAGCGTTCACGCCGGAAGAAGACGAGCTCCTGGCACTGACCCGCAAAGCGGTGGCGTACCTGAGCGTCTGGCGAGCCTGGCCGTATCTGCCGCTGACCATCGACGAAGATGGCATTGCCGAAAAGCGCAATAAGGACGGCACCAGCGAGGGCGTGGCACCGGATGGCAACCTGCGCAAGAACATGTTCCAGCAGCTGTACACCGATGGCCAGAAGAAGCTGAGCAAGATTCGCACCTATCTCGACGAAACAGCCAGCCCGACGCTGTTCCCGACCTACTACCAGAAATACCTGGCACCGGGCACTGCCTACGAGCCGGAGGATTTCTCCGACAAACCGCACGTAATACTTTAATCAATTCATAACCAATCAATTTTTCAATTCCCATGGGAGACAACCAAGCACCCGAACAAAACGAACAGCGCGACCTGATGACGCTTGAAGAAGCAGCCGCTGAAATCTTCAACACCCTGACGACGGACGGGTACACGCTGGCCAGCAAAGCCGATATCTGTAAGCAACTGCGCAAGCTGGTGCGCACTGAGGCCGAAGCGCAGCAGAAAGAAATCTCCAACCTGATTGACAGCCTGTAATGGACTTCAAGCGCAAAAATGGGGCTGGCCTGGCAACGGATGCCAGCCAGCCCACCCCAACGGAGGCCACCGTTGATCAGCAGGCCAACATGCTACACCAGCTGATCAAGGAAGACCTGGAAGAGAAGCGAGAGACCAACACTCCCGAGCCAGCACCCGAACCGGCACCGTCGACGGGTATTGGGGGCAAGGTGCTGGCCAAGTCACGCTACTTGTGGCAGCTATACGGCGGGCTGGCGGTGGCCTTTCTGGCCTTCTACGCCCTGGCTGACTACACGGCCTACACCACGGCTGAGCAGCGACCTGGTCAGCTGATCTTTTCCAATACGATGACCCAACTATGGACAGCCTGCTTTCGGCTGGTGTTCGTGCTGGGGGCCAGCCTAGGGCTGCTTCGTTTGTTCTGGCCTGAGTTGTTCCGGTTCTTCCGGCCCGATAGCGAAGGACCGGACATGATGACGACTATCAAGTATGAGTTAACGTCTTTTCAACGGCTATGCGTTTTCTTGTTGGCCTTCTTTGGGCTCTGCTACTTGTTCATTCAGCTGCTATCGGTCAACCTGCCGCAGACCATATCCGTCGGTCGGTAGTCGAGCAGCGAAAGGCCGTCACCGAGGTGGCGGTGCGCTTTGTGGGTACCCGCGAAGTAGGGCAGAACCGGGGGCCAGTCTACACCCTGTTTATCCAACCCTACGGCTACGGTCCAGGCACCCTGTATTGCGGTCTGTTCTGCCACCATGTCTTTAAGACGGCGGGCGTGGATCATGGGGTAAAAGGACCGGCCTTGGCCGCCAATTGGGCCAGGCCTGCTAAGGTCATCGTCTGGCGGGCGAACCACCCGGTGAATGGCCGGGTGCCATTGGCGGGAGACCAGGCACTCTTTCGATTCGGGGGCAAGCATTACAACCACGTTGAGATCATTATCAACTGGCCACCCGACAAGGAGTACTGCTGGGTGATTGGCGGCAACACCAGCAACCCTGACGGCAAAGGCGAGGGCGTTTTTCTGAAGAAACGGCTCAAGAGTGAGATGACCGTCGTCAGCCGCATCACGTTTTAACCGTACCACCATCGTAATGAAATCGTACCAAACCTACCTCTTTTTTAGCCTGCTGGCTGGCCTGCTCGCGTTGGTTGTGGCCAAACCATGGGGGCAGCTGAACAGCGTGGTGGGCATCGAATCGACCGCTGATTCCCTGCGCTTGGATTCAATGGCCACCGCGCAGATCGATAGCCTGTTCATCGACGAAGTGGCCGTGGCGTTGCCCGAGATCGTTGGCGACAGCCTGAGCTATACCGTCGAAGCCAGGAAGAAGAAAAAAGCCTACCTGGAAGAGCAGTCAGCCTTATTGCAAAAGGAAAATCAGGTGCTCGATGCTGCCCTCAAAAAAAAGCAGAAATCTATTCAGGAGAAGCAGCAAAGCCTGGTTTCGCTTGATGAGATTGAGCGGCTACTGATCAAGCAGCGCGGCCAGCAGAACGCCAGCAAGCTGCCCGTTTCCGACGCCGGGTCGGAGCTCAGCCAACGGGAGGACACCCGACGAGACCCCTGACGGCCCCAACGCAGAGCAGGCGAGCCGAGCGATTGGTTCGGCGTTGGGGCGATCCTGTTCGCTTGATTACCGAAACTGAGCTCTTGTTTCCCGAAACGGCGGTGGCCATTGCGGTGCTGGAAACCGGCCACTTTAGCTCCCGCAAGATGATGCGCACCCACAACTGGTTTGGCTTTAGAAAGAATAGGCGGGGGTTTCAGAAACGAGTTCGGGGTGGCTACGGCGAATACGCCAGCGCCCAACTGATGCTGGCTGACTACCAGGCCTGGGAGCGGGATATCTGTTTGAAGTATGGCCTGAGCAATGAGCAGGCGTTTCGGCGCTGGATTGTTCGCCACTACGCCGAAGACCCGGCCTATAGTACCAAACTAAACACGTCGCTGGCTGAAGTAAACCGCACCTGGCGCTAACACGTATCACCAATTTTATTTTATACACATGATCGTTATTCAAGAATACTTTGAAAACACAATGGCGTTAGATTCCAGAGGCATCCGAACACAATCGCTCCTGAAGGTTAAATCGTATTCATTTCTAGGCATACCACTTCTTAAGATCAAGAAACGCTATTAGTAGACTTACTGTCAACCAGCCGAAAACCGTCCTTTAGGGGGCGGTTTTTTGCTTTGTACTTGCTGACCATTTCACATATCAATCAATTCATTTTAATCAGTACGTACATGAAAAATCTGCAGGAAGAGCTCAGTTTGTTGGAGCGGTTCAAAGCGCCCACGCCTGGCCTGTTCAAGACGATCCGAAACGGGGGCATTGTGCTGGCGTCGCTGGCCGCTGCCGTTCTTGGTCTGGAAGCCAAAGGGGTGATCGTACCCGACAGCATCGAGATGGTGGCCAGTCTGATCGTGACCGTCACCGGTACCATTGCCGCCCTGGTGGCACAGCTGACGGTGAATCTGCCTGAGTACGAAATCAAAAAAGCACTCGGTCAGTAATGCGGTCAATCGAACTCGACGGCACTACGTACCAGCTGCCCGAATCCTGGAATGAGGTCACACCAAAGCAGCTGCCGAAGCTGATCAAGCTGGTGTACCTGATCCCGGAATCGGGCAGCATGCATTTGTCGCTGATCCAAACGGCACTGAACATCAAGCCGAAGGTTTGGAAACGGCTACACCGGAAGCACTTCTCCGCTGGCCTATCCGAAGGGGTGCGACGCCAGAATGCGGTCGTACTGATGCAACTGGTGGACTGGCTGTCGTGGATGTGGCGCAAGCCCGTCGACCAGCTGCCGTTTGCGGAGATCAAGGCGGGTGGCCACGCCCTGCTACTGCCCGAGGCTGAGTTTCTGACCGTATCCTACGGCGAGCTCACCGACCTGTACATGCACCTGCAGGCCTTCATTGAACAGACGGTAGTGGGTGACGAGCGGCTGAACTACCTGGTGGCCACGGCCTGCCGACCACGACGGCCACGCGGCTACACCACCGACACCAGCTGGAATGGTGACCACCGCGAAGACTACAACGAGTTTGTGGCCAGGGAGCGGGTAAAACCCGTTGCCAAAGTGGACTACCAGCAGCGCATGATGGTGCTGCTCTACGTGGCTTCGCAGGTCAAGGCTATCATGGCTCGGTACACGCTCTTTAAAACCGATTCGGGGGAAGGGGAGGCCGAAGCCTACGCGGGTCAGAACTTTATCAAAAACCAGCACCTGTTGGCCGAAAAAGGAATCTTCGGCAACCTGAAGCAAACGCAGCAGGCCAACGCCCACGAGGTACTACTTTTCCTGGAAGAGAACCACAACGACTTACTCAAACAGCAAGCCGATGGAGAACAAAACAGCCACTAAACTCTTTGAAGATTACTTCAAATCAACCGCCGAAGGGATTGACGGGGTGCAAAGCGTTCGGCAGTCGGACGGCAAAAGCATGGAGCGACTACTGGCCGCATCGGTCAACGAGGCCATCTACCCGGCTGTGTTTGTGATGCGCCCAAAATACAAGCCGTTTAACAACGGAGCCGAACAGTACGTGGCGTTTTTCGAGGTTGTCTTTTACGTATTCTGCCAGTGCGATCAGAGTGATGAAGCCAGTGAAGATGCGGCTTTCGACCAGGCCGAAACGGTAGCCCTGGCGATCCTGAAGCAAATGCGACTAGATCACCAGGAAACCGACCAGGTGGAGTTCGACTACAACACGGCGGTACTGGAACCCGTCAGCATGATGACGCTGGACTCGACGAAGGGCTACGAAGTCAAACTAAATATAGGGCTAGTGGCTAACGATATCTTTCGCACCAGTTAACTTTACGCAATAGCAAAACTAACTACGGTAGTTATGGCGACGTTCAAAATGGAAACGCTCCGACCCTGGAAAACAACCATTGAGGCCATGGCTGTGAATGCCGCCAGTTGGCATATTAATGGCGGTTTTCAACTACGAACAGACATTGATTCATTGGCTGAATTTGCCACGGTTTTACACCAGGCTGCTATCGATGAGTACTACGCCATGTACGGCGAAAAGCCAGAACCGAAAGACCTGGTCATTACGTACCAGTTCGAACGAGACAAGCCCAATCCTGGCGAGGTAACGGAGCAGGTTATCATTCAACCCGATGATCCGCTGGCCATAATCACCAGCTGGTAGTACGTCCTTTCCGGTGCTGGTAGCGGGGGCAATCTTTGGTAAAACTCGTTTACCATGATTGATCCGCTGGCCACCAAGCTGGTCTTTAATCCGCTCTCGCTGTCCCGCAACCGGCTCGATATCCTGCTCGATGCTGCCGACACGACCCTGCCTGATCGCAGCAGCCTGCGCTATGCCCTGACGCTGCTGGTACCATCGTTCCCCCAAAGCATCGACTTTGAGGGGCTCACCACCCTGACCGGGCGGGAAAGGCCACCACAGAACGTTGGTGGCCTGATGCGTTTTGACGGGGCACAGTTTCGCATCGACGAAGTGCTCGACGGGTTTCTGGTCAGCCAAAAGCCCGACTTCGGCCAGACCAAAATGAGCATCGTGCCGACGCTGACGATGCCCTTCCAACTGAAGGAAACCATCACCGGAGATGGGGTAAATCACGAGCTCACCAGGCCGAAACAATGGATTTTTAAGGGCGGGCTGACCAACGAAGACTTTGCCGGGTGGGGTGATCATTTCTTTGACCGCTACCTGCGCGACACCCGCCAGTTCCTGACCTGGCAACCCCCCACCAAAACCGTATCGCTGCAGCAGCCCGAATACCTGTACTTTTTGCTGAACTGCTCTCCGGTACCGGCCACCATCAACCGTCGACTGCAGATCACCTACCGCACTGGCCAGACGGAAACCAAAACGGTCGACTCGCTCAGCGGAGCGTCGCTGAACCAGGTGATCTGCGTACCAGCGGGCATGCAGGCCAACGCCCTGGCCAAGGATGTGGCCAGCTACCAGCTGTGGCTGTCGGATGGGGACGACAACCGACTGACTGAGGTGCGTCGGTTTATCGTCGACACCGACTACCAGCCACAGGAACGGTTTCTGCTCTTAGAGAACAGCCTGTCGGGTTACGATACGCTTCGGCTGCTTGGCCAGGGCAATCAGAGTACCACCGTTCGGCGCACCATCGTCGAAACCGACGACATGGACACCAGCCAGATCGACGTGGCCAGCCTGCGCGTGGTGACCATCGAAGGCGATTCGACGCTGACGGTGTCGACGGGCTACTTCACCCGCCAGGCCAGCGCCTGGCTTCGCTACCTGAACGAGATCCTGCTGACCAAGGCGATCTACCTGGTCAGCGACAAGGGGCAGGTACCCATGCTACTGACCACCACCGAACTGATCACCCACCAGGATGACAGCGACCTGGTAGCCCGCACCCTGACGCTGAAGAAAGCCAAGGTGGAGCAAAACTTCAGCAGCCTGCCCGCTACGCCCGCGCAGGCCGCAAGACCCACCGCCTGGCGGGGTATCGGGTTTCGGCAGGTGCTGGACAGCTACGGCAAACGTACCGGCCTGGGGGCACCCATTCGCCTGCGCAAGTACTACACCGACGACGGTACCGACGTCAAGCCGATAGCTGAAAAACCCAACGCGCAGGGAGCCGCTGATTACATCAACCCGACGCCCATACCAGGCGTGGTACCCGGCTCGACGCCGTACCCGAGTGCCGAAATTAGCCGCATGGGCAAATTCAGGCGAACCACCTGCCCTGGTGGCCAGGAGGGAGGACCGGCCAGCATCACCATTGCCGCTGGCCAGTACGGGGGCGAAAGCCAGGCGGATGCCAACACGCTGGCTGAAGCGGCCTTTGCCAGCGTCGACACGCAGGCCTACGCCAACGCGAACGGCAGCTGCTCGCTGTCGGAAACCTACACCTGGAACGTACCGCCAGGGCAGTGGCACATTCGGTTCAGCCACCCGACGGCCACGGCCATCTACCACAACGACGGCCTGAACGGACCCGCTGACATGGGCAACACGCAGAGCCTGCAGGACCAAAGCGGGACGTTCATCTACCCGGTTGGCGTGAATGATCTGAATTTTCCGGTGGGTGACACCAACTGGCAGCTGTACAGTTTGGGAGCACCCTATGCGGCCAAGCGGATGACCATCTACAAAAACGGGATTCCGCTGAGCAGCCATGAGTACGCCCACAACCGGGATGGCTACGAGCTCATTGCGCTGATTCAGGCAGGCGGGGGCGGGGTGGCTCCGGCGCAGGGTGATTTGTTTTACGTTAAACTACAGGATCGATGAGCCTGGACATTCGCATTGACGGCCTATCGGTCGAACTGCAGGCGGGCAGTGGCCTGGACATGAATCTGGTCAACCCGCACTTTGATTACGCCAAGATTCCGGGCTCTACGGCCAACCTGCCGACTTTCCCGCTCACCAGGAGAAACCAGCACATCTTCGGCTATTGGGAGCAACCACAGATCGGAGCCGTACTGCAGCGACGTCGGTTTGAGCAGTACTACAATGGCCATTTGATTCGGGAGGCCATGTTTGTGCTGACCGAAGCGGGAGCGGGCGGCTACGCAGGGCAGATGGTAGAGCCGCTGGGTGAGTTCTTTGGCGACTGGCAGAATCAGCCGCTGCCTGAGCTCGACTTCGGCAGCCTGCCGCTGGCGGGCATGACGGGCGCGGAGATCAAGGCCAACGGCATGACGGCAGCAGCTTTTCCGCTGATTCGAAACCCCGACTTTTACGGCACCAATGGGGCATCGATCAACTACAACGGACTGGTCAACGACATGGACACCAGCGGACCGGGGCACGTTAGCCCCAAAACCCCGATGATCATGCTGACCTGGCTGCTGAAGAAAATCGGGCTGGCTACCAACACGACCATCGACGGTGATTTCGTGACGCACCCGGTGTATTCGAAGCTGATCCTATACAATACCAGGGCGCTCGACGAGGCTACCGACGTAACCGTGAACCGGCACCTGCCGACGATGACGCTGGCCGAAATGCTGCTGGAAATTCGCAAGCTCTTCAACCTGCGCTTCGACTTTGACTACGTGAATCGTCGGCTCACCATTGGGTTCTGGCAGGACGCGCTGACCAAAGCCGCCGTGGTGGATTGGAGCTCAAAGGCGGTGGGCAGAGCGATCAAAACGCCGGAGGTGAATACCCGGCTGCAGCTGAGCTACGACCTGGACTCGGGCGATCAGCTGATGAAGGACAAACCAACGGTCATGGCGGATTACATGACACCGGGCAGTACCCCTAATTTTGCACCCTTAAAGAGCCGTTTTTCGACCTTATTGAGCGATGCTATCGACGGGCGCACGAAAGCCGCACAGATCGGCATTACGGCGCAATTCGGCCAGCTAAGCGGTACGTTTGCCCCCCGACTGTTGTTCTGGAACGGCGGCATTGTGGGCGAAGCCGACGCATCACCCACCAAAGGGTTTTATTCGCTGTACTGGAATGGGAATAATGGGCTATATGAAAACCACTGGCAGGAACTCGAAGCCATGCGCCAGCAGCAGTTCTACATCAAGCAGGCGTTCTCGCTCGACGAAAGCGACCTGGCCACGCTGAAGTGGCACCAGAAAGTGCACGTCGACGGGGTGGACTATTTCGTACTGAGCGTGAATGTTAGCCTGCCCATTACGAAACCGGCTGAGTGCCTGTTGGTGGCTGCATAGGCCTGACTAAAATAAGTAAATGAAAGCCCTGCACCGAACTGCAGGGCTTTTTTGTGCCGCGTGGAACGGTCCTTCCTGCTTGCCAATCCACTGCCTACGTTCGTACCATGGCAGATTCCAAAGGCAGTTATTCGGGAGGTATGCGGGGTGAT
Organism: Spirosoma pomorum; assembly: GCF_054776615.1. Taxonomy (NCBI): domain Bacteria; kingdom Pseudomonadati; phylum Bacteroidota; class Cytophagia; order Cytophagales; family Cytophagaceae; genus Spirosoma; species Spirosoma pomorum. Next base: position 28,315 of record NZ_BAAHBP010000016.1, read on the forward strand.
GCGCGGGCTACCTGGCTTACCACCAACCGCGATGCCGCCGTCATTCTGAACGGCTACACCAAAAAGGCAGAAGAGCTTTTCAAACAACGCATTCGGGACGCAGGCCTGGTTCTGACGTCCGAGATGCTCAATTCCTTTTTGGCGTTTGCCGCCGAAGAGGCTGAAGGCTACGTGGAAGCCAGGCTGCAGATGTCAGCCCTGGTGCGCATTGCCGACATGAAGAATCTCAACTACGTCCGCACCCCACCGCTGGCGGCACTGGAACGGGCAGTGGAGCTCTACGGTCTCAATAATTTCCCCCGCGTATCGGGCTACGGACCTGGCAAGACCAACCTGCTCCGACCAGCCAGCGACACCAAAGCCATCGAGCGCATTGCGTGGGGCTGGAAGATGAACCGGGCCATGCACCCCAACGTCAAGCGGGGCTACCGGGGCATTTACTCTGATCCGCTCCTGCAGGACGTCTTACCCTATCTCTTTCGTGACCTATTCGAAGCCGCTCAGCTGACAACGATGCGGGGTTTCAAACTCCTTTTTGAAGACTAATCATGGCGATCAATCTAAACGAAACAGCCACCTTAACCCTGAAGAGTACAGGGGGCAAAGACCTGGACAACGAGCTCGCTCAGTTGAACAAGCGAGCCACCGAGCTCAAGACGGCCCTAAATGAGATTGAGAAGGGTGGGGGTAAAAAGTCGGAACGCTGGAAAGAGCTAAAGAATGAACTGGCGGCAGTCAATGCCGAAACCGCCAAGCTGCACAAAGAGGTTGATATCTCAACGCTGTCGTATGGCCAGCTGGAAAACTACGTCAAGCGGCTGGCTAAAGAGTTAAAAACCCTGAAGCCAGGCACTGACGAATTTAACGCAGCTGCCGCCAAACTGCAGAACGCCCGCCAGTACTTAGACCAGGTGACGGCATCGACTAAGGCGACCAGTACAGCCAGCAAACAAGCCGCCAAAGACCTGACGGGCATGGCTGATTCCGGCCTGCTGTTTGGGGAGTTGAAAACGAAGATCGACCAGCTGAAAGCCAAGCTGGAAACCCTGCCCCCCGAAACGCAGGAGTTTATCGATACGGCCAAGCAGCTGGGCAGCACCACGCTGTACTACAATCAGATCGACAAGTCGGTAAAAGAGCTCAGCACCAGCACCAAAAAAGCCACCGACGATCTGACGGATATGGCTGATGCCGGGTTGACCTTCGGCCAGCTGAAGACCAAGATCGAACAGTTGAAGGCGAAGTTAGATACGCTAAATCCGACGTCGAAAGAGTTCATCGAAACCAGCAAGAAGCTGGCGTCGGTGGAAGGCTATTACGACAACATTCGGAACGCCGTCGACGACGCGACCACGGCCATGCACAAGCAGCTGCTGGAAGCCAAGAACAGCGAGCTCACCTATGGCCAGTTAGAAACCAAGGTCAAGCTACTAGCCGACCGGCTGACGACGTTGACACCCGGTACCGAAGAGTTCATCAAAGCCACCAAAGAGCTCTATCAGACCAAGAAAGATTTCGACGAGGTCAACACCAAGATGGAGCACGTTTTGAAAACGGGCGAAGAAATGGCGGCTCCGACGCTCTGGGATCGAATCAAAGCCAGGGTGAGCGGCTTATCCCTGGTGGCCACGGCCAGCTTTGTGGGCATCGGGATGGCCATCAAGGATGCGCTGACGACGGCGGTCACCAAGTTTGCCGAGTTCGACGAAGCTGCCGCTGACATGTCAGCGGTGACGGGCATTACCGGTGAGGGGCTGGACTATCTCAAGCAGCGGGCCATGGAAACGGGACCAGCGTTTGGCAAGTCAGCCGCTGAGATGATGGAAGCATACAAACTGCTGGCTGCTGCCAAGCCCGAACTGGCCGAGAATGCCGAAGCCCTGGCATCGGTTACCGACCAGGCCATCAAACTATCGAAGGCGGGCAAAATCGACCTGGCCGAAGCGGCCAAGCTGGTCGCGGAGTCGCTTAACCAGTGGGGAAAAGGAGCCGATAATGCTGCCGAATACGTGAACGTACTGGCCGCTGGTTCGCAGGAAGGGTCAGCCGAAATGAACGATCTGAGCTCGTCGCTGAAGTACGCCGGTACGGTAGCAGCAGCGGCAGGCATCAGCTTTACGCAGACCAACGCCATCCTGCAGAGCCTGTCGATCATTTCGATCAAAGGCGAGCAGGCCGGTACGGGTTTACGCACCATGCTGGTCAAGCTCATGTCGGGAGCCAGGGACACCAACCCGGCCATCGTGGGACTGGACAAGGCGCTGGAAAATCTGGAAAAGAAGAATCTGTCGACCAGCCAAATGGTCAAGCTCTTCGGCCAGGAGAACCTGGTTACGGCCAGACACGTCATCACCCACCGCGAGCAGATTGCGCAGATGACCAAGAACATGACCGGTACCAATGAGGCAACCACGCAGGCCAAGACAAACATGGCCACGCTGTCGGAAACCATCAAACAAGGGACGGCCACGGTCACTAATTACGCCGTCAGTTGGGGCGAGAAGCTGGCACCATCGGTATCGTTGGCCATTCAATACGGGCTGGCTTTTCTCAAAGTGCTTGCCGCTTTCCCGCAAGTGCTGGTGGAGAACCGGGGGCTGGTACTTGGTTTGGTGACCGGCCTGGTGGCGTTTAACGCGCAGCTGATCATCGCGTCGGTGCAATCGTTGAAGGTGGCTACCGTCGAGAAGATCAGAGCCGCTGCCAGCAGCCTGGCGGCAGCAGCCGATAAGATTCGAACCGCTGAAGCTGCTCGCAAAGCCGCTGCCGAAGCCCTGTCGACGGCGGCTACGGAAGCGGGAACGGTAGCCGAGAACGCAGCGACTGCCGCCACGGGCAGACGGACGCTATCGGAGCGATTACAGGCTGCACAAGCCACGATAATGACCGCGCTGGACAAAGGGCGGGTGATCGTTACCAACGCGCTGACGATAGCGCAAAACGCCCTGAATGCCGCCTGGCGAGCCAACCCCGTTGGTATCGTGATTGGCGTACTGACGATTTTAGGCGGGACACTCTATACGCTCTACGAGTCGAACGTCAAAGTGCGGGCAGCTTTCTCGGGCTTGTGGGCAGCGATGAAGGAAGGGGTCAACGTTATCGTGCGACTGTACCAGGCCGTGAAGAGTCTCAATTTCGGGGCGCTGGCGGCTGAAATGACGATGGCCAGCCATAAAATCGCCAATGCGTTTACCAAGGGCTACGACGAGCGGATTGCCGCCGAACTGCCCAAATCAGCCAAGAAGGCAGGAACAGCGGCAGGCAAAGCCCTGACCGAGACCCATCAGGCGGCACTCAACACGATGACCGCTGATGAAGAAAAGGCGCAGAAGAAACGGGAACAGGAAGCGGAGAAAGCCCGCAAAAAAGCCCTGAAGGAACAGGATAAACACCTGGAAGACGTTCGGCAGGCCAACGAGAAAGCCCTGGAAGACCTGGCCAAGCTGGAAGCCGATGCTCACATTGCGGGCATCAAAGACGAGATGCAGCGGGAGTTTGCCAAACTGATGGCCAAGCATGATCTGGAAGCGCAGGAGATTCAGCGTGGCCTGCAGGATGTGAAGCTCAAAAACCAGCAAATCGCCAACCTGAACCTGCGCTTAGAAGGCGACATTGCCCGCGTGGCCGCTGAGTTTGCCGAGAAGAAACGCAAGAAGGCCGAAGAGGAAGAGCAGAAGCGACTGGAAACGATGAAAAACATCGCCGAACAGGAGCGCCAGGCGAAGCAGGCTTTGCTGGATTGGGAGGAAATTAAGGCCAAAAACAATGCGGATAAACTGGCCGACATTCACTTGCGCCGGGTGAAAGCGGACGTGGCAGCAACCATCAATAAGCTAAACGCCGAAGAGAATGCTGAAGTAGCCAAGGCCAAACGGGAGATCACCGACAAAAACCTGCAGGAGCAGACGATTACGGCCATCGAAGCCCGCTACATCAACGAGCGGATTCTGGCCGAAGCCAAAGGAGCCGCCGAAAAGGAGAAGATCGAAAAGGAGCTCAAAGCCAAAAAGAACGCCATCTGGACTGAAACCAGCAGTGCGTTCTCAGCCCTGTTGAAGGGCGATCTGATGGGCTTCGTCGAGCATGCTGATAAGATCGTCACCAAGGAAAAGGAAGCCTGGCAGAAGCGGCTGCAGGAGAACATGGCCAAGTACGAAGCCGTGGCGCAGCTGGCCACGGCAGCGGTCCAATTCCTGAACAAATTAGAGCAGGACAAAGCCAACCGGGCCATCGAAGAAGCCAAGCGGGAACGCGACGAAAAGGTCAGACTGCTCAACGATCTGCTGGCAGCGGAGAAGGCGGCTCAGGACGTGGCCGAAGCAGAGAAGCAGCGGGTGACGCAGGAGTCGAACGACAAGATTGCGGCCATCAAATCAGCCACCGAGAGCACGATATCGAGCCTGGAACAGCAGTACCGCCAGCTGTCGAGCTCAGCCGAAAAGAAGAAGCTCGACGAGCAGATTCAGGGCTACAAGGAAAACGCCGAAGGCAAGAGTGAAGCGGCTCGGGATGCCGCTTCGGAAGCCATCGAAGCCGCTCAGGACGAAGCCAAGCAAAGCATCGAAGCGGCTCAAAAAGCGGAGAAAGCGACTATTCAAGCGGCTACCAACGAGAAGAACCAAAAGATCGACGCGGCTGAAGCGGCTCGGGATGCGGAAATAGCAGCGATCAACAAACGCAAGGACGTTGACCAGGAGACCCGCACCAAGCTGCTGGCCGAAGCCAAGCAGGCCTTCGAAACCGCTAAGCAGCAGGCCACCGACGAAGCCACCGCCAAGATCGATGCCGCCAAGGACACCGCGAAGGCGCAGACGGACCTGGCTAAGGATACCGCTAAAACGAAGATCGACCTGGCCAAAGATCAGCAGGATGCGGAGCTCAAAGCCATCGAAGCGATTCAGAAAGGGGACGAGAAAGCGGCCAAGGAGATCCTGACCAACGCCAAGGAAGATCAGAAGGAAAAAATCAGATTAGCCAAGGAGGAAGCCGACAAAAAGCTCGACGAAGCGGAGCGCGAAAAGCGGGAGAAACTCAAGAAGGTCGAAGCCGAAAAGCAAACCCGCATTCAGAACCAGAAGGAACTGAATCGGCAGATCGAAGCCGAGAACAAGCGGGCAGCGGATGCCGAGCGAGCGGCCAAGCAAAAGGCCTGGAAAGCGCAGCAGGATGCTGACGTCAAGAGTGCACTGATTGCGGGAGCCCTGGCGGCAGTAAAAGCCCTGGCGTCGGGTTTCTTCCCCTTGAACCTGGCTTTTGCGGCAGCGACGGCTATTGCCACGGCGCTGCAGGTGCGTACCATTCGGGGGCAGTCGATGCCATCCTTCGAGCATGGCGGTTTCATTGCGCAGGGTGGCCGTCATGGGTCAACCTACGGGACGGGGGGCATTGCCCTGATCGACCGGAGAAGTCGGCAGGAGGTGGGCGAAATGGAAGGCAACGAGGCCATCATCAGCCAGGAGCAGACCAAGGCCAATCTGCCCATTATTCAGCGCATGTTTGCCAACGCCCGCACCCCTGGTCGACGTAGTCAGCCCGTCATCGACCGGAACGCGCTTGGCTTCAAAGACGGGGGCATGCTGCAGCCCGAGAGCTACCAGCGACCCATGTTTTTGTACGGCGGCATTCCGACCAAACCCCAACCGCGCAGACGTTACGACGACGGGGGCGTGGTCGATTACGACAGCAGCAGCAGCGACGGCGGGGCAGGCATCAGCGAAGCCGAAGCCAGGGAAGCGGGTGAAGCGGCCAGAAAGCAGGGCGAAGAGCAGCTGAAGCTACTGAACAAGATCGTCGAGGGCATCGATAAGATGGGCACCGACCAGCGGCAAGGGTTCACGACGTTGAGTGCTGACTTGCGGTTGGTCCTGATCAACCTGGTGACTGACCTGGCCACCCAATTGAGCGACATCCGAACGGGGCAGCAAACCGGCTTTGACCAGTTGAACACGACCCTGCGCTCGACGCTGCTGAGCATGGTGCTCACGCAGCGAGCGGATAACGCAGACCTGGTGAACGCCATCTTAAAGGGCAGCGATAAAACCAGTCAGGATATCGTCAGGGCCATCGATACGAACGGTAACGCCAACCGCCTATCGATGCTCGGACTAAGCCTGAAAGTAGGCACCGGCTTTACCGAGTCGACCGGGGCCATGGTGAAGGCCATGGACACCCACGGAGCAGCGGAGCGGCTGGCGCTGTTATCGCTGACGCTGGCGCTGAAAGACAGCCTGGCTAAGCTGCAGGAGCAGGGCAAACAGGATGCCGCGAAGTTGACCAAAACCACGCAGGACGGCTTTGAGCAGCTGATCAAACGGGGGGACAGCAATTTGGACGATCTGACGACCAACATCGAGTTCTTCCTGGACACGCTGGGCAACCGTACCGAGCGGGTGATCAACACCACCAGCCGAGCCGAACAGCAGGTACTGGACAAATTGAGTACAACTACTCGGACGAGTCTGGACACGCTGAACAAGGATCAGAAACAGGCGATTGGCCGGTTGAGTGACGACGTTATTCGGGCGGTAGAATTGCTCAGCCAAAACACCACGCAGGCGCTCGATACGTTGGGTGACCGCACCGACGCGGCCCTGACCGATTCAGCCAACCGAACCACGCGCTCGGTCGACGGGCTGTCGATTGAAGTGCGCAGCCTGAAGGGAAGCATCAACGCGGTGGAAGGAGCCGTTTACCAGGTGCGGGGGGCGGTTAATGGGGTCGAAGGGGCGGTCTACAACACCAACCAGGCCGGGCGATTGGATGCGCTGATTGCGGGCATCTCCACCTTCGGGGGGAAGTGATAAACATTAATTAGCCGGTATGTTCACATGTGAAAAGGAACGTATATATTTACGTACCCCTCCACCGGTTAATTCTAACGTAACTTTTACTTATGTTCAACCTATTCGTAGTTGTCAACCTACAATGCTTAAACGTATTACGCTCACCGTACCAAAATACCTAAAGAAGTTTTTAGAAGGGGAATTTGAAGCCAACGACAAAGGGGTCTTACACGTGGAGAAATGGAGTGAGATCGGCTCGCTGATGAACCTGGTCTCGCGTTCGTACCCCTTCCCACTGAAGGTAGAAAAAGCCAAGGGCACCACCATCACCATTCGCTACTACTGCCGGGAGAAAAGCTACGAGATTCCACCCGACAAGATTCCGGCCCTGACCAAGCAACTCGACGAGATCTTTCGGCGGTCGCTGATCTGCGAAGTGCGCAAAGTACACGAACTGGCGGGCGGCAACTACGGCCCCTACATCCGCACCTTCCTGGAACGTTACGGCATCGAAAGTGACGTCGACGTCGAGTTCGAGACCATGCGCAAGGTGTACCGGGATTATTTGAACCGGAATGGCCGAAAAAATGAAAAAAATATTTGCGCAAAAAGTCCGGCTTACGCCTAAAAAGTCCGGCTTTTACGCGAAATGTCCGGTTTGTGACTAAAAAGTCCGGGCAAAATGAGCCAAAAAACCGCCATTGCTGTACGCAGTGGCGGTTTTTTGTGTTTTCTAACCCCCAAAAAAGCCCGCTTTTTGGTCCTTTTGAGGGGGTAGGGACAGGGTAATTTTGACCCATGATCGTCACCGAACAAACCGTTGGCCACTGGCGAGGCCAGGCCAACACGGGCTACGTCCGAACGGCCTGGCTCCTGCGAGCCATCGACGTGCTGGCGGTGCTCTCACCGGCCATGCTGCCCGTGGCTGGCCAGCCGCACACCGTACACCGCACCGGGCTACTCGTCGAGCCGCATGCCATCGTCACTCGCCTGCAGTTTCCGGTTCGCACCGGACTATTCGAAGAAAGCTCCGACCAGTCAGCCGATGGCACCAGCTACCAGCCAGCCCTGACCGTCACCCTGCCTGGTCCAACGGCTGAGCTCGACGCCTGGCTGCATGACCACCGCCAGCAGCGGTGGGTGGTGTTCTGGCTCGATGGCAACGGCCAGGGCTGGCTGGCGGGCGAACCCGACAACGGGCTCCGACTGACCCTAAGCCGCTACCAGACCGACAGCAATAAACTCACGCTGGCCTTTCGGGGGCGCAGCACCCACTCGGTGTACCGACTGGAAACGACCAGCCTGGCGGAGCTCTTCCCCGATGCCGATTTCGATTTTTCCTTCGATTCTTCTTTTTCATCCTAATACAACTATGGCAATAGGTAATACACCGATTGAGGGGCCAATTGACAGCACCTTGATCGAAGGGCAGATTGACGCAAACCTGCCCGACAATAAAGAGCGGTTAAATACGGCGGGCACGACGCGGGCGCTGCTGAAGATTCTGGTGCGCTGGCTGGCCTCGGTCGCTAACAGCGTATTGCAGGCCAATACGTTCTTTCCCGCCTTCGAGTGGAACGGCACCAAGTTGCGGCTGAAGAACCCCGACAATAGCTGGGCTCCCGAGGTCGACCTGAAAGCGACGCTGGCTCCTGAATCGGTGCTGCCCGGTATGCTCAGCAAACTGACGTATGAGCGGACGGCACCCTTTACCCTGCTAAATGGCGACAACAAGGGGCAGGTGTTTAATGGCGCTGTATTCCTGATGCGGGGCATTACGATTCCGGTTGGGCGGACGGGCGAAACCACCTTCTTCCTGAAAGCGTACCCCCTGGCGGGCGTTCCCGTTGGTCGCAAGATGACGCTTTACATCGACCTGACCAGTTCGGACGCGGCAGGTATCGACCTGGTGCGCTGGCAAGCCAACGGACGTACCGCACCGTTTAGCCAGGAAGCTAACGTAGCGACCAACCTGACCACCGAAGCCATGGGGGAGGGGCGCTGGCGCATACGAATGGAGTACACGGTGCAGGCTGGCCACAGCAGCATCGAGCCGTTCTTTCAGGTAACCAACCAGGTTGCCCGAACGGTCGACACCACGATTGAGGCCACGTTTTACATCATCCAAACCGATTCGTTTACCAACCCGGCCACGCTGGAATTTGAGCGGGTACGCAACACGCTGACCGAACAACAAGCCGATATCGACGATAAAACCCTGTGCTTCTCGGTGGCCACCGCACCCGAATACATCCCGTTGGCCGGGGCGGTGCTTGACGGCAGCACGATTCGGATTCCAGTAGGAAAGACGGGCAATCTGTCGTACATCGTATATAACCTGCAGGCCGCTCAGCTGGATAACTGGCAGGTAAACAACACCATCCACATGATGGCCATCGTGGCGCTGAGCCCTGACCTGGCTGACGAAATCCGTATGAACTGTGGGATCACCCGCAATGGCCAGGACGTCGATTACCAGGCGCAAACGACCGGCATGGAGCTCATTGCACCGGGCATCCTGGCGCTGTCGTTTAGCTATACGATCCAAACGGGTGACACGGCCATCAAACCGTTCGTTCAACTCTACGACAACCGGCAGGCGACTGAAGTCGAGTTGACGTTTCGCATTGTCGATCTGTGCTACGCTCCGATTACGCCTGCTGGCATGGGATCGAGCCAGTACGTATTTCGGCGGGAGATCAGGCGGTTGGATGAGCGGGCCAACACCCTCCAAGGGCAGATCAACGCGCTCCCCTTTCAGGGGCAGATTAATAACCTACAAAGTCAGCTTATTGGCCAGCAGAGTCAAATCAACAGCCAGACGTTATCGTTTACCCTGAAGCCAATCCTGACGAATTACATTACATTCAATGGGGCGGTTCAGAGTGGCAAGGCGTTGCAAATTCCCATTGGCCAGACGGGTAGGGACAGTTACATCCAACCGCTGTTTAACAAATTCCAGTTCGTTAACTGGTCGGTGCTGGTGGGCAAAGCGGTGCAGTTCACGATGGTCGCGCAGGTGGACGCGGGGATTCGCCCGCACCTGAACTGTGGGCTAAACGTCCAACGTGGCAGCCAGGAACTGCAGGGGCAGGCCGCCAACGTACAAAAAGCCGAAACGAATGGACTGATGGTCTTTTCGTTTACCTATACCATTCAAGCAGGGGATAGTGATCTGATGCCGTTCCTGCAGATCGGTGGGGGAATACCAGCGGCTACCGTATTACAATCGTTTTCGATTCTTAAAACGATCTATACGCCCATCGTGCCGACTGGCTACCAGCAGAATGAATACGTATTGGAGCAGGAACTCCAGCACCGGGACGCGCAGATCAGCGCCCTGAAGGGACAGGTGGGCTACTTTCCAAGCCCGCTGTCGATCACCACGCTGACGGTCAAAGCGGACGGTACGGGCGACTTTACCAGCGTGAAGCTGGCCAATGATTCGATAGTTGACAGCTCACCGAACCACTGGTATGAGATCCTGTTTCATCCGGCCATCAATACCGAAGTCGAGTACCATATCAAGCCTTACACGATTGTACGCGGTACGCTCCGGGATGCCTGTATTCTAGCCGGTGAAATGCCAGATTGGGCCACCGATGACCAAATTTCACTGAGCTCAACGATCTGGGTGGACGCCACCAGTGAGCTCTACAACCTGACCATCACCTGCCGCAATATGCGTTACCCGGTGCACAGCGAAGCGGGCGGGAACAATGTCGATGCTCGCCACCATGTTCAGAATTGCACCATTCATCACTTTGGCAACCAGGGGGCCAGAGCCTGGCGGCAGGCGCACCCTGAATCGGGCATGAGTCCACTGACCGTCTGGACATCCGAGAACCCCTGGGGGTACGGCTCGGGCAGTGGCGTCGACGAAACGTTCGAGGATGTGACGTTCATAGGTCCCGGCACTGGCTGGTACATCCACGACAATAAGGACTTCACCAGGGGAACCGTCAACAAGCTCCGCAACTGCCGCCTGGTAAAAACGGGCGGGTGGGGTTCGGTGATCGTGGTGCAGCCACTCGGTTCGGGCGTGACCAGCACCATCGATCTGCGCGGCTGCAGCATCACGCCGGGCTATATCGTGCTCGACGATAATCCCTGGCTGACCAAACGGCCAGAAAACCAGGTGGCTGACCATTGTCAGTACAACATTACGCTGTCAGACTGCAGCAACATCGGCTTTCTGGACAACACACGCGGGCGGGCGTTACGAATTAACAGTACCGGCACGTCGGTTCGGGTATCCGGTTCGGCGGTTCCGTTGATCTTTGGCACTGTAACCACCCACGACGGTGGGGGTGGACTTGGCGGCTACCTGTACGGCAGCTGGGACATCAGCGGCATTCCGGTGGGCTTTGATAACGAAGCGATTGTTAACACCCTGGGACGTCGACTAGGCAATTGCACGAGTGCCACCAAGACGTTAAACTGCCTCTTTCAGGATGGGACGTCTAAAGTCATAACGTTCAACCAGGACTATACGGCGCAGTCCAATGCGACCATCCTGGCCCTGATCAATGGGGTACTAGGGGCAGCGGGAGCCGCCTTTGAACACAACGTCACCGAAGGCGAGCACTACCCCGAGATTCAGGACAAACAGGTAACCCTGCTGAACAGTACAGGGACGGGCATTCCCCGCTGGTCGGCTGTCTGCTACGATACGTCGATCAACACGGTACGGCTGATGACGGCAGCAGACGATGCGGCTCTATTTCTGGGCATTGCTATCGAACGAATCGTGCCTGGCAACTTTGGGCGGGTGCTGACGGAAGGCTACATGCACCGAACGCAGCTGGCCGGGTTCGGCAGCAACATTGTCATCGGGCAGTCGATTTCGCAGACGGGCAACGGTCAGTTCGAGATCAGCGGCACCAAAGTGGTGGCCAGGGGTATTGCTCTGGATTGGGCACACTTTAAGGGAAATCGGTAAGTTCGGGTGACTTGTCGACAGCCACGCTGTAGCTACAGCGTGGCTTTTTGTGCCGCGCGGAGTGGTCCTTTCCGGTTGACAAGTGCCCCCCCACTTTCGTAGCGTAATAGACCGCTATCGGCAATGTTAGCCAATCCCTTCGGCCTTTGGGCCATCTCTGACCAACAACTATCCATCGTTCAGGCAGCGTTAGCCGAGAATAAGTTTCGGCCTTACCTGTCGGGCCATCCTGATGTATCGCCCGCTCAGATTGCCGCCTGCTCCGACACGCCGTTCTCCTATGAGGGCTGGTACGCTGACCGGTTGAGCATTGGTCAACCCGATGCGCAGGTGCCGGTGATCCCTATCAAGGGCATGATGATGCAGGGCAGCATGTACGATAACGTCTTCTCGAATGATTTTATCATCGCCATGTTCAACAACATTGCCGCCAACGATAAGAAGAAGGGCGTCATTCTGGACTTCAATACGGGCGGTGGTCAGGTACAGGGGGTAACCGAGTTTGTGCAGGCGGTGCGGGCATTGGTTCAGAAAAAACCGGTGGTGGCCTCGGTTACGTTTGCCGCATCAGCGGGCTTTTGGGTAGCCAGCCAGACCAGCGAAATCCACATGCGGCCAGGACCGGTGTCGAGCATTGGCTCCATCGGTACGATGTACATTCACATGAACCGGGCGAAAGCCCTGGCGCAGGCGGGTCTTGATCCCGAGATCTTCCGCTCGACGGGTAGCGTCGATAAAAACACCCAGAATGATATCGAGGAGCTCAGCGAACAGGCCAGAGCCGACATTCAGACCGCACTCGATATGAGCAACAAAGCCTTCAAAGCCGACGTCCGCATCGGGCGCGGTCCCAAAATCAAATCCCAATCGGTCTATACCGGCAAGCTCTACGCCACAGCCGACGCCATCCGCGAAGGCCTGGCCGACCGCCAGGCAGACCTTTTAAGCTCTTACCAACGAGTTATTCAATTATCCAAAAACTATGCGTAGAACCACCGTAACCGGGAGTTTGCTGGCCATGATCCTGCCAGCAACCGTAGCGAAACATTTCCTAGAAAATGCCTCGCAGGAAGAAGTCAACAAGGCTGAGCAGGAAGCGGCTGTGCTGCATGGCCAGCTGCAGAGCGGCATCGATACGCCACCCGCTGGCCAGCCCGTCGCTCAGGTGCCGCCCACCGTACCGCCAGCCGCACCAGCGGTACCACCCGTAACAACGCCAGCGGCACCGGTTGCGCAGCTGCCGTTGGAAACTACCGCACCAACGGGTGATCTGCAGAGCCAACTGACGGCTATGACCAGCCGGGCTACGAATGCCGAATCGACCCTAACGTCAGTCAACCAGCAACTGGCCTCGGTCACGGCAGAGCGCGATAACTACAAATCCTGGTACCAGAAGATTCAGGGAGTAGGAACAACCTTACCAATTGCCGACGCCAGCAATCGTGGCCAGAACCTGAATACGGAACAGCCCGAGCTATCAGCAGCGACGTCAGCCGCCCTACAGGCCTTCCAGAACCGTAAAAAAACGGCCTAACCAGCCTGACCAGCACGATCAGTCTTTTCTCAATCGGACAGCTTTTTCAATAATAAACAATGAATGAAGTAATTGATTTTTCAAACTTTGGCACCGACCTGATGCGGACGGTGCAGGACATGGGCGGTAACATCGTCATCGTCAACTCGACGATGGACGGGGTGGCCAGCCTGCAGAATGACTTCACTACGGAGATCATTCGGGACAAGGGTTTACTGGTGAGCGCCGAGTTCCTGGATGCCTTCAAAGCGGCCAGCAACTCGTTTGAAGGCCGCAAAGCCATGGAGGTACGTTCGCGCAAAGCTGAATTTACTGAGGGCGATATCGACCTGGAAATTACGCTGGACGATATCAAGAAGGCGTACCGCTCGTATTTGGGCTGGGTGATGGCACCGAACACCACCGAAAACGACATTCGGGACAATCCGTTCGAGTTGTTCTACATCCGCCAGATCATCAAGCAGCACTTCCAGTTCATCCGGCTCAAAACCGTTTGGAAGGGTATCTACAACCCGACACCCGTGGGTGCGCAGAACATTGCTGATGGTCTGCTGAAGAAATTTACGACGGCGCGGGCATCGACTAATGCCGCTGAGAAGATCAAGGCTAGCCATATTTTCGACGCTGAAGCCCTGACCGACGACAATGCCTACGAACAGGTAAACGGCCTGGCTGGTCTGGTGGCCAGCGAGCGGGAAGACATGCTGGCCGTTCCGCTCAACCTGTACCTGTCGCAGACCAGCTACGACAAGTACCGCCGTAACCGTCGTGCGCTGTTTCCCGAACACGTTGGACCGGCTGACAAGCCAACCACGCTCGATGACTACAGCCAGATCAGCTTCAAGATCGATCCCGGCCTGTCGGGCAAGGAAACGATGGCCATCACGCCGAAAGAGAACCTGAAGTTTATCGCCAACGAAGCACCGGGCGTCTATCACATCAACATTGTGAAGCAGGTGAAATCGTGGCAGATCAGCATTCGCGTGTCGGTCGGTATGGACTTCGCTTCGCCTGACCTGCTGTTCATCAACGACGCGGTCTAGTAGCCAAACGGCCTGGCTGCTGTGACGGGTAGCCATCGGACCGCCGAAGCGGGCTAATTCAATCCGTCAATTTCTTTTTGTTCTACAGGTTTTTATCAGTCAGCTAAATCAAATGAAGTTTTCAAAAGTGCTCATGGGCCTGGCCCTTTTCCTGATTGCTGCCCTAGTGGCGGTCGTATCAGACAACCTACTGGCAGGCGTGGTCACCATTCCCGCCGTAACCTACGGCCTGCAGACGGCAGGTATTTCGCTTTTCGATGGTCCCCTGGCGTTTTATGGGGCACTGGCACCGGTTAAAAAACCCGAGCAGGGCGTGGCCAACCCTGGCGGTGGTCGTCGCTTATTCCTGGCTCCGGTGGATGGTGTTACGGGGGAATGGCCAAAGTTGGCTGATATCGTTTTGGGTAAGCTAAGCGTTGCGCCTACCATGACCGCTGCCGTGGTCGGACCACCCGCCATTCCAGCGGGCGCGTTCGTCGAAGTATCGGTCAGTGACAACTCACTCAAGATTGATGCTGCCCTAAAGGGACCAAGCGGCTACCAAAGCTGGGAGCAAATGCTGGAAGTGAAAATCGCGGGCTTTACGGAGGAACAATGCGACGCCATTGAGAAACTGCTCAACCAGGAAGTAGTGGCCGTGGTGGTACTAACGGACGGCAAGCGGGTTGTTCTGGGCTCGAACTTCCTAGGCCTGCAGTTCGAGATCACCCACACGACCGGCGCGAAAGGTGGCGACCGTCGTGAGTGGACGCTGAAGGCGAAACAGGACGGTTACATGTTCTCCTACCCAATCCTGGACGCAGCAGTGGTCATCCCAGGCATTGCTTAGTATTTATCACCGGGCTCCTGTTGTCTCCTGATTCTAGGAGGGCAACAGGAGCCTTTTTCCTAAACAGTAATGGCTAAACAAACCCGCCCTACGATTCAAGTGCTCTGCGATGAAAACACGCAGTTTGGCATTGGCTCGGACGTCATTCGGGCTAAAGACCTGACGCTGGAACAGGCCACGCTAGTCGATACGCAGCACCCTGGTCAGTACGTAAAAATTGTCAACGAAAAAGTGGCCGAAACGGACGCTAAAACCGAGTAATCATGGGAGATTTAAAAGCACTCAAAGCCACCTATCAGCTGGCACAACTGGAAAACGATTCGTACCAGACCGATGAGAGCGCAGCCGCTTACGAAACGGCTAAAGCGGCTTATGAAGCGGCTAAGGCGAATCCTGAAGCCGCTACTAGCGAGCCAGTGGCTCCGACGCCACCCGCTAAACCAGCGCCAGCACCGGCCAAGCCGACGATGACCAAGACGCCACCGAAAGCACCGACCAAGCCAGCGCCAGCACCAAAAGCGGCTCCCAAAGCGGCTCCGGTGGTCGATCTGAAAACTGCATTAGCACCCAAAGTGGATGCAGATCAGACGGGTGATCAGGGCACCGAAGGCGGTCAGGATGACACGCAGACGGATGACCAGGAGTCAGGTGATGCAGAAAAAAAAAGCGCATCGACGCCTGGCGTAACAACAACACCGGAGGAAACGCCCGAGTAAGCAGTCACCCGACAGGATCAGCCAAAGAGCAGCTGATGATTCAGGCCGAAGACCTGCATCGTCGAGCTGCTCTTTTGTCTAATACCCTGGCTGATTTCGATGACGACGACGTCGACGGGCGTAAGCCAGTGGTGAACGAGATCCTAAGCCTGCGCGAGCAGTGGAAGGACGTTCGCTACGAGATCGAAACCGGCCAGAAGCGTCGGGAGGAAAAGCCCGCTAAACCGACCACCATCGAGCTTGGTATGAGTGAAGCCGAAATCAAGGTTGAACTGGCCAAAACGCGGGTAAACGTCACTAAGAATAAACAAAAGCTGGAAGAGAACCCCGACCACAAAAACGCGGCCACCTGGCAGGCTGAATACGACCGGCTGGTGATCCTGCGCGATGCCTACGAAATGGAGCTCGCTAATTTGAAATACATGAGCCAGCCCAAAAACGAAGGGGCTTAAAAATCGTGGCTTTTCCAGAAAACTCACTTTCTCAATCGTCAAGCTAGATGAGACAGCATAACAAGTACTTAGAAAAGGTACAAGACGAGCTCAGCGTCTACCAACGCTACCTGCTCGACGACACCACACCACTCACCAAGACCCAATTCGAGACCTACGAAAAGATCGACACGGTACGGGCCAGGCTACGCGATGGTAATTCCGACCAGGACGTGCTGGCGATGCTAAAGAACTCGCATAAGATTCAGGACCGTAGGGCGCGAGAAATCCTGAACATGGCCTATGAAGTATTTGCGGAACTACGCCAGGCGCGGAATAAGGACGGGGTAAAATATCTCTATGCCGATATCTTCCGAAAAGCCGCTTTTGATGCTGGTCAGGATGGAGATCGGCTGGCATTCGGTATTCTGATGAAGGAAGCGGCCAAGATCGACGGCGCTTATGATAACCAGAAGACCGTCGACGCCGAATCGAAGAAGAAGCCGACTAAGGTGATTATCAAAGTGAAATCTGTCAACATTGGGCCAGCGGCTGCTGAACCCCGTAAAATCGAAGACACGAGCCATGAAGAAGTCTGAGGAACAAACCAATCCTGACGAGCTCGAACTCGAAGTCAACGAGAAGCAGGGGCGGTTCCTTGCCGATGTTATGGCTCGTCACTACAAGATGGTGGGCATGGTGGGCGGTCGGGGCAGTGGCAAATCCATTACCCTGGCTGACCTGCTGAAGATAGCCTCTGAAGAGCTACCAAAGGGAAAATGCGGGTGGGGCGTTAAAACAGTGACGAAGGCCAAGTCCAAGCTGACGTCGGGCCTTAAATCGCGCTGGTCGAAAGGGTGGCTGTGCGAGGAGTATGACTGGACAACTGGTCAGGGTGACTACGTGCTCTGGCGGGAGCCACCACCAGGCTGGGACCGGGCGTATGAAGCACCCGACAACTGGGAGAACTGCATCAGCTGGCCGAACGGTTTCTGCATCGAGTTCGAAGGATTCAAACTTTCCTCGGAAGAGAACCGGGGGGCTAACTTCGACATGTACGTTGTCGACGAAGGTTTGAATTTTAAGAAGGCCTGGCTAACGGTGGTATTGCCCACATTGCGGGCAAACATCGGAAAATTCGACTCTCCCCTGCACCGTAGCTTTTTTGTGTTTTCCTCACCGCCCTGGACACCTGACGCGCAGTGGATGTACGAAATTGAGGAGCTTGCCAAAAAGGAGCCCGACAGTTACTACTTCATGGAAGTCAAGACTGTCGATAACCAGGCGTTTCTACCTGCTGACTATATCGATGGCCTGAAGCGTATCCTGCTTAAAATGGTGTTCGAGGTGGAAGTGCTGGGCAAGCGGATCAGTAAGCTGCCTAAAACGTTCTACCCATCGTTCAACCGGGAGAAGCATGTGCTGGAAGACCACGATGAAGATGAGCCACTCAAGATGAATGGGGAGTTGTTCTACAACCCACACCAATACCTGGTGGCCAGCCTAGACTTTAACGCCCACTTCACATCAGCAACCATTTGGCAGGAGGACGACGACTATGGCAGGCTGGTGGGAACAGTCTATGTGAAAGAGGCACAGGAGGGGGGCACCATGTCGGAAGCCGAAGCCTATGCTATCAAGGAGCAGTTCGCCGGGCACAAGAAAAAGAAGATCATTCTGACGGGTGACCGCAATGGGAAGAACAAATCAGCGGGCTCTAACAAGAGCATGTTCCAACAGGTAGAAGAGATACTTGATGCAGCCGGGTGGGATGTGGTGCAGGCACCGCTCAACTTCAACCCGGCACACAAGGACAAGCATCAAGACATCAACCGAGTACTGCAGGAGAAGGAGCCGGACCTGTTCAAGGTACGTATCGATGGGGTGAAGGCTAAGCCAGCGGTGATCAGCATCGAGAACAGCCCGATACAAACCGATTACTCAAAGGACAAGTCGAGTGAAGAAGGGGACGGCGAACAGGAACTGGCCACCCACTTGAGTGACACGGTCGACTACTATATCATTCGGCGCATGCGGCTCGGACTGGCCAGGGCCAACGAAGACTTCGAGATCCAATTCATCTGACCGGCCAGGCCTGGCAGGCAGCACACATCACGCACCAGACCAAAAAGGGTCGGTGGCCGGGGAAACGTCAAGTACCCCCGAGCCGCCGACCCTTTCAGCTATTCGAAAAAAGCGATTTTGGAAATTTCCAAAATGCCAAAGGGCGGGGTCGATAGACAAAAAGGGGGCAAAAAAATGGGGTTCTGTTTTTGCAAATGGCTGATTTTGTGATTTTTAAGCCGATTTTTTTCTCAAAAACAGTGCAACTTTTTTAACGTGCTGATAAACAGAGTAATTAGGCTGTTTTTGCCACTTTACGCCACTCGACGCCACGGTGATCAAGGTACGTATATACCGTCTGCCTGGCGATTGATAATTTCTGCGCGATCAGCTTGATCGAGTAGCCTTCTCTGAAAAGCGATTCGGCCACGCGGGCGGTGGTCTTGGCTTCTTCGGTTAGGCCTTTCGGTTTGCCCCCGACTTTGCCTTTCAGTTTAGCGGCAGCTAAACCGGCCATGGTGCGCTCCCTGGTCTGCGCTCGTTCGAACTCAGCCAGGCTGCAGAAGATGTGAAAGATCAGCTTGCCAGCTGGTGTGCTGGTGTCGATGGAATCGTTGATACTGCAAAACGTAACCTCCTTATCTGCGAACGTATTAACTAGCTCGATTAAATGCGTTAGGTTACGACCAAGGCGGTCCAACTTCCAAACCATTACTTCATCGCCTGGCCGCAACTGCTGCAGTAGCTTTTCCAGTTCGGGACGATCCCGAGCACCACCGCTGATTTTTTCCTGAAAGATCAGGCCGCACCCGGCTGACTGCAGGGCGTTGATTTGCAAATCGAGGTTCTGATCAACCGTCGACACGCGGGCATAACCGATTCTCATAATGGTGTAAGATAAAACGCTCGATTTGGAAGACACTCGCCAGGGCAGGGCAACTGCCTGGTAAAGTGTCCAATATACTTGTCTAAGATTGTGTGTCTAATATACCCCGTTTTGTTGGACAAAAAAAGCCCATCGGTTAGGATGGGCTTCATAAAAGCAGTCTCTTTTGTTTACGAGGCCTTGCGGTTCTGTTCCTGGTAGGCCTGGCTTTGGTTGAGCTCCGATATCACTCGACGCTCGTCGGGTCGACCGTACACTTCCAAGCCTTTAGACGACTTCCGGCCAAGCATGACCATGACCGCTTCAGTACTTAGATTGAGTGTGTTGTAGCACCAATCGGTGAACGTCTTACGACCGGCCTTGGTCGACAGGTCAGGGTGAAAGCCTAGCTCAGCAGCTATCAGTTTAAGCCAGTCGTTCATGGTCTTATTGCTCTTGACTGGTAGCTTCTCCCAACCGCCGTACTTATCGACAATAGCCGCCACTTCTTTAAACTGTGGCACTCTGGCCTTCACTTCCGTTTTTATCCTGGCTTTGATCAACCAGGGCTTCCCGTCGATCCCCCGCTGAAGTGCCGACTGATACCGGTTAGCAAAATCTTTCAAGTCAGCATAATGGAAGCCAGTGCGGCAGTAGATAATGAACAGATCGGCAACCTCCTGTTTGTACTTGTTGGTAAACTGATAGTTGAGCAGGCGGGTAAACTCTTCCTCCGTCAAATAGATCGGGTCGGGGTAAGCTACGTCGGGTACCCGGAAATCTTCCAGGTCATTGCGGTCTGCCAGATGGTTGGCCTTGGCCCATCGAATGGCCTGTTTGATCGTTTGGCTGTGCTTACGGACGTAGCTGTCAGCGTGACCTGTCTTCCCATTGACTGGAATCGACTTCATCCACTTGCGATATTTTTTCAACCAGTTCACGTCGAAATCTTCGGCAGGCAAATCCAGTGCTTGCTGGCTGATCAGGAAGTCGATGACTTTCTTCCGGCAATCGTCGTAGGTTTCCCATGTGCCTTTGCTACGCTCGGGGTCATCCTTAACTTCCTTCAGAAACATATCAAACGCTGTGGCTAACGATGCGCCGTCGCTTCCCCGCTTATAGAGCCGTTTTATTTTGCCCGCTGTTATGGTGACTTTGCTTCGAAACAAGTCATTGTAAAGGGCCATCAGTTGTAGCTCCTGAGTGACTAATTGTTCGTTCTTGAATTGTGATTTGGGGTCTGCTTTAGTGATGCGTTGCGTGTCGGCATTCCAGTGGTCTCGGTAGATAGTGAGACCAGTCGAACCAATTTCAACGCGTTCGGCCTTGACGGTAATGTTGCAATAAATTTGCGCTTTACCGGGGATTTTGGAATCGTGTAACCAGTAGTTAACTTCCATTCGGTTGATGTTCATGGTGCTTGGTTTTGTTGGTTAGTCCAACAAAAACGATAACACCATCATATGCTGTTTAAGGGTAGACGGGGGGTGCCAACAGTCAATTTAGTTGCCAGCACATTTGCCAATAAGGCGTAAAAAGTGGGGAGATTGGCCGTAAAACGGGGGTTAATGCCTTAGAATAGGGCACAAAAAAACCCGATAAGTATAAATTATCGGGCACTTTGTCACTCTAATAGTCTATTCGCAGAGAGAGAGGGATTCGAACCCCCGGACCTGTTACAGTCAGTGGTTTTCAAGACCACCGCAATCGACCACTCTGCCATCTCTCTTTGTGGGTGCAAATATACGACGTAATGAGGCTTTGTCAAGCCCTGTCGGCCATTTTTGAACAAAAACTGTGATTTCATCGATATTCAAAGAGTGTAATGCTATCGCGTGAGTTATTCACTTAGTCTATCAGTTACTCATTTACAAATAGATAACATGGCTGCTCCTGAATCACTTCCAACACCTGAATTCGCCCAGAAACTTGGTTTACCGCCAGAAGAATTCGATCAAATCAAGCAAATTCTCGGCCGTCAGCCGAACACTACCGAATTGACCATCCTATCGGTGATAGTATCAAAGCATAATGCTAATAAGAATGCTGGCTCGTGGCTGAAGACGCTCCCTCGTGATTCAGATCGAATGGTTGAAGGAGATGGAAATTTGGTCAATGTTGGAGACGGATTGGCTTGTTCATTCACAGTTGAATCGCATTCGGGTTCTTCGGCAATGGCAACGGATAGGGGCATAGGCCGAAACAGCAATACAAAGGGGATTCGGCCTATTGCCCGGTTTAGCGCGTTCCATCTCGGCGGTCTGAAACAGGACTTAACGCGGCAGGCGTTGCGGGATTCTGAAAAAAATAATAGCAATCACAACACCACCTACGGTGTACCGACCGTGGGGAGATCGTTCTATTTTGATGAGTGTTACAAGGCCAATCCCTTGGCTAGTATTTTCTCGGTAGGAATCGTTGAGGTGGATAAAGTGGGCAAAGCTACAGCGTATGGTGTAGGCGATCTGCTGTTTGTCGTCGGTTCGACAAGGGGCAAAAATCAGGATGATACGTTCGCATCGGAAGCTACTTCAATCTTTTCAACGGATACGTTGACAGCCGTGCGGGCTGATGAGTCGTCTACCGAGAGCCAGGTGGATGACTATACAATCGACATCAGAAATTACGTTGTTCGCACTCACCAGATAGGTGCTTCCGGCATCATCGGCTCAATCGTTGACGTGAATGCGGAGGGTATATATGGGATGAGCATTAATCTCGATCATATACCTACCCGGCAGCCCGGCTTAAAGCCATCGGAAATTCTACTGTCGGAGTTGCCAGGATATGAACTGGTGATTGTTGAGAAAGAAAAAGTAGAGGCTGTTCGACACCTTTGCGACCAACGGGGCCTGACCTGTGTGCAGATCGGCGAAGTGACAGCTTCCGCCGGTAATGGAGCTGGACGTTTACAGGTCTATTACCAGGGCGAACAGGTGGCTGACGTACCCGCCTACGACGTAACACAGAGTAAAGACGATCTACAGAATCAGCAACAGGATTACCAGGAGCCAGCGTACATCGCGAATTATGCCGAGTTTGACATTGACGATGTAGACGACCTGAAGCTGGATGAGGTCAAGGAGGTCACCAGGGCGTTGATTGGACACCCCAATATTTGCTCTCGAAAATGGATGCGTGAGCAGGCCAGTTCGACGATAAATACCAGCCATACTCCTGATACGTTATCGGATGCTGCTATGGTCCGAATCAAGGATGCCCTAACTGACGGTGCACAATCACCCGAGACCGAAACGTCTCTTGTTGTTACGGTTGCCGGGAACGGCCGCTACGTAAACGCCGATCCACGGAAGGGGGCCATGATCGCCGTAGTTGAAGCCGCGCGGAACATTGTCTGCTCGGGTGGCGATCCACTGGCTGTGACGGTTAACATGGACTTCGGCGATCCGCACGCATCAGATGTTAACTGGCAGTTCGTGGAAGCCGTGCAGGGCGTAAGTGAAGCCTGCCGTCGATTCAGCCTGCCGGTAATGGGCAGTAACGTGAACTTTCATAAGCCCGACACGGATGAAGGCTCCATATTCCCAACCCCGACGATCGGCATGCTGGGGCTCATGGAAAATCCAGACTATCGGATGTCGCTCAATGTCAAAAACGAAGGCGATCGGATTTACCTGATTGGTCCTACGACAGACGATATTGCCGCTTCGGAATACCTGTATTCCTACCGGGGTATTAAGGCCGCTCCTGCTCCCTTTTTCGATGTGCAGACTGAGTGGCGGGTGCAGGAAGGCATCCGTACCATGATTCGCAACGGCTGGATTCGGTCGGCGCACAGTGTATCGGAAGGTGGCCTGTTTATTACGTTGGTCGAGTCGACAATGGCGGGTGGAAAAGGATTTGCCATTGAATCGAACGAGCGTTACCGGATGGATGCATTCTTATTCGGCGAAGGACAGAGCCGGGTTGTCGTTACGGTGCCACCCGAGCATTTTCATCATGTCGAAGCCTACCTGGACGAGGGGTATAATGTATTCACGCGCCTGGGTAGTGTAACGGTAGCTGACTTTGTCGTTGATGAAACCGTAATCATGACCTCTGCCGAAGCCCAGGAACTGTACGACAGTGCCCTTGGTAAAATCATGAACGAGTAGGTTAAATCGCCCAAGGAGAATATGTTTGCTATCGTTACCGGGGCGCATAATCGCCCGGCGGGTCGACGATCTGTCACTCATTTAATAGAACTATGACGCATGACCTAGCCGCGTTGACCGGCGAAATAAACACGATTGCCCGGCGGGCGGGTGCCTTTCTGTTGCAGGAACGCAGCCGATTTCAGCGGGAATCGATTGAATACAAGGGCTTGAACAACCTGGTTTCGTACGTCGACAAAGAGACGGAAAAACAACTGGTTGAGGACTTAGGGAAGTTGCTGCCCGAGGCCGGTTTCATCACCGAAGAAGGGACAACCGGTCAGGAAGCCGATCCTGCTGCGCTGAACTGGATTATCGATCCGCTCGATGGGACCGCTAACTTTATTCATAATCTTCCCATTTTCTCGGTCAGTATTGGTCTGGCGCAGGGCAAAACACCCATCGCCGGTGTGATCTATGATCCCAACCGCGATGAATGTTTTTCGGCCTGGCAGGGTGGGGGGCATATTGCAATGACAGTCGTATTTCGGTATCCCCGGCCTTGACATTAGGCGAGAGCTTGGTTGCAACGGGATTCCCGTACTATAAATTTGAGCAGATGCATTCTTACCTCGCCATTCTGGAGTCGCTCATGCAGCAAACGCATGGCCTGCGTCGGATGGGTTCGGCGGCTATTGATCTGGCGTACGTAGCCAGTGGCCGCTTCGAAGCCTTCTACGAATACAACCTTAACTCCTGGGACATGGCAGCCGGCGTGCTGCTGGTGCAGGAAGCAGGCGGTACCGTTACTGATTTCAGTGGGGGGGATGCGTTCCTGTTTGGGGGAGACGTCGTGGCGGGCTGCGGGGTTCATCCGGAGCTGATGAACGTCATTCAAACGTACTGGCACCACTAAAATCGGTTTACCATGCAGGATCTGGAAACGTTACGTTATCCCATTGGGCAATTTGCCTAC
Organism: Spirosoma pomorum; assembly: GCF_054776615.1. Taxonomy (NCBI): domain Bacteria; kingdom Pseudomonadati; phylum Bacteroidota; class Cytophagia; order Cytophagales; family Cytophagaceae; genus Spirosoma; species Spirosoma pomorum. Next base: position 52,591 of record NZ_BAAHBP010000016.1, read on the forward strand.
GGGAGATCATTTTCGCCGGACGAAACCCGGCGGGCGCTCGAAGCCATTGCCGAGCTACCATATAAGCTCACGGCGCTGGTCAGTAAATGGGGCGGTGAGCGGCTTGATACCCCTTATCGACCCGAAGGCTGGACGGTGCGACAGGTCGTTCACCACGTAGCCGACAGCCATATAAATGCCTACGTGCGCACCAAGCTTACCCTGACCGAAGACAATCCAATCATTAAGCCGTACGAAGAAGGGGAGTGGGCTAAACTACCTGACTCATCGCTCGATGTTGCTCCTTCGCTGGTGATGCTGAGCAACCTGCACGCGCGTTGGGTGACCGTACTGGAAGCACTTACTGACGAACAGCTCCGTCGGACGTATTATCATCCCGGCATGCAGCAGCGGTTTCCGCTGAGCGAAGTAATGAACCTGTACGCCTGGCATGGCGAACATCACTACCAGCATGTGTACCGACTGGCCGAACGGAACGGCTGGCTGTGAAAAACACAAAGAAACTGATTCGCAAATTGAGATGTTAATCGGGCAGACAACGCTGGATCGATTATGCAGGAAGTACTAATTGCGCTGATTTTTCTGATCGCGGCAACCTATTTGGGAGCTCGTGCTTACCGTAGCTTCTTTTCCAAAGATCAGAGTGGTTGCGGCAAAGGCTGTGGCTGTGTTACTGATTCCAAAAGAACGACAATATCAGCGAGTAGAAGGCTGTAAAATCAGAGCCATAACATTTTAAAAATCCGGTAGTTGTTGAGAAAATGAAACCTCGACTCGCTACCGGATTTTTGCTTTTACTTTTGTTGGTACTGGCCAGCAATGGTTGTCAGCGCGTTCGTCCCAAAGCGCCTTACATACAGGATTTTGATCCGGCGATCGAAGACCCCGTTTCTTACGTTGCCGGGCAGATTACGTTCAGTATTCCGGCCCTGGAACGTAAAGTAAATGAAGCGCTGAAACCCATGCTGGTGACGGAAGAAGCGTTTGAGGGGAAAAAAGGCGAAGCCTGGCACATTCGGGTCGAACGTACCGGCCCCGTTCGCATTCGCTACGCCAACCAGAAGGTGTCTTTCTCCGCCCCGCTACGGGTCTGGTACACCAATCCCATTGGCCTGCGCAAAAAGCGCAAGAGTCGGGAGCTGTGTGCCCTGGCGGTCAATTTTGTGAGCCCACTGGCTGTTGGCTCCGGATGGCGACTAACGACCAAATCCCGCTTCGAGGATTATCGGTGGATTCACGAGCCTAAAGTTCGGCTGCTTGGTATTAAAATCGGGGTAACGAAACTGGCGGATTCGATTCTCGACAAACGGAAGGCCGATATTGAAGAAGCGATTGATGACGCCGTCCACAGTGAACTAAGGCTGGACAAAGAAGTAGGTAAAATCTGGCGGGATATTCAGAAACCACTGCGCATCTGCAAAGCACCGGAGGAAATATGGGTGGTGCCAAAACCCTTTAGCGTAGCCGTAGCTCCCATTCATGGCAATAAAAGAGCGATTACAGTACCGATTCAAATTGCGCTCAGGGCTGCCACTAAACTGGGAGACGAACCCGAGTTTGAACCGGAGCCACTGCCACGTCTGCTACGTCATAAAACCCTACCCGAAGCGTCGCGTCTGCGCGTGCTGGCATTTGTGCCGTACGAAGGAATGACAAAAGTGCTGAGTCAGGAAGTGAAGCAGCGCAAACTGAACCTGATGAATGGGGCTGTTACCATCAAAGACGCGTCGGTCTATGGGAGTGGCCGGTCGCTGATCGTCAAAACGGACGTAGGCGGAACAGTGAAGGGAACGCTTTACTTCCGTGGTCAGCCGGTGTTTGATACGTTGACCAATACCCTGCGGGTCAGATACGTGGACTTTGACGTGGACACTAAAGAGCGCTTGCTGTCCACCGCCGACTGGCTGCTACACGATAATCTGCGCGATACATTGGAAAAATCCTTGGTGGTACCCATGAGCCAGCAACTGGCCGAGGTGCCGGTCAAGATAGAAACAGCCTTCGCCCAGGGTGGTGCTGGAAAGAAGACGATTCTCGACATTAACGCGTTCCGAATGGTGCCACAGAAGATTGTCGTTCGTCCCGATGGCATACAAGTTTTGATTAAAGTAGAGTCGAAGGTGGCGGTGGTAGTAAAACATTTGTAGTGGGCGTCGGGTGCCAGCGCCACAGATACCGGCTGGCCGTCGTGCGGTAGGGACGCCAGGGTTCGGCAATCGCCAGCAGCGCTCTATAGAGTGCCTTGCCCGTTAAACCATTGGTTTGATCAGGGTAGGCCCGGATCATTTTCTGTCGAATGATAAGGTCGTCGATAGGCAGTACGTCCGGGCGATCCAGCGTGAACATCAACAGCATTTCTACAGTCCATCGGCCAACGCCTTTGATCGGAATCAGGTATTGTACGATTTCTTCATCAGTCATGGAATTCAGATAGGCCCGGTCCATGGGATTTGTCAGAAAAAACTCCGCTACACTCTGGATGTACTTGATTTTCTGAAAGGACAGCCCAGCGCTACGTAGCTCATCGGTTGTTTTGAGCAAGACTAACTCCGCCTGAGGATCATTGTCAGGAAACAGGGCCAGAAAACGGGCAAAAATAGCGTTGGCGGCTTTGACCGAAATTTGCTGGGAGACAATGCTTTCGAGCAGGGATAAGTAAAGCTCGTTAGGCGGTGCCGGAGCCGTGGGATCTGGGATACGAATAGCGGGAGTTTCGGCAATAATCTGCGCCAGAACAGGGTCCTGGCTCAGGTGCGTACGGATGAAGTCGGCGGGTTGCATCGGCGGTTTCGGAATCTCTGGTAAAGATAATACCTGGCATCGCGACTGGTCGTAGATTTGTGTTGGATTCACTACCTGATGTTGCGGGAAGCCGGAACAATCGGGCGGGTAGTGGGGTAATACGTAGACATTCTTTTCCGACGCTTCATGTCGAAACACAAACGTTACCGCTCGGCGGAGAAAACCTTTGGTACGTCACCGGGGACCCTGACCTACATTGGTGAGGACATCGAGCACGCGATAAAAATCAAGCGGATCAAGTATAACGCCGACGAGTACCACATTGATGATAACAGCAAATTAAGCGCCTGCCAGCTTCCCGACACGGGCACGCCGTTTGTCAACTGGACCGACGTCGATGGCATTCATAAAACCAAGGTAATTGCCGCCTTGGGGCAACGTTACCACCTGCACACGCTCCTGCTGGAAGACGTAATAAACGTCGAGCAGAAACCCAAGATCGAGCTGTACGACGCTCCCCCCGCGCAGGACAGCGAAACATCGAGCGGGCCGGTTGTTTTCGTGACCCTAAAAATGCTGCACCATAACCAGGAACAGCAGATCATTGAAGCGGAACACGTTAGTCTGGTGCTGGGCGAGAATTACCTGCTGTCGTTTCAGGAAGAACGCACGCATGATATCTTCGATCCGGTGATCGAGCGGATCAAAGCCTCGTCGGGCAAAACGCGCCGGAACGGACCCGATTACCTGATGTATTCGTTGATGGACCTGATTGTTGACCATTATTCGGTCGTTGTTGAGCGGATCAGCGACAAAATCGACGAGCTGGAAGAAGAGATTGTGAAGGAAGCGACGGACCGGGAAATCCTTAACCGACTGTACCGGCTAAAACGCGAGCTGGGATACATCCGCCGAACAATCCTGCCAGTACGCGAGATCATGTCGGTGCTCCTGCGCGAAGATTCATCCCTGATTAAGGCGAGCACGGTGCCGTTCCTGCGGGATTTATCAGACCACGTAAATCAGACAGTGGAGACGCTTGATTCCCAGCGGGATATAATTTCTGGGCTGATGGATGTCTACTATTCTATCGTGAATAACCGGATGAATTCGGTCATGAAAACGTTGACCATTGTGTCGGCCATTTTCATTCCGCTAACCTTTATTGTGGGCGTCTACGGTATGAATTTCGACCATATGCCCGAACTTCACAGCCGCACCGGCTATTTCTGGGTGTGGACGGCCATGGTTGCGATCGCCATCGGCGAAGTGATTTATTTTAAACGACGCGGCTGGATGTAAGTCCGGCGGCTCTGATTATGATGACTGCGTATCAACCATCGCTGCTCGACGCACGCTGGCTAACCGATTCCCGTCAGGTTCCTGACCAGGTGACGAATGCCGTTTTTTTTGCCATTCGGGGGGAGCACCACGATGGCCACCAGTTTATTGGTGAGCTTTACCAAAAAGGCGTCCGGCAGTTTGTAGTGGAGCGGGCAGCCCTGACGCCCGACCGGCGCGCTGAGCTGAGCCAGTACGCCGACGCTACGTTTGTTGAAACCGACAGTAGCCTACGAATGCTGCAAACGCTGGCGGCCGACTACCGGCGTCAGTTTACAATCCCGGTCGTCGGCATTACGGGCAGTAACGGTAAGACCATTGTCAAGGAATGGCTGGCTCAGCTGCTGAGCGATGATTACGTCGTGGCCAAGAGTCCGAAGAGCTACAACTCGCAGTTGGGCGTGCCGCTGGCCGTTCATCAGCTCAACGAGCGGCACACGCTGGGGATCTTTGAAGCGGGAATCTCGCGACCCCACGAGATGGAAATGCTCGAAGCAATCATCCAGCCTACCGTTGGTATTTTCACAAATATCGGTACGGCTCACGATGAGGGGTTTCGGACGCACCGCCAGAAGATTGCCGAGAAACTGCGGTTATTCAGCCACGTTAAAACGCTGATCTACTGCGCTGATTACCACGAAATCGACGAAGAGGTTCGCTTGTTGATCAGAGCCGTTAATCCCAGCGTGCAGCTCACGAGCTGGTCGCTGACCGGTAAGAACGCTACGTATCAGGCATCCGTTGATGGTGATCTGCTCCGGCTAAGCACATCAACCGACACGCTCACGTTGCAACTGCCTTTCTGTGACCCTGCCTCGGTCGAGAATTTATTGCACTGTCTGGTAACCATGCAGGCGTTGAACGGAGAAATCGTACAGGCCCAGCTACAGACACGGTTGAATCGATTACGCCCGGTATCGATGCGATTGGAGCAGAAGGAGGGGATCAACAACTGCGTCCTGATTGATGATTCGTACAATAACGACGTAGCGGGGCTGCAATTGGCACTCAGCTTCCTGAACCAGCAAAACGGCCGCGACAAACGGGTGGTTATTCTGTCCGACGTATTGCAGTCGGGGCAACGGGAAGAGGACCTGTACGAGCAGGTTGGCACGATGATGCGGCTCAATCAGGTAAGCTGGTTTATAGGCATCGGGCCGGTTGTTGGGCAGCACCGTAGCTGTTTTGCGGACAACAGTTTATTTTACGAAACAACGGATCAGTTTCTGGCCGAATTCCCCGTTGACGAACTGCGCGATAGTGCGGTGCTGGTAAAGGGAGCCCGACCTTTTTCGTTCGAGCGGATCGTGAACCGACTACAGCGAAAAGTGCACGGTACGGTGCTGGAGATTAATTTGGATGCGCTGACGCACAACCTGAACTATTACCGGGAAAAGGTGGGGCCGCAGACCAAGATTATGGTCATGGTGAAAGCCTTTGCGTATGGCAGTGGTAGTGCCGAAGTCGCTCAGCTACTTCAGTTTCACCGGGTCGATTATCTGGCCGTGGCCTATGCCGACGAAGGAGTGACGTTGCGGCAGAACGGCATTACGTTACCCATCATGGTTATGAATCCGGCCCCGCAGAGTTTTGCTACGTTGCTGGACTATCGCCTGGAGCCTGAAATCTACAGCCAGCGTATGATGCAGGAATGGGGAGCTTTTACGGCCAATCAGCCAGCTGATGTGATTCCGTCGATTCACCTGAAGATCGATACGGGTATGCACCGGCTGGGCTTTCTGGAAAACGAAGTCGCTGGGGTTGTGGCGTATATTAAGGAGCGCCCTGCACTCCGGGTCGCTACCGTATTTACGCATCTGGTTGGGGCCGACGAAGCCCGGTTCAATAGTTTCTCCCGCCAACAGTACGACACTTTCCTGCGTAGTACCGACCAGCTGGAAGCCCAATTAGGGTATCGACCTACGCGCCACCTGCTCAACTCGGCCGGAATCGTGCGCTTCCCTGAATTTAAATTGGACATGGTACGGCTGGGGATCGGCCTGTATGGCGTCGAGTCAAGTCAGCTGGAAAGCGCCATGGTACGTCCGGCGGGAACGCTCAAAACGGTAATCAGTCAGATAAAAACCATCCCCGCCGGCGAGTCCGTTGGCTACAGTCGCCGGGGGGTACTCAATCATGTCGCCCGTATTGCGACGCTGGCAATTGGCTACGCCGACGGTTATGACCGGCGGCTTGGTAATGGCGTTGGCCACGTACTGGTCAATGGCGTTCGGTGTCCAACGGTGGGTAGCGTCTGCATGGATATGACCATGGTAGACGTAACGAATGCCCGCGTCGAGGAAGGTGATGAGGCCATTGTCTTTGGCGCAGACCTATCAATCACCGAGCTGGCCCGGCAGATTGGCACGATTCCCTACGAGATTCTGACTGGCGTAAGCGAACGGGTCAAGCGAGTATTCTTTAAGGAAGGTAACTGATCTACTTACGGCTGCTGACAGGAGCGTTGGTCACACGGGTCTGCTTTAGCAACCAGGTGGCCAGCTCTTTGCCCGCGTTGAAGTTTTCGTACTGAGCTGGAATTCGGCGGCCGTCTGTGTACTCATTATACAGCCAAGGATCGCCGACAGCGAAAACGGTACCCTTGCCCCATTTGGCTATTGCCATAATGATATCGCCGTTTTGACTGACGATAGTTTGGGCGGGTGACTGCACGCCAAGCGGGGATAACTCTTTGATGTAAACCTGCTTTGTTGTCGGAAAGATAGTTTTTGAGAGGGCCGTGCGTTGAGTCGTAGCGATCTGAACGGTACCCTGTTCAAACTTCGTGCCCTGCACCATATTAACGTTTTTGGGGAGAAACCGAATCCCGAACTCGCTCGCTAGCTGATTAAAGTGCGGGTGTTCGCAATTGGACGTATCGTTCGCCAGCAGCATCAACACCCCGCCGTCTTTTACCCATTTACTGATCGTCTGAATGTCCGCCGGACTGACGTAGTTAGGGGACGCTGTTTCCTTCTTCGTATCGGGGTCGACGATGATATAGACATTGACATTCTGCAAGTTACTGGCCGTTGGCGCTGTAACCGAAACGGTGCTTGCTCCCAGATTTCGGAACGTATCGCCCCAGAGCCAGAAGCCAGAATGCTGCCGGTCCTCCCAAGTGTAGTGAAACGGCTCAAGCTGGCCGTCGGCTCCCTTGCGGAATTCGTGATTAAAGTACGTATCAACGCCCACCGTCTTTTTTACGCCCAGCGGCACAGCACGTTCCTGATCGATCTCCATTTCGATGCTGGCAAAAATAAAAGGACCAACACCTTTCAGATCATCCTGGCGCAGGGGCTCACTGAGGTAGTAATCGTAGCTACCGTCGCGGTACGGATTACCGCCCAATCCGCTCACCAATACGGTTTTTTCCAGGTGAATCAATCCTTTGTCATCGGTCGAGATAAAGTTTTTGAGCATACCCGCGTATCCTTTACGTGCTGCTGGCATCATCGATACGGGCAGGTAACCCATACGCACACCTTTCGCCAACGCATACACGAACATAGCTGTACCCGACGCTTCCAGATAGTTACGATCGGCACCCATTCGATCGGTTACCTGAAACCAGCAACCCGACGCCGGGTCCTGAAACTTGACGACGGCGGGCATGAGCCGTTGCAAAATGGTAATTAACTCGCCCCGGCGGGAATAGCTGGCTGGTAAGTAGTCCAACACATCGACCAGTGCCATGGTATACCAGCCAATTGAGCGGCTCCAGAAATTGGGCGACGTGCCCGTCTGGTGGTTGGCCCATTTTTGCTGCCTGCTTTCATCCCAGCCGTGGTAAAGGAGCCCCGTTTTAGAATTGCGGGCGTGTTTTTCCATCCACACAAACTGGTTCGTTATGTCGTCAAAGCTCTTGGTTTGCGTGTTTTTGGGCGCAAACAGAAGGCTATATTCGGCGTAGAAGGGCTCGGCCATGTACAGACCATCCAGCCACATCTGATTGGGATACCGCTTTTTGTGCCAGAAACCACCTTCCGTGGTCCGGGGCTGCTGGGCCAGTTGATTGCGCAGAATATCGGCTGCTTTCCTATATTTCTCCCGGCCGGGAAGGGTTTGCTGCGCGAGCATCAACAGCGACCGGCCGGGCGTAACAAGGTCGATGTTGTATTCGTCCAGCGCGTACGTCCGGATCGTACCATCGTTTTGCACGAAGTTGTCAACGTTTTTCTGAATATAATCGAAATAACGCGCGTTGCCCGTCCGGTACCAGAGCCGCTCCACCGCTTCCAGAAAAACGCCCATTTCATACTCCCAATGCGCTGCTTTTGCCATCGGATAGCGAATCGAGTCCGGATTGTTTTTGATTATAGTTTCGGCGAGTCGTTGCGACCAGGGTAGCTGAGTGGGTGATATCGTCTGTGCCCGTGCAGAACAAGCAAGAAGGGACAGGCAAAAAAGCAGTTTTTTCATGGGGGCAAAAGGAGAGGCATGCAGCGTACGGCTAAAAGAGTTGTCCACCCGCTTATATACTTTTTCTTGTCAGAAAAGCTGTGCGAATTGCGCCGGAAAGTGCAACTGATTATATATCCATTTCATAGATAAGGCCGCTTGATTACTAAGAACGAGGGGTGTTATTGGGTCGTTTAATAGGAGTAAAGCGCTGGTTTGTAGGGGTATTAAGATAAATGTAACCGGTCGATAAGTTGCATTTTCCTTAATAGTTTAATTACTTACATTCACTATGCTCCCCAACTAACTTTATGAAGTATGAATCAGTACCTTATTATGCTCATTGGCGCTGTTCTGTTAGTCGCCATAGTCGTGTTCCTGGTTCGGAAAATCACGTTTCGAAAGCGTTGTCCCGTTTGTGGTAATCGACACACGGACCGAATAGCCCGGCCTCGGTGGCTGAAAGCAATTCTGCCTACAGTACCCATTAAATCATACCGCTGCCTGGCATGCCACCACAATTACCTTCAGATTGATTTATCGGCAACCCGGCCAACTCGGCAGACTACCTGATCGATTGCAGATACTTGGTGCAAGCGGTGTGCGTTCTTGCACCAGCTCATCATCCATACTATAAGCAAAAAAGCCCAGCCTTGTTGACAAGGCCGGGCTTACTTATTACGTCAATCAGTCTATTGCTCAGCAGTTAGTAACCAATATTTCTGGAAACGACCGACAATCTGCTCCAACTGGTCTAGGCTCAGTGGCTTGGTGATAAATTCGCGGGCGCCCAGCCGAAAAGCTAGATCCCGGTCGTCGGTATTGGTTGACGTGGTAAGCATGATTACGGGTGTATTCATGTGCTTACTGCTTTGCCGAAGTGACTCAAGCACCTCGAATCCGTTGAGTCGGGGCATGTTCAGATCCAGTACGATCAGAGTAGGTGTGTGTTCAGTTTGTTCCAGTTGTTCCAGCAGATCCTGCCCGTCGTTAACAAACTGCAGGTGGCAGTGAGGATAATGCAAACTGAAACTGATTTTGAGTAAAAAGCGGTCATCGTCATCATCATCGGCGATGAAGACGTAAGGGGTAAATGAAGGATTCATTCGGTTAAGATTAATTACGGTGGCTAATACACGTCAAAAATAAGATTATTCGTGACATTGTACCTATATACGGAATCATTGGTCAACGGGATTACCCTGCTAAAGAAATTGTACTATTTCTGCCGATGCCTCCTATGTATCAGCAATAAATAAGTAGCAGCGGATCGGTACAGCTTTATCGGGTATAATTATTGTAACATCACTTACGTTGATATAGTACTAATTAGAAAATAAAGGAAAAGCGAACTACTGTGGCGTTGATGGATTATTCAATGACTAACATCAGGTGGCTGCTTGGGTAAAGTTTTTCAGTTAATAAGTGCATTTATGTTCCTGACTTTCGGTCAATACAGTACGCTTACTGCAGTGCGCCAGTGCTTAACCTGGGATCAATTGGCCGAACAGACCAGTTTCGACCAGCTGATGGTTAAGTATTACGTCATGGGGTTGCTAAACAGCGGTTTAGTGGTAGCTAACTATGACGAAGAAGAGAACGACGTTTGCTACCAGCTGACGCCAGAGGGTGCCGATTGCGTGCGCGAATACGAACGAAACAACCCCGAACTGACCATTCGTCAGATGATTTGGTAGGTGTATACTAGATTGCTGGCGGGCGGCTGCTTAAGAGTCGCTACGTAACAGCAACGTATCGAGTTGAGCTTTGCTTAAGTCCAGCTCCTGCTCGGCTGCGCGTACACTGGCGTCGCTGAATTTCCCCTCTTTGTGTAGTTTTATCAGCAGATCCTGCTGAAAATTGCTGATTAGTAACTGGGCCGTCAGCAAGTCGTTGAACGCATCCATGGCATCGGCTGACGTTTCGTAGGTTTTTCTGCTTTCGGAAAGATTACGACCCAGTCGATCGACAACGCGTTCGTAACGAACCCGGATCTGACGTTGAACGTCCTTGTCGATCGTGTCGGGCAGATCGTTTTTCACGAAGCTCAACACACTGCGTGCCATAAATAACTGGAGTTCGTTTTCCTCGTTTCGATCGGCTTGCTGTGGCTCTACACCCAGCAGTCGAATAAGTAACGGGAGCGTTAGTCCCTGCAGTACCAGGGTAGCGAAAATCACCACGAAGGCGAGGAACAGGATAATTGGCCGGTTGGGAAACGGTGTACCACTGGGCATCGTCAACGGCAGGGCCAGCGCTGTCGCCAGCGAAACAACCCCCCGCGTACCCGTCCAGGCAACGATCAGTACATTTTTCCAGTGAATTTCCTCGTGGTCAGTTGCATTACGTTTGTAGGCCATCAGGCGCTGATAGTACGCACTAACGAATACCCACAAAATCCGGACAATGATCGTTACGATGCTGATAATGATACTATACCGAACCAGATCCCAGGTTGAGTAGGTGTACAGACCCCGGACGATAGCCGGTAGCTGCAACCCGATCAGAATAAAGATTACCCCATTCATCAGAAAAATGACCGTATCCCAAACCGCGCGTGATTGCATGCGGGATTTATAGGAAAAAACTTCGGGAGCGCGCCAAGTGATGACCAATCCAGCGCTGACGACCGCCAAGATGCCGGAAACCTCAACGTGCTCAGCGGCTAGATAAGCCACAAAAGGAGCCAGGAGGGTCAGACTGGTTTCGACAATCGGATTGTTATGAACACGCGCGAAAACCAGGCTGAATACGTATCCGGTAGCGATTCCTATTAGTAACCCTCCACCGGCCACAAGCAGAAATTGAAGGCTGGCCTGCCAGAAGACAAATGATCCCGTCATCACGGCGGTGACCGCGTACCGGTACGCAATTAGCGCTGACGCATCGTTCAGTAAACTCTCCCCCTCTAGAATCGCAATAACCCGTTTGTTCAGGCCAAGTCCCTGCGTGATGCTGGTTGCGGCTACCGCGTCCGGTGGCGAAACAATAGCACCCAGCACAAAAGCCAGGGGCCAGCTAAAGCCTGGAATAAAATAGTGGGCGGCCATAGCGACGGCCAACGTAGTAAAAAAAACCAGCGTAACGGCCAGCGTCGATATGGTCCGGATGGAGGCCGTAAACTCCTGCCAGGAAGTCTTGGCCGCCGAATCGTAGAGCAGCGGAGGCAGAAAAATCAGGAAGACCACGTCTGGATCGAGTGACAGATCGGGCAGGACGGGAACGAAACCAATGAACAGCCCCACCGCGACCAGCAGTACCGGGTAAGGCAGTTTTATTTTGTCAGCTACCGCCGACAGGCCTATCAAGATGGCCATGATAAAAATTACGTTCTCAAAGTTTTCCATAGTGCAGGGGGGGCATGGTGACTCGCCATGGTCAGGCTTGTTCCTGTTTTCTCGTTAATAGCTGGAGATCTTGTGGGTAATCAGTAATCGTTTGTCACCGTTTTGCAGGGTCGTCGCGAAAATATACGTATCGCCCCCTTCCTTCAATCCCAGCTTTTTGCGCAGGTCAGCAACTGACTGGGGGAAGTTTCGTACGGTTAGGTTAGCTTTCAAACCGGGTACGATCGGCTGCAACGACTTCCGGTCGGGTTTGCTGATCTGTTGCAGCGCAAATGTCCGACCTGGAAACGCCGGAACGAGTTCATCACTGGTGTAGAGATGGCTGCTGGGAGCCAGCTTCCGCAGGCCAAAACGCGTCGCTACCAGCCGAAAGGCCCCTGCCTTTAAAACGGCCGCGTTGGGTTCGTAGAGATACATCTGAGGATCGCCGAGCTGGACGGCCGCCGTTCGTTCGTCGCTATGCTGGTAGGCAAAGCGAATAGTTCGTTCGGGAAACAGGTTTACCGCAGTAATGGTAAGACCTGGGGCAGACTCCGCCGTAAGCACAAACAGTACTTCTTTGACTTCCCCTTGTACCGCCACAATATGAACAGCGTCAACGCCCGACAGTTGCCGAACGGTATCATCGATGTCAATCAGCGGAGAGACCTTTAGGAGTACTCGATTGGTCTTGGTCAGTAAGTTCGCTAAAACAGCGGGTTGGGATAGATCGGGCTCGCAGTCGGCCAGTCGAACGACCTTCCCGCCCTGTTCGTTCCGGCGATGGGGGTCCAGGTAAATCCAGTCGACGGGTTCGGCCAGTTCCTGAGCAACGGTCAAACCGTCGCTGGTCTGGACGGTTACGTTCGTCGCACCCAACCGGGGTAGGTTGTAAGCCGCAAGTTCGGTCAGATCCGCCCGATGTTCGATGTACCGAACCTGTTTTACCCGTTCCGCAAAGGCCCAGCTATCAACACCCATGCCTCCGGTTAGGTCCAGCAGTTGGTGCCCACCGACCAGCGATGCCTTATAACGGGCGGCCTGCTCCGACGAAGCCTGCTCGACCGATAGCGCCGGTGGAAATACCAGCGCCTGGTTGGCGTACCAGGTTGGCAGTTTGTCTTTGGCTTTCTGCCGGGCGGCAATTTGCGCCGTTAGCTCCCGAACAGGTAACTCCGCTGGATGCGATCGTAGGAGCAGCTTGCTGGTATCGGCGGTGAGATGCTGCTGAATAAACTGCTGGTCGGAAGCGGACGGAACAAACAAAGGAAATGCGGAATCGTTGCTAGTATAAACAGGCAACGTCACAACCCGACTTTACGGTTCCGGAAATGAAGGGTCGTTTTTACACAAGTGTGTAGTACATATAGATTAATTGGGTTATAAAATCGTTTATAGTGCAGGTCAATCCGTAATTGCTCAGGTTCGTTTATGAAAGTGCTTTTCACCATTACTATAGTACTTGTCTGCCTGCTGACGCTGGGCTCCTTCACCCCAAAAGCTGATAATCCCGATGCCATTGTTGGCACGTGGCTCAGTTCCAAAAAACGAAACCAAGTACAGATTTTCAAACAGGGGAATACCTATTACGGTCGCGTTGTCTGGATGATAGAGGCCAACGAACCGGGGACAAATAAGCCTAAGATGGATGAAAAGAACCCGGAAGAAAAATTACGTAATCGCCCCCTGATTAACCTGGTCATCCTGACAAACATGAATTATAAAGGGGGGAACCTGTGGAGTGATGGGCAGATCTACAATCCCGAAGACGGTCGTACCTACGGCTGCGATCTGGCGATGCGCGGGCCCAATATCCTCAGTGTTCACGGATACATGCTCGGCATGCGAATGCTCGGGCAAACCAAAGACTGGACCCGGGTGAAGTAATTCGCCTGAAATCAATAGAAGAAATAACGGGTCCATTGACTCGCAAACGGACATTCTACATAAACAATGGATTTTATGGGCAGTTAGGTGTGAGCTGGGGTGTTTTAATCAGTCTTTAATCTAAGACGATCTCGCTCCGACTCAACTAATCAGGGTAAACCCATGAAAAACCATTTCTTCTCAGCGCCCAGTATCTGGGGCGTACTCGTTGCCAGTTGCCTGCTGGCCTGCAACAAAGACAGCGTCGTTGACCCACAGATTCCGGAGACAACCGATTCACCAACATCCTCTCAAATCCAAGGGAACGTATTTGAACCCGCTCTGGTCCCGGCAACAGATGCCCGGATTGCACAGCTTAAAGTGCCCGCCGGGTTTACCATCGCCAAATTTGCCGATCAACTGGGGAAACCCCGCCAGCTAGCCGTTAGCACTTCGGGAAATGTGTACGTTACCGACCGGGCGGCTGGCACGGTAACGCTGTTACGTGATACCAATGCTGATGGAAAAGCTGATACTAAACAGGAGGTCGCTAAAATCGCTAATGTACACGGTATCACAATCCACGCTGGCCGAATGTATCTGGTGTCCATCAACGATGTGTACACCGTCACGATGAACAATGATGGTACCCTGGGCCAGCCTCAGCGCATCATCAGCGATCTGCCCGACGCTGGTCAGCACCCCAACCGCACGATTGCCTTCGGACCGGATGGACTGATGTACCTGACGGTGGGGAGTACTTGTAACGCCTGCGCCGAGCCCAATCCGGAACACGCGACTATCCTGCGCGCCAATCCAGACGGGACCGGGCGGGTCATTTTTGCGAAGGGGTTGCGGAATACGATTGGTTTCGGCTGGCATCCGCAGACTAAAGAAATGTATGGCTTTGACCATGGTATTGACTGGTTGGGCGATGAACAGCAACCCGAGGAATTAAACCTAATTAAGCAGAACGCTTTCTACGGCTGGCCTTACATTTTCGGCGATGGGGTGTACAACGCCCACCCACGCCCAACGAGCGATACAACCTACGCGCAATATCGGGCACTGACGACCGTGCCAGTGCTAACCTATAAGGCACACGCGGCTCCGCTGGCCATGATTTTCTACACGGGAAGCATGCTGCCGACCGAGTATCAAAATGATGCGTTTGTTACGATGCGGGGTTCCTGGAACCGCACCGAGCCATCGGGCTATAACGTTGTTCGCGTGCATTTCGAAAATGGTAAACCCGTTCGAACGGACGATTTCGTCACCGGCTTTCTGGTTGACAACAATCGTTCACAGTTTGGCCGGCCGGTTGGTTTGATTGCGCATCCTGATGGCTCCTTGCTCTTTACGGATGATAACAACGGAGTTATTTACCGGGTGAGTTACCAACGGTAAGAAGGCCGTTTCGCTACTAAGTGATCGTTTATTAGACGGCGTGTTGACAGTTAATCAAAAACTGTCAACACGCCGTTTTTGCTTATATAAATTGTATTGAGTATGGCAAAAGTTAAACTTTTTACAGGATTTTAGGATTATTTACTGAGAAAGCTATTTTTGTGGCTTACAGTATGAATAGACAGCATAAACACATACTGATCCTTCGATTTGCTTGCTTATTACTGGCATTACATGTCATTAACATAAGCATCGACGCTCCCGATACGTATCCACTAACCGGTCAGGCTGTTGAATACCGGGAAGCTCGGTCGTCGGGAACCTCCCAAAGTTTTCGAAAATTACTGATGCAATCCTGGTTGGGCGTGCCCGAACTGGGTCAGACGGACGGCATGGCACCCGGTGATTCGGCCAGTAACCCCATCATTCCCAACGTCGATATTCTGGTCGAAAAACTGCCTACTTACGCTATCCGTACGTTTCGGGAACCTGCTGCTGAATCTGTTTTTCCCAACCCCCTGATTCATTCCAGCCTGTATATTCTGGATTATCTGACGCCCCCTCCGCAGATCGCTTAGGTCAATTTCTGGTTTGATACGTTCGTTTGCTATCGATTTCTCCGGTTGAAGTCGATCAGACCGCCGTATCCTGTCCCGAACGTTCTACCCGTTTCGGCGACTTCTAGTCATTTTCTTTTCATTTTTCTGCTCATTCTATGATTGATAAGATCATTGCATGGAGCGTGCGCAGTCCATGGACCGTTGGACTGCTGCTGCTCGTGCTTATAGCCTGGGGGGGCTATTCACTCAAAAATTTACCTATCGATGCGACGCCTGACGTAACTAATCAGCAGGTGGACGTAATCACGAACTCACAGAATCTGTCGTCGCTCGAGATCGAGAAATTCATCTCCACGCCCATCGAGCTGGCCATGGCTAATATTCCTGGTTTGATCGAAGCCAGGTCTGTATCGAAGTTCGGTTCGTCGGTCGTGAAGTTGATTTTTACGGACGACACGGATATTTACTGGGCGCGTCAGCAGGTATTCGAACGACTCGAACAGGTCAAGAACGACATTCCCGAGGGGGCCGGGACGCCCATTTTGGGTCCGGTATCGACGGGACTGGGGGAAATCTACCAGTACGTTATCCGACCGATCGATCCCAAAAATCCGCGGTACACGTTGACCGAGATCCGGACGTTGCAAGACTGGTCAATCCGGCGACAACTGCTTGGTATGGAGGGTATCGCTGATGTGAGCGGCTACGGCGGCTACAGTAAGGAATACCAGGCGAAGCTGAAACCCGACCGGATGCGGGCGCTGGGCGTTACAGTCGACGACCTGTACGCAGCCCTCTCGCAGGGCAACGGTAATACGGGGGGGGCCTACATTGAGAAGGACAACAAAGCATTTACCATTCGCGGGGTCGGACTGATCAATACGATCGATGAGGTCGCCCAGACGGTCGTTCGTAAGAATGGGAACGCGCCGATTCTGGTCCGGGACGTGGCTGATGTCGACATGGGCCACGCCCTTCGATTTGGCGCCTTGAGTCAGAACGGCAAAGGCGAAGTAGTAGGGGGCTCGATCCTGATGATGAAGGGTGCCAACGGGAACGAAGTGATCAGTCGCCTTAAGGAGCGGTTCAAAGAGATTCAGAAAACCCTGCCCGACGGCCTGGTCATCGAGCCGTTCCTGGATCGGTCCCGGATCGTTACGGCCGCCATTGATACCGTAGCGCACAACCTGATTGAAGGAGCGGTCATCGTTGTGATCGTGATCCTGGTGCTGCTGGGGAACTGGCGGGCTAGTCTGTTGGCGGCATCAGTGATTCCACTGGCCATGCTGTTTGCCTTCATCTGGATGGGACAACTGGGCATTGTCGGTAACATCATGAGTCTGGGCGCCATTGACTTTGGGCTGTTGGTCGATCCGGCTATCATCGTGGTGGAGTCAGTTGTCCTGTTTCTGGCCATTGCCATGGGGAAACGCCAGGAACAGGCTGAGCACGAGGACGGAGTAAACAAAAAATTTACGTACAAGGAACGGCAGAATATTGTGATCGACTCGGTTGTCGACGTAAAACGATCCGTGCTGTTCGGGGGGATAATTATCCTGATCGTGTATTTCCCGATTCTGACGCTGGAAGGCGTGGAAGGGAAAATGTTTTCACCCATGGCGAAAACCGTTGGTTTCGCCATCCTGGGTGCGCTGATTCTGGCCATCACCTACGTACCGATGATGAGTGCGCTCATCATGCGCCCGCCCAAGTCAGCCCATGATCATGGCTTCTCCGAGAAACTGGTTCAGTTCTTTTACAAGGGCTTACGGCCGGTATTGGCGGCTGGTCTGCGGGCCAAGCTTGTCGTCGTTGGCGTAGCCGTTGGAATTCTGGTACTGGGTGTCATCGGTTTCTCCCGCATTGGGGGGGAGTTCATTCCGAAGTTGCAGGAAGGGGACATGATGATTGATATGGACTTGCCAACTGGTACCACGCTGACGGAGTCAATTCGCCTGAGCCAGATTTTTCAGGCCGCGCTGATCAAAGAATTTCCGGATGAGATCAAAGGCGTAGTTTCCAAGATCGGCACGTCGGAGGTTAAAGTTGACCCATTGCCGCTGGAATCGCAGGAGTTGTACATCTCCCTGAGTCCCAAAGAAACCTGGACGAAGGCGACGAAACAGGAAGACCTGGCCGTGCAGGTCAATGACTTCATGGCGCAGTACCCCGGTCCGATCTACGCCATTACGCAACCCATCGAAAGCCGGGTCAACGACATGATGAACGGGGCCCGTACGGATGTAGTAGCGCAACTGTACGGCGACAACCTGGATACGCTGCTCGTAAAAATGCGGGAGATTATTGGCGTCGTGCGGGAAGTCCCCGGTGCGGTTGACGTAAAAGCCAGTAAAGTATTCGGGCTGCCTCAGTTGAATATCAAGTACGACCGGCAGCGGCTGGCCGTGCATGGGATCAAAGTCGAGCAGGTGAACCGGGCTATTCAGATGGCCTTCGGGGGAGCGACCGCCGGTACGATCTTCGAAGGGGATCGGCGGTTCGATCTGACGTTCCGGCTCGCGGGCGACGACCGTGTCCGCCCGGACGCCATCGAAAACCTGCTGGTGAACGATCAGAATAACAATCCGATTCCCCTGCGCGAACTGGCTGATATTACGGAAGACATTGGCCCCTCGGAAATTACCCACGTTAACATGAAACGGGTGGTCAATATTGGCTTCAACGTGCGGGAACGCGACCTGCAATCGGTGGTAAACGACGTAATCAAAGCCGTTGACGCACAGGTAAAACTCCCCGCCGAATACTCGATTACGTACGGCGGGCAATTCGAAAACTTCAGTCGAGCTAAGGACCGGTTATCGATCGTATTGCCCATTTCGCTGCTCGTCATCTTTGGACTACTCTATCTGACGTTCGGCAATTTCCGGGACAGTCTACTGATTTACGCCGTCGTTCCATTGTCGGCCGTGGGAGGCATTCTATCGCTGATGCTGCGCGACATGAACTTCAGTATCTCGGCGGGGGTAGGCTTTATTGCCCTGTTCGGCATCTCGGTGCTGAACGGGATTATCCTGGTCAGCCATTTCAACGCGCTGGCCGAAGAGGGCGTTGCCGACCCGAACGAGCGGGTATTACGTGGGTTGCAGGAACGATTGCGCCCTGTACTGATGACCTCGTTCGTGGCCGCGCTAGGCTTTATTCCCATGGCCTTGTCGACCAGCGTTGGTGCCGAGGTGCAGAAGCCGCTGGCAACGGTTGTGATTGGGGGCCTGCTGACGGCAACCATTCTGACCCTGATCGTACTGCCCGTGCTTTACGCTATGTTCTCCCCGAAAAATGTATCTGCCCAGCCACCCGTCGAAACTGAAACCATTGCATGAGTAGTCCTATAAAAAAACAATTACCACTAGCCGTAGCCTGTTCGCTGCTGTTGGTGGCTACGGCGAAGGCGCAGCCACAGTCGCGCCGAGTTGTTACGTTGCCAGAAGCCATTGAGTTGGCAATCCGCGAGAACCCACAGGTGAAAGTAGCCCGGCTGCGGGTCGATAAGCAACGGGCGCTGATACCGGGAGCATTAAGTTTGTCGGGGCCAGAGCTGATTTTCGAAGCGCCAACCACAACTCGGTTTCAGCCGGGGGTACTGCTGCCGTTTTCGTTGCCCACTGTCTACAAGAATCAGAAAAAAGTGCAAATGCAGCAGGTTTCACTGAGCGAAACCGAGCGGAGCACGGTGGCGAATACGCTACGCTACAACGTACGAACCGTATATAATGACCTGAAATACCTGCGCGAAACCATCAACAACTACCGCCAGCAGGACAGTCTGCTGCTGGTTTTCTCGCAGGTAACTCAGGTTCGTTTGCGGGTCGGCCAGATTTCCCGCATCGATCTGCTGAATGCGCAGGCGCAGCAGCGTGAAATTAACTACCAGCTCGACCAGACCAGGGCCAAAGTCAGAAGCGCCCGGATTCAACTGGGGCTGCTGATTGGCGTGCCCAACGACACCACGTTACGGGTAACGGGGCCATTCGAGCGAATGGGATCGTCATACTCGTTCCTGACGACGGACTCTACGTTTACGCGTAACCCGCAGACGGCTTTCTACCAGCAGAATCTGCGGTTGAACGAGTCGGCGCTGGTGCTGGAAAAGAAACGGCGGCTGCCTAACCTGATCGTCGGGTATCTGAACCAGGGGTACCGGGATTCACCGCTGCTGTACCGGTTCCGCTTTGGGTTGTCGCTGCCGGTCTGGGGTTGGGTTGCTCAGTCACGCATTGCCGCGGCTGAAACGGACGTAGCCATTGCTAACAGCCAGATTACCCTGAACAATTATGAGTTACAGGGTGATTACGACAAAGCTTACTCGGATTACCTGCAGTACGCCGAGGCTTTGGAGTATTACACCTCCATCGGTCTGTTGCAGGCTAACGAACTGATCAAAGCGGCCAATGATGGCTACCGGCTCGGTAGTATCGGTTACTATGACGTACTGCTTAGCTTACAGCAGGCATTTAAAACCCGGCTGGGGTATCTGGAAGCCCTCCGTAATTTCAACCAATCGGTCATCACGCTACAATATCTGAAAGGAGAATAATCAACCATGAGTCGACATACTATTGCGGGAACGTATTTAATACTGGCGTTACTGGCAGCCTTGAGTGGCTGCCAGGGATCGGCAGAGAGTAAGGAAGGAGAGGCCGTGAAAAAGGCGCCGGTTAAGCGGGACGTTAACCGGCTCAACCTGACTAAGAGCCAGCTTAATACCGTTGGTGTTGATCTGGTCAGTCTGGAATCACGTGTGCTGGAGCCTATCATTTATGCGAATGGGGTCATTACGTTGCTTCCCGACAGTAAGGCCGAAGTGAGCAGCCACATCAGCGGGAAGATCGAGCAGATTTACGTACGGGAAGGGCAGGGGGTTCGCAAGGGCCAGCCGCTGGTACGCTTATCCAGCTTTGCGTTGCTGGAATTAGAGAACGACTACGCGGCTGCGGCCAGCGATGCTGAATTTCTACAGGCCGAGTTCAAACGGCAGGACGAACTGCGGAAAAGTAACATTGGTGTACTGGCTGATTATCAGGCCATTGACGCCAAGCTGAAAGCGGCCATTGCCCGCCGGACGGTGCTAAAAAGCAAGCTGAATCTACTGGGGGTGAAAGCCGGGCTGGCGCTCGAAGGTCATCCGACCAACACCGTTATCATTCGCTCGCCCATTGACGGTTTTGTGTATAAATTTCTCGAGAATATCGGCGCTACGGTACAACCCGAAACGCTACTGGCTGAAGTGATTGACGCCAACCGGGTACAGGCTGATGTATTTGTGTACGAGAAAGACGCCAACTACGTGCGCGAAGGGCAGGCTGTGGAGCTAAGTTTTGTCAACCACACGCTAGCGCCCGTCAAAGGGACGGTAAAATACATCTCGCGCTCGATCGATAATGAGAACGGCGCCATTACCCTGCACGTTGTCTTCGAGCGGCCAAAAAATAGCCCAATGCTGCTGGCCGACATGACTGTTCAGGCCCGGCTGGTGGGCTCTGGTAAGCGGGAGAGCAAGAATACCTTGCCACGAACGGCCATTCTGGATGACGGAACGGATAAGTTTGTCTTTGCGACCAACGAAGCCAAAGGGGATACGATGACCTTCCACCGGGTTAAAGTCGAGTTGCTGAGCCAGGGGGAAAAATACGTGGAAGTGCGACCCGTCGACAACCTGACGGCCAGCATGAAAATAGCCAACAATAACGTCCTGGCGATCGAAGCCGAACGTAAGAAAAACGAGTAATCTACGGTTTTCTTGACGGTCAAGCGGCATAGCGTTCCGGAGAAATATAGTCGGATACGTTGTGCCGCTTTGGGTTTATCCATAGTTTCGTCAAACGAATCGCTCTTCAGCCGTGTTGGAAGAAGATTCGGACACCTAATACCACCTCAATGCTCCTCAACCTGTTGCTGACCTTATTACTGGTTGGATTAAATGGTTTTTTTGTCGCGGCAGAATTTGCTATTGTTAAAGTACGCGCGTCTCAGCTTGAACTAAAAGCCCTGGCGGGCAACGCTTCGGCCAAATTGGCCACGCATATGGTATCGAACCTGGACGGGTACCTGGCGGCAACCCAGTTCGGTATTACGCTGGCCAGTCTGGGGCTGGGCTGGATTGGCGAACCGGTCGTATCCAGGGTTCTGATTGCTGGTTTCGACCTGATGGGTTTGCAGATTGCGCCCGACCTGGCCCATCAGATTGCCCTACCCGTTGCCTTTGCCGTGATTACCGTGCTACACATTGTGTTTGGTGAACTGGCTCCCAAATCGTTTGCTATTCAGCGCTCCGAAACGACTACCCTGCTGGTGGCCTATCCGCTACAGGGATTTTACGTTATTTTTCGCCCCTTTATCTGGCTGCTGAACGGCGTTGCTGGTTTGGTGCTAAAGGGCTTTGGTATCGAGGCTAGTCATGGTAACGAAGTTCATAGCCCCGATGAGCTAAAATTCCTGGTCCACCAGAGCCAGGAAGAAGCCGATACGTCGAATGATAATACGCAAACGGCAGACCTGACCATTGTCGAAAAAGCCTTTGACTTCTCGTCGCGTACCGTGCGGCAGATCATGACCCCCCGCACTAATATTTTCGGGGTAGACGCCAGTAAATTCAACGAAGACACGCTGGAACTGATTCTATCCGAGAATTATTCGCGGATCTTGTGCTACGAGGATGACCTGGATCACGTATTGGGTATCATTCATCTGCGCGAGTTGCTGGTGTGGTTACGAAGAAATTCGTCGGTTGATCTGCATCAGCTCATTCGGCCTGCGCTTATTGTGCCCGAAACCAAACGAATCCGGGTGCTACTGCGTGATTTTCAGCAACAGCGCAAGCACGTGGCAATCGTGGTGAACGAGTATGGTGGTACCGAAGGCCTGGTCACCATGGAAGATATTCTGGAAGAACTCGTCGGCGAAATTCAGGATGAATCGGATGATGAGCGGCCTATGGTGGAACAAGTTGGCGAACGTACCTACGCCGTGCTGGCGGGGCAGTCACTCGATGACATGAACCCCCTACTGCCGCACCCGGTGCAGAAACGGGGCAATTACGAGACTCTGGCGGGGCTACTGCTGGATCGCTTTGGCCGTCTGCCCGAAGTGGGCGAAAAAACCGTCATCGACGAGTACGAAGCAACTATTCTGGGGAAAAATGGGAATTCCATTGAGCGCGTGGAGCTTCTCGACGTATCGCAGGAAGACTGATAGGAAGTAGTAGACATCGTTCCTGTTACTAATCGGGTCAGACGGGGTTGAGGCCACTTTTGGCAAAAAAATTAATCTTATTGGGGCCGGAACGAGTTACTAATATGTGGGACCCTCGGTCGAGAAGTCCCTATAGTTAAGTTTCTTTTGTAACGTTAGAATCACCCGTGCTATGGCTGATAAGTCTGTCAATCTTGACGAATTAAGTATCAATACCATCCGGTTATTATCTGTTGACCAGGTTCAAAAGGCAAATTCCGGTCACCCAGGCTTACCCTTAGGCGCAGCGCCGATGGCCTATGTACTCTGGTCGCGTTTCCTGCGCTTCAATCCGAAAGATCCCCATTGGCCCGACCGCGATCGCTTCGTTTTATCGGCCGGGCACGGATCGGCACTGTTGTACAGTTTGTTGCATTTGTACGGTTATGATCTGTCGCTGGATGAGTTGAAAAACTTCCGGCAGTTTGAATCGAAAACACCAGGACACCCCGAGTCAAATCTCACTCCGGGTATTGAGGTGACCACGGGTCCGCTGGGACAGGGCTTTGCCAACGGTGTGGGCATGGCCATGACCGAAGCGTTCTTGGGCGCTACGTATAACCAGGGGGATCACAAAATAGTCGATCACTACACGTATTCGATCGTCAGCGACGGTGACCTGATGGAAGGTATTGCTTCCGAAGCGGCTTCGCTGGCAGGACACCTCAAGCTCGGTAAGCTTATTTATTTGTACGACGACAACCTGATTTCGCTGGATGGACCGACGAATCTGGCCTTTACTGAAGACCGGATGCAGCGTTTTGACGCGTACGGTTGGCATACCCAGACGGTAGAGGATGGTAATGACCTTGACGCCATTGAAGCAGCAATCAAAGCTGCTCAGTCGGAAACGGAGCGTCCGTCTATTATTGCAGTACGTACCATTATTGGTTACGGCAGCCCGAAGGAAGGCACCAGCAAGGTACACGGCAGCCCCCTGGGCGAAGAGGATACGAAAAAGGTGAAAGAGTTCTTCGGGTTTGATCCTGAAAAATCGTTTTTCATTCCCGACGAGGTTAAGGGCTATCTGCTGCAACCCGGTCAGAAAGGAGCCGACCTGCAAGCCGACTGGCAGCAGCGGTTTGAGGCATACAAGGTTGAATTCGCTGATAAAGCCAATCTGTTCTCGCTCTCGTTCGATCACAAATTGCCCGAAGGATGGGATGCTGAGCTTCCGGTTTTCGAAGCCGACAGCGATCCACTGGCCACCCGGCAGGCATCGGGCAAAGCCCTCGAAGCCCTCAAAAAATCAGTATCGTTTCTGTTTGGTGGCTCGGCCGATCTGGCGTCCTCGAATGACATGCCCACCAAAGGGGATGTCAGCTTCCAGCCCGGACATTACGATCACTCGAACATCTGGTTTGGGGTGCGCGAACACGCCATGGGTGCCGCGCTCAACGGCATGGCGCAGCACGGCGGAGTTCATCCCTACGGAGGGACGTTCCTGAACTTCTCGGACTACATGCGGGGAGCCATCCGGCTGACGGCCTTGGCCGAATCGGCTGTTACGTTCGTATTTACCCACGATAGCATCGGCCTGGGTGAGGATGGACCAACCCACCAGCCCGTCGAGCAGGTCGTATCGCTCCGAACTATCCCCAATATTATTGTTATTCGTCCCGCCGACGCCAACGAAACCGTTGAGGCATGGCGCGTAGCGATGACGCAGCCAAAAACACCGGTGCTGCTGATTCTGAGCCGGCAGAAGCTGCCTATTCTGGATCAGAAAAAATACGGGTCAGCGCGGCAAGGGGTCGAGCGGGGAGCATATATCCTCAGCGAAGCCGAGGGTGGAAAACCTGAGTTGATCCTAATCGGTACTGGTTCTGAGGTGTCGCTGGTGATGAAGGCACAGGAAGAATTACAGAAACAAGGCATCCCGACGCGGGTGGTGAGCATGCCGTCCTGGGAGCTGTTCGAAAAACAAGACCAGGCCTATCACCACGAAGTACTACCCCCGACGGTCAAAAAGCGGCTGGCGGTAGAAGCAGGTTCGCCCATCGGCTGGCACAAATACGTTACCGACGAAGGCACCACCATTAGCATGAATCGCTTTGGTTTGTCCGCCCCCGGCGAGGAGGTCATGGCGTATTTCGGCTTTACGGTAGACAACGTCGTGAAGGTGGCGCACACAATTTTGCAGGGGCAGCCATCGGGCATTGAAAAGAAAGAAGTGCTTTCGTAAGGTGGGTTTGTCCACTATCAACGAGGAGCTTATCATACATTAATCTAGTAACAAACATGGCAACGAGTAACGTAAAGAAAATCCATGATTTCGAGCAGAGCATCTGGCTGGATTTCATTGACCGGAAGATTATGGATTCCGGCGATCTGCAAAAGCTAATCGATGAGGACGGAGTACGGGGTGTAACCTCAAACCCGGCCATCTTCGAAAAAGCGATCAGCAGTAGTTCGGACTACGATCAGGACATCAAAGAACTTGCCCAGCAGGGAAAAAATAACGAAGATATCTTCTACGGCCTGGCTATCAGCGATATTCAACGGGCGGCCGATATGTTCAAACCGGTGTACGAAGGAGAAGTACGTGGTGCCGACGGCTACATCAGCCTGGAAGTATCACCCCACCTGGCGCGGGATACCGAAGGGACTATCAGCCAGGCACGTGCACTGTGGAAAGCCGTTGATCGCGAAAATGTCATGATCAAGATTCCGGGAACGGCCGAAGGACTGGCCGCGATCCGAACCTGCATCAGCGAAGGCATCAACGTAAACGTAACGTTGCTGTTTGGTCTGGAACGCTACGAAGCCGTGACAGAAGCTTATGTGTCAGGCTTAGAAGATCGAGTCGCAAAAGGCGAACCCATTGATCACATTGCGTCCGTTGCCAGCTTCTTCCTGAGCCGGATCGACGTACTGGTTGACCCGCAACTGGACGAAAAAGGACTGGGCGATCTGAAAGGTGAAGTGGCGATTGCGCTGGCCCGGAAAGCCTACGAAATCTACCTGCGCGTGTTCAGCAGCGACCGGTTTAAAAAACTGGAAGAAAAAGGCGCTACGCCCCAACGGGTGCTCTGGGCCAGCACCAGCAGCAAAAACCCCGCCTTCTCGGACGTGAAATACGTCGAAGCGCTGATCGGACCCAAAACCGTCAATACGGTGCCAATGGAAACGCTAGAAGCGTACCGTGATCATGGCCAGCCCGAAGACCGGCTTGAGGCCGGTATTCCGCAGGCAACCGAAGTACTGAAAAAAGTTGAAGCGGCTGGTATCGACCTGGAAGGTGTTAGTCAGCAGCTCGAAGACGAAGGCATCGAGAAATTCAATAAGCCGTACGACAAACTGCTGGCGGCTATCGATGAGCAGAAGCAAAAGGCGCTTCAATCTGCCTAATCATTGCTAGTCAACCAGCCGGTTCGTCCGTGGCCAGTCTGTTCTACAGGCGTGTGGCTACTGGATAGACCGGCTGGTTAATTCCCACCTCTTAGTATTACCAATTTTCACAATGACTTCTCAAGCAGAACAGCAGGCTGTTTTCGGCATGATTGGGCTCGGTACCATGGGGCGCAATCTGTTACTGAACATGGCCGAACACGGCTTTCCCGTGGTGGGGTACGATATTAACCCCAAACAGATCGAAACGCTGGAAAATGACGGCGCTGGCACACCCGTCAAAGGATTCACTAGCCTGCCCGATATGATTAAAGCGCTGAAACCGCCCCGGGCTATTATGATGCTGGTTCCAGCGGGTAAACCCGTTGACGACGTAATCGCTACGTTAACTCCGTTGCTCGAACCAGGTGACATCATCATCGACGGTGGTAATTCGCACTTTACGGATACCGTCGTTCGCGACAAAAAGCTGGACGAGCAAGGGTTCCATTTCTTTGGTATGGGTATTTCCGGTGGCGAAGAGGGCGCTCGTAAAGGGCCTAGTATGATGCCGGGTGGCGACAAGGAAGCTTATCAGTCGATGAAGCCAATCTTCGAGGCCATTGCGGCCAAGGTAGACGGTATCCCCTGCGTTACGTACATCGGGCCGGGCGCTGCCGGGCACTTCGTCAAGATGGTGCACAACGGCATTGAATACGGCCAAATGCAGCTGATTGCCGAAACCTACGAGATTCTGCGGAAAGGCCTGAAACTACCCAGCGAAGAAATTCACCAGTTGTTCACCCAGTGGAACGAAGGCCGGTTGCAGTCGTTCCTGATCGAGGTAACGCGGGATATTTTTGCTTACAAAGAGCCCGGTAGCGATCACCTGCTGCTGGACGACATCAAAGACCAGGCCCGGTCTAAGGGCACAGGCAAGTGGACGTCACAGGTGGCCATGGACCTGCAGGCTCCCATCACAGTGATTGATACGGCCGTGGCGATGCGGGATCTGTCGAAATACAAAACGTTACGTACCCAGGCCGCCGAACTGTACGGCAACGATTATCCAACGCTGGACGTCGATAAAGAAGCATTCCTGAAAAGTCTGGAAGAAGCGCTTTATTTCAGCATGATCCTGTCGTACGCGCAGGGAATGCACCTGCTCTATCTGGCGTCGGCTGCGTACGAATACGAGCTTGATCTGGCGTCAATCTCAACCATCTGGCGGGGCGGCTGTATTATCCGGGCTGCGTTCCTGGAAGATATCCGTAAGGCATACGAAACGAATCCGAAGCTGGAACACCTGCTGATGGATCCTTCCGTCAGTGAGATTGTGAAGGCAGGCATCGGTGACGTACGGACCGTAGTTGGTACGGCCGTATCGTCGGGAATTGCCATGCCCGCATTTTCGGCAGCCCTGTCTTACTTCGATGCGTTCCGGAGCGAGAAGATGCCGTCGAATCTGATTCAGGCGCAACGCGATTACTTTGGTGCGCATACGTACGAACTGATCGGTAAAGAAGGCGTTTTCCATACGCACTGGACGCCGATGCCGGGTAAACCATAAACTCAGCTAGTTACCAGTTATATATCGGTCGATAGTCTTGTCATTAGCAGGACTATCGACCGATTTCTTTTCAAAAAGGCTGATCTGGCGGTATATTGGGGGCCTGAATGCCACGATCCAATCGAAGGGTTGGATCGTGTGGCTATTATCTAATTAGTTGTCCTGATGATTTCCCGTCGAACATTTATCCAGCAGTCTGCCCTCGCCACGGCCGCTGTTATGGCTGGACCTACCCTGCAGGCGCAGGCCGATTTCCCCGTTGTCCGTATTGCCGAGAAGGAACGGAATTTTAAAAGTCAGGCCGTTGAAAGCACGATCAAAACCATTCAGTCCAACGTTGGTAACAAGGAGCTGGCCTGGTTATTTGGCAACTGCTTCCCAAATACGCTGGATACTACGGTCGACTACCAACTCCTCAATAACAAACCCGATGCATACGTTATCACGGGCGATATTGACGCCATGTGGCTACGTGACTCGACTGCACAGGTCTGGCCTTACCTGCCCCTGACGGCCTCGGATAAACCGTTGCAGCAGCTTATTGCGGGCGTCATTAATCGGCAGGCCAGCTGTATCCGAAAAGACCCCTACGCCAACGCTTTCTACAAGGACGACACCAAAGAAGGGGAGTGGAAAGACGACGTAACCGACATGAAGCCGGGACTCCACGAACGCAAATGGGAAATTGACAGTCTTTGCTATCCCGTTCGGCTGGCGTATGGCTACTGGAAACGGACCGGGGACAAAACGCCGTTCGACGCAGACTGGGCTCAGGCCATGGCGCTGATCGTGAAAACGTTCCGGGAGCAGCAACGGAAAAACGGCCTGGGGCCCTACAAATTTGAGCGAAAAACAACCTGGGCGACGGATGGTGTACCGCTGGGCGGTTACGGCTACCCCGCTAAGCCCAATGGTCTAATCTGTTCGATGTTCCGCCCCAGCGATGACGCGACGATTTATCCGTATCTGGTACCCTCTAACTTCTTCGCGGCCGTGTCGCTGCGACAGATGGCCGAACTGCTGAATGCGACGGGCCAACAGAAAGCGGTCGCCGACGATGCGCTGAAACTAGCCGCCGAAGTGGAAACCGCGCTGCAGAAACACGCCGTCGTGACACACCCGCAGTTCGGGAAGATATACGCTTTTGAAGTGAACGGCTACGGAAGTTACAACCTGATGGACGACGCCAATGTACCGAGCTTATTGTCGCTGCCGTACTTGGGCGCTGTAAAAACCAGCGATCCAATTTATCAAAATACCCGCAAATACGTTTTGAGTCAGGAAAATCCGTTCTTTTTCTCGGGTAGCGTAGGCGGAGGAATCGGCGGACCCCATACGGGCCGGGATATGATCTGGCACCTGGGTGTTATCATGCGGGGGCTGACCAGTACAAGCGATGCCGAGATAAAAGAGTGTCTGGCTTTGTTACAACGCTCGCACGGCAATACGGGCTTCATGCACGAGTCGTTTCACAAGGACGACGCGACGAAGTTCACCCGGAAGTGGTTTGCCTGGGCGAATACCCTTTTCGGCGAGTTTATGCTGAAGACGTACCAGGAGCGGAAAAATCTGCTGGCCTAATCGCTCTATAGTCTGATGTTGGGGAAGCTGGTACGTACTCAGGCAATCTAGTTGCCGGGTAGCGCAGCAGCTTCTCACCAGCAGGTTCGGAGGGTCTCAAAATAGATTGACCAGTGTCGCAGATCGAGCGGCTTGGCAACAAAAGACGTGCTGCCGTAGCGATACGAACCTCTGACAGCTTCGGTCGTATTCGAATAACAGAAACCAACGATGGATAACCGTCCGGGAGATAACGATCTGACAGCACCATTTTGGGAAGACCATCGCACTTGCCCAGGCAGCTATTCAAATACACGATTGCCTGTTTCTGCGTAGCTACCCGGATGACCATCACTTCGGGTTGAACCCGTTTTTCTCCGTGCGGATCAAGTGCGAGTGGGCGGGGTATCGGCGTCTTTAGCAACTAGCAGTCAGGCCTGACGGAAATTGAGTGTACGGGTGGATCACAGGCATACGTGGCATCGTCTTAATCCGTCAGAGTTGCTTATTAATGCACGGGGGCTAGGTACGTAATCAATGGGTTGTTTCGGGTCCTGTCGAAAATAAAAAGTAAATAGACCTATCTGCCGAGGTCGGCAAAAGGAATAAAAGGAAGTTTATTGGTTTATACTAAGACGCTGACAGTATTGGTCACTGTGTTGGTTACCAAAAAATATCATTTATGGATGAAATGACACCGCTTGATTTGGCTACAGTGCCTGACCTGACGGTTTATCTGTTTGCCCGCCGAGATGCGGTCCTAAGTAACTGGCGTGGTGCTTGTGAGCAAGATTCCGGGTTACATACCGTCGCTACGTTGTCAACCGAGGAATTCAATGACCAGGTACCACTACTGCTGAATATCCTGCTTCAGCGGCTACGCGGAGAAGATGAGGAGGAAGACCCCATTCTTGTTGCCCGTGAACACGGGCTGCACCGATGGCACAAAGGATACCTGTTACTCGAACTCACCCGCGAGGTTGGGCACTTACATCAAACCCTGGCCGAAGAAATCGAAACGTATCGGGCACTCTACAGCGAAGCTAATACCAACGATCTGATGCGCGCTTACCAGGAAATCATCTGGCTTAACAAAGAAATTGTCGAGGGGAGCGTATCCCAGTATGACGAGCTGGCAACGACAGCCGCCGTAAGTCGGGCTAGTACGTTGCAGGCTGCTCTGGAGCAGATGAATGAACTGGCCCGGCAGCGTAGCAACCTGCTTCGAACATCCAGCCATGATCTGCGTAGTAGCTTTAGTATTATCCAGGGAGCCGCCTTCCAGCTGGATATGGACAACCAAAGCCCGGAAGAAAGGGAGCTGCTGGTGGAAATGCTGAACCGCAACCTAACTAACGTACAGGGAATGTTACAGAGCCTGATGAGCCTGGCTCGTCTGGATGCTGGGCAGGATCAGCCCGAAATCAGTGAATTCAATGCCGCAAAGCTACTGCATGGTGTAGTAGACGGGGCGCAGCAGTTAGCCCACGATAGAGGACTGACCTTAATGGCAACTGGCCCGGACGAAATTGTTGTAGTCAGTGATGCAGTCAAAGTTCAGCGTATTGCGCAGAACCTGCTGTTGAATGCCCTGACATACACCTCGTCCGGTATTGTGTCCGTTTCCTGGTTGAGAGAGGACGCACACCGCTGGACGTTGAGCGTGCAGGATTCCGGGCCGGGGCTACCCGACGATGTTGTTAAGAACGTAGCGGTGTTTCTGAAGCCTACTGTAGACTCAACAAAAAGCCTGGAAAAAACAACCGACAAGAGAACAATCGATGAGCTGCCAATGACGACTCCCAATGTTGCCGTACCATCAACCCGGCGGGGCGAAGGAATTGGTCTTCACATTGTTAAGCGACTGTGTGAACTACTGGATGCAAATATTGATATCGAAACAGAGGCTGGCAGAGGAACGTTGGTACGGGTTCGATTTCCCATCCAGCACCACCAATAGCCAAACAGTCTAATTTTGGCCAGCCGGTCTTATCGGCTGGCTTTTTGTTTGCCCCGGCCGCCCAACCACAGTATCGCGTTGGTAATAAGTTGGTCCTGATCTGGATTGCCGAACGTAACCGATAGTTCCTTGTTGGTGCCGTGCTCGTAGTCGATGTCGTTGTGACCCATGTTCACGTAAAGCATGCGGTAATTTTTGTTCGTCCATACTACCGGATAATAGCCGTTGTGCCAGATTTCATGTGGTTTGGGGCCAGTACCCAATGGATAACTGCTGGAGTCGATGGAAACTAGTATATCGATGGCTGGATTCTGACGTAGATCTTTTTCCCACCGGTACCACTCATTAGGCGATGCTTTGAATAAGGCAGGTAACCCCTCAGTAGCCGGGTGCTTTCGGTCTTCGACTCGCAGCACAGCCGAGGTGGGTCGCCAGGTATTACTCTTGTAAGCACCTGATCCCAGGAATTCGTTGTGATACCAGAACCAGTTCTGCGGGTAGGTGGATGGCGTCAGGGCGAAAGCGGCAAAGTGAAAGCCTAGCCAGCCCCCGCCGTTTTTCATGTACTGTTCAAAGGCTGCCCGCTGCGTTGGCTCTTCGGGGCGCGTATCCAGAAAAACGACGACCTGATAGTTACGTAAAAAGTCAGGATTTAGCTTGGTCCAGTCGCTGGTCGAATCGTACGAGAAATGGTGTTTAGCGGCCAGTTTCGGAAACCAACGATTTGCTTCGTGCACAAAACTAATGTGCGCCCTGTCGTTCTTAGCGGTATAAAAGGCTATTACGTTAAAACGGGATGGGTTTTTCTGCGCAACGGCTTGATACGTTAGCCCGATCAGAAGAAACAAAACGAAAATGGGGCGTCCAAAACGAAGCGGCATAAACTGAATCAGGCAAGAGTTGAGGTTTCGGGTTGAATGATAACGAAGCGAATCAGCGGAAACTCTTTTTTGATGCGAGCCTGTAACCGGTCGATAGCCAGGTTAAGATCGGCGGTGGTCAGGTCCTCGCGAAAAGCCAGAATCAGCATCAAAATTACTTCTTCCGGCGATTGATACGTTGATATAATATGCTGCGACTGGAGAACGGCAGGATCACTGGCTACCAGTCTGCTGATTCTATTCCGAATGTCGGGCGACAGCCCTTCGCCCATCAGCAAACTACGGCTCTCGCGGGCGAGAATAATGGAGACCACAACCAGCAGGAGGCCAACCAGCAGCGAAGCAACGCCGTCCAGGACGGGCATGTTGAACTGATGCTCCAGAAACAGACAACTGAGTACAATTAACAAGCCCAGTACGGCAGCTCCATCCTCGAACAAGACCAGAAAGCTGGATGGGTCCTTACTCACTTTAATGGCTTTCCAATACCCTAGGTCGCCACGCACTTTGTCGAATTCACGGATGGCAATAACCAGTGACGTGCCTTCAAAAACGATAGAAAGCCCAAGGACAACGTAGCTCCAGAGGGGATTGCCCAGCGGCTCGGGTTCGCGAATGTGCAGAATACCCTGATAAATGGAAAGCCCGCCACCTAGACCAAAAATCAGGATAGAAACGATGAACGAGTAAAAGTAAAGCTCTTTGCCGTAGCCAAACGGATGGCTGGCGTCGGCTGGTTTCTTGCTTTGGCGTAGACCGAAAAGAAGTAAAATCTGATTGGTTGTATCGACCAGGGAGTGAAAGCCCTCGGCAATCATGGCCGCGCTGTTGCTGAAACTACCCGCTACGAACTTCGTGATGGCGATGGCTACGTTAGCAATCAGGGCGCTGTAAATGGATTTGTGGGCGGCAGCCATTGGGGAAACATGGATAAAGAATGAGCGGAAAGCTTCCGTATAACGGAACGTCAATCCGTTCAGATGGTTTTTAAGTTGATACCCGAAAGCTCTTGTTCGGCAAGACTAGTTAGATTACCGTACATGAATCGAACCGAATTCTTATCCATAAGTGGCCTGGGGCTGCTAACAACCGTATTGCCTATGCATTCAGCACCAGAACCCGAAGCGTATCGGTTCAAAGACGATGGCCTTATACCGAACAGCCAGTACCCGTTGCTTCTTTATCGCGCTGCGTTTTCGGCCCGAGGCTCGGCGGGTGCGTTATGGCTGGAAGAACATTTCGCGGTCAACGACTGGACAAACTCCTGGCGGAACGGCGTTTTTCCGTATCACCATTACCACAGCACCAGCCATGAGGTACTGGGCATTTACAGTGGCTCCGCCGAGTTGCAGGTAGGTGGGGAGCAAGGTCAAGCGGTTACTGTCGAAGCGGGCGACATCATTGTTATTCCGGCTGGGGTGGGGCACAAGAAGTTAACGTCGTCGTCTGACTTTGGCGTGGTAGGTGCCTACCCGGATGGACGGAGCTTTGACGTACTGCGAGGTAAGCCGGAGGAACGCCCTGACGCTGATAAACGAATTGCCGCATTACCGATTCCTAAAACCGATCCACTGCTGGGCAAAACGGGTGGTCTGCTTTCGCTCTGGAAGTAGGCGTCGGGAAAGTGACCTTGACAAGCCAGACGAAAAGGGCAATGCAGAACGACCAACTGGCGATAGCCGTATTGGGCACTACTCTTTGGACTACGCTGGCTAATCATAACAGAAGTATGGAATTATAGGCCAAATACAGCCAGAAAATGGTCATTTTGACCTTTGGGACGGAATACTATTCTGATGTTCAGAGAAATTGAAAAGAAAATAGAGTAACGTGGTGAAATATTGGTTGATTCAAAGGAATTCTTAGAATTTTTCCGAAGAAAAACCTGTTCATTTAACAGATAGCAGTTTTAAAACTGCGATGCGAATCGTATTTTTAGATCAAAATTTAACCGCCGAACTTTTAATGCTTCAAAGAGGGGTTTGCCAGACAACTTTTCCTAAAACACAGGCCGAATCGGCCAATCAATTATTCGACGAAGCCGTTAAACAGTTCCTCCAGAACTGGATTGAACACGTCACTGTTAACGGCCTGGCAAATTCATTTACCATCGATGATAGTCTTCATAGCTTCGTGGAAGAAGGTGCGTTGCGCACGTTTTTTCGCCTGCATGCGGATGACGCTCTCGAGCTGCTGATGAAAGACCACGTCATCGCCCGGCATCTGCTCCGTCCCGTCAGTGAAGTCCATTTTGAGAACGATGCGTACGAGCCGATGTTATCCCGGTTTGAGCGCCGTATCTACAACCTGGCTATGCACCGCGAGCACCTGGAAGTTCCTTTCCGTTACAGCTCGCCAAGTCGCCAGGGGGATCATGGTGACACCGTCGCGCCGGTTATCGCTCCTGACGAACCCATCCGGGAAGACATTGGCATGTACTTCGGAACGCGTCGGAGTGATGAGACCGCGCTATCTATCCTTGGGGGCCAGCTCCGCCGGGAAGTGGCAGTCTCGGCGCCATCGCGTCTGCCAATCCATATTGTTACGGAAGGGTACATGACCGAATCGCTGCAAGCTGTTCGTGAGCACGCGGCTATGCTGGGCAGTATTGGTGAAACGCAACTGCAATGCTTCCTCATTCAACGACGTCACGCGGCCGATGACCGACACCTGGGGGCGGCCTTACTACTGATGGATCCGCAACAGTCCGGACGTCCGCTCCGAATTATTTTTGGTGATACGTTAAACCCGAATGGGCAGCCTCCCTGGTGGGATAAATTCCGGGCGAAAATCGATAGCGTCTTTCCTCAGCCAGAAGGCGTAGCGCCCGTATCGGATATTCTGGAAGATGGAGGGGTGAAATTGCAACGTCTGCACGACGGTGTTCCCGTTCGGCACCAGGACATTGACTGTGCTTTTTACACCGCGTCTATGTGCCGGTCGTTGATCCAGCTTATTCACGAAAATCCTGAATTGGTACTGACGGGCGATATCAAAGCGATTGTTAGTCGGATGACGGCGGGTATGCCCGAGTATTACGAAGAAGCCGACCAGCCACGGGCTCCTGAACTCGTTCGAGAAGAGAACGTAATTCGGCGGTGGAACACGGGGCAGGAGGCTCTACGTAAAATCTGGCAACGTCAGACGGTTACGACTAAATTGATGATGCCCGTAAAGGCTGCTATCGCGTCGTAAGAGCAATTACTGATTACCACTTTTCGTGGTCTTCTTCGTTGTTACAGCTTTCTTCGTGGTTGTAGTCTGGGTAGTCTGACTGCCGGTGCCGTCGGGCGAAGTGCTCCGGTTCTTTTTCTGCGCAGCGGGTGGCACATACATGTAATCCCGGCTGGAGCCTTCGTCGGCAATAGTCATACTTTGGGCCGCGCTGGCTGCGGGCCGTTTGCCTTCGGTCAGGTAACCCGTGCCGGTCGAGGCTGTAGAACCGCCACTTTTGCCACCAGTTGTCGATTGAGCCTGGCAATA
This sequence comes from Spirosoma pomorum, assembly GCF_054776615.1. NCBI lineage: Bacteria > Pseudomonadati > Bacteroidota > Cytophagia > Cytophagales > Cytophagaceae > Spirosoma > Spirosoma pomorum. The sequence continues at coordinate 88,266 of NZ_BAAHBP010000016.1, forward strand.
CGTAACGCCCAGCAGGCAGAGGCTAACCATTGTGAGTATCTTTTTCATATGATTGTTGAGTAAAAAGGCTGCGGCTGCTTCGCCAATGGCCTGTATAGTATATAACAACAAGCGCCCCGATATGGCTGTTCAGCCAGGGGCGCTTGTTTATTTTTAACTAGTAGTTAATTGGTTGTCAGGCCCAGGCAGTTCTCAGGAAGCGTAGCCAGTTGCCATGCATGACGTTCCGAATGTCTTCGTCTGAATAGCCACGCTGGCTCAGCAGGTCCGGGACTTTCTGTAGATCAGCAATGGTTTCCAGATCGTACGGACTCTGTTCCTTGCCGAACGCCCCGTCCAGGTCGGAACCGATACCAATGTGATTCGCGTTCCCGGCGATCTGGCAAATGTGGTCAAGGTGGTCGATCATTACGGCCAGGTTGCAGTTCATGCCTTCGGGCGTCGACTGACCCCGGACCCAGTTGGGTACCATCATCCAGGCGTCCAGCGCCCCGCCAATGACGGCTCCTCGTTCGATGAGCGCTTTGATCTGGTCATCGCTGAACTGCCGGTTGTGGTTGACCAGCGCCCGGCACAAATTATGGCTGGCCCAGACGGGGCCGTTGAAATGGTCCAGCGCTTCCCAGAAGCTATCGTCGCAGAGATGCGTAGCGTCCAGAATGATGTTGAGCCGCTCCATTTCGTTCAGCAGCTCGTGGCCGGCTGGTCCCATGAAACCCGTGGCGTCGGTGCCCTGCGCGTAGCGTCCCGGCCCGTAGTGAGCAGGCCCAATAGCGCGGAGACCGTATTCATACGCCCGCTCGACATATGCCGGAGTGATGATCGAATCAGCACCTTCCACACTCAGGATGTAGCCGATGGGTTTCTCGTCAACCGGTGTGTCGTCGCTCCAGAGAACGACGTGGTTTTCCAGTTCGTCCAGGTTCCGGATCGGGGTCATCTCGCCGTCCTCGACCATAGTTTCGTACCAGATACGCTGTCCCTGCGTTTGCGCCCAGGCCTGCTCGGGCGAATGCCAGCCTGGTAATGGATTATCGGGCGCTACGTAACGGCCAATCTGGGTGGCCACGACCAGGCCGACTTTTCCCCGACGCAACTCGGGAAACGATACGGTACCTTTTGCTCGATCAGGTTTATCGGTCAGGCCGCTCTCCCGGTCACGAATGGCGTCGATGGGTTGCCGCAGATCGCGGTTCCATTCCAGCGCGTTCATGCTGAGGTCGAGGTGAGCATCAATTGTAAACATACTCGTCAACGATTTTTAAGTAATTGGCTTTGCGGCAGGCAACTGCGTTACTAGCGAAAATTACACGGCAATGATCCGGTCGCGGGCCACGGTGGCCCACTCGCCGGTAACCATTCCGTCCTCTATTGTGAACGCTCGCTCGTAGAGCGCCACAGTAGGGCAGATGTGGTTTGGAATACCATACAGAACGTCGCCAACCTGGTAGCCATGGTCGGCACCCGCTTCGACAACCAGGTGCTCTTCGCTCTGGCCGACTGCCTGTAGCTCGGGCGCGTTCAGAAAAGAGACCCGTAAACCCAGTTCGCACTCGGCCGCGACGGATTTGTGACCCAGGTCCAGGCATAGCTTGGTGGCGTCGGGCAGCGAAATGACCCGCGCAACGACTAAGGCTGCTGGCAGGAACGCTTGTTCGGCCAACGTCGATCCGTAGCCTTTGTCCCAGTAGATGAACGTACCGGGACTACACTCTACCGGTGGCAGTCCATCGATATGGCGTTTGGCGTGGATAGGGAATGTCGGGCTACCACCGGCAACAATGAGCGGGGGCGTAAACCCGTTAGCTGACAAGGCTTCGGCCAGTTGCTGAACGGGGGCAAAAGCACTATCGCATTCCGCTGTACGTTGGGCCAGGTCAGGGTTACGGATGTGCCCATCGTAGGCATGCAATCCCACGGGACGGACGCCACTTAACTGAGTCAATTGCGCGTACAGTGTCTTGGCGTGTTCGTCGGGAATAATACCCGTACGGTTCATGCCCACGTTCAGGTCGATATACACAGGAATAGAAATCTCCGCTACTGACGCCAGATCGGATAATTGCAGGGCCGTGGCTAGGTTGTCGACCAGACAGGAGAATAACGTATCGGGATATTTCTGGATCAGCTCGACAAAGCGCTGCTGCTTGGCACCCACCGGCTGGTAAGCCAGCAGGACATCCGTAGCCCCCGCCATCGCCAGCATTTCGGCCTCGGCGATGGTCGCGCATTTGAACTTCTGAATGCCCGCTTCCTGCATCAACCGGGTTGCTTCCCGCGATTTGTTTGTTTTAACGTGGGGCCGTAGCCGGTTTACGTCGTAGATCGCATGCGTGAGCAACGTAACGTTCTCCCGCACCCGATCTGGATAAACAACGAGCGCCGGACTATCCAGCTGCGCTACGTTATCAATGATATACCAATTTGAATCGCTCATAGGAGAAGGTGGAGAAAATGGAGGAAAGATACCAGATGAAAGATGATTCGCTCTTTTTGTCATCCCGACGCCAGGAGGGATCTTAACATTTCCTGAATCTCAAGATAGGATGCTTTAAGATCCCTCCTGGCGTCGGGATGACAAAATCGAGATGACAAATGTCTTTCTCCATCCTCCTTTCCTCCCTTCTCCTCTATTTTTTATACCAATTCGAACAGCGCTTCAATTTCGACGGGGATGTTGTCGGGCAGGGAGCCGAAGCCTACCGCCGAGCGAACGCCGATGCCGTTCTCTTCGCCCCACACCTGCGCGAACAGTTCGCTGCAACCGTTGATGATGTACGGATGGCGCTCGAAATCGGGCGTGCAGTTTACCATGCCCAGTACTTTGATAACCCGTTTTACCCGGTCCAGGCTACCCAGGTTCGTTTTGATCGTCGACAGCATCGTTAGACCCACCTGCCGGGCTGCCAGTTTACCGGCTTCCATATCCATATCGGCACCAATCCGGCCGATGATCAGGCTTTTGTCGTCCTGCACGGGGCCGTGGCCTGATAAGTACAGGTATTTACCGTCGATAAGATAGGGTTTATAAACGCCCAGCGGACTTGGAGCGGGGGGCAGCGAAAGACCAGTTTGTGCAAAAGCGGATTCGGGAGAAACGGTAGTTTCCATAAAAAGGGAGAAAATTAAATAAAGGCGTTGATTAACAGGACACCCGCCAGACCGATGACGGCAACCAGCGTTTCCATCATGGACCAGGACCGGATTGTGTCGGTCAAACTTAGGTTAAAATATTCTTTGAACATCCAGAAACCCGGATCGTTGACGTGCGAAAACATCAGGCTTCCCGCACCAATGGCAATCACCATCAGGTTTGGATCAACATGCTGCTGGGCGATCAGGGGTGCGATAATACCAGCCGCTGTCAGCCCCGCTACCGTGGCTGAACCCAGGCAGACCCGGATGATAGCGGCAATAAGCCAGCCCAGAATCAGCGGATTAAGCGAGACACGCTGCAACTGATTCGCAATCTCCTGACTGATGCCGCTGTCGGACAACACCTGCTTGAAGGCGCCTGCACCGGCAATAATCAGCAGAATCATCGCTACGTCCTTGGCGGCTTCTTCGTAGATGCCCATGATCTGTTTCATGGATTTACCCTGCTGCAAGCCCAACGTAAGCGTGGCGACGGCCACCGAAATCAGCATCACCGTGGCCGGGTCACCGATGAACGTCATCAGACTTTTGACAGATGGACTCGTCTGGAAAACAAAGGTAAATACGGTGGTCAGCGCCAGCAGGACCACCGGCAATAGTGCCGTCAGGAAGCTATTGGCAGCGCCGGGAAGCGCATCGGTTGAGCGAGACTTAGCTGCGAATGTATCTAATGGTTCAGATTTGATATTTTTCAGCGTCTGGGCGTATACGGGCCCCGCCAGGATGATGGTTGGTACCGCAATGATCAGCCCGTACAGCAACGTAACGCCCATGTTAGCCCCGAATTGGGCGACCAGCGCGGCCGGGGAGGGGTGGGGCGGCAGAAAACCGTGTGCCACCGACAGTGATGAGAGCATGGGCAGACCGATGTACACCGCCGGCAGCCGATACTGATACACCACCGAAAAAATGAGCGGTACCATCAGCACGAAACCAACGCTATAAAATAGCGGAATCCCGATGATAAAACCCGTGCAGACCAGTCCCCACTGGATATAACGGGTGCCGAAGAGGCCCATCATGACATCGGCAATCTTCTGGGCGGCCCCGCTTTCGGCAACCAGCTTACCCAGCATGGCGCCAAGCGCGATCACGATGACCAGCGAGCCCAGCGTATCACCGATGCCTTTCTGTACTGACTTCGCAATGCCCGTTAGGGGAACGCCAAGAAGCCAGCCCGCCAGCATCGACGTAACGAGAAATGCTAGGAAGGGGTTGACCTTTCCCCAGGTGATGAGCAGTACCAGCAGAAGAATACAAAGCGCAACAATCAAAATCGACATACGTATGGCGGGTTAAGCGAAAAGGAAACAGGCTTAGATGACTACAAACGGGCTGACTTAGTCCAGTCGTAGTTTGCTGATCTTCTGCGTGTCGCCCTCAATCTTTAACCCGTCCTGGTAGAGTACCGCACGGTACTCGATTTCGTCGTACGACTGAATATTACTGCCCACAATTTCCAGGCTTTGTTCGCCGGTCTTAGATACTGGATAAATGTCTGTGCTGGTCCATTTCTGGTTGAACTCTTCCTCCAATGACGACTGTACTGGGCGGTACTCGAAGCCGATACGGTAGTTTTTGCCGTTGCCCAGTTTCAGAATGTTAGCCAGCAAACGTAGGTTGCCGTTCGGCAGTTTCTCGGCCTTCACCGTGCGGAACTGGGTGGGCTCCAGGGAGGGCGTTACGTTCTTGAACTTAACCACGATGGGGTTCGGCCACTTGTGGTTGTTATAAATTCGCTGCGCCCGTACTACCGAAATTTCCAGGCCCTCGGGCGTCTGTTTGAAACGGGTTTTGCCATCGACGTCGGGTTTGTATTCCACGACGTTGCCACTTTGCCCCAAAACGCTGACTTCCGTGTTGGCCGTCGTTTTGATGGAACGTAACAAAAAGTTTCGGCGCTCGCCCCGCGGCCAGTCGGGCATGTTGGTGATGTAGGCATAAACGGTACTGCCATCTTTGCTCTGCGTCAGCCAGATGTCGCCCTCGTTCCGCACAATCCAGGGCCGTACGTTGTGCACGGCTTCCTGGTTGATGAAATGCCAGGCCCCAATTTCCATCAGGCGTCCCTGCTGCCCTTCGTTCAGTTGGCCCCACTGGGTTGGTCCGACGTTGAGCAGGTAGGAGCCACCTTTCGCCCGTGATTCGATCAAGATATTGATCAACTCGGTCCCTGATTTGTAATGATCGTTGGTGGGCTTGTAGTTCCAGGCGGTACCCATCGTCATGCAGCTTTCCCAGGCCGTGGTCAGCGTCTCACCGGGCAGGTACTGTTCGGGCGTTTGCAGCACCCCCCGCGTCACCAGGCAGTTGGGTTGGTATTTCCAGATGGTCGCTTTGACTTCCTCACGCAGGACATCGCTGTCGATGAAAAAGAGATCAACGGGGCCATACTTGGTCATCAGTTCCTTGCACTGCGCTTCCACGAACTGTTTGTATTTGGCCTGAAATGGTTTCGCTTTCTCCCAGTGGTCGTCGCGAGTTAGGTCTTTCATCCCGTTCCGGTAGGCAAATGAGAAATCTTCGGGCGAGTAGTAAAAGCCAACGGCTAGACCCCACTTGCGGCAGGCGTCGACGTACTGCCGGACAATGTCTTTTTTGTAAGGCGTGTTCATCACCCCAAAATCGGTGGTCTTCGTATCCCACATGCAGAACCCCGCGTGGTGCTTGGTCGTGAACATGATGTACCGCATACCCGCGTTTTTGGCCAGAATGACAAGCCGCTCGGGTTCCCAGTCTTTTGGGTCGAAGGTTTTGGGCAGTTCGCTGATGTAGCGTTCAATGTAATCTGGCGACGCCCCAACCAGCGAGTGACTGATAACGACGCCCAACTGCGTATCAACATTCCAGTGGATGAACATGCCAAAACCAGCATCTTTCAGCCATTCTTCGCGTTCGGGTTTGTTATGGTTCGCGCCAATCTGGGCGTGAGTTGCTGGGAGAAATGGACTTAGGAGTAGGAAGGTGAGTAAGCAGAGGAATCGCATAGGGAAATGAACTACACTACTGAATAAATGAATGGTAACTAACGTCAATCAATTCGGAACTCATCGAGCAGGAGCCAGGCCTTACCGCCTGCGCCGTACTCACCCGCTGGAATGATCCCCTTGTTGGTAGCCTGCATCCGTACGTAACGGGCGTTGACGGGAGCAAACCGGGCGTCTACGGAATTGATCCCGTTCATCGGAAACTGGGTTTGGGTAAAGACGTCCCGGTATGTTTTACCGTCTTCCGAAACCGCCAGCCGAAGCGCAGTAGGCGCCCACATGCGCTGCCAATGGTAATTCAGGATGTGGGTACCAATCTGGGAAATAGGCTGGGTTTTCTGTAGATCGATGACCACCTCGGCATCGTCACCCTGGAAACCAATCCACTCGCCGGTGTTGTAGCGGCTGGTGCCCACCACGCCATTGACGGCTACCAGCGGACTCGCAGGCTTGTAGCCCCCTTTGGGCGTGTTGGTGAACGTAACAGGCTTGCTGGTGGCTTTGCTAATGGTTAGCTGTTTCTCAAACACGCGTCCCTGCTGCTGGCTGCCCGCAAAAACGGCGGCTTTGACAATAGCGCTTTTAGTGATCGTGACTGGAGTTGTATAGACTGGACTTTTCGCCGTCGGGACTTGTCCGTCGGTGGTGTAGCGAACAGTAGCGTTAGGGAGCGTAGTGAACAAGGCCAGCTGCAACGTTCCGTTGGCATTGACGGTTACGGAGTCGGTCAGTTCATCGAATCGGTCGGCGTAGTGAACGTTACGTCGCGTGAGCAGGGGTTCGTGAGTCCGCAGTCGACGCAGGAAATCCGGGTAGTTGCGCTGCTGCCGCTGACTCCAGCCCATCTCGGCAACGGCCAGCGCCCGGGGGAAAATCATGTACTCGGCTTTCTCGGGGCTATCCATATACTCGCTCCAGGCGTTGCCCTGCACGCCTTTCAGGTATTTTTCTTCGTCGGCTTTCAGATCAGCCGGAACAGGTTCGTAACTGTACGTTTTGCTCAGGGGGGTGTAGCCTGCCGCCGTTAGGGGCTCGGCGGGATACAGTGATTGGTAGTAATCGAAATAGACGTACGGCTCGGGCGTCATGATGGCGTCGTGCCGCTGCCGCATGGCCTCAATGCCGCCCTGGATGCCCTGCCAGCTCATCACCGTCGCGCCGGGCGAAAGTCCGCCCTCCAGAATTTCGTCCCAGCCAATAATCTGGCGACCCTTACTGTTCAAATGTCGCTCGATCCGCCGGATTACGTAGCTCTGTAGTCCGTGCTCGTCTTTCAGATGTTCGGCTTTAATACGCGCCTGGCAGCGAGCGCAGGTTTTCCAGCGGGTTTTTGGACACTCATCGCCACCAATGTGAATGTACGTGGAGGGGAACAACTGAATGACTTCATCCAGTACATTTTTCAGGAACGTGAACGTACTGTCGTTACCCGCGCAGTACACATCGTCAAAAATTCCCCAGAACGTAGCCGCCTGATACGGTCCACCGGGCGATCCGTCGGGTTTCAGACAACCCAGTTCGGGTTTGGCGCTCAAGGCCGCCAGCGCGTGGCCGGGCATCTCGATTTCGGGAATGACCGTGATGTGGTGCTGGGTGGCGTACCGGACCAGATCGCGGACCTCGTCCTGCGTGTAGTAACCGCCGTAACGCTTGCCGTCAAACCGGTGCGGGAGCTCCTTCTTATGCCCGATCAGCGTCTCTTTTCGGTAAGCAGCTATTTTCTGTAATTCCGAATAGCGTTTAATTTCAATCCGCCAGCCCTGATCATCGGTCAGGTGCCAATGGAACGTATTGAATTTGTACAGCGCTAGCAGATCGATGTATTTCTTCAGAAAAGCCACCGGAAACATATGGCGGCTCACGTCCAGGTGCATGCCCCGGTACGAAAAGCGCGGATAATCATCGATCCGGGCCGCGGGTAGCCGAAACGACGAATTCCGGGATTGATCCAGGAGTTGAACGAGCGTTTGCAAGCCGTAAAAGAGCCCAGTTTCGTTGTGCCCCGTTAGCGTAATGGTGTTGGGCGTAATATGCAGTTGATAGCCCTCGGATTTAGGAACCCGTGCGGAGTCAATCTGTAACTGAATGCTGGCGTTGTTTTTAACTGTACCCGTTGGTAGCGTAAGTCCCGTCACGCTGGTAATCGTCTGCTGAAACAGGCGTAGGAACTCGGGCGAAACGGTGCCCGTCAGGCGGGTTTGGGCCGATAGGTGAAACGTACCCGATTCGACCTGGTATGAAACCGGCTGCGGAATGATCGCGGGCTGCTGCGTCGTGGAAAAAGTTGGCTGGGCACAAACAGAGGCCCAGCCAATCCCGATTACTATTAAACCTATGAGTATTAAATGCCGAAACATCTGCACGTTTAGTTAGCCTGCCAGCAATCCGATTGTCGGCAGAAGTACCTCATCAGTTGTGGTAAGCTGATGCCAGTCAATCCAGAGTTGCACTATGCACTACTATGAATCGCAGGTTATGGTGTCAGACGAGTAAACGCGCTATTAAATTGCAAATAGTGCGTCGTTTTTGGTGAGGTGTGTGCGAAATTGGCGAGTATTGACAACAAAGGCAAGTTTTATTTTTAAAATAAATTAAAATACGGTCAGATGTGTGCAAATTCTGCAAATTGCACTCAATAGTAGGAGTAGATTCGTGCGAATAGTTGCATAACATTTTGCGATAGATGTAATATTGCAGGCTTTACTGGTGATCGTCAGTCGAGATAGGTAGTTTAGTATAGTTCAGCCGGAGTACGCCATGCCCCAAACAGATACGTCAGTCATTCTTTTAAAGGAAGAACGCAAGGATTTAATTATTAAAGAGATAAACCTGCACACCCGGATTTATTTGGCTGATCTGGCTACCACCCTGAACGTATCGGAAGATACAATTCGACGGGATATAAATGAACTGGCTGAAGAGGGGAAACTGATCAAGATCCGGGGTGGAGCTATGTCGAAGGCGTACCACCACACATCGGCTCTTCAGGAAACGTATGCGCACCAGAACAAACGGGTTATCGCGCAGAAGGCACTGTCCTTGTTGAAAGACGGTATGCTGATTCTGATCGGTGGGGGAACGACCATTCGCGAGCTGATTAAATTAATTCCGCAGGAGCTAAAAGCCACTTTCATTACCGTCAATCCGCTGACGGCCGTTGAGCTGCTCGATAAGCCAAATCTGGAGATCATTCTGATTGGCGGGCAGATTTCGCGCTATAGTCAGATGAGTATAGGGGGGGAAGTATACCAGCGGCTGTCAGAACTGCGGGCCGACCTGTGTATCATCGGTACCAACGCCATCGATGCCCGCGAGGGGCTCACCGACTCCGACTGGGAAACGGTACAGACCAAAAAGGCTATGATCAAGGCATCGTCGAAAGTGGCTGTCCTGACGATTTCGGAGAAGATGGATACGGTCATGCGTATGAAAATTACCGACCTGGACCAGATCGACTACCTCATTACGGACCTCCCCGCCGATGCTCCCCAAACGGCCCCATACCGGGTTGGCAACGTAACGTTCCTGTAAGTTTTCCAACTACCGCCGTGTTTGAGGAATCCTGTTTAGAAAGGCTTCTTTATGCGACCACGGCTATTACTTCGTTTTCTGCTTAGTTCATCAATACTCGCGTTGGGAACGATTGGCTGCGAGCGGGACTGTGCCAGTTCGGCCAGATGCCAGCTCGACCCCGATAGTGGTGTCTGCTTGGCCTATATGCCCCGCTTCTATTACGACAAAACCGAAAAGCGCTGTAAGGAATTTGTCTACGGCGGTTGTGGCGGCACCGTACCCTTCGAGACCCTGACCCAGTGTCAGGAATGTGAGTGTGGGAGATAAGGAGGAAGCAGGAGAGGAGGAAAGCAGGAAAGGAGTTACTACCCCAAGACTTCCTTTCCTCCTCTTCTGCTTTTCTGCCTTTCTCCTTTTACTTAAGTTTAATTACCTCCGAACCAGCCAATAGAAACGCGCCGGTGCCGTAGACTTCCCAACTATTGGAGTTGAAATTTCGGCGGGGATCGGCACCGATGGGCTGCACCCAGCCGACCCGACCCTCATCCGACACCAGTTTGTTCAGTGCCACCCAGGCCTTCCGAACGGCGGGCAGGTATTTGTCTTTCGGAAGAATTCCGTTATTGATGCCCCAGGCCAGCGCGTAGCAGTCGAAACCTGAACCACTCGCTTCGCCACCCGGATATGCATCGGGGTCGAGTAGGCTGGCGCGCCACAAACCGTCGGGCTGTTGCAGACCTAGTAGGCGTTCGCTCATTTGCTTATATAACGTTACGTAGAAATCCCGCTGGGGATAGTTGGCCGGTAGTTCGTTGAGCACCAGTACCAGACCGCCCATAACCCAGCCGTTGCCTCGCGACCAGAAGACCTTCTGGCCGTTACTTTCTTTCTTGCCACTACCGTCGGCGCTGACCAGATACGATCCATCCCGCGCGAACAGGTGCTCCTGCGTGTTGTACAAACGATCGTACGTTTGTCGAAATAGGCTGTCGTTCAATTTATTGTACCAGTTCTCGTTCAACGTGCGACCCAGACCGGTCAACACGGGAGGAGCCATAAACAAGGCATCGCACCACCACCAAGTAATACCATTTTTTTGCACCTCCCGACCCGGTGTGGTGCGGAGTTTCTGCACCGTGTCGATCGTTGGCTGGATCATCCGCCGGTCTTTTTTGAGCCGGTACAGGTTAAGGTAGGTCTGGCAGATGGCAATGTCGTCGGCGTGGTCGTACCGACGGCCGGGTTGCCAGCCGGTGCGGTTACCCATTGCCATCAGCGAATCCATTAGCAGGGGCGACTTGGTGGTTTGGTAAGCCGCGAATACACCCGAATAAAACGCTCCGTTCGTCCAGTCGGTCGTGGCGTGTTTGGGATGGTTCAACTGCCAGGTGGCGGCTTTAATCAGCGTTTCTTTGATATAAGCAGGCTTGAAATAAGCCTTGTCATCGGGGAATTTGTCGCCGTAAACACGGCTGCTGGGGTGGGGGCGAGTAAAACCGAAGAGGGTACAGGCTAGCACACCCAGGAGAGCCAGGTGGGAGCTGTGACGTAGTTGTTTTGTCGTCATCGTGTAGAGGTTCGTTTTCAGCAGGAATAGTCCAGGCAACTAAAGGCGATTGACGCCCGCATTTTACTGACTGAGTATATGGCGGACTGGAGTACCCCCTTGTATTCCACCTCAGTTTAGGGGCCGACCGTGGTGCGACCACCTCCTGCCCCCTCCTAAAACAGGAGGGGGATTAAACGAATATCTCTGGGGGGGGCTGTTTTAGGAGGGGCTATGCGGGGCGGCCCGTGCCAGTGGTCAGTGCCAACTTCCTATCCAATAGCAGTCGCTCTTTCGCTCATTCACACTTTCGCTCTTTGAAGTCATTAGCGTCCCATCCAGCCGCCGTCGACGGTTAGGATTGTACCGTGAACGTAACGGGACGCATCCGACGCTAGAAACACGATTGGCCCTTTGAAATCGTCGGGTTCTCCCCAGCGCCCCGCCGGAATTCGTCCCAGAATGGCCTGGCTCCGTATTGGGTCCGCCCGTAGTGCTTCCGTGTTGTCCGTCGAAATGTAGCCGGGCGCAATGGCGTTGACGTTAACGCCCTGGCCCGCCCATTCATTGGCGAACGCTTTAGTCAGGCTACCGATGGCTCCTTTGCTGGCGGCATAACCGGGTACGTTGATGCCCCCCTGAAACGTGAGCAGCGACGCCGTGAAAATAACCTTGCCGCTGCCCCGTGCTATCATATCTCGACCAATGTCACGAGTCAGCAGAAATTGTGCGGTCTGATTGATCGCAATGACCTCGTCCCAGTACTCGTCCGAGTGCTCGGCGGCCGGCTGGCGCAGGATGGTGCCAGCGTTGTTGACCAGAATATCGATGACGGGGTGATTCTGTTTTACCTGCCGGATGAAGGCGTTCAGGGAATCCCGCTTTCCAAAATCGGCCTGATAGGCGAAGAATGTCCGGCCACGCGCTTCAACGGACTGGGCTACGGCGCTGCCGGCCAATTCCTGACTGGCTGAAACGCCGATGATATCGGCCCCGGCTTCGGCCAGTGCCTCGGCCATCGCTTTGCCGATGCCGCGTTTGCAACCCGTCACCAAGGCCGTTTTACCGGCTAACGAGAACGTTGATAAAATTGAATCCATGATTGGTTAGTTGCCTGCTTTTTTGGGCAGGACAGTGATACGTAACGGCTGTTTCTGCTGAGCCGCGAACTGATTGAGATAGGCGAACCAGTCGGCGCTGGACGTAATGCGTCCCGCTTTGTCCCAGGCGCCACCGGTGTAATAGATCAGATCATCGCTGGATTTGGCGGTTAGCCGGGCCAGAGCGTGGTTATACTTATGTAGCATCGAAACGGGGGCTTTCGGGAAAACGCAGCCAACGCCAATAGTGCCGTCGTTGCCGTGTTTCGGTTCCCAATAACCCAGCACGCCGTTTTTCTCGTCCTGTAATAACGGACTTGATTCCGACCGGAGAGAAATGCCGACAACCATTGGTAAAGGCTTTGGGGACGTATGTTCGATGTGAACCTGCACGCGGCTGAGCTGTGCTCCGGCATCCAGCGAGACCGTACGTACCTCTCGCACCGTAACGCCTTCGAACGTGTACGGATCAAACGTAACGCGAAACGTAGACCGAAGTGGGCCGTTATCCAGGATTTCCCAGGAACGGTAATTATGCACGAACTGGATGGAATCGTTTAGAAAAACGCCGATGTCGCCCGCGCCGAGGGTGAGTCCGACGTGGTAATAGTCCAGCCCTTCGCCGTGGTCTTTATGATAATCGTCCTGTTTGTACCACTTGTCCAGCACTAGTTCGTTGGTCCGTTTGGCCCAGATGTCGGTGCCGTAGGCATTGTCGGAACGACCATTCAGGGCCGCCCCGTAAATACGAAACGCTACGTTGTCATTCTCCCAGGCAAAGTCGTCGAAGCGTTCGGGTACGTAGCGGCAGTACGTTTTTGCTTTTACGGGCGCTGGCGTGCCTTTGCGCAACATAAGCCGAACCGATTGCTTGGGGGCCAGGCTGAGCTGCACGAGCAGGTTCTGCACGGGTTTCTGTCCCCGGTGTTCCAACTGATACGGTACCTCCTGGCCATCGCTGATCTGCACAACCAACTGGCTGGTGTCCACTTGTGGGTAGGCTTTCAGGACGGTCGCCCACGGAATATCAACGACGGTTTGCGTCAGCGACGCCGAACCAGGGTTAATCACTTGGATTGGGGACGACGACTGGGCCAGCAGAGAGCCGCTCAGGCCCAGTAGGTACGCGAAAAGAAAGAACTTCATGGTTAGCGTAGATCGGTGATGGGACAGAAATCCATGTCGCCGTAATCAAGATTTTCGCCGGCCATGCCCCAGATAAAGGTGTAATTCGACGTGCCAGCTCCGGAGTGAATCGACCAGTTTGGCGAAATAACGGCCTGCTCGTTCTGTATCCAGATGTGGCGGGTTTCCTGCGGCTGGCCCATAAAATGACAAACGGCCTGCCCTTCGGGCACTTCGAAATAGAAATAAACCTCCATGCGCCGGTCGTGGGTGTGGGCGGGCATGGTGTTCCAGACGCTGCCTGGTTTCAGCTCGGTCATGCCCATCTGGAGCTGGCAGGTCGGAAGGACCTTATTAATCAGCATCTGGTTGATAGTGCGGTGGTTGGCCGTTTCCAGCGTGCCCAGTTCGAGTTTGTTGGCATCGGCCCGGGAAACTTTCCGGCTTGGGTAATTCGTGTGGGCGGGGGTGGAGTTGAGGTAGAATTTTGCGGGGGCGTTGGCATCCACGGAGGAGAACGTTACGTTTTGAGTACCCTGGCCAATGTAAAGCGCTTCCTTGTAATCTAGCTCATACGTAACGCCGTCGGCCACCACCTGCCCCGCGCCACCAACGTTGATCATGCCCAGCTCCCGGCGTTCGAGAAAATAAGCCGCTTTCAACTGGTCGGGTGCTTCGAGCGTGATAGGGCCAGCCACGGGCATAACGCCCCCGGTTAGGTACCGGTCGAAGAACGATAGCGTCCAGTTAACCTGATCGGCCGTAAAGAGATTCTCGATCAAAAAATTCTGACGGAGCTGGTCGGTGTTCATGCTCTTTACTTCGGTTGGTGACGAAGCATAGCGGCTGTCAAAAGTCGTCATGGTAATCAGGTTTTGTGTCTTTGTCATGATTGTCTACGTAATATCCTGTATTAAAATACCTCAAATTCGTGGAGACCGGCGCCCACAGCGGCAATTTTCCAGAAGTTGCCCTCGGCAGTGACCTTAACAAGTTTTCCCTCCTGCCGAACCCGATCCTTGGCCGTTTTCCGGGGCAGATACACCACGCCATTTGTGTTGCCCGGCAGGGTGACCCGCAGCCGGAAGCGGCCGGGTTGGTTGTCGAACGAGACCGCGATGGATCCGCGCAGGGTAGCTACCTGCAAAGAGGCCTGCCGCAACGTGTCGGGCTGGGGTTTGATCTGAACCGTTTCAAAAGCGGGCGTCAGCGGTTCGACGCCCATCAGCTTCCGGACGATGATATTGGCCGGAGCCGCTCCCCAGGCGTGGTTCCAATCCTGGTTGGGTTTGTAGCGGGTGTCCCAGGCTTCGGTGGTCATGGTCGATCCGGTACGAATCATGTTGTACCAACTCCGCTCAGCCGTCGAGTTCATCAGCGCCAGCCCGTAGGCCGACTCGTGGGCGTTGTAGAGCGCATCGAGCAGGAACTGGGAGCCGTAAACGCTGCACGCCATACCCCGCGACCGGATGTGCGCCAGTACGTTCGACTGGTGTTTCGGGGAAACCAGGTCAAACGCCAGTGCCATCATGTTGGCGTGCAATGACGCGTGGTCGGTGCCATCCCCGTCGCGGATCAGGCCGGTTTTGGGGTCGAGAAAAGTCAATTCGAAGGCTTTCTTCACCTGAGCCGCCCGATTGGTAAAAAACGTAGCGTCGTCGGTTTTGCCCAGTTGTTTCGCCAGTTTCGCCATAAACACCAGCCCCTGGTAATGAAAGGCGTTGACCACGGCGTTATAATCCCGGAAAACAAAGCCATCTGTTTCGCCTGCTTCTTTTTTGCCCAAGCCTAAAACGCCCTGCTGCGGCCAGTCGACAATATCCTGGATGGTGGGCCGCCCGTCGAACGTCGTGTAGTGAATAGACTGTTTAAACTCGGGCGTCTGCAAACCGGTGCGCGTGCTGATCAGCCCGTCCGGCCGGGCCAGCGGTAGCAGGAGCTTGGCTTTCAGGTCGGGATACAGGGCGTCAACTGTGCGCGAATCGCCGGAGTAGAGGTAGTCGTACCAGGCAATCAGGACGTTCTGCAACGACCACTCGGTTGGCCAGGTTGCGTGGAAAACCAAGTAATTCAGCGATCGTTTGGCGATGGTGTATTCGGCGTCGGTGGCGTAATGGGAGAGTTGATTGATCAGCGCATCAGCCTCGTACGGAATCCGCTCGCGATCGCCGTCGACGTAGTATCCCGTAAATGTGGTGGCTTTGATGGTGTGTTTGCAAATATCCCAGACCTGATTCAGCACCGAGTCCGAGCTAACAAACGTCGTAGCGTCCTCATCGAACGGATAGTTGACCGTTTCGCGCACCAGCTGCTCGACGCGCCCCGTGCTGTTCGACATGTCCACATCAACGTAACGGAACGGCAGCACCTCGCCGATGTAATCGGGCATCAAAATAGCTTTGGGGCCGGTATTGCGCGGATCGGACTTGAACTGGACCGCGTAGCGTTGTTTCCCCCGCTGAAGTGGCAGCACAATTCGGCGGTACCGTAGCGTGCCAGCGGGTTTGGTATTGACGTAACCGTCGGGTGTCAGTGCTTCGCCGACGTGCATGACCAACGTATCGTGGTCGGACTGGGCCGATGCCGTAACGGAAATCTGCCCAAAGGCATCGTTGCCGAAGTCGTATAACATGCGTCGGCCGGGTAAGGAGCGCTGCTCTTTGGTGCGCTCTTCGGTTTTTACCAGCGGATAAAATGGCGTTTCATAATCGGTGAGCCTGGGGGCCGTGCGAAACGCTTTTATCGCGGAGACATCGCTCGCTGTCTGCTGCTCGTTCCAGGTTTTGACCCTCCAGAAGTAGATCCGGTCCGCAGCCAGCCGGAGCGTAGCTGGTAATTGCACCCCCACACTTTGGTTGCTCAGTACCTTTCCCGAATCCCAGACATCGCCCACGTTTGCCTGACTATTCTTGCGGGATGAGCTGAGAATGAGCTGGTACGCTGTCTGACGACTACTGGCTGCTGTGTCGGGCAAAATCCAGCTAAACGAAGGACGAGCGCTGCGAATCAGGGCCAGCTGCCCCGTAAACTTCGCCGAATCGGCCGCGTCGAGCGACCAATTCGTTAAAAAACCATTGCTCCACACCCGGTCGGTATGGAGCAATAAATCCGTACGCAGGGCCGTCGGCGCCGTCTGGGCCGTGACCGCCTGAGCGATTAGGAAAAACAAAACAAAAAAAAGATGCCGCATGAACCGGTTGGTCGATTAGCGCAAATCCACGCTGTGGTCGTGCGGAAAATCGTCTCCGCCCCAAATTTTCTGTGAACTCCACTTCGCTGGCGCATCGGCCCAGAACGGATCGGTGGCAGGAAGGCCGAGCGGCAGAAAGATGTTCGTGGCAATATACAAACTACCCTGGTTGTTGTAAAAATCAGCCAGATCAGGTTGCGAACCGTGCAGCCCGATGGTGAGCCAGCCGTTCTGGTAGGTAGATGGGCTTTCCAGCGTCCTTTTGATTACCGCCGTCAGGGCACAGCGCACCTGCGCCGGGGTCAGTTGCTCGGGCAACGTTTTCCGCCAGGCCATGTCGGCCAGGTGCTGAAAAACGGCTCCCCGGTACACAATGGAACGGCCCGTGGCGGGATACGTACCGTCGGTGTTGATAAGCCGCTCCTGAATGACGGCATAGCGGTCGTTTCGCTTGTTGATCTTGTCGATCATGCCCTTGTAAGCGTTCGTTTTTTTGCTAATAATTTCCGTGATG
The DNA here is from genome assembly GCF_054776615.1 of Spirosoma pomorum. Classification (NCBI taxonomy): domain Bacteria; kingdom Pseudomonadati; phylum Bacteroidota; class Cytophagia; order Cytophagales; family Cytophagaceae; genus Spirosoma; species Spirosoma pomorum. The sequence goes on from NZ_BAAHBP010000016.1 coordinate 105,397, forward strand.
GCGGTTAAGTAGGGGTGAATGACATAGCTGTTGTAATAATCATAAGCGTACGACGGCCCGTCTGAATACATACCATCGCCAACGTACCACTGCTCAAGCTGCTGGAGCGCGTAATCCACCCGCATGGGATCCCACTCGTAGCCGTATTGGGCAAAGAAGGCTTCGGTCATAGCTGCGAATAACAGCCAGTTGGAAAAGACGGGTTTGAACTGGCGGGTGCTTTTCAGCGCCTTGGCCAGCAACGCCTGATCGGGTTTGCTTAGATGCTCCCATAGCCAGGGTGCTCGGGTAAAGGCGAGTGCGATGTAGGACGCGTCGACGAGCTGCTGCCCGCCAATGTTAAAATACATGTAGTCTTTGGCCGTCGAGTCCAGTGCATGGTGCACCCCGTCGAGCGCCCACTGCCGGTACTGGTTTCGCAGGGCTACTTCCTCGGCGCTGCCGCCTTCGCCCTGGAGCCAGGGGGCAATCCCGCTCAGTACCCGACCCAGCACTTCGACGTATTGGACCTGTATCCGGTGGTCTTTGTTGTCAATCCGCTTGGAGACCACTTTCGGCATCACGATGCGCAGGCTATCGTGGGCAAGACTTGACATCACTGGTCTGACCATCTTGTCCATCTCGGTCAGCCAGAACTGCCGGTCGGAAATAGTAGGAGCGGGGGGCTTTTTGGACGTTTTTTTCTTCTGGGCAAAACCGACTCCGGTCGATAGACCGAGGAGCAGGCCGATGCCCAGCAGGCGTAAACTGATTCGTTTCATCAAGGAATGGGTATTGATTATCGGAGGTGTTTGTCATCCCGACGGCAGGAGGGATCTTCGCTAGCAGGCGGCTTTCAACGCTCTTGCCGAAGATCCCTCCTGGCGTCGGGATGACGAAAACGGGGAAAATAGAATGGCAAAAAGGATACAGCGATCACTTCCGCTTGCTCACGCCCTTTTTCTCCAAAAAGCGGTACATCTCGCAGCCAGCCACGAGGAAGGCACCGACGCCAAAGTTAGTCGTTGATTTGGCGTTGACGACTTGCCCTGGAATAGCTTTCTCTCCGATGGGTTGAACGTAACCCACGGCTCCGTCGGGTTGTAGCGCAACGGTTGACAGATACGTCCACCCCTTCTGGGCGGCAGGTAGATATATCTTCCGGTCCAGGTAGCCGTTGTTGATGCCCCACAACAAGCCGTACGTAAAGAAGGCCGTGCCACTGGTTTCGGGGCCGGGGGCGTGGGCCGGATCGAGCATGCTGCGGGTCCAGTAGCCGTCGGCCTGCTGGGCAGGCAGGATCGCTTCGGCCATACCGGTAAATTTCGCTACGTACTCGGCACGGTGCGGATCGTTTCTGGGCAGGTCTTTCAGCACTTTGGCTAGTCCGGCAAAAACCCAGCCATCACCCCGCGCCCAGAAATCCTTCTGCCCGTTGGCACTCTTGTGCTTAGGATAGACATACTTCGCATCGCGGTAATACAGCTTCACGTCGCGGTCATACATAATGCTGTTGGCGTAGGTGAAGTACTCGTGCAGCTTGTCCAGGTACTGCTTGTCGCCGGTCAGTTTATAAAGCTTAGTCATGACCGGCATCACCATGTAGAGCCCATCGGCCCACCACCAGTAGTCGTTCCGGTCGGTGCTCATTTCGTACTTCATTACTTCCTTGGCACGGGTAATCCGTTCGGGCTCCGGCTTCAGATTGTAAAGGTCGATGTACGTCTGGAAGCAGATCTGCCAGTCGCCAAACAGGACGTAATCATCGGTTTCACCGTAGGAATATTTCCAGTTGGCTTTATCGTCGGACTTGGCACCCTTCCATTGGTTGTGTTCGGCCCAGGCTTCGGAGTACGCCCGGTACGCATCATTTTTAGTCAGAAAATACGCTTCCATATTACCCGTGTGGTAGGCCGCGTTATCCCAGAACGCTCGTCCGTGGGTGGGATTGGTGGTCTGCCAGTGGTCGTTGACGCGCTGAATCGTTTCCAGCACCGCAGCCGCCGTTGGCTGTGGCTGAGCCTGTAGCGTGGACGTGACGAATAGGAGAAAGAAGCCAATGGGACGAAAGAACTGCATAATCTGGGTGCTCAGTTTGTCCATTGGTTTAGGGTCCAGGTATCCACCCATTTCACTACGGGCTGGTTGTTCTCAAAGGTGATCGGTAACCACAGATACCGGCTATCCATCAAATCTTTTGGGTTCCACTTGTCGGCAATAAAGATAAACGCGTCTTTCTTGCCCTGAACTGGCTGAATGTATGTCGACTGGCCGCCAAAAGTTTTATCCGCCAAAGGACCTTGCATGGGATCGCCAACCGGTTTCCAGGGGCCGAACAGCGACTGCGCTACGTGCATACTGGCCTGATTGGGTGCCCAGCCGGTGCAGCCGCTGGTAATCATGTAGTATTGACCGTCTTTCTTGAACAGGGCGGGGGCCTCCTGATGTTTACTGAACAGCAACGTATCTTCTTTACTGGCCGACAGGTAATCGTCGGAGAGTTTAGTAATGCGCAGGTCGTAGTTCTCGCGGGCCGAATAGATGTGATAGGCCGAGCCGTCATCGTCCACGAACAGGGTCATGTCCCGCGACATGTGGCCATTGGGTCGGAAGCTGTTAACGTAGCGGTATGGTCCCGTCACCTTGTCGCTGACGGCCACGCCAGCCCGGGCGGCTTTGTAGCCCTGCCCCGGTAGTTCGAGGTGAAACCACATGACGTATTGCTTTGTCGTCGGGTTGTAAATGACCTTCGGCCGTTCCATCAGACCGCCCACGGCAATTTCACTCTGTGGATCCGTCGATTTGGCCAGCGCCATGCCTTCGGCCTTCCAGTTGTAGAGGTCTTTGGAGGAATAGACGTTGATACCTTCCGAGGCCGACTGTCCCCGTTTTTCCCCAAACCAGTAGTAGGTTCCGTTCTGGTACAGCAGTCCCCCGCCGTGGGCATTGATGAGGTCGCCATTCTGGTCGTACCAGCGTTCGCCGGGTTTGAATGCGGTTTGTTTGGCGGGTGTCGATTGCGCCTGAACGGTCAGCATACCAATCCCAAGCAACAGACTCAAACAAGTTGAGCGTACGATGTTCATTGAATAAAGCAGTTGAAAAGTGTCTGAAAATTATTTCTTAACGAGCTACCGTTGATAGACTCGAACGTAATCGATTTCGAAACGTCGGGGAAAGGTGGTTTTGCTGGGATCACCGCCATTATCGCCACCCAGGGCCAGATTGAGCAGTATGTAATGCGGTTGTTTGAACGGATTAGTCCCGGGACCATTCTGGTTGATAGTTTCCCGGAGCGGCACGCTGTTCAGGAGCTGGTCATCGACGTAAAGCCGGATGCCTGTTTCGTCCCAGTCCATGCGCCAGACGTGAAATTTACTGGCCCAGGCGGGGTCGTTGAACGACGCAATAGGTTTCTTGGTTGTGCGCCACTCCGCTTTGTAGCGTTGGTTCGTGCCCCAGGCTACATTGGCTAGCAGGTCGTTCCGGTAATACTCCATGATGTCGATTTCTCCGTTAGACGGCCACTCGCCCGATACCCCCAGCGTCCAGAAGGCGGGCCACATACCGGGGCTGATGTCAATACGTCCCCGCATTTCGAATCGGCCGTACTGCCACTGGTGCAGCCCATTCGTGTTCAGGCTGGATGATGTGTAGTCGATGGTTTTCCGCTGCGTACGCCAGTCTCCGCCCGTGGCCTGGTACGTCGGATTAGGCTTTTGTTCCCGGCGGGCTTCGATAATGAGCAGGCCGTCGGCGCAGCGGGCATTATCGGTCTGGTACCACTGGTCTTCGTGGTTCCGGGCGAAGCCTTTTTCAAACTGCCAGTTCGTAGGGTTGGGCGCACCCGGTTTGTTGAACTCATCCGACCAGACCAATTTCCAGGTTGTGTCTGATTTGGGTTTGGTTGCTTTGCCTCCCGATCGAACTGATTGGCAGTACCCAAGAAGCGGTACCACGTAAAGAACGAACGAGCTAACAAAGAGAAGACGGAAAAAAGCCATAGTGAGCAAACGAAAAGGGTGTCGCACCGAATAAGCACGACACCCTGAAAAGTTACTAGTATCCTGGATTCTGCGCCAGTACGGCGTCTTTATTCAATTGAATCTCGTTCAGCGGAATCGGCATGAGCAGGTGCGTATTGCTGACACCCGTCATCCGGTTAACGGCGCTGTTGCTGTTCAGGCGCGTTGCCCGGTCGACCAGCGTTTTGGTGCGCATAAGCGTCATTCGCCGGTTTTCTTCGCCGATCAGCTCGCGTGCCCGCTCGTCCAGAATGAAATCCAGTGTCATATCCGATGCGGCTACTTTGCCCACCGCTGGATAAGCCGGGAAGGCCCGTTCGCGTAGGGCGTTGATGCTGGTGGCAGCCGCTTCCAGTTTACCCTGTTTGAACTGTGCTTCGGCCAGCAGCAGGTACGTTTCGCCGAGTCGCATCAGGATAAAATCTTTGATCATGGCGTACCCGAACGTATCGTTGGGGTCAAACTGGTACCACTTGGTGGTGTGCGGAGCGATGTTGAATAACGTATCTGTGCCCGTGTACGGAACCGGCTTGCCGAAGGTCGCCGATTTCGTTGGATCGTTATAAACGTAACGACGGCGGATGCTGTACTGCGAATTGCGAATATCACCCTGCTTGTAGAGACTGTACAGGACCCAGTTGCTCAGCCGCAATCGGCCCAGCGCCCGGCCGCCCGTTGAATCGGAGAGCGCCATGCCCTGTACGTTGTGGTAAGCCGCGCCCCACACCCGACGTTGCTGCGGGTTGTCGGTGATACCGCCCACAACCGTTGCTGGGTTTTCCTGTTCCAGCACCCAGATGGCTTCGGTATTGCCCTGTACCCGGCGTTGGTTGCCGTAGACGAACATATCCGAGTAGTAGTCGCCTGCGCCACCGGACCGGAGACCGTAGCGATTCTTAATCAGCTTGAAGCGACCGCTGCTGACGATGCTTTGCAGCTGGGTTTCGGCCAGGTCGGGCTTACCCATTCGCAGGTAGGCTTCGGCCAGTAATTGCATAGCCATGAATTTGTTGGCCCGGCCGTAGAGTTTTCCTTTCGAGTTTGACTTTACGCTTTCGATGTCGGGTAGATTCGCTACGGCAAACGTCAGGTCGTCGACGATCTGTTTGTCTACGTCGGCCAGCGGTGCCCGTACGAAATCCGTCTTGGGACCCGTGAGCGCCTGAGTAATCAGAGGGACTCCACCAAAGCAGGTCGCCAGGTTGTTGTAGGCGTAACCCCGGAAGAACTTAGCCTCGGCGCTGATACGGGCTTTGCCCCCTGCGCTGATGCTCGTTAGGGTAGACGCTTCGGTTCCATTGATGATCGTATTCGTGAGGTTGATCATAATGTAGTTCCGATCCCAGGTACGGGCCGCTGCCCCATCAGTAGGCGTCAGTTGCGCGTAGTTGTAGTACGGAATCTCGACACCTTCCTGGTTCGCCGTGGCGTTGGCTACGTCGGTACCTACCTGCCAGACGCTGGGCCAGCCCTGGCGGGCCGACCAGGAGAAATACGTACTGGTGTGGTTGTATAGGCCGACCAGCGAGGCTTCGAAACCCAGCGAGTCGTTCAGCGTCAGGGGGGTGTAGGCCGAGTACGGTTTTTCTTCCAGAAAGGTATCCTTACAGGCCGTAGCTGTGGCCAGGACCGAGACGGATAAGGCTATTTTTAAGTATGTTTTCATTCGTATAAAGAGCGAAAGTGTGAAAGAGCGTTTCTTCTGGCTCGTTTGCTCACATTCATTAGCGCAGGCTGATGTTGAGGCCACCGACGAAGGAGCGTGTAACCGGATAGTTGTTCGTCCAGCTGGTGTTCGGGTCACTACCATTAGATTGTGTTCCCCGAGATTGTTGTACTGCTTCGGGGTCCCAGCCAATCCAGTTGGTGAAGGTGTACAGGTTCCGACCGCTGACGTATACCGTCAGGCTGCCCAGTCCCAGTTTGTCCAGCAGCTTGGGCGCCAGAACGTAGCTCAGCGTTACGTCCTTAATGCGTGTAAAGCTGGCATCCGACGCATAGCCGTAGCCCCGAGGGTTTTTGAAGGCCAGCGATGGGCGGGTACTGCTCATGTTCTCGACGGTCCAGTACCCAACGTCGACAGGAGTGTTCCGTTTGCCGGTTTCATCGGCGTAGGTCAGGTCGGCGTTGTTGCGGGTCACTCCCTGTACGGTCTGGATGAAGACGCTCAGGTTGATGTTCTTGTAGTGGAACGTGTTGGTGAGACCCCCCGTCCATTTTGGAGCCGTCTGGCCCAGAATCATCCGGTCGCCGTCGGGCGTAATCTTGCCGTCGCCGTTCAGGTCGGCGAATTTCAGATCACCAGCTACCGAACCGGGGTCCTGCGCGGCTGCGCTCTCGCCGTTCTGCCATACCCCCGCCAGCTTGTAATCGTAGATCACGCTGATGGGCTGACCAATGAACCAGCGGTTACCCAGGTCGTCTTTCTTGTCGCCGTACAGGTCCAGAATCCGGTTGCGGTTGGACGCAAAAACGACAGTGCTTTCCCAGCCGAAGTCGCCACGGGCTACGTTACGTGTGTTCAGCGTTACTTCTACCCCTGTATTCGAGGTTTCGCCCAGGTTGTCATACACGTTGTAGTACCCAGTAATGATGGGCAAACTCCGCAGCAGCAGTAGCCCTTTGGTTTGGTTCTGGTACACGTCGATGCTACCGTTGATGCGGTTGCTGAAGAAGCCAAAGTCAAGACCAACGTTCTTGCTCAGCGTCGTTTCCCACTGAAGGTTGTTGTTGCCCAGGTTGCCGGGGAACGCGCCGATGGTGCTGACGCCATTGAACGGCGAACGGCCTACGTTGTTGGTCGTGATGGTCCGGTAGACGCTGATGGCTTCGTTCCCCGACTGACCGTACGACAACCGCAGTTTCAGATTGGTAACGGCCGGGATGTCTTTCATGAACGCTTCGTTGCTGATATTCCAGCCGAGGGCGGCCGACGGGAATAAGCCATACTTGGACGTATTGGACCCGAACACCGACGAACCATCACGCCGGGCGGTTAGTGTGAACAGATAGCGGCTGTCGTACGAGTAGTTGATCCGGCCCATCTGTGAGTTCAGCGCGTAGCGGTCGGCGTAGGAGTTACTGGTCTGGGTAGCTCCGGCGCCCAGATTGTTGAACGACAACTGATCGTTGACGAAACCTATGGCGTTCGCCGTCGAGGAGTTATATCTCCGCTGCTGCGCGCTGTACAGACCTGTTAAGTCGATATGGTGCTTGCCGAAATCCTTGGCGTACGACAGGATGTTCTCCAGCGTAAAGCTGTTGGTTTCCGAGAAGAACGTATTGGCCGTACCCAGCAGATCGTTGGCTGGCCGACCGGTGTAGCTGGCCGTCCGCGATGGAATGAACGAGTAACCGATGTTCATCCGGTATTTCAGGCCCGACAGCTTGTTCGGCAGTTTCAATTCCAGGTAGCCGTTGCCGTTCAGGTTGGTACTACGATCAATCCGGTCGGTTGTTAGCCCCAGCATCGGGTTGGTGTAGAGCTGCTCCGGAAACATCGGGTAGATGGTGTACGTACCATCGGCGTTGTACTCCTGCCCGTACGGACTCATGGCCGTGGCGTTGAGCAGATTGGCCCGGCCTCCGTCGCGGTTGTTGTTGGCGATAAAGAGCGAGGTGCCAATCGTCAGGTAATCCGTTACGTTAATGTCCAGGTTGGAGCGGAAGCTGGTCCGTTTGTACTGGTAACCTTTGATGACGCCCTTCTGGTCGAGTATCTCGCCCGAGACAAAGTAGCGCACGTTGGGGCCACCGCCCGATATGCTCAGGTTGTGATCCTGTAGGATACCGGTCTGCGTCGCTTCCTTCAACCAGTCGGTGGTGATACCCGCGTTATAATTCGCCAGCTCGTTGAAGTTAGGGACCGGATTGACCAGTTTCTGACCGGTTTGGGTAAGCCAGTCTTTGTACTTCTGCACGTATTCCTCGCCGTCGCGGGGCCGCAGGATGTGCGCAAAATTCTCCACCCCGACGTAATTGTTGTAGCGGATCGTGGGTTTGCCCGTGCTGCCCCGCTTGGTCGTAATTAGGATAACCCCGTTGGCCCCGTTGGTCCCGTAAATCGCTACCGCCGATGCATCCTTCAGAATTTCCATCGACTCGATGTCGTTGGGGTTAATGTCGCTGATGGAGCCGCCGGTTTTGCTGAGTGGAATCCCGTCGACGACGACGTACGGACCCGAGTTAGCGTTAATCGAGTTTTGGCCCCGGATGACGGTCGAGGGCGTCGCGCCGGGTACCGACGACGACTGGGTGATGTTCACCCCGGCTACCGAACCCTGAATGGCCTGAAGGACGTTCGTGACGGGCAGCTGCGATAAACGAGCTTTGGGAACCGATGCCACGGCTCCCGTAATGTCGGAACGTTTCTGCGTACCGTACCCAACGACGACCACTTCGTTCAGTGACTTAGAATCGCCCTGAAGCTGGACGTTGACCGTAGTTTGATTGCCAATGGCAACTTCCTGCAATTGGTAACCGATGTACGAGAAGATCAGTACGGGATCTTTGGTACCATCGGGAATGCGGATCGTATAGCCCCCGTTCGCGTCCGTATTGGTACCGATCGACGTACCTTTAAGCGCGACGCTGGCGCCGGGTAGGGCACCCCCTTTTTCGTCAGTCACCTTACCCACAACGGTGATAACTGCTGGTGCAACAGCTACCGGCGAGAAGGAAGTCGCACGAATAGTGAGGGGGGGACGAGTCGGATTAGTATCCGGCCGTAGCGACACCGCAAATACTCCGTGGAGAGGGAGCAGTGTGCCGCAAACGAGTAACCATTTCATTTTCATAGAGAGAGGGGTAGAGCTTTGTTTATTTGGCTATTTGGTTGACTAAGATGTTCTGGTTCTTTAAATTTTTAATTGGAATAGTGCAAAATTAGAGAAGGTGTGCGCCGATGGTGGGGTTGGTTTTCGTCAATTAAAGGGGGTATTTTCGTAGCACCGAAATTTTCTGATCGCTATCTGTTATTGACTATTGATAAATAAGTGACTGACTGATAGTGAGTTGTTGGTAAGTTGTTTGCGGAATGCTGGTCAATTGGTGATTAGAGGTGAGACGATATAAGGATCGCGGCTGGATGAATAGTATTTTCTGTCGAACAATTAGTTGGTTTTCAATCATGCTCCTGCCGTTACTGGGTCATGGGCAGCAAAAGCCGGACGAGTACCGGTTTGAGCACATCACCGTGAACGAAGGTTTGTCGCACAGCGATGTCATGTGCAGCGTCGAGGACAGGGCGGGTTTTGTCTGGATTGGTACCAACAACGGAATTGATCGCTACGATGGATACGAGCTGAAAAACTACCAGATGCCCGTTAATCCCCTGAATGGCTTGTCGGGAAATCGCATCCGAGCGATGCTGCTGGACCAGGCTGGCCGGATCTGGGTAGGGGCCGAGAGTGCTGGTCTCAGCCTATTCGACGCGGAGCACGGTCGTTTTGTAAACAGTAGTCAGCGGGTAAGACCCACCGCCGATCCGAAACTGGTGCAACTACTGGCCCAAACGGACGTAACCAGCCTGACGGTGGATCGGAAAGGTCGGATCTGGGCGGGAACACCTAGGCAAGGAATATTCAGGCTGACCCTTGACGGTCAAGGCTGGGTGACGCACATTGCCTGGATTCAGATACCCTCTAGTCCTGAGCGTTCGTACCGGGTAACGGATATGGTGGCGGATAGCGAGGGTAAAATCTGGATCGCTACGCTGGGCAATGGCCTTTGTTACGTTGATGCGTCAGGCGAAGGGACGCAACTGCCCCGCGTCAATCGGGCACCGTTGTCCGCGACGGTCGTGCTGGCTCTGCACCTGGACCGGCGGGGTGATTTGTGGATTGGCACCAGCGATACCGTCTTCTGGGTGAGTAAAGCCAATCGGCGCGCCATTCGGCAATTGGATGCGCATCCGCTGCCTAAGTCCTATGAAGACATCGAATGTATATATCTGGATTCAGTTGGCCAGTTGTGGGTAGGTACCAATTTCGGCCTGTCGCTCTGGGAGGCTAACCGCGCCGGCCGAAAAACCGAAGCGGTGGAAGGGGATGCGTTGCCCGTTCGAGTCGATCAATCAAGAACATTTCTGCCCCTGGACAACAGTCCGTTCAGTATCAACTCGGGTCGTATTCACCAGATCTCAGAAAGCCGGTTTGGAGTCCTTTGGCTGGCGGCTTCGGCGGGTGGCCTCAATAAAGTCGATCTGCATCGGAAGCCCTTTGGCATTCTACGTCGGCAGCTGTCACAATCGCCGACGTTGCCCAATAATTACGTTAATGCCATCCTGAAAGACGAAAAAAGCAATACGCTCTGGATTGGTACCCGCAATGGATTCGCGGCCTATCAACTGTCCACGGGTACGTACCGAAATTTTATGAGTCGTTCGCTGCCGGGCAATGCGACGGGCGTTGACGTATCGGCCTTCTGTCAGGCGTCGGACGGGACGCTTTGGGTCGGTACCCGGTACAACCGGCTGGCTCTCCTGCGGAACAGCCCGACGCCGACCTACGCTCAGCTACCCGGATCGACCAGTGTGGAACGGATCGTTGAAGATCGTTTCGGCACCATTTGGGTCGCTACGTTCGAACTGGGGCTGCTGCGTTACGATCGCCAAGGGAAGCTGCTCCAGCAGTTTGGCCGTGAGGAGCTGCCCACCCGTCAGTTTACGAATCTGCTTTACGACAACACCAGCGACGTACTCTGGGCCAGTACTCGAGGGGCAGGGCTGTTGAAACTGCGCGTTACGCCCACGTCGCTGCAATTGCTGAAACAGTTTGCCCACGATCCCGCGAACAAAAGCAGTTTGTCCGTCAATTACACCTGGCCCTTGCTGAAAGATCGTCGCGGGGGGCTGTGGATCGGTACGATCGGAGGGGGACTAAATCACCTGACGACCAACGCACAGGGGCAGGACGTCATCCAACGCTATAACGACATAATCCCGCAGTCGAATGTGGAGAGCCTGCTGGAAGACGAAAACGGACAGTTGTGGATGGGCGGGGATGGTCTGGTTCGCTTCGATCCTAAAACCCGGCAGTTTTTGCGATACAACGAAGCCGATGGCCTACAAAGTAGTTCGTTTAAGGTTGGGGCTGCCTATCGCGCGGGCGACGGTACGCTTTACTTCGGCGGCATCAATGGTATTACGTATTTCCAGCCCCGGTTCCTACGCCCCAATCCGTATCCGCCCCTGGTTCGCTTTACGGACTTGCAGGTCTTCAATAAACAGGTTACAGTTGGCGAAACCGTCGACGGACGGGTGTTGCTGAAAAAACCACTAGATCAAATTGATCGGTTGATCATTAAAGCTGCGGAGAACGATTTTTCGATTGGTTTCGTCGGGCTGAATTACGTCAATCCGCAAAAACATACGTATGCCTACCAACTTGTGGGGTACAACAGCAATTGGGTGTACCCGACAAAAGGGCAACGGACGGCCAGTTTTGCCAACCTGCCGCCGGGCGACTACACACTGGCCGTCCGAGCCAGCAATGGCGAGGGGCGGTGGGCACCCGAACCGGCTACGCTGAATATTACGGTGTTGCCGCCCTGGTGGCGAACGGGATGGGCGTATCTACTGTATCTGGCAGTGGTGGTAGGGGCTTTTCTGCTGTACCAACGGATCACGGCCAAGCAACAGGAGCTGAAGAACAAACTGGCGTTGGAGCAATACAAGGTTGAAACCGAGAAAGAAGTGACCGATGCGCGGTTACGTTTCTTCACCAACGTCTCGCATGAACTCCGTACGCCACTAACGTTGATTTTGGGGCCGATGGAAGAACTGGCTTCTACGCCCGCCCCGCAATACGGCTTCCGGGACAAGATTATGATGATGCACCAGCAAACCCGCAAACTGCTGGATCTGGTCAACCAACTGCTTGATTTTCGGAAGGTGGAGTCGGGACACGTATCGCTGCAAGCCAGCCGAAGTGACGTACTACCGTTCCTGACCGAACTCTTTCTGATCTTCAGATTGAAAGCTGAAGAATGCCGGATTGAGTACACACTGGAAGCGCCGACGGAGCCCATTATGCTCTACTTCGACCGGAGTAAGCTGGAAATCGTCCTGACCAACCTGATGTCGAATGCCTTTAAATATACGCCGGAGGGCGGCAGGGTACGGCTCCAGCTCGCAGTAGTGGGGAATACGGAGAAACCAGCGCATCGGGTGGAAAATAAGCTGGTAGACAACTACCTGCAACTAACGGTGCGCGACTGGGGCGTTGGTATGCAGACGGACGAGCTTGACAAAATCTTTGATCCCTATTACCAGGCCTCACACACGGATACGTTACGTATGATGGGTACCGGTATCGGTTTGTCGCTGGTAAAACAGTTTGTTGAAGCGCACACGGGCGAAATTACGGTACAGAGCGAAGTTGGACAGGGGACGACATTTACTATCCGGCTCCCGCTTGGGCACGCCCACCTGACACCCGCCGAGATTCGTGAGGAAACCCCCGCCGTGGTCGTTGATGCAGCCTCATTTCCTGACACAGCCACCGAGGCTGAAACGCAGTCGGCCGCCGAAACCAGTTTAGGGCCGGCAGGGCGTTTGCTGCTGGTGGAAGATAACGATGAACTTCGCCAATATTTGCAACAACTCTTTACGTCGACCTATGACGTTTTTGTTGCCGTTGATGGGGTAGAGGGCTGGCAGAAAACGCAGGAAATCCTGCCCGATCTGGTCATCAGCGACGTAATGATGCCCCGCAGCGACGGACTTGAGCTATGCAAAAAGATAAAGGAACATCCCAAAACGCTCCATATCCCGGTAGTACTGCTGACGGCGCGGGTGGCAGCTGTTCAGGAAGTAGAAGGGCTGGAATCCGGAGCCGATGAGTACATGGCGAAGCCGTTCAACCCTCGAATTCTGTACGCTAAAATTGGGACTATGCTGCAGAGCCGGAACCGTTTGAAGGAGTATTATCACCGTCAGATCCTACTGGAGCCGACCCAGGTGGTGATACCGGATGAAGAACGGCAACTGCTGGATAAAGCGATGAACCTCGTCGAGCAGAATCTGACGAATCCTGAATTTAACGTACCCCTGCTGGTGCGCGAAATGGGCATGAGTCAGTCAGCCTTCTACCGGCAGTTGAAAGCCATCACGGGGCAGTCGGTTATCGAGTTTATTCGCGACGTGCGTATGAAACGTGCCGCCCAGTTGCTGACCGACAGCAATCTGCGTGTATCCGAAATTGCCGAGCAGGTGGGTATTGATGATCTGAAACACTTCCGGAAAACGTTTCAGGGCGTCTATAACGTATCACCTTCCGAGTACGCCCGCCAGCACCGGGTTCCGACCAGACCAGTGGCTGAAGCGTACGATTCTTGACAAAAGGCTCAACGATGAGTCAGTGAGCGGCTAAGGCAGTTGTTGCATCGTTTCGTTGGTCCGTTGCTGAATCTGCTTGATGGCGTTCAGCAGTTCACGCTGTAAATCGCGCATCTGAGCCGGAGGCAGGTCTTTCATCAGCGGATCAGTGTGGTGGTGATGTTCGTGTTTGCCGTGGTCGTGGTGATGTTCATGGTGTTCCATCCCCGGCACTTCAACCAGGTTTGCTTCCCACTCCTGAAAGGCCGTTTTCAAACTGTCAAGAGTGGTAATCGTTGCTTTGGTCGCAGGCGTAGAGCGGCTGGTCAGGATTGTTTTGAGCGAATCGATCTGGTCGATCTGCGGCTCCACCTCGCCCTGGATAGCGGTTGCCTGCTGGTGGTACGTAGCGGCTTCGGCTAGTAGTTGTTTGTCTTCGTCCGACTCCGTCGACCGGCCGCAGGAAGTTAGCGTACCAGCGCCAATCAGAAGCAGTAAGGCAATAGGTTTCATAGCAGGATAGCGAAAAATATGGGCTAATTTTCGGAAAGATACCGTATATGAAACAATGTTGCAAAAATAAGGAAACCTAAACGAACAGGGGAAAAGCAAAACCAACGCTACGGTATTGCGGAGTACACAATAAACTAAGTTTATGAGCAGTTAACCCCTTGCTCCTGCCCTGGATCTTGTTGGGGCTTCATGAGGTAGTGAACCGGACTTAGTTCACCGCTAGGTACCAACCACCGGCACGGGACCCCTTCTAAAACCTATTCTTGTAGGAGGGGCTATACGGGAGCGGATCGTGCCGGTAGTCAGAGTAAAACCTGTATTAGACTAAATTTCATTGTACGTGGAGCCCGTAACGATGGCTGATTTGTTGCGGAGAGGCAGTGCCGATACGCGTTGCAATTATAACTTTTCTGGTTACCCAACCATCAACCGCGTACACTTGAAGACTGCACTCTCCGCTAAACATCCTTGAGCGATCGCTTCCCGCCTGCCTATTCCCAAACGGGAAATGGGTCTTTGAAAGCACCGTTGTTTTCCATGTGTTTCAACTCTAGCTCAGTGCACAGACAGCCCTGGAGTTCGGTCGTGATTTTCTCCTGATCGAGATCCTGCCCAATAATGACCAGTTCGTTCTGACGATCACCGAAACGCTTATGCCAGCGGGCTTCGATGGACTGCCGATGGTCGAGAAACGAGCCGTATTGCGTACGTTGATGGAACGGCATGGACGCCCACCAGACCCCAGCCGCTTCGGCCCGCAGACTACCGCCGGCCTGACTGAAATTAAGGGCGTCGTTCGGACGGGATGCGAGCCAGAACAGACCCTTACTGCGGATGATACCCGCCGGGAAATTCTCGCTCAGGTACTGCCAGAACCGGGCCGGGTGAAATGGGCGACGATCGCGGAAAACAAAGGAGCCGATGCCGTATTCCTCGGTCTCGGGCGTGTGTCCCTTACCGGATTTCGTTTGCTGCAATTCCTGAATCCAGCCCGCTGATTGCGAGGCTTCCTCAAAGTCAAACCGACCCGTGTTCAGAATTTCGGCCGGATCAATTTTACTGAACTGGCTTTCCAGTAGCTTCGCCTTCGGGTTGAGTTTATGCAGAATAGCCTTCAACTCACCAACCTGCTCCTGACTCAACAAATCTGTTTTGTTAAGCAGTAATACGTCGGCAAACTCAATCTGATCCGTCAGCAGGTTCACGATTGTGCGCGTATCTGCCGTCTCGGGTGAGCCGTCGTTCGGGTTCAGGCCCCGATCCAGGACGGTGTCGATCGAGCCGAAATCACGGGGGAAGTTGAACGCATCCACGACGGTTACCATGGTATCAAGCCGCGCGAACCGCGACAGATCAATACCGGCCTGTCCATCAACCGAATCGTCGGATCGAAACGAAAACGTCTGGGCTACCGGCAAGGGTTCTGAAATGCCTGTCGATTCGATGAGCAGGTAATCGAACCGCTGCTCACGAGCCAGTTTTTCTACCTCAATCATCAGGTCTTCGCGCAGGGTGCAGCAGATGCAGCCGTTACTCATTTCGACCAGTTTCTCCTCGGTGCGTGACAGGGTATTCTGGTCTTTAACCAACTGCGCGTCGACGTTAATTTCGCTCATGTCGTTCACGATAACCGCTACTTTCAGGCCGGCTTTATTGTGCAGTACGTGGTTAAGCAGGGTGGTTTTGCCGGCCCCCAGAAAGCCGCTGAGAACAGTTGTTGGGATGGGTTTCATGGGAAGAAATAAAGAATGGGGTACGTAAAAGAGCCTGTGTCAGTGATGGGCCGCGTGGTGCTGGCGAATGTTGATCAGGTGCGTGACGACCAGCCCCAGTGAAGCCGCGTAGCCCGCGTATTCGAACAGATCACTGACGTCTTCCAGGATGATGGCAACGGCAAACAAGGCTAGGAAGCACCAAAGAGACCGCTTAACGGCCGGAGTCGCGTGGTGACGAGTGGCGAAGTAAACCGCTACGCAGTTGACCGCAATGAACACATAGTCGAGGCTGAGATAGCCGATACGTAATGTACGATCGGTTAGCAACGTGCTGGTCATCAGGAGCAGCGGAGTAACCAGGCAGTGAATGACACAGAGAACAGAACCCGTGATGCCTATATAGTCAGCTTTGCGGTAAATAGATTGATTGTTCATTGGCTGGATCGATATGTACTTAAATATGCAACATTGTTGCAAAAATGAAATAAAATCGATTCGCAAGCAAGCACTTTATATATAAATGCATCTTTGTTGCATTTTTAAGTTTAAGCAATAAGATTGGAAAAGAAGGTCGGTAAATAGGCGAATAGGCGAGTAAGCCGCACGTTTGCTAAACTTTCGTAAGTTTGTGTAAACAGTATTGCTATGCAGTCGCACGAGTTATATGATGAAATCCCGTCGCTGGATTTAGCCGATTTCACGTCGGGAGATCCAGAACGGAAAGCGCGCTTTGTGGCCGATCTGGGCCGGGCGTTTAATCAGATTGGGTTTGTTGCCATCCGTAATCACGGACTAACCGACGAGTTGACCCACCAGCTCTATGACAGTGCCCAGTCCTTCTTTTCGGCACCCGACGAGGTAAAAAGACGGTACGAGCGACTGGACCTGAACGGTCAGCGAGGTTACGTCGGCAAAGGGAAGGAAACGGCCAAAGGCTTTAAAGTGGCCGATCTGAAAGAGTTCTATCACTTTGGTCAGCCCGAGCCCGTTGGCGACATGCCCGGAAATGTACTGCCCGATGAGTATCCTCAGTTTGGCGAAGCGGCCCTGATGGCCTACCAGACGCTGGAACGGGCGGGGAAGCAGTTATTACGTGCCATTGCTTTGTACCTGGAACTGCCCGAAGATTACTTCGAGGATAAAGTGCAGAATGGCGATAGTATCCTGCGGGCCTTACACTATTTCCCGCTTGATCCGGAAACGACTCCCGAAGGAGCCGTACGGGCAGCCGCCCACGGTGATATTAACCTGATTACCTTGCTGATGGGCGCATCGGCCGACGGGCTGGAAGTACTCCGGCGCGATGGCAAGTGGATCGGTATCACAGCCCTGCCCGATCAGGTGGTCGTTAACGTGGGTGACATGCTGGATCGGCTCACGAACCATAAGCTGAAGTCGACCATTCATCAGGTGGTAAACCCCCCGCGGGAAAAGATGAACCAGTCGCGTTATTCGATCCCGTTCTTTATGCACCCCCGGGCCGATATGAATCTAAGCAGCCTTGAGAGCTGTATTGATGCCAGCCATCCCAAGCTATACGTTGATATGACCGCCGGTGAGTTTCTGAACGAACGACTGATGGAATTGGGGTTGAAAAAAGCCTAAACGGTACGTAGTAGCGGGCCGTGTCTGATGGATTGCTTCATCGGACACGGCCCGTGAATCATTCAGCGGCCTATGGCAAACTATTTACTGCAAGCGGCACCCGTCCGTCGGATTCGGTACATCATTTTTCTGAAAGATGTACTGATTCTGTCGCTTACTACGTTCGGTGGTCCTCAGGTTCATCTGGCAATGCTCTACGAGCGTTTCGTGAAAAAACGGCGCTACATTACGGAGAACGAACTGCTGGAGTTGAATGCGCTCGGCCAGATTCTTCCCGGTCCAACCTCGACCCAGACCATCACCGCTGTTGCCTTTAAAATTGGTGGGCCTAACCTGGCTTACCTGACGCTACTGGTATGGGTCCTGCCCGCTGTATCGCTCATGACGGCGGTGGGGATGATCATGTTTTACCTAGAGCAGCGGCATTTGTCGTTACGGTTTGCCCGATTTATTCAACCCATGGCCGTGGGTTTTCTGATCGTCGCGGGCTATCGTATAGGGCAGAAGGTTATCAAAAATCAGGTTAGTCTTGCCTTGGCGGTCACGGCGGCCTTTGTTGCGTACGTATTCCGGTCGCCTTATATGACGCCGGTTGTTATTATCCTCGGTGGACTTACGACGGCGCTGACCTACGAGAAACAGGACAAAATGGAAAAACAACCCCTTCGAATCGAATGGAGTAATTTTCTCCTGTGGCTGGGGGTGCTGATCGGTGCGGCTGGTTTGGGGGCGGTTACGCAGTCGCTGCCAGTTCGTTTGTTCGAGAACTTCTACCGGAACGGGAGTCTGGTTTTCGGTGGGGGCCAAGTGCTGACGCCTATGCTTTACAATGAGTTCGTCGCGTTTAAGCACTACCTGACCCGTGAGGAGTTTCTGTCTGGTCTGGGCCTAGTACAGGCGGTACCGGGTCCCGTTTTTGCCTTCGCGTCTTACATCGGGGCCATGTCTATGCGCGACTCCGGCCTGATGGGGCAGTTCTGGGGAAGTTTTGTGTCGACGGCGGGCATTTTCCTGCCGGGTACGTTCCTGATCTTCTTTGTGTACCGCTTCTGGGAGCAGCTCAAACGTTACCGGGTCGTGCGTGCTTCTTTGGAAGGGATCAATGCCGCCAGTACGGGGTTGACGGCCGCTGCGGCCATTGTCTTGTTTCAACCGATGGCGCCCCACTGGCCATCTGTTGTGGTTGTTGTGCTGACCATGTTGACTCTGATCTACACCCGTACGCCACCCGTTGTCCTGATCGCACTTGGTTTGGTAGCCGGTGTGGTAATCCAGTAAGGAAAATGAATCACCTGTTTACCAGATTATAAGCTCACGCTGAACGGGGGCTCATGTATTCGTATGAGTAGATTGGCGAGCGGGCGTACTCCTGATACTGGTTTAATCACCGGCCAGGAACAAATCTATTCCGTTTGTCCTGAATACTTCACGAAACTATATCTACCGCTTATGAGAAAATTAGCCCGCTTTCTGTTCATCGGTTCCGTTGCGACAACGTCGTTCGTTCAGGCTCAGACAGTCGACTTGAAACCGCTCTGGGAAACGGACACAACATTACGTACTCCCGAATGCGTACTGGTTGATCCTGCCAAGAAAGTACTGTACGTAGCCTGCATCAACGGCGGGCCGTCGTTGGAAAACAAAAGTAGTTACGTTGCCAAACTGGGGATGGATGGAAAAGTGATTCAGTTGAAATTCACCGAGAATCTGAACTCAACGAAGGGCATGGGAATGCTAGGCGATAAACTTTACGTTACCGAAATGACGCAGGTCGCCGAAATCGCGCTGGCAACCGGCAAAATTGTCAATCGGTATCCCGTCGAAGGAGCGAAGTTTCTCAATGACATTGCCGTCGATACAAAGAAAGGCATCGTTTACGTTTCGGACTCGAACGATAGCAAGATATGGGCTTTGCAGAATGGTAAACTTACTCTCGTCTTAGGTGGGTCTCCGCTGAAAGGAAACAACGGACTCTTATTTGAAAACGATCAGGTATTGATCGGCAACGGCGACGGATCGCTGCTATCCATGAACCCGGCCACGAAAGAGCTGAAGACAATTGCTAAAGTAACGGGAGGAATTGATGGCATTGTCGCCCTGGGTAACAAAAAATACATCGTTACCGAATGGGGCGGTAAGGTTTGGTACGTCGGCGCAAACGGTACCCCAGAGCTTAAACTGGATACGTCAGCCGAAAAGATTAACTCGGCGGATATTGGCTACGATGCCGCTGGACGGGTACTGTTCGTGCCAACCTTCTTCCACAATACCGTTAAAGCGTATTCGGTCAAGTAAGTAGCTGCAACAGTATTGATGCCCCGTAGTACAGTTTCAGGCTGTACTACGGGGCATCTCGGTTATTGTCAATAAAGGCAAATCAGGCGTAGCTGCCAAGATATAAACTACTCCTCATCAACCGAAACCGTACGAATGGGCTGATAGGGCGGCTGAGGATGGCTATTGCCGTTCGTTGGTTTGTCGGGGCCATGTCCGTTGGTTCCGTTAACGGTCGTTAAACGTCCTTTCAGGAGAAGTCTCTGCTCGTCATCGGTCAATGAGCCCCGGATGACTTCTCCCTGATTATACCCGTCATTGAACGTACTGATGCGACTATCGGCCAAGGCCAGTTTCAGTTCGGCAATCAGGGTGTTCAGCTCGATTTTAGTTGTCTGCCGCTGGGCTTTCAACTCGTCGAGGGTTGGTAGCAGGTCCAGGTTATGCTGCAATACGTTCTGGTGCGTACGTTGCTCAGCCAGTTGCGCCAGCAGCGGCTCCAGATCGGTGTCCATGCGCTTCAGGCGACGGCGTAGTTTCCAGAGCTTAATGTCCGCCTGTAGCCAACGAAACCAGAAAGCCGCCAATACGGGGAGGGCAATGCCCAGACAGACCGCCCCCGCCAGCGCAAACAAAATTCCGCTCAGCACGAACGACAGCAACGCCCAGGGACTGTTGACCAGCGCCAGATTCAATTCGCTCGACTCGCTTAACTGCCTCTCGATCTTACTCAGTGTAACGTCATCGAGCGTTTGCGTCGTAGCGGTCTGGTCGGTGTTGAGTTGAAGCTGACGTACCGATTTATTGATAGCGGCTTTTAATTGATCGGTTCGGTAAGCCTCGTAGCGAAACCAGCCTAACACGGCCAGCGTCAGTACGGCGAATACCGCCAGCGAAATCTTAAACCGCTCATACTTGCCGCGGTTAGCCACCGGGTCTTCCTGGTACGGTTGTTCAATCAGCCGGTCATAGGCCGGTTTCAGCAGAATTGATACCATGGCCAGACCAACCGCAAAGGCCCACGCTTCGTTGGTGTTGCGGATGTTCAGCGCGTAGGCAACAATCTCGTGGGAGATGATCAGGTCCCCGGCCAGAAACGATATGCCCGCAATCAGGAACAACAGACCCGCCAGCAGTGAGTAGTCCGGCGACGCTTTCGCCCGACGTTCACGTAGCTGATCACGGTCGGCGATAAGCGCCAGCCGGTCTGCTTCCCGATTCTCGACCTGTTTTGCCAGCCGTTCTACCTGCAATGCATGATTCTGCAGGTCGGCGTAGGTGTCCCGGCGGGCGTTGGTTGCTTCGGTAAGCTGGCGTTCAGTACCCGCCAGTTCCGTTTGTTTCTGCTCAATACGTTCGGCCAGCCAATCGGAATTAACCCGACTCGACAGGTAACCTTCGTAATTTTCCCGACTGACGCCCTCCACTCCACTGGTGTAGCCATGACGGAAATCGGGGTTATTATTCATTTCCATAAAATCAATTCATTACGTTTCTGCCAGAGAACCGCCCCCAATGGGACGAGTTAGTTACAGGTGACAGAAGCGGTTCAAGGCGAACGAGTTAGCTCCGCAGTGGGCAGACATGACCCTCCGCAAGCGTGGTTGCTGCGTTGAAAACGGTGGTAAATACGTGAATAGTGCCCCAATGATCCAAATATAAGTCCGGTAGCTATTGGGTTTGCTGGTCCAAAGTGGGGAGGACAAGGAGTCGAAACAGCAGCCAGCAAACTAGCTGCAAGCCGGCGAAAATGGCCGTAAGGCCGGGGAAATACCACATAATAGCAACCAGACACACCAGCGACAGTGCTAACGCTATGGCGGGAACAACCGGATACCAGGGAGTTTGAAACGGACGGGAGAGTTGCGGTTCAAGGCGACGCAGGGTGAACAGACTAAACATACTGACGATATACATCAGTACGGCTCCGAGTGCTGACAAGGTGATGATTTCGCCCGTTGTGCCCGAAAAGAGAGCCGCCAGTCCAATCAGTCCCCCAATAATCAATGACCAGTGCGGAGTTCTAAAACGTTTATTTACGTCAGCCATGAACGACGGTAGGTAGCCCGCCCGGGCCAGCGCAAACAACTGCCGGGAATACCCCAGTGTATTGGCGTGGAAGGACGCAATTAGCCCGAATAAACCCAGCCCAGCAAAAACCTTAGCCCATGAGTCTTGACGGCCTAGTGCCATAGCCAGGGTTTCGGGGAGGGGGTAATCGATCTGGCTTAGTTGCCGCCAGTCACCCACGCCCGCGCAGAGTAGCATAGTACCGATAGCCAATACAACTAAGGTGCCAATGCTGAGCAGATACCCACGGGGAATGGTTTTGTCCGGGTCCTTGACTTCTTCGGCTACCATGGCTACTCCTTCGATGGCCAGGTAAAACCAAATGGCAAAGGGAATGGCCGCGAAGATGCCACCTAGGCCAAACTCTTCGTTATGGGCGAGCACATTTTCGGTTTTGTACGCCGGAGCGACCAACGCCATAAATACCAGTAGCTCCACAACGGACAAGATGGTAATCACGACCGAGAAATTAGCCGATTCCTTGACGCCCAGAATATTAATCCCGATAAAGACAAAGTAAGCCGCCACCGCCACACCCAGTACCGATAATTCGGGGTGGAGAAAATGGGCGTACGCGCCCAGGGCGGCTGCGATGGCGGGGGGAGCCATCAGAAAATCAACCAGCGTAGCGAAGCCGGCAATGAACCCGCCCGTTGGGCCAAATGCGCGGGATGCGTACGCGAATGGGCCGCCCGCATCGGGAATCGCCGTGGTCAATTCAGTGTAGCTAAAGATGAACGTAACGTAAAGAACTGTAACGAGCAGCGTGGCGATGAAAAAACCAATCGTTCCGGCCGTGGCCCAGCCGTAATTCCAGCCGAAATACTCCCCGGAGATCACCATACCTACCGCAATAGCCCATAGCTGAGTCGTCGTAATGACCTTTCGTAGCGATGGGCTGGATGGGGAAACCGGCGAGAGGTCGGAGCGTTCCGGGGGCGTATTCATTGGAAAGTAGACTAGTGGAGTAAAGAATTGCGGGAAAGAAGCCGCCGGGAAACGTCGGCCTGTGATTGGCCGTCGTCGGATTGACTCCAGCGGCTGCTGCAAAATAGTGCACAGGCGTTTAGAACGCTATTCGTTCACTTGACAAAACGAGCCACAACCAACAAATTCTTCCTGACTTGCTGTGTGCCTCAATAAATTGATAGAGACAATATGCTTCTTGCTAGCTAAACTTGGTAGCAATTACCTACTGCCAAGTGGGATCACACGGAATAGAATAGCCATTCACTAAACCGTTCAGAGGCTGAAGGAATGCCTAAGTAGTTGTAAATTAATAGATTGCCTTTATTTTCTAGTGGCTAAGTAGAATAGTGCCAGCTCTCGATAGATTAATGGGTAAATAGCTGACAATCATTTTTTCGTGTTTTTTCTTGCAGAACCAAGTTTTGCTGGTAACCTTTGTACTCGAAGCGGACAGAATCAGTAACCAAAGCCAGTTAACTGGCTTATTTATTTACCATATAAATCTATTTAATAGATAGATTATAAGTAGTAATAATGTAAACCTGAGCGTAGGCGAACTATCGGATCGGCTAGTCGGGGGCTGGCTGTCGTTAGTCCTTACTGCCTAGTGGGTTCGGTGCCATTCTCTGGCCGACAACGTCGAGGGGTTTACTCAGGCAAAATATATTCACAATGGCATGCCGCAACAGGCGCAGGCTATCTAAATAAAATAAATTGATGAATTTAAAGCTGCTGTGCCCCGTCGACGGGGTTAAAATCAACGAAACGAAAGTACGCCTGGTGGCCGGGTTTGTCTTGCTGACAACGCTGCTCTACCTGCTGAAAGGTTGGGTACTGCTGCCTGTCTTGCTATTGCTAGACTTTGGGCTGCGCAGCATGGACCTGGGTAAGTTCAGCCCCTTCGGGAACGGAGCAGACGGGATCGTGCAGGCGCTCCGGCTGCCGTATAAAGCGACTGACCTGGCACCGAAACGCTTTGCCGCCCGAATCGGGCTGGTCTTCAGTATCCTCATTTTGAGCCTTGATCTGTTGCGTATACCAACATTGCTGCCAGCGAGTATACTCGCCGTTTTTGCGGCCCTCGAATCCGGTGCGGGATTCTGCGCGGGTTGCTACGTGTACACCTTTTACGTACGTCTGTTTTCCAGAACAGCTTAAATCGATCTTATTTTATGCTGACTACCACCACATTGCAACCGTTCCACCTGACGCAGGTATTATCCACCCAGCAACTTGACTTTTTTGCTAAAAATGGGTTCATCCACATCAAACGATTTGTCGATCGCCCGGTCGTGCAGGCTTTTTTGCACGAAATTCAGCGGGTCGAAGCGCTCTGGCTGGCTGAGAAAGTGGATACGGTAAACGGTACGCCCCTCAAATTCGGGTATGATGAAACCGGCCGCCGGATCGTTCAGCGCTTTGCCTTTACGTCCCAGTATAGTCCGCTGCTGAGCCAGTTTCTGGAAGACCCCCGCTTACAGGGACTCACGCAATTGTTATCGCCCTACGAAGGACGAATCAGCCCGGACGAAAAAGACGGTCTGGTCGTCAATCATTACGTACGAACACCCGAGAGTAATTTTTCGCGGATGGGCTGGCACACGGATAGCCCACGGGATTTGTTTCTGGGTCGGCGCATTCGGCCGATGCTCAACGTGGGTCTGCACCTGGACGATTGCCCACAGGCCAATGGCGGCCTGCGAGTTCTACCGGGTACGCACCGGCAATCCACGCTGCTGACCTTATTTCGTAAGCGCCAGTTCATCGATCACCGCCCTGATCCGCGCGAAGTAGGCTTCGATATCGAAGCGGGGGATCTTACTATTCATAATGGAAGCCTCTGGCACCGCGTCGAGCAGTCCCCGTATCTGGGAGCTGCCAGCCGACGGCGTGTGATGTACATCCCGATCATTACCGGCGACCGCCAGCCCAAGCACGCTGCCAGCAAAACGCCCTTTTATCATCGTTTTGCCCAGCGGATACAAGACTAGCTGTCGCAGATACAGAATTAATTGTACCGCTGTAGAAAAACGCGCTGGAGCGCCTGCCACAGGCGCTTCTTCAGCGCTTGATCGGCTTCGATAGTTGGCAACGAATCCGCCATCAGGAACGTAATACCCTCGAACCGAACCGGCGAGTAGCGGTCCATCATAATGTCG
Source organism: Spirosoma pomorum (assembly GCF_054776615.1). NCBI lineage: Bacteria > Pseudomonadati > Bacteroidota > Cytophagia > Cytophagales > Cytophagaceae > Spirosoma > Spirosoma pomorum. The sequence continues at coordinate 130,022 of NZ_BAAHBP010000016.1, forward strand.
AGGTTGATCCGTTCGAAAGGGACCCCGAACGTAATGAAATGATTGATGTATTTGCCTTTCAACAGTTCGTCGAAATCGACATCCCGCACGCCATGTAAATTCAGCAAATCGACGCCGTCGATGTTGAGGTTTACTGCTTTCAGAATTTTCTCCAGAAAGAGCAGATTGCTGGGATCTAGTTCCTCATCGGCCAGAACGAGCACTTTGTGGTTCAGCTTTGGTAAACGTGATTGCTGTTGAATAGGCGGCAGGATCGACGGTGTTGTTGGACGGGGCGCCGGTTGGGGTAAAGGTTCTGGTGTACGCGTAACAACAGGTTCTAGTTCAGTTATATCCACTGATTCCTCAAAGGCCTCGGCGGTTCGTACCGTCTTGGTGATTGTAACCGTACCAGCCGTTATTGCGTCTAACTCGTCCAGAAAACCGGACGCTGCTGTAGCAGGTTCCGGCGTGACGGGTTCAACAAGCTCGTCTACAGAAGAAGATACCGGCGAATCAGACTGCACTACAGGTGCCCAGGTATCGTCGGCCAGCCGGAACAACGTATCGGACTGATAGAGCGTCTGGTAAAAATTTCGTACGGACATAGGAATCGTTGACGCTACTAAATTAGTTAAATCCAGCCTGTTTATACAAGCTGGTGAAGCGAGGCATGGCCAAAAAAGCGAAGGAGCATCCGGCTTCGAATGCTCCTTCGCTGGCGATATATTTTTGACAGTTAAGCCGTTAACACCTGCCGATGAATAATGGCTTCCCGGTCAGGACTGGTTGAGATAAAGCTGATAGGTAGACCCAGCGTCTCTTCCAGGAACTGAACGTAATCGGCCAGTTCAGCAGGCATGTCATCAAACGTTCGAATGTCGGTCAGATTCGACCGCCAGCCTTTAAACGTTTTATAAATGGGAGTTACAGCCGTGTCGCACAGGTCGTAGGGGAGCTGCTCCGTAACCGTACCGTCGGGCAGTTGGTAGTGCGTACACACCTGAATTTCATCGAAAATGTTCAGCACGTCTACTTTCATCATCACCAACTGCGTTACGCCATTGATCATGATGGTGTACTTTAACGCGGGCAGGTCCAGCCAGCCGCACCGGCGCGAACGACCTGTCGTCGCACCAAACTCGCGACCTTCCTGACGAATTTTCTCGCCTATTTCGTTGTCCAGCTCGGTGGGAAAGGGGCCGCTACCGACGCGGGTACAGTAAGCTTTAAAAATTCCGAAGACCTCGCCGATCTGACCAGGCGCTACGCCCAGACCCGTGCAGGCACCGGCAGCCATGGTACTTGACGACGTAACGAAGGGATACGAACCAAAGTCCAGGTCCAGCAGCGAACCCTGTGCCCCTTCGGCCAGTACTTTACGGCCATCCGTCAGCGCGTTGTTCACGACGTATTCGCTATCGGTCAACGAGAACTGCTTCATGAACTCGACAGCTGTGAAAAACTCTTCTTCTGCCTGGGGTAGTACCGACGCGTAGTCGAAGTTATTCTGGTCCAGAATGATCTTGTGCAGGGCAACCAGTTTGCTGTACTTATCCGCAAAGTTTGGCGACAGAATATCACCAACCCGCATACCCTGACGCGCAACTTTGTCTTGGTACGTTGGGCCGATTCCGCGCAGTGTCGAGCCGATTTTTGACTCGCCTTTCGCTTGTTCGTAAGCCGCGTCCAGTAAACGGTGCGTTGGCAAAATAATGGATGCTTTCTTTGAAATCTGTAGATTCTGGGTCAGCGGTAGGTTGAATTTCGCCAGCCCATCGATTTCTTTTTTGAAGACAATCGGGTCCAGCACGACGCCGTTGCCGATGATGTTTAGAATATCGTTTCTGAAGATTCCAGAAGGAATCTGATGAAGGACGTGTTTGAACCCGTCAAACTCGAGCGTATGCCCAGCGTTCGGCCCACCCTGGAAGCGGGCTACAACCTGATATTGTGGGGCCAGTACGTCCACAATTTTGCCTTTTCCTTCGTCGCCCCACTGGAGGCCCAATAAAACATCTACCATTGATACAGGAACTAGAATAAAAGAAGAGCACGCCCGACCAGGCGTTTCCTGATCGAAGTGGAGTGCTCCTGTCAAGTCAAATTAGTTTTCTACCGGCACCTGAACACCCTGTTCGGTCTTCTCGGTCACCTGACGGTTTTCGCAGTTTTCCCGGTTGCAGGAACCGTAAAAAATCAGCGAATGGTGCATCACATTGAATTTGAGCATGTCACCCACCATGTTCTGGATATTCTGCACCCGAGGGTCGCAGAATTCCATCACTTTGTGGCAGTCCGTGCAAATCAGGTGATCGTGCTGGCGATACCCGTACGACTTCTCGTATTGGGCCAGGTTCCGGCCAAACTGGTGCTTGGTGACCAGATCGCAGTCAACCAGTACGTCCAGCGTATTGTACACCGTAGCCCGGCTAACCCGGTATTTCTTGTTCTTCATGGAGATATACAGCTCGTCCACGTCAAAGTGGTCCTGGCGGTTGTAGATCTCTTCAAGTATGGCAAAGCGCTCGGGTGTTTTACGTAAGCCTTTCCGTTCGAGGTAGGCGGTAAAAATCATCCGGGCGTTCTCTAAATTCGATTGAGTCGGCGCAGGCATATCCGGTTCCGATAGTTTTTGTGCAAAAATAAGACTTAAAAACTGGTTTTGGCGTACTAATACGCCTGGATCAGCAAATGAACCCCTGGCGAGTAACTGGAAAACCAGGGGCGAGGCCAAGCAGCGCTAATCAAACCGCACGACTTCAAAAACCCCCGACACCCGCTCCAGTTTGCGCATGAGCGTTTCGAGGTGGCCCGTATCATGGACGTACAAACGGATATTTCCTTCAAAAATGCCGTCCGTAGAGTCAATCGTTACCGACCGCATGTTAATATGCAGTTCATTGCTGATAACCCGCGTTACATCGTTGACCAGTCCCACCCGGTCAGTACCCGTGATCCGCAGCCCGGCTAGGAAAGCCAGTTCTTTCTGGGATGTCCATTTAGCCTTGATAATCCGGTTGCCGTGGTTCGACATCAGCTCAACGGCGTTGGGGCACGTAACGCGGTGAATTTTAATGCCTTCGTTAATCGTCACGAAACCAAAGACGTCGTCGCCCGAAATCGGATTACAGCACTTGGCAAGCGTGTAATCGATTTTGTCCATGTCCTCGCCGATTAGCAGCATATCCGCATCTGCCCGCTCGCCGTGGATTTTTTTCAGTTCTTTCACGAACGCTTTCGCGTCGGGCAAAGCATCGGTATTGAGTTTGTTGGCGCGATTTTCTTTGGCATCCTTATCAGCTTTAAAGCGCTTCAACTCCTGCACGTCGATGTGCCCTTTTCCGACCCGGTAGAAAAAGTCATCCGTCGTTTTGGACCCGAAATACGCCCGTAGCTGATTGATTATCTCATTGGTCATGTCAACCCGCAACACCCGTAGTTTCTTGGCAACCAGATCGCGGCCGTCAGTAACGTATCGTTTGTTGTCCTCCTTGATTAAGTCCTTGATCTTGGTTTTGGCCTTTGAGGTAACCACAAACCGCAACCAGTCTTCGCTGGGTTTCTGCCGATTCGACGTAATGACTTCGACCTGATCGCCATTCTGCAGTACGTGGCTCAGCGGAACCAGCGTATTGTTAACTTTGGCGGCCATGCAACGCGCGCCGATCTGGGTGTGAATGTCGAACGCAAAGTCGAGCGCCGTAGCGCCCCGTTGCAGGACTTTCAGGTCACCTTTCGGCGTAAAGACGAACACTTCCTCACTGTACAGATTAGACCGGAAATCATCCACGAACTCAATGGCGGCTTTCTTGTCGCCACTACCCGCTGACTCGATCATATCGCGCACCTGACTGATCCACGTTTCGATACCCGCGCCGGTCTGTGTGTCGTTACCTTTGTATTTCCAGTGGGCCGCGTACCCTTTTTCGGCAATCTCATTCATCCGCTCCGACCGAATCTGGACCTCAACCCACTGCCCGGATTTGCTCATTACCGTTGTGTGCAGCGATTCGTAGCCGTTCGTTCGGGGTGTACTGATCCAGTCTTTCAACCGATCGGGGTTCGGTTTATAGTGATCTGTGACGATCGAATACGCCCGCCAGCAGGCCGCTTTTTCCTGTTCCTGCGGTACGTCCATGATAACCCGGACGGCGAACAGATCATAAATTTCCTCGAAGGGTTTCTTCGATTTATTGAGCTTATTCCAGATCGAATAAATCGATTTGGGACGTCCTTTGATGACGTATTTGAGACCCGTTTCGGTGAGATCCTTATCAATCGGCTCAATGAATCGGTTGATGAAGCGATCGCGCGACAGCTTGGTTTCCCGCAGCTTCCGGGCAATGTCCTTGTACGCTTCCGGCTCGACGTGCTTCAGATAAAGATCTTCCAGTTCAGACTTGATGGCGTACAGACCCAGCCGATGGGCGAGGGGGGCGTAGATGTAAATCGTTTCTGAAGCAATCTTAAGCTGTTTGTCGCGGGGCATCGAATCCAGCGTCCGCATGTTGTGCAGTCGGTCCGCCAGCTTCACCAGAATCACCCGTACGTCGTCCGACAGGGTTAGCAACATCTTGCGAAAGTTCTCCGCCTGTTGGGACGTACCGTACTCGAAATAGCCTGAGATTTTCGTGAGTCCGTCGATGATCCGGGCTACTTTGGGCCCAAATGCTCGGTCGATATCGGCAATCGTCGTATCTGTGTCTTCAACGACGTCGTGCAGCAGGGCCGCTACAATACTGGTTGGACCAAGCCCAATTTCTTCGACGGCAATCTGAGCTACGGCCAGTGGGTGGTAGATGTACGGTTCGCCGGATCGGCGACGCATGTTTTTGTGCGCTTCGGCCGAGGTGTTAAACGCTTTTTTTATCAGTTTGGCGTCATCGCCTTTGAGAGAGGGCTTGGCAGCTCGCAACAGTCGTCGGTAGCGTTTCAGGATTTCCTGGCGCTCCTGTTCTAAATCAATCACAGGCTCCGGATTAGGGCGACGTTCGACGGCATTTATCATAAGTATCGCTAGCGGGAAATGGCAATTCGGTTGTAGTCGTATAACAAGTTAACAAATTAATCCCCGATTTCTGATTACAGACTAAAGAAAAAATAAAACCTTTTCCCCAAACCCTTGCATTAATGAAATCCCTTTGTACTTTTGCACCCGGTTAAGGAAATGAACAACGTTACTTTAACCGACGGGAAAAGCGGGCGTGGCGAAATTGGTAGACGTGCCAGACTTAGGATCTGGTGCCGCGAGGCATGGGGGTTCGAGTCCCTCCGCCCGTACGATGTGCAAAGGCGAAAGAGCGGAAGAGTGAAAGAGCGTTTTTCGAAACAATTCACTCTTTCGCTCTTTTCCTCTTTCGCTCTTTTTATTTAAAACCGACACAAACGTGGATATTACGTTAGACAAATCCAGCGAAACCAACGCTTCGCTGAAAATTACCCTGACGCCGGACGATTACAAGCCGGAGGTAGACAAGAAGTTGAAGGATTACGGTCGTAAGGTGCAGCTGAAAGGCTTCCGCCCCGGACACGTGCCTGCTTCGCTCGTTAAAAAAATGTACGGTAAAGGTATCCTCGTTGATGAAATCAACGCGATGCTGAGCAAGACCGTCAGCCAGTATATCCGCGAAAATAAATTACAGGTTGTTGGTGATCCTGTTCCTAATCGGGAACTGGCCGACGCCATCGATTGGGATAATCAGACAGATTTCGCTTTTAGCTATACCCTGGGTCTGGCTTCGGAATTTGATATTGATTTTTCTCAACTGCCTAGCGTAACCGACTACGAAATTCAGGCCGGTGATGCTGAGGTCGATTCAACGATCAAAGAACTGCGTGATCGTTTCCACACGCACACCCACGCTGACGAAGTAGGCGATGGCGATACCATCTACGGCGAACTGAAGCAGGTAAATACGCCTGAAGGCGCAGAAGCTGGTTTCTCGGCTAAAACGGCGTTCCCGCTGAACCAGATGGCCGAAGAGGCAAAGGGTCAGTTCGTTGGTACGAAAAAAGGCGACGTGATTACGTTCCAACTGGAGCAGGCGTTCCCGGATGAAAAAGCCCGGGCTACGGCGACGGGTGCACCGAAAGAAGAAGCGGCTAACCTGACGGGTGAGTTCACATTCGAAACGGATGATATCACGCGCCACGAACCCGCTGAACTGAACCAGGAGTTCTTCGACAAAGTACTGGGCGTAGGTGCTGTTTCTGACGAAGAGCAGTTCCGCGTGAAAGTGGCTGAGATCATTAAGAGCAACTACGAGCGCGAGTCGAACCAACTGCTGCGTCTCGACATCGAGAAAACGCTGCTCGACGCTACGGCGATCCAACTACCCGACGAGTTCCTGAAAAACTGGCTGCTGGAAGTAAACGAAGGTAAATTCACGCCAGAGCAGGTTGAGGAACAGTACGGTGATTTCACCAAGTCGGTGAAGTTGCAACTGATCAAAAATAAAATTGCCGAACAAGCTGACATCAAAGTTGAATTCGATGAAGTACTGGGCGCAACCCGGGAAATGGTTCGGAATCAGTTCGGCTACATGGGTGGCGACAACGAGGAGATGAACGAGACAATCGATCGCATCGCCCGGAACTACCTGATGGATGAGAAAAACAACGGTCAGAATTACACCAGCCTGTTCAACCAGGTGTACGATGACAAGGTGATTGAATACGCCAAGACGCAACTGACGATCGTTACGCAGGACGTAACGGTTGACGAGTTTAAAGCACTGGTTGAAAATCGCTAAGCCGTTTTTGATACATAACAAAAAAGCCCTGCCGGTATCGGCAGGGCTTTTTTTGTAGTCCATAGTTGACAAATTACGATTATCGCTGTGGCATCCGGGTTATTCCTAGAAAATCCAGCGCGGCTGAATCACTTAGGGCAGCCGCCTGGGGGCTTTTGCCAAATACCATTATTTCTTTGCTTTTGACGGTATAAAGGGGCCACTTAGGTACCAACGAACCATTTGGGTTACCGGTTTTGATAAAGTTTACCCAGTACATCGACATCGTTCTGGCCAGTTCCCGGTCAGTGGGTTCCCAGGGGCGATTGACGAAATCAAGATTATCGTAGGCGTAGGGAACCTCGCCCGTGTGGAAAGCGCCGTATTTTACGTATTCGCCGGTAGCGGGTACCTTGCGTGTGAACCGGTACACGTATGTTGGCTGTCCCTGTTCGCTCTGAACGTTAGCCCAAGTGTAGTTTGGCATACCGAAAATCTGGTCACGCGCGAGATTAAGCTGCGACTGAGTAGCCTCCGCGTCGTTGGACGCCGGGTAGAATTTTAAAAACTCCGCAGCCTGATCGCCGTAGCGCTGTTCGACCTGTTGACGAAAGTCGGCCGCGTTCTTGATTGGTCCAGAGAGTAATCCTTCATCCTCATTCCAACCCGTTAGTAAGGCGACGGGATTCTGACGACGAGCGGCAAAAATATTGCTAACTGATTCGGGTAATACGTATCCGTCGGTAATGAGGCCGCGTAGCGCCTGGCCGTTTTTCAAAATGTCGTCGGCAGGTTTGGCGCGCAACTCAGCGAGGGAGGAAGCGCCCAGCACCTGCATGACTTTCGTGCCGTTTTCCTCGGCTTCCTGGCGTGACGGATACGGTCTGGCGAAACTGGCACCACTTTCGGCGATGGCTTTGTTGAACAGCCCCTTACCGAGCGGGCTGGCCACCAGACAATTGACGCTCATCGAGCCCGCTGACTGACCGGCAATCGTTACGTTGCTAGGGTCTCCGCCAAAGGCTGCGATGTTCTGTTTCACCCATTGCAAGGCCGCCAACTGATCCATCAGCCCGTAATTACCCGACGCGTTACGGCCTGACTCTTTTGTCAGTTCCGGGTGGGCGAAGAAGCCGAACGGCCCGACGCGGTAATTGATGCTGACAAACACAACACCTTTTTTTGCCGTTGCCTCGCCGTCGTAGATCGGTACGGCGCTGCCTCCGCTGGCGAATCCTCCGCCGTAAATCCAGACGACTACCGGCCGTTTCGTTGCGCTGGATGTGGCACCCGTCCAGACGTTCAGATACAGGCAATCTTCGCTAATGGGTTCTTTGGGTATCAGAAACTCCTCGCTCCACATGCTGAACGGAGCAGGCGCACTCTGCATGGGGCTGGGGCCAAACGCATCGCATTGCCGAACGCCCGACCAGGGCTTAACGGGCTGCGGGGCTTTCCAGCGTAGCTCGCCAACGGGCGGAGCGGCAAATGGAATACCCCGGAAAATACGAATAGTACCGGCTTTGTTCAGCGTGCCTGCTATTTTGCCTCCAGTAATCTGTACCGTCGTTTGGGCGGCTGCTCCCCAGGCGATCACGGTGGATAAGAACAGACTAGCCAGTAGTTTACGTTGACCTATACGCGATTTGAACGGAGTAATCATAGGACGGCTGCTTGGTTCGCTTTCAAGATCTTGCTAAAAAACAGCAGTTGGTAGGGGAGGGCGTTCTCCCAGTACTCCCAGGTATGAGTACCGGGTCGCTCGATGTATTCGTGTGGCGTCTTGTTGTCGACGAGTCGGCGGTGTAGGTCCCGGTTGGTCTCGATCAGAAAGTCGTCCACGCCAACGTCATAAATCAGGGGCAGGTTATTCGCCTTGAGTTTGTCGGTGAGCGTTACCATCGTGTAGCCAGGGTAAGGCGTGTCGCCCGCCTGGGCCGGCCCCAGCAGTTCCGCAAAACTGTCAGTGCGCGATTTCGCAAAAGCAGGATCTATTTTCCATGTGGCTGTATTAATATTCATAACCCCGCTCATGCTCCCGGCCGCTGCGTACAGGTCAGGGTGTCGACTGGAAATAAACATAGCGCCGTGCCCGCCCATCGATAAGCCAGCAATCAAGCGGCCCTTCCGATCCCGGACCGTGCGATACGTGTTGTCAATCCGGTCAATCAGTTCTTTTGAAATGAACGTTTCAAACTGACTGGTCTTGACCAGTGGGCTATCGAAATAATAGCTCCTCGGATCGCCCTCGGGCGTGACGATGATGAGGTTGTACTGATCGGCCAGGCGATGCAACAACGTCTTGTCCGGTGTCTTGGTCAGCCAGTCACGAAAGCTGCCCGAACCACCGTGAAGTAAGTAAAGCACCGGAAATGGTTGCGTATCCCGCTTTTTAGCTTTGACGTACCGCTCGGGTAGGACTACAGCGGCCCGTAACGTTCGGTTCATGCTTGGACTTTGGACATCAATCGTATCCACTTTGGCTGCCAGCGCGGTCAACGGGCCCATTAGCGTAGCGATCAGGAGTAGGGAAGCAGCTTTAGTAAGCATTAGGTCTTATGGGGCAGTAGTGCCGTTGGTTTTTAGTACGTTGGAAAAGAACAGAATATGATTGGGCAGGGAGGTTTGCCAGTACTCCCAAGTGTGGCCGCCGGGCCGCTCGCTGTAGTCATGCGGAGTCTGATTAAAGACCAGCCGACGGTGTAACTCGCGATTCGATTCAATCAGAAAATCATCGACTCCACAATCGAAAATCAGCGGCTGGCCGTTCGCTTTCATTCGGTCGGCCAGATTGATGACTGAATAAGTTCCGTACCGATCTGGCGATTGTTCGATGGGACCCAGTATTTTTTCAAACTCGCCCTTAATCGCTTTGGCGCTTTCGGGGGGAAGTTTCCAGCTACTCATATCCAGATTCAGCGCACCGCTCATGCTGCCAGCCGCGCAGTAGACATCAGGATGGCGAGTTGCCAGATACAGCGATCCGTAGCCGCCCATCGACAAACCCGTAATAACCCGGCCTTTGGCCGAACGTACCGTGCGATACGTGTTGTCAATTTGGTCAACGACCTCTTTAGTTAGATACGTTTCGAACTGACTGTCTTTGACGACCGGGCTGTCCAGATAATAGCTAAAAACTTCGCCTTCGGGCATAGCGATGATGAGATTATACTGGTCGGCCAATCGTTGTAAGAGTGTCTTATCCGGCGTTTTCCTGATCCAGTCGTCGAAATGACCGTAGCCGCCGTGGAGGAGATACAGCACCGGGAAATTAGTTTTGCTTTTCGCGTAAGACTGAGGGAGAACGACAACGGCCTTCAGCTGCTTTTTCATCACCGCGCTGGGAACGACCAGCGTATCGACTTGGGCCGCAAACAGCGGTAACGTAAAGAACAGCGTGTATACTGTTAGTAGAGTGCTGCGCAAAAGAAAAGGGATTCTGTTCATTGAGCAGTCGTGCCGTTGGCTTTTAATACGTTCGAGAAGAACAGCAGGTGGTAGGGGAGTGAGTTCTGCCAATAATCCCAGGTATGCGCGCCCGGCCGTTCGGTGTAGTCATGCTCCGTTTTGTTGTACACCAGCCGCCGGTGCACTTCCCGGTTGGGTTCAATCAAAAAATCATCGACTCCACAATCAATAACGATCTTCAGCCCACTGGCTTTCAGCTTGTCACACATGTTGACGACCGAGTTAGCCGCGTAATAATCGGGCGTTGATCCCATGGGTCCCAGAATCCGCGCGAACTGAGGCTCGATCTGTTTGGCAAACTCGGGAGGGATTCGCCAATTGGTCGCGTTCAGATCTAGGGCACCGCTCATGCTGCCAGCTGCGCAATACAACTCGGGGTGACGACCTGCCAGATACAGTGCCCCGTGGCCTCCCATGCTAAGCCCTGTGATAACCCGCCCCTTACGATCGCGTACGGTGCGGTAGGTCTGGTCAATTTTCTCGATAACCTCTTTTGTGATATACGTTTCAAACAGATTGTCTTTCTGAATTGGACTGTCGAGATAGCCGCCTAGCCGATCACCTTCGGGCGTAACAATAATGAGGTTATACTGGTCGGCCAGGCGCTGGAGTAGTGTTTTGTCCGGTGTCTGCTTCAGCCAGTCGCTGAACTGTCCACCGCCCCCGTGCAGTAAATACAGCACGGGATAGCTGGTTTTCCCTTTTGCGTATGATTCGGGAAGGACAATGCCCGCCCGCAACTTTCGCTTCATTGCGGCACTGGGTATGTCCAGCGTATCGACTTTAGCGCTGAAACCAACAAGAGGCAGCAGGAACAACCAGCTACAGAAGAATAAACGAACTAGGCACATAATGCATGAGGATTTAAGTAGGAATAGCGAAAATGGGCCAAAATTACTCGGCTCAATAAAGATAATTTTTACGTTACGGGGCTGATTCTGTTGATTCACAGGACTAACATAGAGATGACTACCCGCTCAGATACCTCAGGAAGTAGTCGCACGGAAAGGCTTAGGTAAGCATCATAGCCCGAATCACCTCAAAATCCTGACGGTCGATTTCGAAGAAACCGAATCGAAACGTATACCCCCATGATTTCTTGTTTGGAATGAAATTGAGCCTATCGATCAAGGGAAGAATCGAAACGTCTTTGCCAGTAGAAAAGGCGATATTTCGCCGGTAGGGTTTAAATTCATCGCTTATCGTAACCTGGTAAATAGGTTCATCCCGAACCTGGCCAAGCGCCGTAAAGGATTGATACTTCCCGGTGTCATTCAACGATTGCCTGGGTGAATAGAAAAGCACCCAGTCGCCGGGTTTTGTTCGCTTAAGCGGTGCCAGCTTCCCGTGGTTAGCCTGCATGAACTCACCGTCGATACCTTGCAAAACGTGGTCTTTGGAGGCCACTGCAATCCAGTATTGAGCAACGTCTTTCGGCATAATGTGTATTGGAGAGCATACGTCTTCCTGTTCGGTTGCGGAATTTAATGATTTAAAGACAAAATCGTGAGTTGATGTCGCTGGGAGATACCTAGAGCAAATAGGTGAAAAAGACCAATGCCCTGGTTTGCCCAATTTAATGAGCAGACCAGGGCATTGGATTAAAAAGGCGGCAGCCTATTGGTACTGAATGTACATTGGTTTCGGATTCAGAGCCAGCACTTCGGCGGGCGTCATGATCCGTGAACCCGGCTTCCGGAAATCGTTCTCGTAGAACAGTTTGAAGCCAGTATACTGGACGGGTTCCTTCTGAATGTAGGCCTTGTAAGAGTCTTTCTTCAGTACAGGTGGTCCCCAGCCGTCCATGTCCATCACGATCTGGACATTCGGGTCCAGTTTGATGTTCTTATAGTTCTTGATCATGCCCTGCGTGAAGCGGTGAACTACCAGGATTTTAGGCGGCAGATTGTTCTCTTTTACAATCTGGCTCAAAAATTTCACGGCCTGGTTCACATCAGCCGCGTCGTAACTTCCGATTTTTGTGCCGGGCTTCGCTCCTGTTACCATCGAGAATTCCGGATCAATACCCAGATGAACGAAAGGCAGCTTGAGGTACTTTTTCATGTATTCCATTTCGGGGCCTAGTGGCGCGTGTCCCCGCTGAATGTCAAGAAAAACGATGGCTTTGTGTTCATCCCCCCATTTAATTATTTTCTTGATGGTTTTGTCCGACATCCGTAGCCGGTAGCCACCGTCCTTACCGGGTGCTCCCTGAGCCGACGTAGCCACCAGATGAAGCGCGGGCAGGATTGGTAATTTAGATGAATCTGCTTTCTCCCAGTTTTTGATTTCCTGATTCAGTCGCTGCAGCATTTCTTCTTTCGGGTACTTACCTAAGATCCCCATCTTCTTGGAATGAGGGTTACCGTAATAAGCCAGAATCCGATGTTTTGGTAACAAGGCGCCCTCCGGAGCAAACGTCAGCGAATCCAGGGTAGGATCGCCGGTACGACCAGTTGAGCGTGCTTTTGCTTCGCTGGAATCAGAGGCAGCCGTGGCTTCCGAGGCTGGCGTAGCCGGAGCGGTTGACGCTTTAGTGGCCGCCGACGCCGACAAACCGCTGGTAGAATGGCTGTCCTTTTGGTCGGATTGAGAAGAAGTGCAGCCAGCCAACTGACTTAAGGCCAGAAAAGATAGGGCGGCCAGGGATAAACGCATATAAACTGATATTAGGGATGATGCACAAAAAAAGGGTTAAGACTCGACGGTAACGAGCGTTAACCCTACGGTGCAAGTATAGAACGCTAGGCTTGCTTTTCAAAGCATTAATTCGCCCAGGCCCTGCCGTATGATCGAAAAATCATCATCGGTGGCGTCAACGATCGTCGAGGCCACGTTGCCACCGTAACCCCCATCGATGATGATATCGACCTGATGCTGAAATTTCTCGAAAATCAGTTCGGGATCGGTCGAATACTCGATGACTTCGTCTTCGTCGCGAATAGAGGTTGTGATGATTGGATTGCCCAGCTCCCGTACGATCTGCCGGGGAATGTTATGATCCGGTACGCGAATACCCACCGTTCGTTTGTTGGTGTTCAGCAGTTTGGGAACGGCATTGGTGGCCTCCAGAATGAACGTAAAGGGTCCTGGTAGCACCCGCTTCATCAACTTAAACGCCTGATTACTCACGCGGGCGTAGTCGGCAATGTGGCTCAGGTCGTAACAGATAAAAGAAAAGTCGTTCTTGGTAGGCTTGATACCTTTAATACGGGCTACTCGTTCAACGGCGCGGGCGTTATGAATGTCGCAACCCATTCCGTAGATCGTATCCGTGGGGTAAATAACAACCGCTCCGTCGCGGAGCGCCTTTACAATATGGTCAACTCGGCGCGGATCGGGATTCTGAGGGTACAGTTTAACAAACTCAGCGGGCATGGGACTAGGCAGTTTCAATCCTGCGTTTATCTACAGGATCAATACCCTAAAAACGTCGAAGCAGGAACATCTGTTTAAATCTCCTGCCCAGCAAGCCGGTTATCTTACACTTTCTGCTGCAACTGGAGATACTGTCGGTACAACCGATTGACGGGAATATTCAGCCAACTCAGTCGAAGGACCAGGCGGGTGAGTAAATCAGGTTGTTCGAGTTTCCGAAGTAACTGGCCAAACTGCTGCGCCAGAACGAACTGCTCGGCGTAGAAAGCCTTGCGCGTAAACCGACGAATGCGGTTGGCCAGCGCGTGTCGCTCAACGGACGTAACACATTGTGGCAACGCTTTCTGACACACGACCAGCGAGGAGTGAAGCAACTGATTGGTGGGGAGAACAACCTGCGCCGACAGTGAATTGCCCACCCGCCGTTTGAGCGTGAGCACTTCATCCTGGTAGGCGTAGAGGTACTGTCGCGAGGAACGTACCCAGAAATCAAAGTCTTCAAAGGCCAGATTTTCGTCGTACCCTCCCAGCTCGTTCAGCACATCCCGGCGCATCATCATGGTTGGCGTGCAGATGAAATAAGACTCCAGCACTTGTTGAAATACGTTCCCCGAGGGTACCCGAACAGCTGATCTTCCCGAACTATCAGTTGGGTAATGCTGATGTAAACGGTTCCCCTGTTCGTCGATGTACGTAGCGTTGGAGAAGACAACGGCATAGGGGCCAGCCAGTTCTTCAAATAAGGCTACCTGTCGGCTGATGCGGTTGGGCAGAAGCAGATCATCGGCGGCCAGATCGATTACGTAACGACCTCCGGCTCGGGCTAGCCCCTGATTAAAGGCCCGGTTGAGGCCTATGTTAGCATCGTTTTGGATGAACTGGGTAGCAGGGTACCGACTTCTAAATTCGTTAATATAATTGGCCGATTGATCCTGGCTGGCGTTGTCGATCACGATCAATTCAACGTTTGGATAGTCCTGATCGGCTACCGACTGGAGCGCTGCCGCCACAAAACGATCCTGATTGTAGCAGGTGCAGATAATAGTCACCCAGGGTCGGATCTGATTCAGATAGACACTCATGGGTAAAGAGGCAGATGGGCCGGTAATCGAATGCATACTAAGGCGAAAATCAACGAAACGGCCATGCTATCAGATTACTTGCCAACCTCCGGTTCGTTTAAACAAACTTACCTGACGGTGGCCAGCGGATGCTTACTTTTTTGATTAAACGTAGAAAAAGGTAACAAAAGGCTACCAAAAATGCAGATTGGCATGGTTTTTCGCCATAAATAAATAGATTCTTTCCAATGCACGTCAGTAGGCGGAAGGAGTTCTTACATTTATGGGTTAGGGTTTGCAAACGTCACTTCACTCGTCTGAGGTGACGTTTGTTGTTTTCTCGGCAACGCTGGGATTCTTGTCGCCCTCCAGGTCGTATAAGGCTACGTTTATTTCAAAGCCAACGATTAACAGGAGCGATATTAAGTTGATCCAGATCATCAGCGCGATCAGCGTACCGATGGAGCCGTATACTTTGTTATACGAGCCGAAGTTGGACAGATAATACGAAAAGCCGAATGTGGTGAGCACAATGAGCAGGGAAGCCGTTACGCTCCCGGGCGTAACAAAGGCCCATTTCATGTTTACGTCGGGGCCGTAGCGATAGATAACCGACAAGGCTCCAACAAACACGGTGAAGACAACCAGGTACCGGCCAACGGTCAGTAAATTGACGAAAACAACGTTGTTAAGGATACCAAACTTTAGTAGATAGTCGCTCACGAGACTCCCCACGATCAGGACAATGATGGCCAGAATCAGCGCAAAAGCGAGCGTGAAGGTTAATCCGACAGCAATGGCCCGAACTTTGAAGAAGCTACGATCCTCGTGTGTGTGGTGCGACGAGTTGAAAGCGTTCATCAATGCCACTAAACCACTGGTAGCCGAATACAGCGCGAGTAAAAAACCAAACGAGAGGACTCCTCCCTGCGGACGACTGATAATATCATGAATGGTCGTATCAATCGTGCTGAATGTATTACCCGGTAATGCTTGCCGCAGAAGTCCCATAATCTGTTCCTGCAGATTGTCGATGGGGATGTACGGAATCAGCGTAAAGAAGAAAATGACGGTTGGGAAGACGGCCAGAATCAGACTGTAAGCAACCGATGCTGCCCGTTCGCTGGTATCGTCCTCGGCGATCTTATTGATCATCTTGTTCAGAAACTCGTACCAGGTCAGTCGGGAATCAAGGGGCTTGTGTTCCTGAAGCCAGATGCGCGTTCCCTGCAGCGCGCCAAAGCTCATCAACTTGTCAAACATAGGCGGAAAGGAATTGAGGGAAAAAAAGAAGGAGAGGAGGAAGGGCAAGAAGGACAAAAAATGTAGTCTTTTTTCTTGTCTCCCTTTCGTCCCTCTCCTGCTTTTCTTTCACGGTCTCCTCTTTTGCTAACCCCCTAGTCAAAGAAAGGTTTGATCGCGCTGATGAGTTCGGGGGGAGCAGAGCAGGGGCGTCCGGTAGCCGACCGGACGAAGACCAGCGTTGTCTGACCGCTGTTTAAGACATGCCCGTGCTGATCAATGATTTCGTAATTGAAGCCGATCCGCGTCTTTGGTAGTTGCGGGATCGAGACCCGAATGGTGAGCAGATCGTCGTAGCGGGCAGGCCGAATAAACCGCGATTGCAGGTCATAAACGGGCATACCAATACCACTCGCTTCCAGGTCTTTATAATTCACGCCCAGATGCCGCAGGGCTTCAACCCGCCCGATCTCATAGAAGCGGGCGTAATTGCCGTAATACACAATGCCCATCTGATCCGTGTCGTAGTAACGAACCCGGATGTTGGTAACGTCGTAGGAGAACATGGGGAAAAGAAGGGGGGAGAGAGAGGAATGGAGAAAGGGAGGGGGGAGGAATGGAGGAAAGGGATAGTATACATGCTATTTTCCTTTCTTCCCATTCCTCCCCCTCCTCCTTTCCTCCTCTTATTTCATAATCTTCATTCGAGTCAGGGCCTGCTGGTATAATCGGGCGTTGGCCAGGTGCTCGGCTAACGTTTTTGAGAACGTATGATACCCATTGAACCGGGCGTCAACCACAAAATAAAGGTAATCGTGCTTCTCGGCGTTCAGGACCGCGTCGATGGTTGCGGGGGCGGGTAGGTTGATGGGACCCGGTGGCAATCCCGTGTACCGATACGTATTGTAGGGCGAGTCGACGGTGAGTTGCTTGTTGAGTAGCCGGCGGATTGAAAAATCACGCAGGGCGAAAATTACCGTCGGATCCGCTTCCAACTTAATACCACGTTTCAGGCGATTGAGGTACACCCCTGCTACCCGAGGTTGTTCATCCCGTTTGTTGGTTTCGGCCGCGACGATGGACGCCAGTACCTGTACCTCGGTTTGCGTC
Source organism: Spirosoma pomorum (assembly GCF_054776615.1). NCBI lineage: Bacteria > Pseudomonadati > Bacteroidota > Cytophagia > Cytophagales > Cytophagaceae > Spirosoma > Spirosoma pomorum. Next base: position 146,994 of record NZ_BAAHBP010000016.1, read on the forward strand.
ATGCCCAGTTCCTTTGCTTTGGCTTGCCGCTCGGGCGTCCAGAATTTCTTGTACTCGGCCCCCATCCGGTCCAGTAAGGCCTCGGGTTTGATCGTCCAAAAGATTTCGTACGTATTCGGTAGGAACATGCAGACGATGGTCGTAGTATCGAACCCGTATTTCTGACAGGTTGCCGGATCGTTCAGTAGCTTACCCAGCGATTCGGGACCAAATTCGAACTTGCTGCCCAGCCGGTAGATCAAATCGCTTTTCTGCCGCATGCTATTGAACGTAACGGGCATAGCGTCCTGATTACCGCTACGCAGTTTGACCAGTGCGGCCCGGTTGCTCATGTCCGGCGTAATCTCGTAGCGGCCTTCCTTCACCCGCTCCTGGTACTTCATCAACTTAGCCAGAAAGCGGAACGATGTTTCGTCGTTGATGACCTTATGCGTTTTAAGCGTGTCCATCACCGAATCGAACGTGGACCCTTTGGGAATGAGAAGGGCAAAGGTCTTGTCGCCATCCCGTACCTGAAGGTTTGGGCTTTTGAAGACCTGCCAGAAATAAAAAGAGAAAGTTGTCAGCAGAATGGATACTGTAAGAAACAGACCAATCTTAACATTATTCGACATACAGGTTACTGGAATTTCAAGCGCGAATTTAGAAGAAAAGACCCGCAAATGAGCTACAAGGACTGATAACTCTTGTTGCGCAAAAATGCGAACGCGATGGATCAACGATTAATCCACTGGATACGCAAGCACACCAGTGGCTACTAATTGAACCACACTTCCGAAAAAAGGCCGTACTTTTGGGTAAACCAAATCCCAGCTGCTTTGGTAGTTCGTCCTCTTTTTATCCGCCGGATTTCCACCGGTCCATCACTCTACACATTTTCTTTCTGGTTATTAAGCGCCAGTAACTTTCTGTTCTCGGCCAGCTTCTCCATGATGATCCCGGAACTGCCCGACTATCTGACGCGGCTCGGTGGACGGGAATACGTTGGATTAATCATTGCCCTGTTTACGCTCACGGCGGGCGTGTCCCGACCGTTTTCCGGTAAGATTACTGATACGGTCGGTCGGGTACCGGTCATGGCGTTTGGGTCGGTTATCTGTTTTCTGTGCGGGTTTCTATATCCTTATCTCATTACGGTCTGGGGCTTTCTGGCGCTTCGGCTTATTCACGGTTTCTCGACAGGAACGAAGCCGACGGCTACGGCCGCGTACGTCGCTGATGTTGTCCCCGCCACGCGCCGGGGCGAAGCGATGGGTATGCTGGGCCTTTTTACGGCCACGGGTATGTCACTCGGACCAGCCATCGGGAGCTGGCTGGCCAATGATTATTCCATGAACGTCATGTTCTGGACCTCTTCGGTCTTCGCGTTGCTGTCGATCCTGATTCTGTTACGTATGCCCGAAACCCTGGGCAATGCTCAGCCCTTTCGATTCGGGCTGTTGAAACTGAAAAAGGAAGAAATCTTTGAGAAACAGGCGTTCAAGCCCTTCGTTGTGCTGTTGTTACAATCTGTGTCCACGGGGGCGATTCTTACGGTTGTTTCCAGTCTGAGTGCGTCGTTGGGCATCACAAATAAGGGACTGTTTTTTACGGTCTACACCATTGCTTCGCTGGTTGTGCGGATGGTGTTCAGCCGTACATCGGATAAATACGGGCGGGTACCGGTTCTTTTCGTGTCTACGCTGGTGCTGGTTGTGGCAATGGGATTGCTGATGATAACTGATACCGTATTATGGTTCTGGGTAGCCGCCGTTTGCTATGGGCTGTCAGCGGGTATGAACTCACCTACGGTGCAGGCCTGGACCGCTGATCTGAGCGACGAGCACACCCGGGGTCGCGCGATGGCTACCATGTACATAGCGCTCGAAGCGGGCATTGGCCTGGGTGCCGTCGGTTCGGGCTGGATGCTCAACCATATTGTGGGAGCAGAAGGAATTAGTGGTGCTTTTGCGCTCTCAGGCCTACTAGCCCTAGGGGCGGTAGCCTACCTGGGCTTTTTGTGGTATAAGGATACCAGAGTGGCCCGATGACAATGTAAGCAGACACGGAAGAAGAGTCGTGTAGTAGCCCACGGATTACGTCTGGTGAAACCCTCTAACTCCTCTACTTCAGGTAGTAAATACGTTAATGACGTGTGCTGGCCTGGCTATATACCCGCTGACTTCGTTTGGTTAATCGGGCAAATAGACATGGAACGTCGTGCCCTTATCGAGCTGACTTTCGGCCGTGATTGCCCCGCCGTGGTTCTCTACTACCCGCTGACAGATCGCCAGGCCAATTCCCGTACCTGAAAACTGATTTCGTCCGTGCAGCCGCTGGAAGACCTGGAAGATCCGGTCCAGGTATTTCGTGTCGAAGCCAATGCCCTGATCCTCAATACTGATCTGGTGGTAAAAAGAAGTGATGCGAGTGGGCTGAACCAGCGAGGGTAGTTCCGTCAGCGACCGTTTCGTATACCGGATATGGACATTTGGAGCCTGATCCGGCTGAACGAATTTCAGCGCGTTGGTTAACAGATTCTGCATCAGCTGACCCAACTGCGATTCATCGCCCTGTACGATTGGTAGTTCGTCGACGGTGATTTGAGCCCGCGTCTGTTGAATTGACCAGTCGAGCATGGCAATGACTCTATCTGTAATTGCTTTTAATGAAACCAAACCGAAGGTTTGCTGGCGGGTGGCGATACGGGAGTAAGCCAGTAAGTCCTTGATCAGAATGGACATTCGTTCTACCGCTGAAGTAATCCGCAGTAGGTAATCTTTTGACGAATCGTCGATTTGTTCACCCAGTTGTTGAACGAGTAAGTCGCTAAACGATTGAATCTTCCGAAGAGGCTCTTGCAGGTCATGACTTGCTACGTAAGCGAACTGCTGTAGGTTGTCGTTCGAGCGTTTCAAATCGCTGATGGACGTTTGTAACTGTTCGTTGAACTGGCTAACCTCCTGGTTGGCCGATGCCAGTTCCTGCGTACGTTTCCGGACTTCGTTTTCCAGCGCTAACTGGAGTTCTTGCTGAAGTGTGATATCCTGCGCTGTTCCGTCAATGCGAAGCGGTTGGCCATCGGTCCCGTACTGCCGTTTGCCAAGTGCCCGAATAATCCGTTTGTGGTCGGTTTGGCGATTGATGACGGAATGAACCAGGTCATAAACGTCAGTGGAGTTGGGGGCGAGCATGCTTACCAGCTGCTCACGAACCTTTGTTTGATCCTCATCGCCCATCTGGGCAAGAAAGGTTTCGACGTCGGCTTGTTGCGTTTCCAAACCAAACCAGTCGGCCGTACGGGTCGATACAGATAATTTCTGCGTCGGATAGTCAAACGACCACGTACCAAGCTGGGCCACTTCGAGGGCGTTCTGCAAAGAGATTTGACTGGCTTCGATCTGCTGCCGGATGAGGACCTGCTGGGTAATGTCTATTGCCGTCACTAATATCCCATCCACCTGTCCTGTTGCGTTACGTAATGGATGATAGACGAAGTTGAAATGAACCCGCTCAAGTTGGCCATGACGCATCAGTTGAGCGGAGAGTTCAGTAGCGTAAAAGGGCTCTGCCGAGCTCAGAACGTTAGCTAACAGCGCTTCATACCCTTGACCCTTTGCCTCAGGAATTGCCTCAAAGAGTGGCCGACCAATAACTTCTTCGGCCCGGCGACCCCATAGCTGAAGATGGGCGTCATTCGCCAGTTCGATAACATGCTGCGGTCCTCGGAAAATCGCCATCGCGATGGTCGACTCTTCCACCACCATCCGCAACTGGCGCTCGCTGGCGGCCAGCAGTTTTTGCTGCAAGACGACCGGGGTCGTTTCAATACAGGTAACGAATACACCAGCTATTTCTCCGGTTTCGTCGCGGACGGGGCTGTAACTGTACGTCCAGAAACCGGCCTCAAGCTGACCGTTTCTATAGAAGGCGCCGTTTGCGTTTTCGTGCCACGTAGCTTCCCCGCCCGTTAGTACCTGATCAATCTGTGGGCCAATGATGGACCAGATTTCAGGCCAGACCTTGGCGCCGGGTCGCCCCAGCGCAGAAGGATGTTTATCGTCGTTACCCAGGCTGGGTCGATACGCGTCATTATAAAAACAAAGCAACTCGGGCCCCCAGAATAAAAACATGGGGAAATTAGAGTTGAGAACGATACTCAGCGTGGTGCGCAGGCTTTGAGGCCAGCTATCGGGCGAACCCAGCGACGTACGAGACCAGTCGAAGGAGCGGGTCAATTTTCCCATCTCGCCACCCCCTTGTAAAAAAGAATATGTCGAATTCATACAGGCAATGAAAAACTACCGAATAGCCAACCCTACATACGCTACGGCCAGCGACTATCGATTCGTAAGAATCGGAATATAGCGGTATTGGAGTCTGTTATAGTGGGTATATCCTGATCAAAAGGAGCAAAACAGCAAGCTTAACCGAGTTAAAGCTTGGCTAAAGAACAACGATTGCAGCACGCGACGCATACCCACCTGCACAGGTGGCTAAACAAATATAGACGATACACTGATTTTTTACGACTAATGCTGGAATAGTCCGCGGGAACGGGAATGCCTGCTCCGATTTTACGCTCTTTTAGCAAAGTAAGTAGAAGCAGGATTTGCGTCGCCGACAGCACCAGTAAAACAGGTAACGGTACGGGCGATTCGTAGGCGCTGCTTAATGGCTGGACTTTATAGAGAACGTAGTCGTGACGAGGAGGTAAATAAACCGATCGGCTTTAGCTTAGTAAAAGGGTTGCGTGTATCAGTACACATAGCTCGAATGTAAACTAATTAATACAGTAACTCGTATGCAGTGGGTTTTTCTGCTCCTGATCTGGGTAGTCTGTCGAGCCGGCGGGTACGCACAGACCCCCATCGCATCGCCCCAAATAATTCATTACACCAGTAGTCAGTACCAGGCCGGAATGCAGAACTGGGCGATTCAGCAGGATAGTCGAGGGATTATTTACGTTGGCAATAATGAAGGGTTGCTGACTTTCAATGGGCGGTATTACGCCATACACCATCTCCCCAATCGTACGGTGGTGCGCTCGATCGGTATTGGCGCTGACAACCGGATTTTTGTGGGAGGGCAGGATGAGCTAGGTTATTTCTCGCCGAACGCCAATGGTATCCTGACCTATCATTCACTTTTGCCACTCCTGCCGGTGGCTGACCGAGGTTTTGCCGATGTCTGGTCGATTGAAGTGGTGGGTAAGGATGTTTTTTTTCGGACTATGCGTCAGTTGATGCATCTCCACGATGGAAAACTGGATGTTGTTCGGGCAACTCAGCAATGGTCTTTCATGGGGCAAGTAAAGTCGCAGGTATTTGCGCAGGACGGGGACCGGGGGTTGGTACGGTTTACCGGTGGACGGTGGCAAGTTGCTCATGCACCACTGTCGTTATCAAAAACCACAGTTACGTCCGTGCTTCCATACGGACGTGATTCAACTTTAGTGACTACGTTGACGAGGGGATTATTCGTTCTGCATAACAACCAGTTAACTCACCAGCCAACGCCTATTGATCCTGCTTTACGAACGGACCGGATCTATTGTGCGGTTCAGCTCTCGCCCAGCGCGTATGCCCTGGGAACGACCTCGGCCGGAGTGCTGATCATCAACCGACAGGGGCAGCTGATTCAAACCTACAGCAGTCCGAAAGAGCTGCAGAATGCAAACGTGCGCGCAATTCGCCTGGATCAGCAACGGAATATGTGGCTGGCACTGGACGACGGTATTGATTTTGTCGCGATTAATAGTCCCTTTAAATACATTCATCCGGACGGGGGAAAAAACGCGACTGGTTATGCTATGCGCTTGCATGGGAAGACGCTTTACGCTGGGACCGCCAATGGGTTATACGCCAGCCAACTCGACGAACTAACCGGCGATTTAGGACAGGCGAAAGGACACTTTGAAGAAGTGGCGGGCACAAAGGGCCAGGTCTGGCGACTCGACGTGGTGGATAATCAGTTACTGATGAGCCATGAAATGGGACTTTTTGCTATCCAGAACCAGCAGGCTACGACGGTGTATTCAGGAATCGGGACCTGGCTGACCCAACCTATCTCGACGACCGGTATGTTAGCTGGAACGTACCAGGGTTTGCGATCGGTAACGGTGGGACCGACGAGCTTGCGCGACCAGGGAGTGGTGGGGACGTCGCGCGAGTCACTTCGATTTATCAGCGTCGATCGAGGGCATAAGCGAGTCTGGGCTTCCCACCCCAACCGAGGAGTGTTTCGAATCGATGGGGTGGGAAGCCCAGCCGTGGGCCAGTCAACCAAATTGTATACGGATCGGGAAGGGCTGCCGTCGACCCAGTATAATTACGTCTACACCATCCAGGACCAGTTGATGGTGGCTACCGAAAAGGGGATCTATGACTATGATTCCAGTCAGGATCGGTTTGTGCCATCCCCTCGCTTAACGCCGATTTTAGGTCAGCAGACCGTACAATATCTTCATGAAGATCAGGAAGGAAATATATGGTTTGCCAGCCAGAAACGAGTTGGAGTTATTGATTTTGGCCAGGGGAAAACGAGCCTGCCAGCGCGAGTGGTGTATTTTCCGGAGCTGACCGGGAAATTGGTTGGTGGGTTTGAGTTCATTCAGGCGCACAATCTGGAAAACATCTTCGTCGGGACCAACAGAGGATTTACACTGCTAAACTACCAACAGTACCGTACCCGCAGTCGGCGCCCCGATGTGTTACTGGGGCGAGTGAGCCTAACAAACGCTAAAGACAGCGTTCTGTTCGGGGGCTATACTCCGGCTACCTCACAGACCGCTACTGAACCAGCAACAGACAATCCGCTTAGACTACCTGCACCCCTGAATTCGCTGCACTTTGAATTTACGTCGACATTATTCGACCAGAGCAGCAGCATCGAGTTTAGCTACCGGCTAATCGGTGCTGATCGGGACTGGTCTCCCTGGAGCAGTAAAAGCGACAAGGATTACACTAATCTTCCCTGGGGCGATTATACGTTCGCCGTTAAGTCCCGAAACAACCTGGGCAATGAGTCGCCCATCGTTTATTACGCGTTTCATATCAATCCCGCCTGGTATGAAAGCTACTGGGCCTGGTTAGTCTACATCCTTGTATTCGGCTGGCTGCTTTATCAGGGGTTCAAATGGCAGCGGCATCGGCATCAAACAGAGCAGGAACAGCTAACGTATCTCCATCAGCTCGAACTGGACCGGAACGAAAAGGAGATGGTTCGATTACGAAACGAAAAACTGGAAGCGGACATGGATTTCAAAAACCGGGAATTAGCCTCAATGACCATGCAACTGGCGCAACGAGGTGAGGTACTGGTAAAGGTTAAAGAGGTAGTCGCTGGTATGGCGAAAAAGCAGGATACCAAAGAGATCGCATTGAACTTCAGGCAGGTGCTTCGACTCATCCGGAACGTAGAAACGAAAGATGCTGATTGGGGACAGTTTACTCTGCATTTCAATGCGGTGAACGAAGCTTTTTTTCATGCGTTGCAGCAGCAGTATCCAGAGTTGACCCCCAATGATTTAAAGCTGTGCGCTTTCCTGAAAATGAACTTGTCTTCCAAAGAGATAGCGCAGTTCATGAATATTACCAGTAAGGCCGTAGAGATTAGTCGGTATCGACTTCGTAAAAAGCTACGACTCGAATCGGACGTCAATCTGTACACATTTCTGGCTAACATATCGAAAGACAATACGGTAAAAAACATAGAATAGGAGCCTGTCTATGCGTCTGAGTGCTAAAAAAAATAATTAAAATTATAAATTCACAATAGCTTGTAAATCAGATTTTTACAGGTTGCATGTAGTGATAAAGTAGAGGTCAAAACAATAAAAAATCATTTAAAACCGACGTCACGTAGTGGTAATGTAGGGGGGCTTGAAAAACCAGTTTGGTAACACAGGCCTATAGTTTTGGGACATTCTTTTTTCTCAAAACAACATAGTCCTAAACCCCTTACATGTATGAGGAAACGTTCTACACGTTACTCCGCTCGCTTGCTTTTCCTGCTGCTGTTCCCCCTTAGTTTATGGGCGCAAACGCGTCAGGTTACCGGCACTATTACGGCCCAGGCCGACGGCAACGCTCTACCCGGCGTATCGGTGCTGGTACAGGGCACGACAACCGGTACGGTTACCGATGCTACCGGTAAATTCACGATTGCCGTTCCGAACAACAACGCCGTACTGGTATTCAGCCAGATCGGTATGAAGCGGCAGACAATTCCGGTTGGCAACAATAGCGTGCTGACTGTTTCGATGGTCGACGATGCCAGTAACCTTGACGAGGTGGTGGTGGTCGGCTATGGTGCCCAGAAGAAAAGCGTGGTAACAGGAGCTATCTCCAGCGTGAAAGCGGCCGATCTCAACACCATGCCGATTACCCGCGTCGAAGAAGCCCTGCAGGGGCGGGCGTCAGGGCTGACGATTGCGTCGAGTTCGGGACAGCCGGGTTCGGGCTCGTCGGTGCGGGTGCGGGGCGTAACGACGCTCAACAACAACGATCCACTATGGGTCGTCGATGGGGTCGTGATCGACAACGGCGGGATCGGCTACCTCAATCAGTCGGACATCGAGTCGATTGAAGTACTGAAAGATGCGGCTTCGCAGGCTATCTACGGTGCGCGGGCTGCTGCCGGGGTTATCTTGGTCACGACAAAAAAAGGCAAGGCCGGAACGCTTCAGGTCAATTACAACGGTTTCTACGGCGTGTCGGCACCGGCCCGCAAACTCGACCTGCTGAACGCAACGCAGTACGCAATACTACGTAACGAAGCGGCTGTCAACGCGGGTGGCAAACCGGCTTATGCCGACCCGGCTGCGCTGGGACAGGGCACCGACTGGCAGGCGCTGATTTTCAACAAGAGCGCCCGGCGGCAGCAGCATGAACTGAGCTTGAGCGGAGGTAGCGAACGATCGACGTATTACTTATCGCTGGGGTATATTGATCAGCAGGGCATTGTCGCGACGGATATTTCCAGCTACAATCGCATGAATGTGCGGATCAACTCGACGCATAAAATTGCCAAATGGTTAACATTCGGACAGAACCTGGGCTACGCAAATGACAAATCGGTCGGGCTGGGGAACACCAATAGCGAGTTTGGCGGACCGCTTAGCTCAGCTATCAACCTCGATCCCATCACACCCGCGGTAGTGACTAATCCGGCCGTTGCCAGCGCTCCTCCCTACACCAACGTGGGTATCCGGCGCGATGCCAATGGCAACCCGTATGGTATTTCGCAGGCCGTCGCGCAGGAAATCACCAACCCGTTGGCGTACATTCAGACTCGTCTGGGCAACTATGGCTGGAGCGATAACTTCGTTGGCAACGGCTACCTGGAAGCCGAACCGGTAAAAGGGCTGCGACTGCGGTCGACGGTGGGGGCTAAGCTGGCGTTCTGGGGTGGTGAGAACTTCTCGCCCTTGTCATGGCTAAACGCAACGACCATTTCATCGCAGACGTCGTTCAACCGGAGCAACAACCGCCGGATCGACTGGAACCTCGAAAACACCATCGCGTATACACGCTCCGTTAACAAACATACGGCGTCATTGCTGCTGGGGCAGGGGGCGTACAAAGACAACAACGGCCGGTCGACCAGCGTAACGTTCTTCAATGTGCCGGTCGACAATTTCTACGACGCGTCGCTGAACTACAAAGTGCCTGTCGATCAGCGGTCGTCGGATGGGGGCGAAAGCGCCATTCACACGGTTAGCTCGCTGTTTGCCCGAATCAATTACGAATACGACCAGAAATACCTGGTGCAGGCACTAATCCGGCGTGATGGCTCGTCGCGATTCGGGGCCAACCACAAATACGGTGTGTTTCCCTCGCTGTCACTGGGCTGGGTGCTGTCGCGCGAGCCGTTCTTCCCCCAGAACAAGGTGGTTAACTTCATGAAAGTGCGGGCGGGGTACGGTGTAGTAGGTAACGACAACATCGGCGATTTCGCTTACCTGTCGACCATCGGCAGCGGGCGTAACTACACGATCGGCTCGTCGGGGAGCTATATCATTGGATACAGTCCCAACGCGCCGGCCAACCCCGATCTGAAATGGGAGCAGACGAGCCAAACCAACGTCGGTATCGACGCAACACTGTTCAACAACGTAAATATCACGCTGGAGTGGTTCCGCAAGAAAACGACCGATATCCTCCAGAATCCCCGCATCCCGGGCTATGTCGGCGCTATTTCTAATCCAGCGGCCAACGTAGCCGATATTCAGAATACGGGGTTTGAACTGGAACTGGGCTACAACCGGCGTATCGGCGAGGTAAAACTGTCGATGAACGGCAACGTGTCGTACGTGCAGAACCGCGTGACCGACCTGGGTAATGGCATCGCGTGTCTGTCGGGCGGGCAAGGGCTTCAGGCCAGCAGCTATCCTATTACCCGCACCGCCGTTGGACAGCCGATCAACTCGTTTTTCGGCTTCCAGACACGGGGTATTTTTCAGACTACCGAAGACGTCAACGGCTACGTCGGGTCGGATGGAAAGCCGATTCAGCCGAATGCCAAACCGGGCGATTTTCGCTGGGCCGATCTGAACGGCGATGGTCGGATTACCGAAGCCGATCGGACATTTATCGGTAATCCCACGCCAAGCTGGACGTACGGTTTTACGTTTAACGCGTCTTACAAAAACTTCGACCTGGTGCTGTTCGGACAGGGAGTTTCGGGTAATAAGATCTTCCAGGGGCTGCGCCGACTGGACATTCAGAATGCCAACTGGCAAACCAAAGCCCTGAATCGCTGGACAGGTCCTGGTACGTCGGACAGCTACCCGCGCATCGTCAACGGTGATCCGAACAAAAACTTCCTCAACCCGTCGGATTTCTACCTCGAAGACGGGGGCTATTTCCGGGTCAAGACGTTGCAGCTCGGCTATTCGCTACCCAAATCCATCACCGACAAGTTGCGAATGCAGCGGGCCCGAATTTACCTAATGAGCCAGAATCTGCTGACGCTGACCAAGTACACGGGGTACGACCCGGAGATTGGCGGGGGCGTCCTGAGTATCGACCGGGGTATCTATCCGCAGGCCCGCAGCTTCATGCTGGGATTGAACGTTGGTTTCTAATTTCTTATCACTTCGTAGCTCATGAAAATCTGGTATAAAACACCGGCGCTGCTGCTGGCCTTTAGTCTGCTGGGCGGCTCGTGCACCGAAAAATTCCTGGAAGTACAACCCAAAGGCACTAACCTCGAATCGAACTATTACCGCAACCAGCAGGAAGCCTTCAACGGACTGGTTGCCGTCTACGACGTAGTAGGCTGGCAAAGTGGTGGTTACATTACGAAAATCGGAACGATGAATGCCGCTTCCGACGACCATTACGCCGGTGGGGGCGGCCCCAGCGACATCAACTCCTTCCAGGTGATGACCAACTACACGCTGACGCCCGACACGGGACCGCAGGGCGACCTGTGGCGCAAAGGCTTCTCGGGCATCTTCCGGGCCAATACCATTCTGCTGAAGCTCCCCGGCGTGCCGATGGATGCGACGCTGAAAAGCCGCTACACCGCCGAAGCGAAATTCCTGCGAGCTTATTTCTACTTCGATCTGGTCCGGCTGTTCAAGAACGTGCCTTTGTTTACAAAACCCGTCGACACGGCCGATATGTACAACGTAACGCAGGCAAGCCCGGCGGAGGTGTACAAACAAATCGAGCAGGACCTGACCGAAGCGTTAACAGCCTTGCCAGCTACGGTACCGGTTGCCACGGAAGGGGGGCGGGCCACACAGGGGGCCGCCCATGCGCTGCTGGGCAAGGTATATCTACAACAGGAAAAGTTTAATCAGGCCGCCCAGGAACTGGCGCTTGTCAACGGTACGCCGGGCGGTACGAACCAGTACGGCTACAAGCTGCTGAATAACTTCGCCGATCTGTGGAAAGTCTCGAACAAATTCAACAGTGAGTCGATTTTCGAGATTTCGTTTACCAACACTTCGGCGGGCGACTGGGGCTGTGTGGCCTGTACGGAAGGAAACGTGCTGAACATCATGACTGGTCCGCGCGGCTACCGACCACTCAAAGCAGGGGCACCCGACTATGTGTCGGGCTGGAGCTTCCTGGTCGTAACGCCGGACCTGTATAATGTAATTAAAAACGATCCGCGGAGCCGGTCGACGGTGGCTAACCTCGACAGTCTCGAACGGAATGGTATCGCGACCTACGAAAAAGGCTACATGAACACGGGCTATTTTCTGGAGAAAACGGCTGCCCGTCAGGCTAACCGCCCCACCGGAGCGGGCGCGCCAGAGCTGAACTATGCGCAGAATCTGTACGATATGCGGCTGGCCGACACCTACCTGCTTGAAGCCGAAGCCCTGATTCGGGGCGGGGGCGATCAGATACGGGCCGCTACGCTGATCAACGCCGTGCGCGACCGGGCCTATGGCGATAAGCTGCATCGTGTGACGGCGACAATGGAAAACCTGATGACGGAGCGCCGGATCGAACTGGCGGGCGAAGGCCACCGCTGGCTCGACCTCGTTCGCTGGGGGAAAGCGGCTTTGGTACTATCGTCGCGCGGGTTTGTGGCGGGGAAGCACGAAATTCTGCCGATCCCGCTGCTGGAAATGGAGAACACCAAAATCCGGCAAAGCAAGGAATGGGGCGGTACGCTCTAAGCGGGGGTTTATAAATGCATGCACAGTCTTTTCTGTCATCCCAACGATAGGAGGGAGCTTCCGTAGCAGCAGAAAAATTGCTAATTCCCGGAGAGTCCCCTGGCGTCGGGATGACAGAAACGATTCCTGAATAAACCCTGAAACGACTCGACATAGCATGTATATCTTCATCAACGAGTTCGTAGCGGGGCTGCTGGCTGTTAGTTTGCTGGCAGCCTGCTCCGGGCAACCCTCGACCGTGCGCCCCAATCCAGTCGTCACGACCGGTCCGACCGATCTGGGCTGGACCTTTGACACGACTCCGGTCTGGGCCGATGAGTTTGATTATCAGGGGTTGCCCGATTCGAAAAAGTGGGGCTATGACCTTGGCGGGAGTGGCTGGGGTAACAATGAGCTGGAATACTATACCGACAGCCCCGACAACGCCCGCGTAGCCGATGGTAAACTGACGATTACGGCCCGGCGCGAGAAACGGGAAAACCGCGACTACACCTCGGCGCGACTCGTAAGCCGGGGCAAGGGCGACTTTCTCTACGGTCGGTTCGAGATTCGGGCGAAGCTGCCTGTCGGCAAAGGTACCTGGCCCGCTATCTGGATGCTGCCTACTGACTGGGTCTATGGAGGCTGGCCGAATTCGGGTGAAATCGATGTCATGGAGCATGTCGGCTACGATCCCAACGTTGTCCATATCTCGACCCATACACTGGCTTACTATTTCAAAATCAACACGCAGAAGACCGCCACGAAGCGGATAGAAACGGCCACGACCGACTACCACCGCTACCGCGTCGACTGGACACCCTACGCCATTCGGGGCTATATCGACGATCAGCACGTATTTGAGTTTGTGAACGAGGGCAAGGGCTACGCGGTGTGGCCCTTCGACAAGAAGTTTCACCTACTGCTGAATCTGGCGGTGGGTGGCGACTGGGGTGGGGCGCAGGGCATTGAGCCTACCGCTTTCCCGACGGCCATGGACGTTGACTACGTCCGTGTGTACAGGATGATTGAAAAATAAGGTGCAATCAAGGCTAAACCACGTACATCAATGAACACAATTCTACGGAAAACGACCGGGCGTCAGACGCTCGGCTACTGGTCAGTCATTTGTTTAGTAATCAGTTGGTTGTTTAGTGCGTCGTTGGCGCAGGCGCAGTTGAGTCGGCTGCGGGCCGATGGGCAACGCATTGTGAACGCGAGTAACCAGGAAGTGCTGCTGAAAGGCGTCGGGCTGGGGGGCTGGCTGTTGCAGGAAGGCTACATGATGAATCCAAATTCGGGCGGTACGCAGGGGTCATTCAAGAAGCGGCTGTACGATCAGGGTCAGTCCGATGCACAGGTCGAAACGTTCTATCAAAGCTGGCGCGATAATTTTATCACCCAGGCCGATATTAACTGGATCGCCGATCAGGGTTTCAACTGCGTCCGGATTCCGATGCACTACGAACTGTTCCTGACACCGTCGCAGCGGGCCGTGCGCAACAATGTCATCCGCAATCCGAATACGTACAGTACCTACGTCAGTTCGATGACGAGCTGGTATAACAACAACCAACTGTTTACCGATCCTAATTCCGAAGGCTTTCGTACGCTGGAGAACTGCCTGAACTGGTGCGCAGCCCGCGGTATGTACGTTATCGTCGACCTGCACGCAGCACCGGGTGCACAAGGGAGCGACTCGAACATCTCCGATGCGCTGGTCGCCAACGACCTCTGGAACAAAGCTATTTTCCAGAATGTCACGGTGCGGCTGTGGGAAACCATCGTCCGTCGGTACATCAACAACAATACGGTCGCGTTCTGGGATCTGATCAATGAACCCAACAACGTCCCCGGTGGCGGACAGGCCATTTTTAGTTTGACCAATCGACTGATCAACGCCGTGCGAAATCTGGGCGATACGCACCTGATTATGGTGGAGGGGAACGGCTGGGGCAACAACTACGATTACCTCGAACCGAACAACTTCAACAACCGCTCGAATCTGGTGTACAACGCGCACCGCTACTGGATCAATCCGAACGACGATTACGTTCGCGACGGCAATCCGAATCAGATCAACCGGATGATCAATCTGACCGAATTCCGGTCGCGCTGGAACGTACCGGTCTGGATTGGTGAGACCGGCGAAAACGACGACAACTGGCTTCGGCAGAACGTCGACAAGCTGAATGGGGCTAAAATTGGCTGGGCTCACTGGACCTACAAACGCACCAGCGACAGCCCCAACGCGGCCCTGCGCCGAATCGCGGGGCCGCCCTACCTGACCGACGGTGTATCGGCCATGAACGGGGTACTGAACAACATCAAATTCGCTAATACGAGCATCAACTACGGTCCGCTGGATGCGGTAAATCCACGGCGGGGCGCTACCAACGTTTGTACCGGTAATTACAACGCCGTACCCGCTACGATTCAGGCCGAGAGCTACTGCTCGATGAGTGGCATCGGTACCGAAACCACCACGGATGCTGGAGGTGGACAAAACGTCGGTAATATCGAAACAAACGATTGGCTGGGCTATCGCATCAACGTACCGACGGCGGGTAGCTATACCATTCAGTACCGCGTCGCAACGCCCAACAGTGGCGCTAGTATTCGCTTCGAGCGGCTGGGGGGGGCGTCGTCGTTCGGCACGATTGGTGTGCCCAACACGGGCGGCTGGCAAAACTGGCAGACCATCACGCAGACGGTACAACTACCGGCGGGTGAACAGGAAGTGGCGCTGGTTTCGGCCAATGGTAGTTTCAATATCAACTGGTTCCGTATTGCGGGGACCGGGGCACCAATCGGGCAGACGATCTGGCTACGGGGCTTCAACAATCAGTACGTATCGTCGGAGAACGGGCAGGCCCCTATCAATTGTAACCGCGCGTCGGCGGGGGGCTGGGAGCAGTTTGTCGTCGTGAATGCGGGCAACGGCAAGGTCGCCCTCCGTGGTAGTAACGGTGCTTACGTCAGTTCCGAAAGCGGGCAGGCGGCCATGACCTGTTCACGAACGACGCTGGGTACCTGGGAGTCATTCGACTGGGTCGAGCTTAGTGGCGGGCAGGTCGCCTTCCGGGGAAATAACGGGCAATACGTATCGTCGGAAAACGGGCAGACACCCATGAACTGCAATCGCTCGTCGATCAGCGGCTGGGAAGCCTTCAACTGGGGAGCCGCCGGCTCGGCCCGGTTAGCGACCCTGCCGGAAGCGGGCGGAACGGATGCGCGGTTACAGGTGTACCCGAACCCATCGACCGGTAGTTTTACCATCCGGGTGGCTCAACCAGCTCAGGTTATTATCTCGGACATTACGGGTAAAGCGATCCAGCAAACTCATGTTAAAGAAAGTCTGGACGTAACAAACATGAACACCGGCGTTTACATCATCAAAATGGACGATGGGACTAAATCGCTGTCCAAGAAAGTAATCGTAAATCCTTAATTTTTGTCGAATCCGAGTAAACCGAATAAGTCGACGGGTTATTGTTCGCCGGGGTGCGTGTTCCGGGGGACAATAACCCGCTTTGTGTATAACTTAATTAACTATGTTTTTTTCGAGACTAACGATTCAAATGGTTCTGGTGGCCAGCCTGCTTGTAGGGGGCCGGGTACTCGCCCAACAATCACCAGGATTTCTTAAAGCCGACGGTTCGCTGATCGTCGACGGAACGGGTAAGAAAATCATCCTGCGCGGGATGGGACTTGGTGGGTGGATGCTACAGGAAGGATACATGTTTCGGCTGAGCAACCTGGGGCAGCAGTACCGCATCCGGGAAAAGATTGCGGACGTCGTCGGACCCGAAAAAGCAGCCCAGTTCTACGATCGCTGGCTGGCTAACCATACCCGTCGAATTGATGTCGATTCAATGGCGGCCTGGGGCTTCAACTCGGTTCGCCTTCCCATGCACTACGATCTGTACACCCTGCCCGTCGAGCAGGAGCCGGTAGCGGGGCAACAGACATGGCTGGACAAGGGTTTCGCGATGACGGATAGTCTGCTCAACTGTTGCAAGGCTAATCGGATGTACCTCATCCTGGATTTACACGCAGCTCCTGGTGGACAAGGCAACGATCTGCCCATTGCCGACCGTGACCCGGCCAAACCGTCGCTCTGGCAAAGCGAGGCCAATCAGCAAAAGACCATTGCGCTCTGGCGAAAACTGGCCGAACGCTACGTCAATGAGCCGTGGATCGGTGGGTACGACATTATCAACGAACCCAACTGGGGCTTCGAGGACCCCAAAGACGTGCGCGGTACGGCTGAGTCGAAGAACGTTCCCCTGCGAAAGCTAATGGTCGACATCACGAAGGCTATTCGAGAGGTCGATAAAAATCACCTGATCATCATTGAGGGTAATGGTTTCGGCAATAATTACGCAGGTATCCTGCCAACCTGGGACCCAAACATGGCGTTGAGCTTTCACAAATACGGCAACTTCAACGATCAGAAATCAATTCAGAAGTTTCTGGATTTGCGGCAGCAGTATAACGTGCCGATCTGGCTGGGGGAATCGGGCGAGAACTCGAATACCTGGTTTACTGAAGCGATCCGGCTGATGGAAAGCCACGACATTGGCTGGTGCTGGTGGCAATTGAAGAAGATGGGAATCAACAACCCGCTGGAAATTAAAGCACCGGTGGGGTATCAGCGTCTGCTTGATTACTGGAGCGGTAAATCTCCGAAACCATCGCCCGCTGAGGCTCAGAAAACCCTGGACGAACTACTGACCAACGTAACGCTGGAGAAGAACCAGTACCATCGAGACGTAACCGACGCTATGTTTCGGCAAGTCCAATCCGCTTCGTCGATACCTTTTGTGGCGCATAGCCTGACGAACAAAACCACAATTCTGGCTGCTGATTTTGATATGGGGCGGCAGCGGATAGCCTACTTTGATACGGATACGGCCCGCTACCAGTACACGCCGGGCGTAAATACCGATGGAAACCGGGGGCGGGCCTACCGTAACGATGGCGTTGATATCCAACTTGATCAAACGGACAGGCGTCCGTACGTGTCGACTATTGAAACGGGCGAATGGTTAACATACACCATAGAGGTATCCAAAGCTGGTACGTACGCTGTGCGATTCCGCGTGGCCAGTGACACGACGGGTGGTCGGCTGGCAATCCAGGTCGGTAACCAGGGGACGGGTAAAGCGGTCGCTGTGCCAAATACGGGCGGCCCTACCGCCTGGCAACTCACCCCCGCCGAACCGATTCGCCTACGTAAAGGAAAGCACACATTGCGGTTAACAGCTGAGCAAGGTGGCTTCAATTTGGCCGCGGTAGAGTTGACGTCAATAACTCGAAATCGAGCGACACCTTGATAAGTGCTTGGTATAGTTATGAATGGCAGTGGGCTTAGCGAGTCAACCAGACCTGCTGCGTGAACGCACCGTTTACGGCTGCGTCCCACACCTCAACGCGTACCCACGTACGGTTTTTGAGGTTCGTCTTGAACGAGAAGGTCTGCTTACCAAACGGGAGCGTGTTGGTTAGTTCAATTCGCTCCCGAAACACCTGCTTCCCGTCACCGGAAATAATTTCGGCAAACGTCAGGGGGAAGGTCCAGTCCACGGCCAACGTAATCGTGGTTTTTCCGTCGCTGGGTAGCGTAACGATTTCGCCCGCTCCTTTGCCGTTTACGCTGAAGGCGGGGAGAAGTACCTCGCCGGTTGACACGAAAAACTTTCCCTGCCGCATGGCGTCTAGTACGGGCTGCCACCCCTGCTGGTAGGCAGGCAGTTTGTCCAGTTGCAGGTAGTTGACATTCAAGTGGGCGTAGGTCTCATTTTCCGGTTCCATGGAGAAGAGATCTGCTTCGGCGATGGCGTGTTTTTTGTGCCCCCAGTTGGCCATATCGTCCATCAAATCCAGGACCCGCCGACTCAGGCGAGGCTCCGATAAATCGGCGGGGATATTCTTCCAGGCAGCCCCGAAAAAGTGATCCGATTTGAAAAACGCTTCTTCTTTGTAAGCATCCGGGTAGCCGGTCGACCCTTTCGTGCGGGCGTGGGCGGTCCAGGCCAGCCCGTTTTCGGCTTTCAGCAAGTTGAGCATGTCCGTCTTGTCGCCGACTCGGTAGACTTTTCCGTACTGGGGATCATTCGTGACGAAGGGCATGTCGGCCTTCCGGGACATAATCCAGGTGACGGGCCGGGGAAAAAAGCTGAGCCAGTGCCCGCCAAAGAACTCATTGGGTTCTTCGCCCGGCAGCAGCAGAAATTTGCTCGTCGAGTACCGCTCGCACATATTGTGCAGCGTTTTCATCTCCCGAAGCCGCAGGCTGTCTGGTCCTTTCGGGTGGGCCGTGTAATGAAACTCGGCCAGGTGAACAATGTCGACACCCGTATTTTTGAAGACGTTGACAAAATTAGGCGTTTCCGGTACCGGCTTACCCGCCAGAATTACGTTCATCACATACTCGTTATGAAAGTGGCTCGACATGGTTTTGTAGCCCGGTACCGGCTTGTACGAATCGCCGTGGGTGAACTTTTTTACGTTCTCAAGGGCCTGAGCAGGTTGATCCGCGCTCAGCAGGCAGAAAAAGTTGAGCCGTTGCTGCGTTTTGGGCGGGGCGTTCACCCAGGGTACCCAGCGTTTGTCCCCCATCAAATCCTGCCGGATACCGATACCAAAATCGGGGATCAGGCTCCGGTAGTTTCTACCGTACCACGTAAAGTCGAGGTTAAAGGCTTCGTCGAGCGGGTAAAAGTATTGATGGGGGGCCGGGAACACCGCCAGACTACCGGCCTGGCTCTGGCCAATGATGGTTCGGTACTTAACGGCCTGCGCCTTGTTGAGCTGGCTCAGCTGGGCGGGTACCTGTTGCATCCGGTTGTCCGTATCTGACCAGGCAATTTGCGTCCAGACTGGCTTTTTTGTCACCAGTCCAGCATCGTACAGAATGGCCGTCGAGTCGACTTCCGTAGCCATCACGGCGGCTACGTTGACCAACGGCGTACCCGTGTAGACCGTAATCTCCAGAGCTCCGCTGAACGTACCCGCCTGTACGTCACCAATCCGAATAACGGTTCGTGAGCCAACCGTCCGAACGCTGGCGCTCCGTTTCGTCAGTTCAACGGCATAGGACTGGTGCGGTCTTTTGTTGGTTTTATCAAAAAAGATGTTCCAGCCGTTTTGCGAGACCAGATCGCGTTTGCCGACAGTTAGCACGAACGCCGGGTCGAGCGCGCTGGCAATTTCTTTCCAGCTTCCCCGCTGGGACACCTGAAGACTGCTGAACAGCGGCTGGGCTGGATCAAGATTAATGACGATTCTGGCTTTTTCCTGGCCGGTCGTTGGCCAGCTTACTTCCAGACCATTTGCCTGGCGGGTTACGGTCGCACCCTTGTTTTTCTGAAAGTCAGACAAATCGATAGGCGTTTGGGCATGAACAGCCGAACAGGCAAGTAAAGCGAACAGAAAGGCTAGTTTTTTCATCAACGCGCTACGTATAATGTCTGATGGGGCAGAAAGCATGGTATTGGCAGTTAGACGTATCAACGGATCAGCCAAGCATCGACCGATCTTACAGTCTAAAAGGGTAAATAATACATGAACATACTGACTTGTCTTCGTTATCGACAGGCTTTGGGTCTACCTATAACGCCGGTCAGGCGATATTTTTGAGCTGATTCGCTAGGAAATGAGATCGGTAATTCGTTGTAATTATTGACTTTACGTGACTATGTTCTACCTAAAACAAACCTCATCGCATCTCACTATGACTCTGGATTTAACGGGCATTCGGACGAAAGCCGATCTTCATAATCTGTTTATGGTAAAGCTCCAGTTTCCCGAATGGTACGGCGTGAGCTGGGATGCCTTTTGGGACTGTATCATCGCGGTAGTCGAGATGCCCGCGCAGGTGACCCTAATTCACTGGGAAGAATTTGAGCAGCAGTGTCCGCGTGATATGGAAATTTTACGTAAAATCATCTATGATTATAAGGAGACGATGAGGCCTAAATCGATCATACTGGCCTAGCTGTTCAGCGCGACGATTTGGAAATTTTACCCCGACCTAAACTCAGTAAAATGATAGTCGCCTTGTACACAAGCAGGTAGCTATCGTGCCCCCGAAAGAAGGTGATGAAGCAGCGTTATTTGTCCGCATTTCGCTACTAATCCCGGCGGTCAGCAGCGGATAAAAGCGTATTTTTATCGTCAATCAAAAAGGGGGGAGAGATGGTGAATGACCGAGTGATGGAGAAGCTGGAAATACTTGCTGATGCGGCTAAATATGATGTGTCCTGTTCCTCTGGTCAGAGCAAGCGAGTTAATAAAGACAAAGGGTTAGGTGATTCAAAAGGATACGGTATTTGCCACGCCTTTACCGAGGATGGTCGGTGCGTATCGCTACTAAAAATACTGCTTACCAATCATTGCATCTTCGACTGTGCGTATTGCGTGAGCCGCAAAAGCAATGACGTAAAGCGGGCCGCTTTTACGGTCGAAGAAGTGGTTGATCTAACGATCAATTTCTACCGGCGCAATTACATTGAAGGCCTTTTCCTGAGTTCGGGCATCTTCGACAGTCCGGATTACACCATGGAGCGCCTGGTACGGATTGCCAAAAAGCTGCGCACGGAGCAGAACTTCAACGGATATATTCATCTCAAAGCCATTCCGGGGGCTAGTGAGGAGTTGATGAAAGAAGCCGGTCTGTACGCTGATCGCCTGAGCGTCAACGTCGAAATGCCTACCGAGCAGAGCTTGAAGCTACTGGCACCGGAGAAGAACCACCAGGACGTCATCCGGCCGATGACTTACCTGAAAACTGAGATTGCTGGCTATCAGGAAGAGAAAAAGCGTAATCACAAGGCGCCACTTTTCGCGCCCGCCGGTCAGAGTACCCAAATGGTAATCGGGGCGACCAAAGAAAGCGATCTGGACATCTTGGGGATGGCGACTCATTTCTATCATCAGATGAACCTCAGGCGCGTGTATTATTCTGGCTATGTGCCCATCAGCCAGGATAACCGGCTCCCTTCGATTGGTACGCCGGTGCCCATCATTCGGGAAAATCGACTGTATCAGGCGGATTGGCTACTGCGTTATTATGGCTTTGCGTTCGATGAGTTGGTGGGCCTGGAGCAACCTAATCTGGAACTGGATATTGATCCCAAGCTGGGCTGGGCGCTACGGCATCTGGAGCAATTTCCCGTTGATGTCAACACGGCTGATCTGGAGCTCATCAAACGGATTCCGGGCATCGGCTTTCAAAGTGCCCAGAAAATCGTGGCTGCCCGGCGTTACCGAAAAATGCGCCCCGACCACCTAAAACAGATGGGGATTGCTTACAATCGGGCTCAGTATTTTCTGGCGTTTGCTACACCGTTTTCGTTGGTTAAAGACTACACGTCTTCGCAACTCAAACAGTTGATCCTGGCGCGGCAAAAAAGCAAGTACGAGCGCAACCTGTCGACGCAACTAAGCTTATTCTGATGACAACGCTGCTTTACGACGGAACCTACGAAGGCTGGCTAACGGCCGTGTTCGACATTTATAAGTACAAGCTGGGGGATGTGCAGTTCGCCAATCAGGAAGCGTACTGCGCCCCGCTGTTTGGGGCAACCAAGCCGGTCATTACCGATGAAGAGAAGGCGAAGCGGGTACTCGATGGTTTACGAAAACGGTTGTCGGTTCAGGCAATAGATCAACTGTACAAGGTGTACCTGTCCGATACGGCGAAGTCGGAAGAGGTGATGTGGCAGTTCGTGCGTCACGTTTTTGGGAATACCCAAAACGTGGAGGAGGATTACGGTCACCCGGCCGTGTGGGCTGTTCGACAGGCAGCTAAGCGGGTAAAACGAGAAGCGCACCGAATGGAAGCGTTTGTTCGCTTTAAGCTGACCAGCGATCAGTTGTACTACGCCATCATTGAGCCGGACTGTGATGTACTGCCCCTTATCGCTGGCCATTTTGAAAGCCGGTACGCTGACCAACGGTGGTTGATTTATGACGCCAGACGCAAATATGGTGTCTATTACGATTTAATGACTGTAACCCCGGTGTCGGTTGATTTTAATCAGGGTAGGCGGGCTACGTCTACGCTCATTGCCGAGATCAGCGACGAGCGAGAGGAGTTTTACCAGGAACTCTGGCGTCGCTACTTTAAGAGTGTTACGATTGACGCCCGCAAAAACGTACGGCTTCAGCTACAGCATATGCCCAAACGCTACTGGAGGCACTTGACAGAACAAATACCCAAAGGGATATAACTATCTATCTGCTATGACAATCAATCTGTTCGCCTGTCAAATACTGCTTGCTGGCTTTTACGTGGCCGGTTGGTTTACAAAAACGCCAGCGGAATTACCGCGCGCTTTTTGTTCAGCGTATTATCAGGACAAAGTCAAGGCAAGCCAGCAGGCTCCTGATAGGAACCCAGTAAAAATTGCAAAAAAGGGAAACGACCAAACGCTATCGGATACCACTGTTTACAGGATTGTTCAAGTACCGCCAGCGTTCGTTGGAGGTAATACCGCGATGCAGCAATACATTCAATCGACCAGCCGGTACCCGGTCAGTCTCAAAAAAGGTCCCCTCGTACAGATTCGGCTGCTGATAGAAAAAGACGGCTCCGTATCGGAGGTTAAAGCCGCCTATACGGAAGTCGACGATAAGTACGTGCAAGAGGCCAAACGTGTCGTGGAAACCATGCTCAATTGGGTGCCCGGGTCGCAGGCTGGGCGACCACTAAGGTATACACTCTGGTCCCGATTCGCGGACGCGAAAAAAGAAATACGTTAGTTGAGTTTCTTGCTGGAGCTGTTAGTTACTGCACAATATGGTACTCGCTGGAAACGATTGTGTTACGTTCATCAACCGCGTTCAAGAACCAGATGGTCGCGCCATCCGGTGGAGCAGGCGCGGTGATTAATGTACCGTCCACTTTTGCCGGCAACGTAACCCATTTTCGTGCTTCGTAGGGAAGCGTTGTGTCTGTTGTGTAGGATAAGGACGCGCTGAAGATGCGGGTTTTGGTGAGGACCTTGGCCGTTACCTGACCAAACCCGATATGCTGAGCAATTACAGCGGGCAGGGGTTTGCCCCCGAAGAGTACCTGATTGAAAAATACTTCAATCTCAGGCGCATTGGCGCCGTCGCCCTGTGAGTGTCTGAAGAAAGGCCGTAGACTATACAGCGAATTTTTTTCAACCAACTCGTAGGATTTACTGAGGCTGACGGGCGTAAAGTACTGATCTGTTGCGCCCGCGAGCCACAGCACAGGTATTCTGGCAAAAGGCAAGTAATTGGATGGGTCGTACTTCGCAATCCACTGGTTACGTTGCTGACCCGTGAGCGCCGTAAAACTCTGATCGAATAGACCGCCCGGCTCTCCCAAATAACCGCAGCCGTAGCTGATGCTGGCAGCGCTCAGGCGGGGGTCCAGTCCGGCAACGATACTCGTCAGAAAACCACCCCAACTGACGCCCGCGATCGTCGTCCGGTCCATATCGACATCCGGTAAGCTCCGGATGAGTGAGTGCGCAGCCATGACGTTAGCCACAGCAT
Source organism: Spirosoma pomorum (assembly GCF_054776615.1). Taxonomy (NCBI): domain Bacteria; kingdom Pseudomonadati; phylum Bacteroidota; class Cytophagia; order Cytophagales; family Cytophagaceae; genus Spirosoma; species Spirosoma pomorum. The sequence continues at coordinate 171,130 of NZ_BAAHBP010000016.1, forward strand.
GATACACCCACTGCTGATCCTGAGACTGGGTAATACTGGTAAATTTTTCCGTAGATCCCTGGGATGGTCCTCCTTTGGGTAGGTGCTGCTGGTCAGGGCCGTTGCCTCCCAGGTCCATCGCAATGGCGTGGTAACCGCGACTTGCCCACAGTTGAACCCATTCTTTAAACGCTTGGCCGTCGCCACCGTGTACGAGGACGATCGCGGGACGTTTGCCCGTTGCTCCATTACTGGGTTTGGCGTAATAAGCGAAAACATCCGTGGCTGGAAGCGACCCGTAGGCGGGACCACTGTAAATAAGCTGGCGGACAGGCTCACTATCCGAGTTTATCCAGCGAAAACTCGGCGTGTTTGCCAGCTCCCTGGGACGCCAGGGGCCGATCTGGGAAGCTAATTCAGGTGTTGATGCGGGGGTAGTGTCGGGTACGTCTAGTTTGTTACACGAGGTAACAACTATTGAACAGATTGTTAAAACTAAAATACGTAGCAAGTGATTAGCTATCATGAAATGGCTCTATCCTGGGTCAGTAGCAGTCGTAAAAGTAGTAGCAGAAACCGTTTAAAAAATTTGTTTGCCGGAAAATTTCAAATTTTACTTAAGCGGTTGCTATTCTTGAATAGTATCACAAATAAGGCCAAAAATGATTGAAGAAGGTCATTTGGCTAATTTTAGTTTATAAACTACCAATAAAGTGTCACATACGAATAAGTTTTTCGTTTGCTCAGGATACTTTTTTACCTGGTTAAGCAAGTAGAGAGGGTTATTTACAAATAATTGATTTCGTATATATTTTATTTTTCGCCAAAATCACGCCAGTGCTTGGCTTGAGATAAGGAAGTGATAGATTATTGGCTTATAAATCAATTTGTTGAAAACCCTGAATTGATCGGAGAAAACCTGCTGTATGGATGATATAGAACCCTGCATTCGCCCGCTGGTCGATGCCGTCAACGCGACGGGAATTGCCAGGACGTTTTCGAGTTGCGAAGGCCATTACGCGCCCAACGAGCAGACATTGGTAGACCGTAATCGCGCTGAGATTCGCTTTGTACCAGCAATTAATAAGTCAGCGGAGGAGGTTGAGCAGTTACTGACGTATCTGTTAACGGCCTTCAAGCGGCAGTACGGTATTTTACCGATTCACCTGACCGGCTACAAATTGTACACGCCCATTGACGATACGTCCATCGAAGAAACCTTCGTGCTAGAACTCCGGCCCTTCAACCGCTTTGACCCGCCCGACCGGAAGCGCGCCGATACGGATCGGGGCATTGAGCAGGTGGTAAGGTTGCTACAAAAAAATGACCGTCCCTACCCGCTTTGACTAAGCCAGTAGGGACGGTCGCCTATCAGAGTAATACGTTTACAGAATGAACTGACTCAGGTCACGGTTTTTGACCAGACCGTTTAGTTTCTCATTGACCAGTTCCTTGGTGACAACGACGCGTGCATTCGCGCCGATGACGTCCGGAATATCAAACATAAAGTCATTCATAAGGTGGCTCAGGACGGTCTGTAACCGACGGGCGCCGATATTCTCAACGTCGGCGTTGACTTCAAAAGCGATCCGGGCTAGTTCGCGCAGGGCTTCATCGTCGAACGTCAGTTCCACGTTTTCCGCCTGGAGCATGGCTTCGTACTGCTTGGTCAGCGCATTTTTGGGTTCTTTCAGGATCTGGTAAAAATCATTCTCCGACAGACTCTGCAATTCAACCCGAATTGGAAAACGCCCCTGCAACTCCGGAATCAGGTCGCTGGGTTTCGCTACGTGGAAGGCTCCAGCCGCAATGAACAGAATGTGATCCGTATGAAGAACGCCATATTTGGTGTTCACGGCGCTACCTTCAACAATGGGCAGCAGGTCACGCTGAACACCCTCGCGGCTTACGTCGGGTCCTCCACCGTTGCCGGAGCGGGACGAGGCAACTTTGTCGATTTCGTCGATGAAGATAATCCCGGCGTCTTCGGCTTTGCGGATGGCTTCTTCCTTCACCTCGTCCATGTCGATCAGCTTGGCGGCTTCCTCCTCCAGCAAAATAGTGCGGGCTTCGGCGATGGTGACCTTACGTTTCTTGCCACGCTTCGGCATCATGTTGCCGATCATTTCCTGGATATTCATCATCGACAGGTCGTCGACCCCCCCGCCCAGCACGCCAATGTTCGGCGTCTGCGACTGCTGGACATCGATATCAATCTTGCGATCATCCATCTCGCCCGAGCGGATTTTCTCCCGAAAACGTTCGCGGGTACGTTCGTTCAGTTCGGCGTCTGAATCGGGATTCTCGTGCGCAAAGCCTACCGAGGGGGTGGTGGCTGGCTTGACGGACGGGATCAATATGTCAAGAATCGCGTCTTCTACATTCTGTTGTGCTTTTACTTTTACCGTTTCTTTCTTCACCGTGCGGACCATATTGATCGCCTGCTCGACCAGGTCGCGAACCATGCTTTCCACGTCGCGGCCGACGTAGCCGACTTCGGTAAACTTCGATGCTTCAACTTTAATAAAAGGCGCATCGGCTATTTTGGCGAGCCGCCGGGCAATTTCGGTTTTACCAACACCGGTAGCACCAATCATCAGAATATTGTTGGGCGTAATTTCGCGTTGCATGTCGGCCGCGCTGTTCATCCGGCGCCAGCGGTTACGCAGGGCAATGGCTACGTTACGTTTGGCGTCGTGCTGGCCAATAATGTACTGATCCAGTTCAGCAACAATCTGCCGGGGGGTAAGGTCTTTGAGTAATTGGGTCATTGAAAAAACGGGGACAGATTAACGTCCATGCAGAAGAAACGCATGAAACGGAAAAATGTGCCAATAACGGAGGGATTTTTGGCGTTCCAATGGAGGCTGTCTCTCCTGCTGGGCGTAGTTGGAACAAATCTACTACCTTTGATTTTTCCTGAACGTACCCGGTTCAATGAACTCGCCCGGATGGGTCGGTGACTGGGTGGATCGGCTAATCTCTCCTTATTTTCGGCGTATATGCACCTTTTACGTACTGCTTTTCTGGCTCTCTGCGTCAGCATAGCCAATGCGCAAGCTCCTATTCATCTGATTCCTCAGCCTGTCCGCATGCAGGCTCAGAAAGGAACGTTTGCATTAAGTAAATCAACCAGTATTCAGTATAACCAGGCTGCCGGCAAAGTCGCGGCTGACCTGCTGGCTCAACAACTAAATACCCCCACGGGCTACTCGATCAAACCGAAAGAAGGGAAGTCGGGGGCTATTCAGCTTAATTTGAACGCAACGCCAAACGCGCAGCTTGGCGCCGAAGGTTATTCGCTGTCGGCAACGCCCAAGGGGGTTGTGATTACGGCCAATCAACCCGCGGGTTTGTTCTACGGGGCACAGACGCTGGCCCAATTGCTGCCGAAAGAAATTGGTAGTAAAACTGCGGTCAACGCCAACTGGACCGTTCCGGCGGTGGAGATTACGGATTATCCGCGTTTCGGCTGGCGGGGCATCATGCTCGATGTTAGCCGTCACTTCTTTCCGAAGGAGGACGTAAAAAAATACATCGACCAGATCGCCAAGCTGAAATACAATACATTGCACTGGCACTTAACGGACGACAACGGCTGGCGGATCGAGATCAAATCGCTGCCGAAGTTGACCAGCGTTGGTGCCTGGCGCGTTGCCCGGACAGGCCATTTCAACGATCGGGCGGAGCCGAAACCCGGAGAGCCAACGCCCTATGGCGGTTTTTACACCCAGGATGATATCCGTGAGATTATCAAATACGCGCAGGATCGTAACGTAACGATTGTGCCGGAAATCGATATTCCTGGCCACAGCATGGCCGCGCTGGCGGCTTATCCCGAACTAAGCTGCACGAAAGCGCCGGTTAGTGTCAACCCCGGTACGGCGTTCTCGGAATGGTACGGCAACGGTACGTTCAAAATGAAGGTGGAGAACACGCTGAACCCATCGGACGAGAAAGTATATGAGTTTCTGGATAAGGTATTTACCGAAGTAGCGGCCCTGTTCCCTAATCCATACATCCACGCGGGTGGCGATGAGTGCTACAAAGGTTTCTGGGCGCAGGACCCCGGTTGTCAGGAGTTGATGAAGAAACTCAACATCCGTCACGTCGAAGACCTGCAAGGCTATTTCATGGGCCGGGTCGAGAAGATTCTGACTGCCAAAGGCAAGAAATTCCTGGGCTGGGATGAAATTCTGGAAGGGGGTATCTCGCCAACCGCTACGGTTATGAGCTGGCGGGGCGTGAAGGGGGGCATTGAAGCTGCTCACCTGGGACATAATGTAGTTATGACCCCTACCACCTACGCCTACCTGGATTATAACCAGGGCGATAATTCCGTTGATCCGCCCATCTACGCAACGCTACGGGCCCAGACGAGCTACAACTACGAACCTGTGCCGGATGGCGTTGATCCGAAATATATTCTGGGTGGGCAGGGTAACCTCTGGACTGAGCAGATTCCGACGATGCGCTATGCCGAATACATGACCTTCCCGCGCGCCTGGGCGCTGTCTGAAGTTTACTGGTCGCCAAAGGAGATCAAAAACTGGCCGAACTTCGTGAAGCGCATGGAAACGCACTTCGATCGGGCGGACGTGGCGCAGGTAAACTACTCGAAAGCCGTGTACGACGCCATCGTTAAAACTAGCATGAAAGATAATAAGCTCATGCTGGACATGGCAAGCGAGGTGCCGGGTCTGGACATCTATTATTCGACCGACGATACCATGCCTGATCAGTTCTCGACCAAATACAGCCAGCCGGTCGAACTCCCGGACGGCCCCATTACGCTGCGTGTTGTTACGTACCGGGCCGGTAAACCAATTGGTCATCTGATTACCCTCTCGCGCGATGCCCTGATGAAACGAGCCGGTCGGTAAGCGTTGATCGTCATCGTGAATAAAAGCAGTGAGTTGGTGAGGTCGCGTCAAGCGACCTCACGCGTAAATAGGGTAGTCGCTGTTGACTTCGTTGCCGACCGTCAACTCGCAAATGTTCTGATGCTGAGGGGGGCTAATAAACTTACTGGTCCCGCTTGCTTAAACCAGAGTAAATGCGTGAATAATTTTTCTAAAAATCGTGTTATATACGAAAAGAAATCGCTTACTTTTCGGAGTCACACTTAAACGTTAGTCATCGTTTGGTCGAAAAAGTCATCACCCTCGATAATGTCTCGCTCATTGATTTTCTGGGCGTAGAAAACAATAATATTAAAGAAGTTGCCGCAGCGTTTCCAATGAGTAAAATCATCTCCCGCGGCAACGAAATCCGGATCAAGGGTACTACGCCCGAAATCGCCCGGATTAGCGACATCCTGGATTCACTGCTTGAACATTACCAGCGTTACGGAAAAATTACGCACGAAAACGTGCAAAATTACCTCACCACCAGTGGGATACCCACGGCTGGCATAGGCGCAGTTCCTCCCGTCCCGCCGGACGACGATGAAGTTCTGGTCTATGGAACGCGTGGGGTGGTCGTGCGGGCGAAAACCGACAACCAGAAACGGTTGGTCGAAGCCGCTGAGAAGTATGATCTGGTTTTTGCTGTCGGTCCTGCCGGTACAGGTAAAACATATACGGCGGTTGCCATCGCGGTTCGGGCGCTGAAAAACAAGGAAGTCAAGAAGATCATCATCACACGCCCTGCCGTGGAAGCGGGCGAGAACCTGGGTTTTTTACCCGGTGATCTAAAAGAAAAAATCGATCCGTATCTGCGGCCAATCTACGACGCGCTGGACGATATGATTCCGGCTGAGAAACTAAAGTTCTACCAGGAAAACCGGATCATCGAAATCGCGCCCCTGGCGTACATGCGTGGTCGGACGCTGAATAATGCGTTTATTCTGCTCGATGAAGCGCAGAACACAACGACCATGCAGATGAAGATGTTCCTGACGCGGATGGGGCCAACGTCGAAAGCTATCATTACGGGCGACCGATCACAGATTGACTTGCCCAACCGGCAGAAATCGGGTCTGGTTGAATCGCTGGCTATTCTGAAAGATGTCAAAGGAATTTCGTTCGTCGAACTCGATGGTCGGGATGTAGTACGTCACCGACTCGTGCGGGAAATTGTAACGGCTTATGAAAAAGCGGGTCAGTAATCGACTGAAACAAACCGGGAGAACCGGCTGGCGTTGGCTGGCCGGTTCTTTTGCGTGCTTGGCAACCTCCGTCGCCTGGGCGCAAACGCCCGCCGATACCGCCGTTATTCGCTGCGGATCGGGTATCTACGAAAAACTAAAGCAACAGCAAAATCCGGAGAGAGCCCGAAAACTCATTGAATTCAACCGGCGGATTGATCAGTACCTGGATACCCAGAAGAAATTTCGGTTACAGGCCGACGAAACCGTTTATCGGATTCCGATCGTCGTGCACGTCGTGCACAGCACGGCGTCTGGCACCATCGGCGGGGGCAACAACGTCAATATTTCGACCGAACAGATTATCTCCCAGATTCAGACTCTGAACGAAGATTACCGCCGGAAACAGGGAACGAGTGGCTACAATGCCAGTCCGGTGGGCGCCGATGCCAAGATTGAATTTTACCTGGCTACGACCGACCCTAACAATCAACCTTCCTCCGGAATTACCCGGACCTACTACACCGGTAAATCGTCCTTCAATCCCTACGCAGATGCCGACCGGCAGGAACTTGCCCGGGTGGCTTACTGGCCCAGCGATCGGTATCTGAACATCTGGATAACCAACCTGGAAGGTGTTCTGGGCTTCACTGAGTTTCCGGCAGCGGCTGATACGTTGAAGGGCTTACCCTCGGTTGGGAGCGAATACATCGACGGTTCCATCATTGACTATCGGTATTTCGGGCGGCAAACGGGAACGGTGCAAAGCTCATTGTATAATCTGGGACGAACGACTACGCACGAAATTGGGCATTGGCTGGGACTCCTTCATCCAAACGGAGACGCGTCCTGCGGTAATGATTACGTTGCTGATACGCCCCCGACGGAAAGTCTGAATCAATCGTCCCAATGTCGGGAGTTGTACTCGACCTGTGTGAGCGGAGTGCGCACCCGTAACCTGACCGAAGATTACATGGATTATTCGCCCGATGCCTGCATGAACTTGTTCACGCAGGGGCAAGTGGCGCGGATGCGGGCGGTATTGCAGTTAAGCCCCCGGCGGGCGCGGCTCATTCAGTTCGCGTCGACGGGTGCCCTGCCCGAAGCGGAAACACTGACGGTGAACGTATCGCCGAATCCGGCAACCATTGATCCCGTGGTGGACGTGCAACTGAAAGGGGTCCAGGATTTTACCGTCGATCTATTTGATGTTAGCGGTCGGCAAATTCGTTCGTACCCCTACTACAGCACCCCAAGCACCCGCGTCTCGGTAAGAACCAATGACTTACCCATGGGATTGTATATCGTTCGAGTAAAAACGGCCAATGAGCAGGTTAGCAAGCGGTTACTAGTCCAGTAGACGGATCGCCATCACCATAATGTCACCAATCGACTGGTTGCTCAGGGCGACCAGTTGCTTCTTATATGATCAACGTTTTACCGATTACCAGTCCTGTCGATCTGGAGACGGCTTTTTCAATTCGCCGGACTGTATTTGTGGAAGAGCAGCGCGTGTCGGCCGAAGAAGAATACGACGAGTACGAATCGACCAGTACGCATTTTCTGGCCAGAACCAGAGACGGGACTCCCTGTGGAACCGCCCGCTGGCGTCGCACGTCGGAAGGGGTAAAGATGGAGCGCTTTGCCGTGCTGCGTGAGTGCCGGGGGAAAGGCGTGGGGAAAGCGCTGGTCCGTACCGTTCTTGATAGTATCTTCAGCGAGCAACCCGAACCCATCGAGCGGATTTACCTGCATGCGCAGGTAACGGCGATGCCCTTGTACGCTGGCTTCGGCTTCGTGCCGGTCGGGCCAATGTTTGAGGAAGCAGGTATCCAGCACTACAAAATGGTCCTGCCAGGTTCTGCTTACGTCACGCAATGAAAACCGGCTTCGGCAGTTACCCCTTTGTCCGGTACGCGGCTGGTCTTAGTCTCGGAATCGGTTTTTACGTACTGCTACCGGAAACCAGATGGCTTCCCTGGCTCATACTGCTAGCGGGAGGGGGCTTATTGTTGCTCAGCTTTCGGCGAAAAGATGAGCAACGCTACCGACCAAGTCAAACCGCTTCCGGGTTGGGCGCTCTGCTGGTCTTAGTAACACTGGGCTGGTTGGTAACGTACCTACGAACGGGGAGCAATCAGCCGGATTCTATTCTCCACGTTGCCACTACGCCCGCTGATACGTTACTACAAAATTACGTAGGGGTTGTCACGGCCCAGCCCGAAGAACGGGCCAAAACGTACCGCGTTGAACTAGCGGTTCGGCGGGGTTTAGTTAGTCATCAATGGCAGCCGATGAGTGGACGGGTACTGGTCTATCTTGACAAGGCTAACCAGCCAATGCCCCGTTACGGTGAGGTGTGGCTGGTAACGGGAGCGCCCCGACTGATCGACCCGCCCCTGAATCCAGGAGAGTTCAATTACAAACGTCATCTAAGTTACCGGGGAATCTACCACCAGCAGTACCTACGTCCGTTTCAGCGCCGAGTTCTTGGCGTTGATCCACCAAATCCACTGACCCAGCTGGCCATTCGGACCAATCAGTGGGCCGATGGTGTCTTTACGCGGCAGATTGTAAGCCGGGCTGAGTACGGTATCATCAACGCCATGATTCTGGGTGTTCGGGACGATCTGGATTCGGCGCAGTATCAGGCGTACTCCATCGCGGGGGCCGTGCACATTCTGTCCGTGTCGGGTATGCACGTCGGTATTCTGTTTCTGATATTAACCTGGCTGATCGGCTTGGTGGCGGGTAAGCGCGACGATCGGGTTTGGTTGGTGCTGCTGCAACTGGCGATCCTCTGGTTCTACGCCCTTATTACGGGTTTTTCGTTACCCGTACTGCGATCGGCGGGCATGTTCTCGCTGCTGCTGATTGCTAAGGCACTGGGTCGGCGGACTCCGTTGCCCAACACGTTGGGGGCGGCCACGTTCTTTATTCTACTTTACGATCCGTATGCCCTGTTTTCGGCTGGCTTTCAGCTCTCCTGTCTGGCGGTGGCCGGTTTGGGAGCCTGGCAGTCGTCGCTGTATCAGTCCATTACGTTCCGCTACACCTGGCAGAACAAACTCTGGGAGTTAACAGCCGTGGCGCTAGTCGCCCAACTTATTACGTTCCCACTGGCGGTTTTTTACTTTCATCAGTTCCCGACGTATTTCCTGCTGGCCAATCCGCTGGTCATGGGCTGCTCGCTTGTACTGCTTCCACTAGCGATGGCGCTACTGGCTGTGAGCTGGATACCGTATGTAAACGATGGACTGGGCTGGCTGTTGAAACAGGTAGCCTGGTTGCTTAACTACGCCGTTACGCAAACGGGGAAACTGCCCGGCGCGGCCTGGGATGGGCTGTGGTTGTCACCCTTCGCTCTGGCGTTGGTGTACGGAATCATTATTGGTAGCATTATGCTGCTCCTGACCCGGAGTCGAACCTATGCCTGGGTGACCTGCTGGCTGGCGTTGCTGCTGGCGGGGGGAACCATCTGGGGAGATTATGAGCAACGTCACCAGCGTCGGCTGGCGGTACATTTTCTGCCGCATAAGACAGCTGTCAGCTTAACCGATGGTTATAACAGCATCTTGCTAACCGACCTGGACACCAGCGATACGCGTTCGTATGACTTTTACCTCAAAAATACGTTCGGTGGCTGGGGAATTTCCCGACCCGAAATTGCCTCGCTGGCTAGTCGGCGGGATACCTTGCCCGCTCCAGCCATACCGGCTTATTACCAAACTTCAGCCTACGGACTTTGGGTATGGCAGGGAAAAAGCATCCTGCTTGTTAACAAATTGACGGGGAAGAGTCACTGGAAATTGCCGGCCGTCGTTGATTACCTGATCATTCGTCGGAACGCGCTGCGGGACTGGGAGCAACTCAAGGGTAGAGTTGTCGCCCGACAGATTGTCTTCGATGATTCCAACAAAACACCCCTGACCGACCGGTTGTTAGCCGAAGCCGGTCGGCGGGGTATTCGCTGCTATTCGGTGCGGCAAATGGGTGCCTACGTAACGAATATTGACTGATGACTGTCGTCAGAATACGACCCATTCGCCCGGCGTACCAACCTGCACCTGGGTGTAACTGACACCGTGAATCTTGAGTCCGGCCTGGTCCACCAGCGTAATAATCCCGCCCTTATTCGCTAACTGGGCCTGCGTTCCGCGGAGCTGGATGACTCTTGTTTCACCGGAGGCCAGTTGACCCGTGAGTACTTCTTTTCGTTTCTGCGAGTTCAGGATCGCCCAGCCATCGAGCGACACGGCTTTCGCCAGCGGATTGAATAGCAACACTCGCTCGTTGCCCGAATCTTCGCCCGCTGGATTTACCAGAGCCGCCAAAATTCGTAGCCCATTGGCCAACTCGGGTGTACTATTGATTGGGGTACCGCCTAGGTTTTCACCGGGTGTGCCTGGTATTTCCTCCCCGGGTGTCTCCTCACCGGGCGTTTCCCCGCCGGGTTCTTCGGTATGTACCGTCTGCGACTGGAATTTGAGGAAGTAAGCCACCCAGCGATCTTCTTCTGGAAAATGGATGAGTAAGGCACCGTCCTGCCACACGCCATTGTCGCCCGCGTGCGGACCCGGTGGGTTTCCCTGATTCATGTGGATGTCGTGGATGCCATTGCCCGGCCGAAAACCGAAATACTGATCGGGCTTACTGGCTTCCGGTCCCCACTTTTCGCCGAACGCGTAAACATCAGCCTGACGGGCTTTGGCCTGATCGACGTAAAAACCTATCTTATCGTTCAGGTCATTGTCGGGACCTTCCTGGGATGGGGGCAAAATCTGCATCTGATTAATGTCGAACAGATTTCCCCGAATGAAATCCAGGGCCATTCCATTCGGCTCAGAAGCAACTGCCGTGAAGCCTTCGGGTAACCCTTTGATCCGGTCACAGACGGGGTGCCGAAAGGAATCGATCACCAGAAACTGGAGGTTCCGGTTCTTCGTATCGTTCGACAGCACGTTGATGGCAATGCGGTTGTGTTCGCCTTTGGCCAGAACGTGAATCTGGAAATGGTTGCTGCGGGTCGTGCCGGGTAACGAATCGACAACTTTCCCTTTCAGGATTCCATAGCGATGGAGCGGCATAAAGAAGCAGTTAAATGCGTTTGAGAAGGTAAACTATGCAATTCAAAAGCCTGTTCCAGCGCTAACCGAGCCAACGGCATTCGGTTTTATACCAGCGGTAGCTGATGTTGGTGCAGCGAAGGTCGGCTAATCTCGACTGTACCGCGACCGCAGGCGACGCACTACGTCGCCGACTAATTCATCGCTCATATCGGAATACAGGGTCCAGCGGGAGGGAGGAAAGAGGTTGGCACTCTTCAGGCTGCTGCCATTCAGGGCCCGATCGTCACCGCTGAACGTTTCCCACTCCGTTTGCCAGGTACGGCTTTCCCAAACGGGCTCTTCCCAGAGGACTTTGCCCGTCTGGGTATCAGTAGCCCGCATCCGTAAATCAAGACCCGCCCGGATCTCCCGCCGGTAGGTGGTCAGCGTACCTTTGACTTTCTCTTTGATGTCTACCTTCGTCGAGTCATTGATCTTTTTTTCGCCGACTTTATATTCCTGCGTGCTGTAAATCGTCGTGCTGGACGAAGAAGTTCGTTCGTCGTACGAGTCGTAGTTGCTTACGTGCATCTGGATGGCCTGATGAATGGGGAATCCGTCACCGGCGGATTCGGTGGGTTGGTAAAGCCGAACGAACGTAGAGGGCGCATCGACGCGGCCGAGTCGGTCCAGAATCCTGTCGCTTAACCGCTGATTGTCCGTCTGGCTTATTTCGTGCGTTGGTCCCAGTGGCTCGACCACAACCCGTAGTATCGCGAAGGGGAGAGCCTCTTCCGCTTTCGCGCGAGACTGGCGGTAGTTAGGCACCCAGTCATTTGCCTTCTGGTAATTCAGGTAAGCGTCTTTGGCGGCTAAGCGGTCTTCTTCCCGGTATACGAACGCCTGGTCGGCGGCATCGTAACGGTCGGTAGCCGCTAACTCCCGCGTATCGCGCTGACGGTCCTGGTACGACGCGGGATAAACGGCCAGCCAGTTGGGGCAGCTGTCGCAGACTGCCAGCACGCGCCGGTCGAGAGCCCGACGCGCTTTATGGGCGTCATCGGTCAGGGTTTGTAGTTTTTCGTAAACATTATAAACTGCTTCCCAGCGGAAAGGAGCCTTGTTCGCAGGAGATGACAGTTGCCGGATTGCCGTTTGGTGCTGCTCGTAGGCGCGTACGAAAGCTTGTTGGAGTACCCAGGGAGCCAGCGTATACCCCCGTTTGCTAAATCCCTTGGGCTGTTGGAGTCGTTGCGAGGCTCGTTTTACGGCCAGATCGAAACGGCCGTGGTTTAAGGCGGTTTTTCCGGTACTGCACGCGACTAGCAACGCAGCAAAAAGTAGGGAGAAAAGAAAAGGGCGTAGCATGGCATAAGAGTAGGTAGATAGTGACCCTTAGACAGTGCTGGAAGAAGATGGTTTATCGGTTATACTCACCTCGAATGAATAAGTAGGCCAGTGTTCAACAAATTAGTTTGTAACCTACCCCCCGAAGATTTAATATGGTAATTGACGTATCATCTTTCAACTGTTTGCGGAGCTTCGTAATGAAGACATCCATCGTGCGGGCATGGTATGGGTTGTCATCGCCCCATAGGCTTACCAAGGCTTGTTTGCGGAGCAGTACGTCATTTCGGAATTCGTATAGCAGTTGCAACAATTGCGTTTCCCGGTGTGATAACCGCGTTGCTGCATGACCGGGCAACAGAAGCGTTTGCTTAGTAGGGAAGAACCGATATTGGCCAATCTGGTACTCCGTTTCAGCGGGAGACAGGATTGTCTTGCTTCGTTTAAGCAACTCCTGAACGCGTAAAAATAACTCGTCCAGACTAAATGGTTTTTTGAGGTAATCGTTACCGCCACTACCGTACCCTTCGATTACGTCTTTGGTGGCAGTACGGGCGGTTAAAAACAAGACAGGAACCTGGTTCGTGAGCGTTCGGATCTGCTTAACCAGCGTAAAACCATCTACCTGAGGCAGCATAACGTCGACAATACAAAGCGAAAAGTCGTCCTGCTGAAATAACTCGTACGCCTTCCGGCCATCCCCAGCGTAAGTCACGGCATAGTGGCGCTGTTCCAGACTATCTTTGATAACTTTAGCCAGAAAGGGCTCGTCCTCAACGAGAAGAATACGCGGGAGGTCCATTAGAGCAAGGGTAATTTGATAATAAACTGACTACCGGTTGGCTCGTTGGCGCCGACCTGAACCGAGCCCCGATGTTGGCGCAGGATTTGACGTACGTGGTTCAGGCCCAACCCGTAGCCTTTGACGTCGTGTACATTGCCGCGCGGCACTCGAAAGAAAGGTTCGAAAACCCGAGTTCGATAGTCAACTGGAATCCCAATGCCATTGTCCGCAAACGAAATCTCTACCCATCGGTTTTTGGTTGCCAGTTGAATATCAAGCTGTAAACAGCCCGGTGTGTATTTCAACGCGTTGTCCATAACGTTGGTAAAAACCGTTAGCAGCCCTCCCTCTTCGCCGTTGACCAGTAGGGGAACGTCACCCGGATCGAAGTGAACACAGGCTCGTTCGTGATCGAACCGGACGGCCATGTCGGCCAGCGCTCTCGCAATAATTCCTCGTAAATCAAGCGGTTGCCAGTGATGGTTCATTGTCGTCAACAGTCGATTAGCGTGAAGAATACGGCTTGTCAGGTCCGTTAGCTTTTCGGTTTGGTAGCTGATAATGTTCAGGTACTCCTGCTGCATTACTGGCTCGTAGGCAAAAGTTTTGAGCGCTTCAGTCGTGATCTTGATAGAGGATAACGGGGTGTTGAGTTCATGAGTCATATTGTTGATGAAGTCGTCCTTCAATTCCGCCAGCCTGTGCTGCGAAAGCAGCGTTTTTACGGTATAGCCAAAGCAAAAGACACAAACTGAAATCAGCAGGAGGGTCGTTAACATGACCCATTTCATGCGTTGAAAAAAGTACTGATTGGGACTGGCAAAACCGGCTCGTACAAGTTCCTGCGCAAACGGTCGTCGCCAGGAAGCGTTAACGGGGCGCGTGAAGAAGTTGTCGGTTAATGTATCGATGGGATTGAGTACGAACGGCGTTTGAATATCCTGGCTTATTAACGTCCGCCGAAACAACGTATCCAATATGGCCAGACGCAGGTGACTTTTGTCAAGCGCGGCAACGAGACTGTCACCCAGCCGCTGGGTATAATAATAGGTCATACCGTTCATCAGATCTTTACGCAACATTTTATTGCCAACATGATCGATTGCCATCTGCCTGGCCTGCGGGGTGATGTGGTTCAGCTTGGGTGTAAAATCCCGTAGGCTAAACGATAACCCCTGGCTGCCGGCAAACTTGGGATAACGGTCGTTTACATAGAAAACTGTTTGCCCGTGGCGCTTATTGACGTCGCAGGTGATGCGAATAAAGCTGGTGTCGGCCAGCCACCGCTTTGCCCGATCGATTATTAACTGACGACGCTGCTCGATCTCCTGATCCACCGCTACCTGTAGAGCCTCGTTGCTATCGTGCTTAAAGGTCGCTACAGTGCGTTGGTAATGCTGATAGTTCCAAAACAGTTGCAGACCGATGATGCCGAGCACGCACAACGACATCAGCCAAAGAATCAGGTTGATATGCTTCTTCATACGGCTAAAAGTACAGGTTGCCGATGACTCTCCGCATCCGCGTTAACACTAATTAACCCAAATTAACGGCCGTTAATCGAGGGCGACGCGTTTGGTGGCGTGGTTTGTAACAATCAAACGAATACCATGAAAAAGTTACTTGTCCTGCTATTGCTGACGGTCCAGCATGGATTAGCTCAGCCCAAAAACGGCCAGCCTGTTGCCGACTTTTTGATCCCAACATTGCTCAATGCCCCGACGAAGACAACCACACTGGCCGCGCAGCGGGGCAAAGTGGTACTGCTCGAGTTTTGGGCTACCTGGTGCAGCCCCTGCCTGAAAGCCATGCCCCACTTGGCGGCTTTGCAGAAGCGCCACGCAAACCAGTTACAGGTCATTGCCATCACCGACGAAAGCGCTAAACGTATTGGGCAGTACCTGACCGCTCGCCCGTCTAATTTGTGGGTTGCTATCGACTCCGCGCATACGATAGCGAGTCTGTTCCCGCATCACATCATTCCGCACACGGTTTTGATCGGGCCGGATGGGACGCTGGTCGCGCAAGCTACGCCTGACATAGTCACCGATGGATTGATCGATAGTCTTTGGCGGAAACAGACCGTACACCTGGCTGAGAAAATTGACAATTCGATGAGCTTGCCTGACATACTGAAAACGTATTTCGGGGCGGCCGATACCGTCAGAAATCGGTTTGTCATGCAGGCTCAGATTGAGGGAGCTCCGAGTTTTTCTACGACTCATTTGCGAGACAGCGTGTTCAAAAATCGGCGGATTACCTGTCTTAATCTACCGCTGACGGCCTTGTACCGAATCGCCTATGGAAATTACTCGTACAAACGTACTGTCGATGAGACCGGTAGCACTGATAAATCACCCGTCTACTGCGTGGATCTGATCGTTGACCGCCCAGAGCAGCTCCTGCCTGTTTTGCGGGCGGAGCTGGCTAGTCGCTTCGATATCCGTACCAGCATCGAACCGCAACGCAAACAAGTGAATGTTCTGCGCGTAACAGACCAGGCAAAGTTTGATCAGATTCCCCGTAACAAATCAGGACAGCGAACGTACTCCGCCCGTCAGGGCGAAATGGACCAACAGGCGGTCACCATGCAGGATGTTGCGGAGTTTTTAGAAAGCTACGGCATCGACAGAAGACTGGTCATTGACGAAACGCAGAACCGCGAAAAGATGGACGTTACAATCTCATATCAACCCGAAAACCCGTCTAGTTTGACGACTGCTCTTTCAGCTATGGGGCTGAGTCTGGTTCCGCAAGAGCGGCAGATTGATATGCTCGTACTGAGAAAGTAATTTTTATCAGGCAGTACGGGAGAGAAGCCAGCGCTATTGACGCGGCTTCTCTCCGATGATAGGCGCATTTAGTACGGATACAGCTAAAAACAAACCAGCTCATCGACTGATGAGCTGGTTCAAGTATATTAAGGAGTCGTCGTTGAGGCCGGTGGAGCAGCAACGCCTTTAGCGGGCGGTCTAAAACCGCCGACGGCTTTCTGCATCTCCTCCTTCTTGGACTGATAAAGGGTCCACTGCTCCGGGGTCAAAAGCGTTTTGAGCTGATCTTCTTTCTCTTCGTTCAGCATCATCATCATATCCTGAATCTGCTTGATCGCTTCCGGTGATGGGCGCCCACCGCCTTTGCCGACGATGTCTTTAATCGCGTCCTGCTGCTGGCTACCGTAATCGTTGTTGAGCTTTTTTACGTCCTTGAGCTGCTCTTTGGTTAGGTTCAGGTTTTCCTTAAGCCATTTTGTTTCCTTGTTAGCAAGGTCACCGGCAATGTTTGGGATGGCTGGTGAAAGCCCGCTGGTCTGGCCGGCTCCCATTGATCGACCCATACCACCACCGTACATCCCGCCCCGTCCGTAACCGCCGTACCCATACTGGCCGAAGCTACGCCCGCTCACCAGTAGTGCCGCGAGCAAAGCAAAAAACGTAAAGACCGAACCAGAATTAATTCGTTTCATTGTCAACAGGATTGGGTTACCATTCTGGCGACAAAAATACGTCAAAAAGAAACGTATCGGAAACAGAGGGGACGGGTTGGTAAAGAGAAGCGGCTAGCTGGTACCTAAATCCGAACTTTCATGGTGGGTAACTCACCCTCGGGAACCAGGACGATGATGTCTTCGGAAATGGTTTCGCCGTTGTCGAGCATGTGTCCGGCCTGCACCTGCACGGTGGTTGTTACGGTTTTGCCCTCCGCGTTTTTCGTAGCCGTAGCGTACGGGACCGTAAATGGACGGGCCCGCACCGTGGCTGATTTGGATGTCATGCGGGCACCGGTAGCGTTCAAGCAGTCAAAGTTGGCCAATAGATCCTGGTTTTGCAGACCGAATAAGGTTTGTTTCGGGAACATCAGTTTGGTGCAGCCGCTTTTGTTCGATACGTAGACCGTAAGCTCATACCGGCTGAAGGTGCCTTTACTACCCACATCTTTTTTGCTTTCGTTGCGGATAGCATACCCATATTCAATGCCGTTGATGATGGCGGGTTTGTCGCCCGCGATCTCATATGAGGCCTGAGCCAATGCCTGTTGTGCGCACCCCAGACCAAAGAAGACTAGGAGACCAAGTAGATTGTACTTCATGCGAAAAATAAAGAGGAATGATTTTGCCGGAATTTATGTGAAATGGCGCTTATTGCGCAACGGTTTTTGAGTGATCGCGCACAAACTTTTCCCGTGTACAGACCGTTCTAATTTATATGGAAACGCCCGAAAAAATCCGTAAAGCGTACGTTGAATACGTGCTCGAAAACGATAAACAGCCTATCTCTGTCTTTCAGTTTGCCAAAAAGCTGAAGATGGCTGAAGCTGATTTTTATGCTGATTATGCCTCTTTTGATGCCATTGAAGCCGATGTGTGGTTGTCGCTCTTCAACGAAGCCAAAACCACCGTCGAAGCCGATGATACGTACCAGGGGTACTCGGTTCGGGAGAAGGTATTAGCGTTCTATTACACCTGGATTGAATTGCTGAAAGCCCAACGCAGCTTTGTTACGTATAGCTATGGTCGGCTTCGGTCGGAGATGGCAGCAGCGAGTCCAATTGCCAAAGCGCGGCAACGGGCGGGGCGGCAGGCCGGTACCAGTCGGGTGCTGCAGCCGTTTAAAGAAGCTTTTCTGGACTACGCCCGCGATTTGCTGGCCGAAGGCCGCGAAAGTAAAGAAGTCGAGCCTCGGCCGTTTCTGACCGATCGCTATCCCAACGCACTCTGGGGGCAAACGATCTATATTCTGGATTTCTGGATACGTGACGTCAGCCGGAACTTCGAAAAAACCGATACCGCCATCGAGAAGGCTGTCAACACCGCCTTTGATCTGATCGGCCGCTCCCCGCTGGACAGCCTGTTTGATCTGGCGAAATTTATGTACCAAAATAAATGAGCGAAAGAAGGAAAGGGCGAAAGAGCGACTCCTCAAAAGGCGGCTCTGGCACTCGTTTCCTCATTTGCTCTTTCCTTCATTGTTCATGAAAACACAAAACTCCGTCCCAACGACCAAAGTAGCCCGTGCCAGTCAGTTTGTAAAGGCGGGGGTAAAGGTCGGTGGTAATTATATTAAGCATTACAGCAAGAAACTGATCGATCCAAGTCTGTCGAAGGAAGAACTGCACAAGGATAATGCCGCGGATATATACGACGCACTGAGCGAACTGAAAGGATCGGCGTTGAAAATGGCGCAGATGCTAAGCATGGACCGAGGGCTGCTGCCGGTTGCCTATTCCGACAAGTTTATGATGGCGCAATACTCAGCGCCACCGCTATCGGGGCCACTGGTTGTCAAAACGTTCCGGACGTATTTCGGCAAAGCGCCCTCGCAGTTGTTCGATAAGTTTGATAGCGAAGCGGTCAATGCTGCCAGTATCGGACAGGTCCACCAGGCCTGGAAAGATGGGAAAAAGCTGGCTGTCAAAGTGCAGTATCCGGGCGTCGCCGATGCGGTTAGCTCCGATCTGAAAATAGCCCGTCCGCTGGCCGTTCGGTTGTTGAATCTTGACGAGCGGCAGATTGATCGCTACATGAGTGAAGTTGAATCGAAGCTGCTGGAAGAAACAGATTATGATCTGGAGCTGAAGCGTTCTATCGAAATATCAGAAGCCTGCGCATCCATTGCCAACCTGGTCTTCCCAACGTATTACCCCGAGTTTTCGTCCAAGCGAATTCTGACGATGGACTGGCTGGATGGCCTGCACCTGAAAGAATTTTTGCTGACAAATCCGTCGCAGGCGGTACGCAACCAGATCGGACAGGCGCTGTGGGATTTCTATGATTTTCAGATTCATACCCTCCGGCAGGTCCACGCCGATCCGCACCCGGGTAATTTCCTGATGCGGCCCGACGGGACAATGGGCGTGATTGACTTCGGCTGTGTGAAAGTCATTCCTGATTTTTACTACGACAACTACTTCCGGCTCGTTAACCCCGATACCATCGACGATGACACGCTGACCGAGCAGATTTTTGAAAACCTCGAATTCCTGTCGTCAGCCGATTCGCCTAAGGATCGGGTATTTTTCACGGGTTTGTTCAAGCAGATGATTCGCATGCTGGGCGAGCCATTCCTAACGGAAACCTTCGACTTTGGCGATGATGTTTATTTCAACAAAGTCTATGCCTTTGCCGAGGAACTGTCCGGTCTGGAAGAGCTACGGAGCTCCAAGGTTGCTCGTGGCTCGCAGGATGGGCTGTATGTCAACCGAACGTATTACGGCTTGTACGCCATGCTAAACGAACTAAAGGCGGAGGTCGTCACCACCCGTCCTGACTGGCTTCGCTCGAAGAAAAGTCTAATTACCGCTCAGTAGTCAGGTTGGTGCCGTTCGGCTTTCCTTGTATTTTTGCCTGTATGCTACGTACACCCCGTCCGCGCTTCGACGATATTTTTATGGAGCTGGCCGTCAATCTGGCCAAACGCTCGCACTGTATTAAAGCGCAGGTTGGCGCGGTGCTGACCCGCGATACGCGCATTATTTCTATTGGCTACAATGGCCCGCCCGCCGGGACGCACAACTGTGATGACGAATTTCCTGACATCGGTTGTCCGCGCGATTCGAAAGGGTCGTGCTCCCTGGCTCTACACGCCGAAGAGAACGCCATTTTATACGCCGTCAAAAATGGCTCGGAGGTAGAGGGAGCCACCATCTACGTAACGCTGTCTCCTTGTATCGCTTGCGCTCGCATCATCTATAGTATGAAGATTGCCCGCGTGGTATTCCTGCATTCGTACGCTGAATACAAAGGGATCGGGTCGGACGAGGGTGTTGATTTTCTGCGCCGGTTTGGCGTAACGGTCGACCGGTACGAGCCGGGCGAAGGCGTTACGTTGGTATCGGAACCCCCGCTGACCAAGGCTGGCCAAAGTCCGCGCGTGGCATGAATATCCTGGCGCACGCCTGTCTGTCGGCGCATAACGACGATTGGTTAATCGGTAATTTTATCGGCGACTTTATCAAAGGAAACCCCGCCAGTGAGCGGCATGGGCTGGAACCTGGCATTGTGGCGGGAGTGCGTTTGCACCGGTCCATCGATACGTTCACCGATGATCATCCGGACGTAGCCGCCGTACGGGAACTGCTCTATCCCCGCTGCCATAAATACGCGGGCGTGGCTGTCGACGTATTTTTTGATCACTTTCTGGCTACGCAGTTTTCAGCGCTGACAGGGGAGGAGTTGAGTGCATTTATAACGTACGTTTATCGTACACTACAGCAAAACAGCGCCCGTCTGCCTACTAACGCTGTAAAGATGCTCAACGCTATGGTTCGCTACGATTGGCTGGCAAGCTACCAGACGCTGGAGGGAATCGACCGTTCGCTGACAGGCATTTCCCGCCGAACCGCCTACCCATCTGGCCTGGATACGGCCATTGTCGATCTTGAGCAACATTACGATTTTATTAGTGAGCAGTTTAACCATTTCTGGCCACAACTGACCGCACATGTCCATGATGTTGGGCATCAGTTATAGGAATACTGTGCTGTCGTTTGACCCATTCATAAGAAAAGCCTGCCGTTACGTAACGGCAGGCTTTTCTTATGAATGCACTTAATTAATTCCCCGGTTTCGGCTTGGGTTTGCCAGGGCCGTGCGGTGGCGTGCCCGTGCCGCTATGCGGAGGGGTAGCGGTACCACTTGGGGGAGGGGTTGCCGTTCCACTATGAGGTCTTGTAGCCGTTCCGCTATGGGGCGGTGTGCCGGTGCCGCTGTGTGGATGCGTGGCCGTGCCACTATGGGGCGGTGTGCCGGTGCCGCTGTGGGGATGTGAAGCCGTTCCACTGTGAGGGCCCGTAGCCGTTCCGCTGGCAACACCACCCAGACGAGCCGCGCTGGCATCCGGAGATAGTGTGTCGTCAGCGTTTTTTGTACAAGCGTAGCCTAGAAGCATTACTGCCACCACAACGCCAGTTGTCATGAGCTTTTTCATGCGAGCAAAGAGTAAAGAGTCAAATACGGTTTTGATTCATTACTCCTTACGACAAACTCGCTCAAAACGTGGCAGTATCCGGCGAAAAATAACTTACTATTTTAATTGGTATAGGTTTGACTGTCAATTCACTACTGTTTTTAGTGATAAGTAATTATGCTTAAAGGATTTGGGTTTTTGTAAGGTGCTGATTTTGAGGTTGTCAACGTTAAAACGAGAGTAAATCAGAAAGCAAAAGGAAACAATATCGCTAGCCCCACCAGAATCAGTACTGCCGTCAACAATAGATTCTGATAAGAACCAGGGTAAGGTGCAGAGTCAGACTCCTGCGTCTGGTGTAGCCGCTCGGGCTCGGCCTGCCAGAGGGGCATTTCCTCCAGCAGCTGGTTAAGATGATCGGGTGTACTGTTGACCAGCAGACAATGCTGGCTTTGATCCAGCACCCGTAATTGAGACTGGAAATAGCTGATGTCGTCCGGGTGAATTGGACCCACACCCAGAAAGCGTAGAACGTATCGTTGGGTTTTCATAGCGGTAAGGGTTATTGATGCGGGTAAGCTGGCTACAGCAGGTTGAGCAAGACCATAGTGAGGTGAACCAACAAACTAATGCTGAAAGCCGGGAAAATGTATTTAACCGGCTGAGCTGCCAGAATAGGAACTAGAACCAGCAGAAAACAAAGCATACTGACCAGGAATTGCCAATCGCCACCGCCGTACGTGGACATCAGAAGAATGTGAACAGGTGACAAGATACACCCCTGAATGGTGAGCGCCGTGGCTGCCCAGCCCAGGCGGTTAAACTCGGCGTTAGCGGTAAACTGACGGTAGCGGTTAAGCAGGCGGCTAGTTGATAGTGCTACATAAAAAGTTGACTGTGTGAGCGTTGCCATACGTTGCTTTGTTTTAGATTGATACACAAAGCAAGCCTACACAGCCCGAAGTGGTCATGAGCGTTGTTAACGACGGATCTAATTATACTCAACTCGACTGCTGATTAATATTAGCTCAAACAGTTGCAGGCCGATCTGCTGTAGGATTATTTTGCCCCAAAACGTGTTAACAGCTGACACGAGTCTATCTCGTTAATTCTCCGATTCTGTTTTGATTGCTGCCGTAGATACTATCCTGAAAGATATTCGCAACAAGCGAATTGCGCCTGTTTATCTCATCCATGGCGACGAGCCTTACTACATTGATCGTATTGCCGAGGAGCTGGAAAAGGTAGCCGTCCCGGTCGCCGAGCGGGGCTTTAACCAGTTTGTCTTGTTCGGAAAAGACGCTGATGTGGGAGCCGTACTGAACTACGCCCGCCGGTATCCGTTCATGGCCGAGCGGCAGTTGGTGCTGGTCAAAGAAGCCCAGCAGTTGACTGGGATTGGTGATAAATCAGCCCAGACGTTGCTCGAAGATTACGTCCTCAACCCGCTGGCCAGTACAATCCTGATGCTGTGCTACACCAAGGAAGAGGGAAAGCCAGCGCTTGACGAACGGAAAGCCTGGGTTAAGGCCTTTTGCAACAAGGGAAAACTGCTGGGTGTCAAAAAGCTATATGACAATAAGGTTCCCGACTGGATAGGCGAGTACTGCCGCGAACAGGGGGCTAAAGTTAGTCCGAAGGCTTGTCAGCTTCTAGCCGACCACATCGGTAATGATCTCAAACGCTTAGCTGGTGAAATTGACAAGATTCTGATTAATCTCCACGTTGGCGAGGAAATATCGGCCGGTACGGTTGAACGGCTGGTTGGTATCAGCAAAGAATACAACGTTTTTGAATTGCAGAAAGCACTGACGCAGCGTGACGTCGTGAAGGCGAATCGCATTGTCGATTATTTCGCCCGGAACCCCAAAGACAACCCACTCGTCGTCATCCTGGCCCAGTTGTTCAGCTATTTCAGCAAGGTATTGTTGGTGCAGGCCTCCAAAGATCAGAGTGACAAAGCACTAGCACCACTGCTGGGTGTCAATCCGTTTTTTGTGAAAGACTACCTGAGTGCCGCCCGAACGTTTCCGCTGAACAAAGTGGCTGATATTATTCACGCCATTCGCCGGGCTGACGCCCGCAGCAAAGGAATTGATGCACCCACGCTGAGTGAAGGTGATATCCTGCGGGAACTGGTTTTTGATATACTGCATTAGGTAAACCAAATTTAGGTGCTAAATTTGCAACGTAGTTGCATTAGGTGCCGATGCCTGGTATCGATCATGCGTTACAGGTAGCGGATGAGTTGGTGTAGACATATTATTTGTTGGTTGGTAGTTTTGGTAAACGTTGCGCTGGCGACGGGCGGTTATGCTCAGCCGCCCTGCGTTGCTACGTTAACCGGGCAAGTACTAGGCCAGGACAACCGCGAACCGCTGGCCGGAGCCACCATGTATGTCCGCGAACTGGCCACAGGGGCTGTGGCCGATACGACAGGCTACGTCCGGCTGACCAATGTCTGCGCCGGGACGTATACGGTTGAGTACCAATTTGTGGGTTACGAAAAGAAAACCATAGCCGTAACGGTTGGAGTCGATTCACTCGTTACGTTGCCTCCTGTACTGCTAAGGCCTGACAACCAGACACTAAAGGAGGTTGTTGTAACCGAACGACGCTCCGAAGCACAGCAGCTACTTCAGGTGCAGACCGCTTTAGCGGGTAATAGCCTCGACGCAACGCGGGGGCAATCGCTGGGGGAGAGTCTGAAAACACTGCCCGGCCTGTATTCCATCCAGACGGGACCGTCTATTTCTAAACCGGTCATTCATGGACTGTATAGCAACCGGATCGTTACGTTAAACAACGGCATTCGACAGGAAGATCAGCAGTGGGGTACTGAGCACGCTCCCCAGATCGATCCGTTCCTGGCCGCCCGGCTGACGGTGATCAAGGGCGCTGCCAGTATTCGATACGGATCTGATGCCATTGGGGGCGTTATTTTAGTGGAACCCAAGGCCATGCCAACCGCTCCCGAACTGGGTGGTGAACTAAACCTCGTGGGCGGGACCAATGGCCGGCAGGGGACTGTATCAGGACTACTTGAACAGGCGCTTGGCCAAAAACTGGCCGGATTAAGCTGGCGCCTGCAGGGCACATTGAAGCGTGTTGGCTACACGAAAACACCGACTTATTACCTCGAAAACAGCAGCTACCGCGAGAACGATTTGTCGGGAACGATCAACTACTCCCGTCGGCATGCGGGGGTGGAGGTATTCTTTAGCCAGTACAATGCCACCGTTGGCTTATTCACGGGGGCTCAGGTTGGTAGTCTGGCTGATTTCTATGCTGCCATTTTCCGCCCAGAACCGCTAGTACAGCCGGAATTTTCCTTCGCTTTAGGTCGGCCTTATCAGCAGGTGCAGCATAACCTGCTTAAAGCAAAGGCGTTCTTGCATTCGGATCGTTGGGGGACACTGACTGCCACGCTGGCCCAGCAGCAGAACATCCGGCGAGAGTATGATTTTCTGTCGTTCAGCCGCGTTACCGACCCGGAATTATACCTCAAACTAACTACCGAAACGGCCGACCTGGTCTGGGAACACGCACCCGTTAAGACTGCTCATGGTGGCAATTTTTCTGGTAGCGCCGGACTAACGGGGTTAACGCAGGGCAACGTCCGGCGCTACTTGTTCCTGATTCCGAATTACCGGACTTCCGGCGCGGGTTTGTTTGCCATCGAGCGCTACGCCCGCAACCGCTGGACGGTAGAAGGGGGGCTGCGTTACGATTACCGCTGGCTGCGCGCTTTCTTCCTGGACGAATCGACCAGACGCGTAACTACCCAAACCCGCGACTGGGATAACGTAACGGGTTCGCTGGGGGCTACGTATCAATTTACAACACAATTGAGTTTGGCTGCTAATCTAAGTACGGCCTGGCGTGCGCCTAACGTCAGCGATTTGTACTCTGATGGGCTGCACCAGAGCGCCGTGGCTTACGAACGAGGTAATCCTAATTTGAACCCCGAACAGGCGTATAACGGCAATATCGTGCTGACGTACACCGGCAAACGGCTATCCGCTGACGTAAACCTGTACAGTAATCTGATCAACAATTATATCTATCTGAAACCCGATTCGGTGCCCATCGTGCGGCAGCGGGGGGCATTTCCGGCATACTCTTATGATCAGGTACGCGCTACGTTCCGGGGGCTTGATGCGACCATCCGGTACACCTTGGCTGGCCGTCTGAGTATTACGTCCAAAACGTCGCTGCTTTTTGCCTACGATCAGACCAACCGAGGGTACCTGGTGTATATCCCACCTAACCGAACGGACAACGGACTACGTTACGAGCTAACGCCGGAAACGGCCTCAAACCCGCGACGAATTTCCGGAGCCTACGTCAGTGCCAACGTACTGTACGTAGCCCGTCAGAATCGGGCGCCCGCTGTTACGCAGCGGCAGGAGAACGGTCAGCTGACCTTTACCGGAGACTTTGCGCCACCTCCGCCAGCCTACACCTTACTGGGCGCCGAAGCGGGGTTTTCGTGGCGGGCCGGTCAGCAGTTGATTAACGTCATTCTGAGCGGCAGTAACCTGCTGAATCGAACGTATCGCGACTACTTAGACCGGTTTCGCTATTTCGCTGATGCACCGGGCCGGAATATCATGCTAAAAATCAAGGTTCCCCTGTCATTTGGGTAACCCGTTAGATGAGCTTTTCTGTTTGTTTCACTTTTAATTTTATACGCTATGCAGCTTTTCACGAAAGCCGTTATCCTACTAGTACCTGTTACTGTATTACTAGGCGCCTGTAATCGGGGAGAAGATAACCCGACGCCTACCGACGACAACGAAAAGATTACCACGGCGACCTTGTCGCTAACGAACACGGCCGCCCCAACGGAAGTCGTAACCGCTACCATCGATGGAATTGGCAACGCGCAGCCGAACGTAACGAATGCGACGCTAACCCTGAGAACCAATGCGACCTACAATGGCTCGGTAACGTTGCTGGATAAATCGAAAACGCCAACGGTGAACCAAACCGACGATATTCGGGAGGAAGCCAACGAACATTTGTTCGTTTACACGTATACCCCGGCAAGTAGTTCGCCGGCTTCACTCACGGTAACGGCTACCGACAAAGATTCTAACCCATCGCCTGGCCCATATCCAATTGGGCTTGCGACCAGCGTACGGACCGGTGCCGCCAGCTCGGGCAACCTGAACGTCGTACTTCGTCACCAGCCAAACACGAAAAATGGTACCGCGGCACCCGGCTCCTCGGACCTGGATGTAACCTTTCCGGTTGTAATCCGATAAGGTAGCGTACGCACGAAATACATTTGTTGATAAGGGCTAAATGGGTAGGTTTGCGGTAAGCCAGCAATCATCTCATTTAGCCCTGATGCATTCACCCACGTCAACCAGTAATCTTTACGCAGCCATTCCGGCCACACTACCGGAGGAATTGATGACCGACTTGCTGACGGGTAAGGACTTCCGGGTCGAACGAATCGTGTCGCAGGGGCAGGTATCCCCACCCGATTTTTGGTATGATCAGGCGGAAGCCGAATGGGTTGTCGTCCTACAGGGGGAAGCCCGTTTGCGTATAGAAGGGGAGGACCATGATATCCAGTTAGTACCGGGGGCGTACGTCAATATTCCTGCTCACGTTCGGCACCGGGTGACGTGGACGAAAGAAGATACCAATACTATCTGGCTGGCCATTTTTTACACGGAAAAAGCGTAACGCGAATACACGATGACGTCTGATCAACCGAACGGAAACCCGCAACTGTTACTTGAGTTGCTGCATTACGAAATGCCCTTCGGCAAGCACAAAGGGCAACTGATTCGAGCCTTGCCTATTTCCTATTTGGAATGGTTTGCCCAGAAAGGATTTCCGGCGGGTAAACTGGGCCAGCTGTTACAGACGATGTACGAAATTCGGCTGAACGGGCTGGATTACCTGCTCCATGAGCTACAGGCCCGGCAGCAGCGACGTTAGTTTTCCGGCTGATGAGTGATCGTCAGCGTATGTTGCTGATTCGTGTACTGATACGAAACCGCAAGTTGATACGTATCGCAGATTTGTTTCACGATAGCCAGGCCGAGCCCGACGGATTCCTGGACGCTGGATTCTTTCTTGAACCGCTGAAACAGCGCTGTTGTGTCCGTTACGGGAGCCGGACCAGTATTACTGAGCGACAGCGAATGAGATGATGATTGAACCTCAATTCGACCGCCCGGGCAGTTGTGCCGAATGGCGTTGCTGACGAGATTGGATAGTAAACTATCGGCCAGAAAAGTTGGCAGTGTAGCGTAGAAGGCCTGGTTCGGCTGAGTTTCTGCCCGGATGGTGATATCTTTATGAAGTAAAACTTCTTCCATGTCCGTCAGCCGCTGGAGGAGTTCGGCGGTCAAATCGATAGGTTGCGCATTAACAAACTGCTGGTTCTCAATCTTGGCCAGCAGTAATAGCCCCTGGTTTAACCGCGCCATACGCCGGGATGCCTGGTAAATAGCTTCAATCCAGGTAGTTTGCTCCTGCGTCAACTGCTCCGACTGAAT
This sequence comes from Spirosoma pomorum, assembly GCF_054776615.1. NCBI lineage: Bacteria > Pseudomonadati > Bacteroidota > Cytophagia > Cytophagales > Cytophagaceae > Spirosoma > Spirosoma pomorum. The sequence goes on from NZ_BAAHBP010000016.1 coordinate 198,801, forward strand.
CAGCTGCTCGACTTTGGCGTTGATCAGCGCCAGGGGCGTCTGCATCTCGTGCGAGGCATTTTCCGTAAATTCTTTCAGGCTTCGGTAATCATGCTGCATTTTGTCGGCCATCTTATTGAATACGTCGTTCAGCTCGGTGAACTCAGTAATGCTGGAGGACGATAGTTGTAAAGGCTCGTGCTGGCGCAAGTCAAATCGCTTAATCCGAGACAGCGTCTTGTAGAATGGATGCCAGAGCCGTCCCGACAACCGACTCTGGAACCAGAACGTCCCCAACAGCAGTAGCCCCAGGAACAGCAACATGGCGAGGGTAAGGGCCTCAATCAGCCGAAACGTCTGAAAGAGTGACTTTCGAATTTCAACCCGGTAGACTTTCCCCTGAATCGACGCGTAAAAGGCGAGTTGTCGGAAGGGCGTTACTTCGTTATTGTAGCGGTTGCGGATCAGCGTATCGGTAAGAATCTCGGCCGTTATGGGTTGGTTGCCTGCAGGCGTTACCTCGATCTTGTTTTCGACGAAGTAGGGGCTACTGGACCAGGTATTGTGCGTCCGGACGTATGCTTCAAAATCCTGCTTTTCAATCTGTAGCCGGGTTTCTACCTCATCGTAAATCAGGTAGCGGATAATCTGGTAGAAAGCCAATGCACTCAGCAGGTAAACCACCAGCGAGAAAGCGAGATAGATCCGATTGGTCTGGGCGAGTAACTTCACGATTGGCTGAATTTATAACCAATGCCATAAACCGACTGCACATAATCGCCCGCGCCTTTGTCAATGAGTTTACGGCGCAGGTTTTTGATGTGCGAATACACCATATCCAGCGAATCGGCCGAGTCGATATTATCACCCCAGAGGTGTTCGGCAATGGACATTTTCGTCAGTACCACATCCACATTAGACAGAAAATACAGCAGCAGGTCGTACTCTTTCCGTGAAAGTGGCGTTGGCTGATCGTTCACGAATACCAGCCGGGACTGTGGCACTACCCGAATGTCTGCAAGCCGAATTTCGGTCTGTCCCCCGAATTGCCGCCGACGTAATAATGATTTCACGCGTGCGTTCAGCTCTGACAGATGAAAGGGTTTGGTGAGGTAATCATCCGAGCCAATCTCCAATCCTTTTAGTTTGTCTTCCAGTGAGTTGCGGGCTGAAATAATGATGACGCCGGTTGTTGCCTCCAGCCGCTTCAGGTTCTGAATCAATTGCAGGCCGTCGCCATCGGGCAGTGTTAAATCGACAATAACACAGTCGTACGTGTACAGGTAGACCCGTTCGTCGGCCTCCCGGAAGGTAGCCGCTGTTTCGCAGACATAACCTTCCCGACTCATGTAGGCCGTAATACTGTCGGCCAGCCCCTGTTCATCTTCGACTACCAGCACTTTCATAGGCAACTCACAAAGTGAACCACTAAAGTAATAGGCAATTCTGGAAAGATTTGGGAAGCGCCTGGCCAAGGGCCTGCTAAGATTTATGGCTGTTACGGAAGAGAATCAGCCTAGAGACTAAACTTTTTAGCGGCACCCCATTCGAAAAATCGGTACGAGAAAAACTGCAGAATTGGCAACGTAACGGCGTCGGAACCAACTCGGTAGCTGTAGCGCGGATTGGTTGAACGCAGTACGGCTAAGACCGTCTGCGCTACCGGCTCCGGTGTGGGAGCGCGTTCGATCGAACTGGAGAATGACGCCAGCGCTTTATCACGGGTTGCACTGTAGTCGGCGATGCTGGGTTTATCCTGTTCAAAAGCCTGGTTGAGATTCGTTTTGAAAAAACCGGGTTCAACCATGGATACTTTGATATTAAATGGTCTTACCTCCAGGCGCAGCGACTTGAAAAACCCTTCCAGGGCGTGTTTCGATGCTGCATAATAGCTTTGAAAAGGTACCCCGATCAGACCCGCTAATGAGCCAATCGTAATAATTTGGCCAGATCGCTGCTGGCGCATAAGTGGTAAAATGGCCTTTGTCAGGTTGACCGTTCCCCAAAAATTGATCTCAAATTGCTTACGGGCCAGTTCGGCGCTGGTTTCCTCAGCACTTCCATTTATACCGATCCCAGCGTTATTGATCAGAATATCCAGACGCGTTTCGCCGGCGGAGAGTGCCGCGACACAGTTCCGAATCGACTCATCGGACGAGATATCTAGTTCCAGCAACTCGAAAGGGAACTGGCCCTGTTGCCGACCGGGTGATCGGCTGGTTCCCAACACCCGGTATCCATTCTTGTGTAGATGATTGGCAATGGTCAGACCAATGCCTGAAGTCGCCCCCGTAACCAAAACAGTTTGCATGTCTTTCTCTGATTGGAGTATCAGATTAACCCATTTCCAACAGCCTGGTTTGTTTTTAAATCGCTAACGAAAGAAGCATTGGCTGAAATCAAGTAAAAACAAAAAAGGCTGATCGTAACGCGATCAGCCTTTCCGGTGTTGAATACAACCTGAATTGAAAAAGCAATTTTGATAACCCGCGCTCCAAACGGGTTTGATGGGTTAAATTTGGTTTGTTAAAAGAAATAATCCAAATTTTTTTTCAAATAATCCCCTTTACTGAGCGAACGGCTTCTAAATATCAGTTTTCAGGTCAGTTGGTCAACAGGGAGTGTCTTAATTTCTGGATTCCTGTTTGTGAATAGGAGCCAGAATATGATGATCAACGTAAAACGTACCAAACGGAATGAACGAGGCTAAAAGCACTTTCCAACTTGTCTCGGTAAACTTCCAGTTATATTCGATGCCCACGCTGATAGTATTGATGACGAAAAAGACAAAGAATAGTCCATGGACCGGACCAATGCTCTTAACCCAGCTCGGATCATTGTAGGCATACTTTAGAGGCATGCCGATGCCAATGAGAACAAGTAATGAAACACCCTCCAGGAAGGCGATGAGTCGGAGTCGGCCGATTTTAGTGGTGAAGAAAGTCTGCATGATTAAACTAGACGAAAATAAGGACGATTAGCCAGCGGTGAGAACGGCCAGGGAATTGATACAAAGATGACCAGCAAGGCCAATGCAAACCAAATAGTCATGGTTTTAAACTTGGCCTGATCGGTCTGCTGGCGCTTGGCGACCGACGAGCCGATGGTGATCAGCACAATGGCAATGGTCATCAGCAATACGTGCGTCAGGCCGAAGAATTGCATAGTAGTATTTTGGCTCGCTTCGGCGTAATGCTCCCGAAAGTAACTCACCATAGGGCTGTTGAAGTACAATAAATACCCCAGTATTAATTGAACGTGGGCAATGGTTGCGGTGGTATGACGGATTAGGTTATCCGTTCTGGTAAACGGCGTCGCGCTGGATAAACCCCGAATACCGCGGTATATGGCGTAAAGCAGGCTCAACAACACCACCCACCGCCAGTAGGAGTGTAGCACTAAAAGAAGTGGATACATTGGGAATTCTTGACAAAGACATGAAGGCGTTTTTGGCGCAATAGACGGGACTGCGTCGGCTGCAAAGTTCCGATTTCCGGTTGTGGAGCGTTAGGACAAGCAACGCCATTTTTAGGACATTTCAATCATTCGACGGAAGGCAGTTGGCGTAATTCCTTCCTGCTTTTTAAACAGTCGGGTAAAATAGGCCTGATCCGTAAATCCGACCTCAGCCGCGACCGTGCTGATGGAGGCTGTTCGCTGACTAAGTAGCACTTTAGCTTCCAGAATGATCGCTTCATCAATCCATTTCGTCGGTGATTTGCCCGTGATCGATTTGACGATTTTATTAAGGTGGTTTGGCGTGATGTGGAGCAACGTTGCGTAATCGGTCACTCGGTGGTGCGTCCGGACGTGCGAAAAGAGCAACTCCTTGAAGCGGTTTGTCAGCGTCACCGCCGAGGTGTGCGTGCTGACTGACATGGGGGTATAGGCCCGGTTGATTTCGCAGAGCAGCGTAATTAGATAAGGTTGAATAATATCTAGATTTGCCAGGCCGGTTTCCTCATAATCGAGTAAAATACGGGAGAATAGGTGATCGATGAATTGACTCGTCTGGCCGTCCAGATCGACCCGAGGGTTGCCCCAGACCCGTAGAAATTCAAAATCTTTCAGGCGCTCGCTGCTGAATTTGCCAATCAGAAAATCGTCGTGGAAGCTGCATAGGTAACCCGTGTTTACGTCTTTTTCGCCGAATGAAAAGACCTGTCCGGCGGGAACAATTAAGATCTGCCCCGGCTGAATGGTATAGGTAGCGCTGCCAATTTTCATCGTGGCTTCACCCGATTGTAGAAACAGTATCGAATGGATGGTAGCTCGTGTGGCTGGCACTGGGCGGGTTACGTGCCGATACATGTCTTCCACCCGGATGATCAGAAACTTGTTGACATCACCTTTCAGGCGAGACACCAATTCCGGTGAAGGCATGAACTTTGTCGTGAAATGCTCCGGATCGTAAAGATTAATAGCGGCCGACTCGTCCATGACAACTTACCGGGTTTCCTGCGGAGCCAACGGAACGAAATGTTTCTGATTCAGCGGCAGATTAGCCGGTGTCCAGTCAACGTCGCGTACGAAAGCAAAGGCCCGAACGGGGCAATCGGCCACGCGGCAGTAATGACAACAGGCCTGCTCGCAGGGGTCTGAATGAACAAAGATTTCGACCTCGTTATTGAAACCATCCTTCAGCGTGTCCTCGAACAGATGAACCTGGTTATGTACCTGATCCAGTTGCCAGTAGTACGGAAGCGTCAGGTGACAGTCGATGTGCAGATCGGCACCGTACCGCTGCACCCGCAGATTATGCACGTCAATCCAGTTCGGATCCCGGTGTACATTTAAGAGCGTAACGACCCGCTCCAACGTTGGTACGTCGGTCGCGTCCATAAGCCGGGCTACGGACTGTCGGATGAGCTGGAAGCCGTTATAAACGATCACGAACGAGATCAGGAGCGATAACATACTGTCGATCCAGAACTGACCCGTCAACTGAATCAGCGCTACGCCCAATATGACGACTACGCTGCTGAAGGCATCTGTCAACAGATGTCGCCCGTCGGCGTCGAGGGCCAGGGAATTTGTCTTCTCGCCGGATCGAATCAGGCTCCAGCCAACAAAACCGTTGGCAATGGCTGTTATGCCGACTAAGCCAATTCCCCAGTCGAGGTTACTGAGCGTTTTAGGCTCAAAATAAGAGAGAATCGCCTGCCAGAAAATGACAATACCCGCCGAAAGGATCATCGCTCCTTCGAAGCCCGACGATAGAAATTCGATTTTGCCGTGTCCGTAGGGGTGGTTCTGGTCGCGGGGCTGCCCGGCCAGGTAAATGCTGTAAAAAGCAAAGCCACTGGCAATGACGTTGACGATGGACTCAACCGCATCCGTCAGGATCGCCGTTGAAAACGTCAGGAAATACGCCGTAAATTTTATCACCAGCAGGAGGATGCTCAGCCCGAGCGAGACACCCATCCAGCGGTATTTCAATTGTTGTGAAGTAAGCATAGTGTACGAAGCGCGGGTGCCCAGTCGGGATGATCTGGTCGGGATGACTGAGTAGTACGACGCCTGGTCAGTGTTGGCCGGAGCCGAACACGAACCTGGGTACAAAGGTAGCCATCGTAGGGGAAAAGTTCGTACTTTCGTCGGCATGAACGAAGTTGTAAATCCCTGGCAAACGCTCAATTCAGCGGTTAAATACGAAAATAACTGGTTAGCGATTCGGCACGAAGAAGTGATCACGCCGGCTGGAACGCCTGGCATTTATGGGGTTGTCAGTTTCAAAAACAAGGCCACTGGCGTTGTCCCCATTGACGCAGCAGGTAATACCTATCTGGTCGGGCAGTATCGTTACCCGCTGAACGAATACTCCTGGGAAATTCCGGAAGGGGGCTCGCCCCTCGGTACCGATCCACTCGATTCAGCGAAGCGCGAACTGAAAGAGGAAACGGGCCTGGAAGCGGCTAAATGGACGCAACTTTCCCGCATCCATACCTCAAATTCTGCCACTGACGAAGAAGGGTTTATCTATTTAGCCGAGGAACTGACCGAAGGAGAACACGAACCCGAAGAAACCGAAGATCTGAAAGTCTGGAAGCTGCCACTAGCGCAGGCCGTTGATATGGTGATGAACAGCGAGATTACCGACGCGATTAGCGTGAGTGGACTCCTAATGGTAGCGCGGCTACGCGGGGTTTAGTTTAAATTGTCTGCTAAGGCTGCCCAAAAACAATCACCTGTTATACTTCTAGCATCTATGGGAGCGCAAACTATCTTGAATAAACTCTTTTCGGTATTTTTAATCTTTGCCTAGTGGAGACAAGCGTTTACATTCCCATTATTTCTGACTATGGCTTCAAAGCTACTTTCGGTAACGAAGCTGATCGCTTGTTTCTTCGCACCGCTTTGCAGGCGCTGATTAGGTCTGAGATTCCTATACGAGAGATTTACTTTGACAAGAACGCATTTGAGGCACTAACTATTGACAGTCGGAGCGGCATTTTTGACCTGTCTTGCACCGACGAAAACGGCACTCAGTTTATTGTCGAAATGCAACTGGGTTATGCTCCGTACTTCATTCAACGCATGAAGTTTTATGCTTTGCATAAGTTCAACACCGTTGTAGAGCGAGGTGAATTTGACTATACGAGACTACCCAAGATCTACGTCATTGCATTTCTAGAGAAAAACATCTTGCCAACTGCTGATTTTTTTATACCGTTGCCAACCTGAGAAGTGAGAAAGGTGAAATCATTGATAATCAGATGACGTTCATTACTGTAGAGTTGGCTAAGTTCACCAAACAAGTGCCTGAGGTAGAGACAGATTTAGATAAACTGGTTTATACAATGAAGACGCTTCATACGACCGAGTCTACCCAATATCCTGCTTTCTGGAATGAGGAATGGTTAAAACGAGCTATCGACGAATTGGATACGCGGAAAATGACTCCCGAAGAACGGGCTTATTTTGCTCGCGTTATTGCAGCTAATGCAGAAGCCGTCAAAGCAGAAAAGATGCGAATAGAGCAAGTAAGAAAAGACGCTGTTCAAAAAGCAATCAAACGAGGAAAATTGACGGTTGAAGAAATTGCTGAAGATAATAGCGTCTCTGTTGATTTTGTTCTCGAGGTTCAGCGGCAGAATATTAATGGCTAAACCGAGCGATTGCATCGTACGTTAAACCAAACTTTAGGTTGTTTTCTTCGGTTGTCTGACTCAGATAGATGACCAATTCTTTAACGCTTCTTTACTTGTGTTTTTTTTACCAATACTGTACGGCTTTCTGGTCGGAGTGGCGCTTTGCCTGACATTCGGAACCGTTTTTTTTGCCCTTATTCAGAATAGCGTTGACAACGGCTTTCGCTCCGGTATGAAAATCATTCTGGGCGTAATCGTGGGTGATACGTTGTTTGTCCTAGCCGCCCTGCTCGGTACGTCGTTCCTGCCCAAAATTGAGGGGTTGGACTATATTATGGCTGGGATAGGGGTGCTGTTTCTGACGGCCATGGGCCTGGTCAATATTTTGAAAGGAACACCTCGACTGGCCTATCCAACAACTAGTTTTGGTAACTTCATTTATTACTTCACGACCGGCTTCTTTCTGAACGCCCTCAATCCGGTTAACTTCGTGTCCTGGGTGGCCATCGTCGCTTATATCCGGACGCACTTTCACTATACCGACGCCCAGCAATACGCCTTTATGAGTGCCAGCCTAGTGGGGGTTTTCCTGACCGAAACAGCGCTGGCGTACTACGCAAACCACCTGAAGCGTTTCTTTACCCCCCGGGTCGTACTGATTTTTAATCGTGTTACAGGCGTTGTTTTTCTGATCGGGGCCATTAACATTGCTTACTCCCGACTCTATGAACCGCTGGTTGCGTACCTGAACCGGTAGCAAATAACAGGAAAAGAGGGGAGAAGAAAGACCCAAGAAAAAGGCGAGTTTATGAAAATTAGATTTTGCTTAGGGGCTGTCTTTCTCCTTCATTTACCGTCTTTTATCCAGTGCATCCATGAAATTTCTTTTCCGCCACTGGCCTGACCTGAGCGCAGGGCTGGCGTTATGCTGCCTCCTGTACCTCTACGATAACATGTCCCTGTCTGACCTATCGTTCCTGTTGCTGCTCAACTTTACGGGGCTACTGGCGCAACAGTACGAGCAGTATCGGGTGCCGGGCTTATTCCCTCGTCGGTTGAACGAACTAGGGTACCAGAGCGCTCAGCCGGAACGATACCCGTTTAATCCGCAAACGGCTTTTCTGGTGAACGTAGTAATCGGATGGGGGCTTTTCGGCACGGCCGCTTTCTTTGGTGATCGGTGGCGTTGGCTGGGCGTTGCCGTTGTGGTGGTCTCCGTTGGGAGTTGGGTGATTTACACCTGGCTGTTTATCATCCGGGGCCGACGAATCTACGCACCGGGCATGGTGACGGGCTGGCTTTTTCTGCTACCGGCTGCTGGCTATTACGTTTGGTACGTGATGACGTATCCGGTATTGGCCCCGGTCGATGGCGTCATTGGGCTACTGGTTGGTCTGGGGACGCTCTTACTCTGCCGTGGGGTGATTGGTTGGCTGGCCGATCCTGATACGCGTTACGTTTTTTAGCGCACTAATGTGCCGCATCATAACGGATTGAATCGGCCAGCGTATAGGCGTTTCTTTCTAGGGTTGCGCGAAACCTCGCTCGGTCAGGAAATTCTGCCAGTCGGCAATGAGCGCTTTCTTTAGTACCCGGGGAAACTTATGCTGACCACCCATTTTACCTTTCTGGTTCATCCAGTCGTAGAACGTAGCGGCCGGTAGTACGGTTACTGTTACTTCCTTGAGGGCGTGCTGCCGCTCGGTGGCATAGTCGTCGTTCAATTCTTTCAGATGGGCATCGATTCGATTGCGTAGCTCTGTCGCGTCGACGGCATCATCCGTTCCTATATACCAATGGTGGGCAAATAACGTATCGTAAGGTACACCGGCTACGGTGAATTCCCGGACGGCAATGCCCAGATCATCGGCGGTCATTTCAAGCGCCTTGTTCATGTTATCGACTGATAGGTGCTCTCCGCACAGGCTCAGGAAATGCTTGGTGCGACCCGTAATAGCGATTTCCGACTTACTCTTGTCAACAAAACGAATCGTATCGCCGATGAGGTAACGCCACGCGCCGGAACAGGTCGACAAAAGCAGGGCATACTCTTTTCCTTCTTCAACTTCGTCAATCATCAGCGTTTCGGGCTGAGCTACTAGCTCGCCATCGGCGGAGAAATTTTTCTCGTTGAAAGGGATGAATTCAAAAAACAGGCCGTTGTTCAGAACCAGCTGCATACCGGCCGCGTTGGGGTGCGACTGGTAGGCAATGAACCCTTCGGAAGCCAGGTACGTCTCGATGTATGTAATGGGGCGGGCGAGGAGCTTCTCGAAACCCTGCCGGTAGGGCTCAAACGAAACCCCGCCGTGACAGAAGACCATCAGATTCGGCCAGACGTCGTGAATGGTTTTTACGTTGTAGCGAGCGATGATCTTCTCCATCAGCAGCTGAATCCAGGCCGGTACGCCGACCACGTAGCCAATGTCCCAGTTTCCCGCCTGCTCGGTAATCTCGTCGAGTTTCAGCGCCCAGTCACGCTCTTGCGCAATTGCCTTGCCGGGTTTGTAAAACCGCTGAAACCAGAACGGTATCTGGCTGGCCGTGATGCCGCTTAGGTCGCCTTCAAAGTGTCCCTCGCGGGCGCTGAGTTGCGTACTGCCTCCCAGCATCAGATACCCTTTCTCGTACAGGGTCGACGGCAGGTTCTGGTAACGGCCTAACGTCAGAATCTGCCGGATGCTGGTGCGCTGGATAGCCTTCGACATAGTTTTCGTTACCGGAATGTGCTTCGTTGCGGCTTCCGATGTACCCGAACTGAGCGCAAAATATTTTACCCGACCCGGCCAGGTAATATCACGCTCACCCGCCAGCGCGCGGTACCACCAGTTATCAAACATCCGATTGTAATCGTGGATCGGCACATTCTGTTTGTACAGCTTGTAGAACGCCTTGCCTTTGTCGGTTTCCAGAGCGTTGAGCAGCGAGCTGAACTGGTACTTTTGACCAAATTCGGTGAACTGAGCCTTAGCAATAAGTTTCCGGAACGCTTTACGCTGTTGCCGAATGGGATTGGAGCGACGGAGTTGAACGGCGGAATTCGTGAGACGAATTCCGTTTTTGAGCATTCTGCCTAATAATGCCATGAGAAGTGCGTACTTATAGGTTCCAGTTTTTCAACGTATCGAGCATCCCGTAGGCAGTCATATCATACTGACACGGCACAACGGACGTATAATTCTGCGACAACGCGTACTCGTCGGTGTCTTCGGCGTGCGTATCGTAATTGACGAACTCGCCCGCCAGCCAGAAATACCGGCGTCCGTGCGGATCACGTCGTTCGTCGAAGATTTCCTGCCATTTGGCGTTGGCCTGTCGGCAGATACGAACGCCTTTCAGTGGCTCGGCCGACTTGGCGGGGAAATTAACGTTCAACGCCGTACCGCGCGTCATGCCGTTCTTCAATACCGCTTCGGTGATGGACAGGATATGATCGTGCGTGTGGGAGAAATCGGGTTGGCGGGTAAAATCGCCCAGCGAAAAGCCGATAGCCGGAATACCTTCAATGGCCGCTTCGATAGCCGCTGACATGGTGCCTGAATACAGGACACTGATTGCTGAGTTGCTACCATGGTTGATGCCGCTGACAACCAGGTCGGGGGTGCGATCTTTCAGGATGTGGTGTTTACCCAATTTTACGCAGTCAGCGGGTGTGCCCGAGCATTCGTAAGCGGGGACATCGCCAAAAATATCCGACGGGTAAAGCCGGATCGGGTTCGCAATCGTGATGGCGTGCCCCATGCCTGACTGGGGACTGTTGGGAGCCACGACAACGACCGAGCCCAGTTGCTTCATCAGCTCCACCAGCGTCCGGATTCCATGCGCCGTAATACCATCGTCGTTCGATACCAGAATTAGTGGTTTTTTATCGGCCATACCAGATTAACTTGTTCATAACTGGCCGCAAAAGTACACAAATACGCCCGAAACGTGGCCGAAACTTCTGATATGCCTGTGCATGTAAATACATGGCTTATACTGTACCTTGCGCGACGATCTATGAAAACACTATCCATAGCGAGTCTACTGCTGCTGGCGTCGCTGGCAACCCGGGCGCAGAGCCTGCCGATCCTCGAACAGAATCCTTTCAGCCTACGCTGGTACCAGTTAAAGACCCCTCACTTCCGGATGTTGTACCCGCAGGGACTGGATACCACCGCACAACGGACCGTACAGCGGCTCGAAAGCCTGTACGAACCCGTTAGTGCGACGCTGGGCAAGAAGCCCCGCCCCATCTCGGTCGTACTCCAGAACCAGACAACAGGTAGTAATGGCTTCGTTACGTTGTACCCGCGTCGGTCGGAATTTTTCGCGGTGCCGCCCCAGGACCCCGGCCTGCTGGGGACGTATAACTGGCTTGATTTGCTGGCCGTGCATGAGTTTCGGCACGTTGTTCAGTACGATAAAGCGCTACAGGGCTACGGCCGGGTATTGTACACGCTGCTGGGGAATGGCGGGCTCTTCTTTCCGGTCATTACCGTGCCCGACTGGTTTGCGGAAGGGGATGCTGTAGGAACCGAGACCGTGTTGAGTACCAGCGGTCGGGGCCGGATTCCCAATTTCGATCTGGGAATGCGAGCCAATCTGTTGGCTGGCCGCCAGTTCAATTATCCCAAAGCCGTTGGCGGATCGTACCGCGATAATGTGCCCAATCATTACGTATTGGGGTATTTTCTGACGACTTACCTTAAGCGGGAATACGGCCCCGACGTATGGGATCGCGTGCTAAACCGGAACTACCGCCGGTTTCCCTGGCCATTCGCGTTCTCGGCCAGCATCAAAAACGAAACGGGTCTGCGCACCGAAGCCTTGTACCGGAAAGCGATGGCCGATCTGACCGAAGTCTGGCAGAAACAGCAGGCCAGCCTGACGGTAACACCCGCCACAAACTTTCCTGTCCAGGCCGAGCAGCAGACCAGCCGTCGCCCCGTTTTTACCAACTATCAGCACCCGCAGTTCCTGACCGATTCGACGGTTGTCTGCGTAAAAAGTGGATTAGGTGATACGCCCCGGCTGGTTGTGCTGGACCGGAACGGTCGCGAGCAAACCCTTTTCGTGCAGGGATTCCCGAACGACCCCGATATGTTATCGGCCAAGAACAATACAGTATTCTGGATTGAATTCGGCTACGACCCGCGCTGGGGGCAACGAGTGTATTCCAACGTACAGCGGCTGGACGTTGCTTCGGGTCGGCATACCCACCTGACGAGAAAAACGCGCTACACAGCGGTGGCCGTTTCGCCCGATACGAGTAAGCTGGTTGTGGTTGAAAACACGACAGGATACAAAACCCGCCTGTGTATCATGAATGCCCGAACGGGGGAACTCCTGAAGGTATTACCAAATTCGGACAATGAATTTTACCTGCACCCACGCTGGCGGGATAACAAGACGATCGTAGCCGTAGCGCTGCGCGACCGGCAAAAAACGATTCAGTCAATTGATGTGGAAACCGGCAAACAAACCGATCTGCTGCCCCGCGTTAACGAAAACATCAGTCACCCACAACCCTGGGGAAACTACGTCCTGTACAACTCATCCCGTTCCGGCATCGACAACATTTACGCAGTCGATGTTCGCTCAAAACAAGTGTTTCAGGTAACCTCACGACCGCTGGCCGCTTACCACGCGGCCGTGTCACCTTCGGGAACACGGCTGGCGTTCGATGATTTCAACGCCATTGGGTACCGTATTGCCGACATGGCGATCACGCCTGATACTTGGAAACCCGTATCGGGCAGTCCAACCCGGCGGGACCCTACGCAACTCGTCCAATTCTTTGGGAACCTACCTAAAGTCGACCCGGTAGCCGCGCAGGGACGCCGGATTCTGGCCGACTCGGTTCCTGCTACGCAACCTCCTGTAGCTCGTCGGTTCAATCGGCTGGCTCACGCATTGAACATTTACAGCTGGGGACCCGTAGTGGGCAGTACGGGGCAAGCGCTATCCATTGGCCTGAACTCGCAGGATATTCTGAGCACAACCCAGTTCAGCGTTGGCTATGGATACAATCAGGCCGAACGAGTCGGTAACGTCTTCGCAAACCTGAGTTATCAGGCTTTATATCCCGTTATCGATCTGAGCTTCCAGCACGGCAATCGGCGGACGTCCCTGGCTATCGATCGCCGTTTACCCCTTGACAGTATACGTTCCGACGAGTGGCAGTACAATCAACTGACGGCTGGTGTTCGGCTGCCGCTGAACCTGACGAACTCCAAGTACATTCAGAACATGAATCTGTCGACCTACTACAGTTACCAGCAGATAACTGGTTATGATTTACCGGGTCGGTATTACTCGGATGTGGGGAAAAATGGGTCGCTGAGTACAGTATCGTATGGATTCAGCTATTCTCGACTCCTACGAATGAGTAAACGGGATCTGATCTACCGGTGGGGGCAAACCATCTCGGTCTCGCAACGAACAACGCCATTTGGGGGACAGCTTCGCGGTCAACAGTTTGGTGTTCAGGCGAACGTATTCGTTCCGGGATTGGCCAAACACCATTCGATTCGTCTGCGGGGCGGTTACCAGGTACAGGCGCAGTTAAAAAATAATACGTATCAATTCAGCCCTGTCATTTTCTATCCGCGTGGACAGGCGTACGTGAGTGATGATAAAATTATAGCTGGCAGCGCCGAATACCACTTTCCCGTTGCTGACACGCACTGGACGCTGGGCCGCTTCCTGTACGTGCAGCGCATCAAAGCATCGGCCTTCTTCGATGCGGCCAATGGGCAAAGCGTACTCCCAACTGCAGCAACAACCAATCGCTACGGGCGAACTTATCAGACCGCCGGGTTAAACGTGTCGTTTATTTTCAACGCGTTACGTCTGCGAACGCCGTTCGAGTTAGGCGCCCGGGCGATCTACAACCTAACAACAAGACAACCCCTGGTTCAGCCACTGGTGGTGGATATTGGCTTTTAGGCTGTCCCAGGGCAGTTTTCAGACGAGATCATGTTCCGGTTAACAAGCATTACCGGCGAACGGCAAGGGTACAATAACTTTTTCACGGTTTAAATCTGCAAAGCAAGCAAAAGCCCGCAGTCATTGGACTGCGGGCTTTTGCTTGCCTGACAATATTATGTCATCCTAATCGTCAACCGGAAAGATGACAGGACTGACTATCCTTAGCTAGCCCTACCGGAGTTTTTAGCCTTTTCTAGTGCAGACTTCGCCTGGTCTGCCAGACGATCAGCTTCTTCTACTGCTTTATTTGCCTCTTCTTCGGCTTCTTTGGTCTCTCTCTTAACGCGATCAGTATACCGGCTCATTTCATCTTCTCCCAAGCCAACAGTATCTCTGATGTTGTCGATTGTCTCCTTAGCCTGAGTTTTGGTTTTGTCCCACTGGTTCTGGACGTCTTTGGTCTGATCGCTTACCGTGCCGGCAATCTGTTTCCGTAACTCCTTGCCTGACCGGGGAGCGAATAGAAAGCCAACAGCCAGACCTGTTACCAATCCGGTAAACAAACCCGTTATTAGCCCTGAAACATACGTTTGATTCGAATTAGAATCGAGATTGTGATCATCACGTTCAAAAAGCATGGTAACGATGAGATTGATGGTTGATTGTACAAAAACAGTCAGTGGGATTGATAAAAGTATACCAGCTTACAGATATGTTAGTAAAGTGATTGATTACTAGATTGTTAATGTACTCTGTTGCACTTCTTGGTTTCGATTTGGTGTAGGTAGTTGTACTCAACCTTGGGGAGTGCTTTCAGCAATTGTTTCGAGTATCATTCATTCTTGTCAGGCAGGGTTACCGTTTCGTACCAGTATTGTCTGGTCACTGCCAGATAATTTTTCCAACCGTCAACGTTGACAGGTTTCTGCGTAAAGGCTGACGCACCCAGCTCGTAAGCCTGAGTAACGAAAGGGTTTGTTTTATCGGAGGTTACTACAACCACTGGTAGCAAACGACCTTTGGGATGGTTCCGTAAAAGACGCAAAAATGCCAGTTTATCCGGCGCTCCAGCCAAGTCAAGATCAAGCAGAACAAGCTTGTGATCCTTGATTGCGTGACTCACAAGGTGATGCTGAGCCGCCGAGAAGCTGTCGGCTAAACTAAAACGAGCTTCGGGAAAACTGGTTTTTGCTACTTGCGTCATCATAGCAGCCACCCCGGGCTGGCTATCAATGACTAAAATTGAAAATGCTCGCATCGATTGTCTGAATCAGGCATCTGGTATGACACATTGTTGCTTATCAAGCAACAATGTGTCATACCAGAGTTAACCATATTCTTTATTGTTTATGGGTATTTATGCTTGAATTAAAATAAGTATTATTACTTAAAAAACTATTTAGGATTAAATAATATGGGGAGTTTTTTAGATGACGATGGGACCACGGACAGACGTACCTATGTGGATAGATGGCGGGACGGGGAAGGGATCTCAAAAAGTTGGTATGGTTTGGTTAGGAACGATTACCGGCTGGTCGAATCGGTTGGCTGTTAGCTACTGACCGTATCGATAAAATGCTTTCTCCGATTGGGTTGCCTGCTTTTTCGTCCACTTGGAGTTTGCAGTCGGCGATGGGTACTGTACTTTTGCGAAATAGGACCGGGCCTCCTCTTGGCGCTACGTAGCGTTTGGCTCTCTGCACAATGACGCTTGAATCTCTCCGTACGAACATCGATGCCCTTGACGATCAATTACTGACGCTGCTGAATCAGCGCATGGATCTGGTCCGCCAGGTGGGCGAACTCAAACGCTCGACGAACACGGTTATCTACCGCCCCGAGCGCGAAAAACAAATTCTGGATCGGCTTTCTGCTCAGAACAAGGGCCTGCTGAACCGCTCCGCGATCGAGGCTATCTTTCTTGAAATCTTTGCCGTGTCGCGTAACCTGGAACTGCCCGAACGGGTGGCGTTCCTGGGCCCCGATGGTAGCTTTACGCACCAGGCCGCCGAAAGCCGATTTGGGGCCATGAGTACGTACACCGCGCTGCCCACTATCCGATCGGTGTTCGAAAGCGTCGAAACGGGGCGGGCGCGTTTCGGGGTGGTCCCTATCGAAAATAACCAGGAAGGTGTCGTTAGTGAAGCCATCGACTTGCTGCTGGAAAAAGATCTATGCATTGTTGCCGAAGCCCACATTCCGGTGCATTTTACGTTTGCTACCAAGGCTGAAAACCTGTCGGACATTACGCATATTTACTCCAAGGACATTGCGTTTCGGCAGTGCAGTCGCTTCCTGAACGATTCGTTCGAAGGACTAAAGGCCGAAATGGTGCCGGTAGAGTCAACTTCGAGAGCCGCTAAGCTGGCGTCTCAGCAGCCTTATGCCGCGGCTGTTTGCTCCAACATTGCCGCCAAGCTATTTGATGTGCCGGTGCTGTTCGACAACATTGAAGACAGCGATCTGAACCGGACCCGTTTTCTGATTTTGGCCAAGGATTTTCAGAACCAACCGA
The DNA here is from genome assembly GCF_054776615.1 of Spirosoma pomorum. Lineage (NCBI taxonomy): Bacteria > Pseudomonadati > Bacteroidota > Cytophagia > Cytophagales > Cytophagaceae > Spirosoma > Spirosoma pomorum. The sequence goes on from NZ_BAAHBP010000016.1 coordinate 215,298, forward strand.
GTGGTCACGACAAAACAACCCTCATTGCCCGGCTGCCCAATACCGAGTCGCCAGGGGTATTGGCGGAGTTTCTTCAGGAGTTCAACGCCCGGCAAATTAACCTGACCAAGATAGAAAGTCGCCCCCTGCGCGATGGCGCTACGTTCCGGTACTGGTTCCTGCTCGAATGCGAGGGCCATGCTAGTGAGCCCGCCTTACAGGAGATTTTGAACCACCACGCGGCCGAAGTGAAGCTGCTGGGCAGCTACGTCCGGGTGGCCTAAAAGCCACTAATTTAACGAGTGCGTTTGTTTGTGACTGATCGCCGGATCGCTGCAAACTACGCACTCGTTTTTGCTGTTATCAATACGCAGTAAAGAGCATTACTATATTATGGAAACCAACGATAAAACCGATAGAATTGTCGAGGCCCGGATGAAACTCAAACGCCGGTTTGAGGAAAAAATGGCCCAGACGCCGTCCATGACCGACGAAAAACCTCGCGGATCTGGACCCATCAACCGCCACGGAATGCCGGCGGTACCCGTCGGGCAGACAGTTACGACCAAATGGCCCGTGCTGGATCTTGGCTATCAGCCGGTTATTCCGCTGGATAAATGGCAGTTGAACATTGATGGCGAAGTAAACCATCCGCTTCGACTGAAGTGGGACGATTTAATGGCGCTGCCGCAGGTCGAGGATACCAGTGACTTCCACTGTGTAACGACTTGGTCGCGACTGGATGTGCCCTGGGTGGGGGTGCGGTTTATGGACGTAGCCGCGCTGGTTGATCCCAAAGGGTCGGCTACACATATAATGTGCTACGGTTACGATGGTTACGCGACAAATATCGCGCTGGAGGAGGCACTCAAACCGGACGTACTGCTCGTGCACACTGCCGACGGCCAGCCCCTGACCCGCGAGCATGGGGGACCCCTCCGCATGATTACGCCCCAGCTTTACGCCTGGAAAGGCTCAAAATGGATCAAGCGTATCGAGTTTATGAACGCCAACCGACTGGGCTTCTGGGAAGAACGCGGCTACTCCGATACCGCTTACCCCTGGCGGAATGATCGGTATTCTTGAGGAGAGGATGGAGGAAAGGGACGAGAGGAGGAAGGCAAGTGCCAATACCAGCTTTCTCTAGTTGTTTCAGGTTCATGGTGAAAGAGAGTATCTTATAAAAAAAGGAGGAACAAGATGAAGCAAATGCTTTTACCCTTGTTCCTCCTTTTTTTGTACGAATATGCTAGAATGAGGAAGCAGCTTTCCTAGCCGCTTCCTTTCTCCCTCCTCCCTTTCCTCCTTTTTTATTCCATCTTCGCCCGTCCCAGGAAAATTTCGTCGCCTTTGAGGTTGAGTGTAGTGTTGAAATTGTAGCCGTCTTGGACGTAACGCACCATAACCTGCGTATTCTGGTCAGGGCGGGCGTAGGCTCGGGTAGCCGCTATAAGAATCTGATCGCCGTTGACGATGGCACGAACGAAGGGTAGATTTCGGGTTTTGATCTGATTCGCATTGTATTTCGCCCAGGTTCTTCCGCCGTCGTACGAGCACTCGGTTGCTTCGTTCAGGTACTTCTCCCGGCCGTTAAACAGATCGCCATGGTGTTTAAATAAACGCCAGAGGCCGTGTACGTAATGCTCATAGCAGGCGTAGTTTCGGTCGCTGCCTAGTCCTCTTTGGGCTGGATCGGCGGGGGTGGGCTGATCGGGGGTCAGGTTGATGTAGTCATCCCAAAGAATAACACCGTAGGCACCCGTAAACCAATAGAAAATGCCCATACCCTCGGCCACGGCGGGTGGGGCGGGGTGTTCAGCTTTACCGCTGTTGGCAAAAGCGGCACTTTGCGTATTAAACAGCCAGTGCCACGCAATTCTCTTCTTGGGCGATAGTCGGAGATTTACTTCCTGTTCGCCCAGTAGAGCCGCCAGCCAGTGCCGGTCGCCGTCGCGGTTGTGCGAGGCTGAGTAATCAAATTCAGGATAGAGATAATACGTACCCGGCATCTGAAAATCGGCGTAGTCGGCGTAGGACTTACCGACAATTGAATTCGGCATGCCTCGTTGGCGGCTGGTTGCCGTTTGTTGAGCGGGCGTATTCCAAAGCCATTCGGGCTTGGCTGTATAATCTGCTGCTTTTGAATAGCCAAAGCTGTTGTGAGGAACCGGAGCAATCGAACCCACTTCCGTTTGTGGGCTGACGTTCTCCTTGATCGTCTTGATCATGAACGTGTACAGATTGACCTGTTCCTGCTCGTTCCCGCGATTGACGCCCTCATTCTCGATGTCGAGAAAAAGTTTGCCATACGTGCTTTTCATGCCGTTCGGCGGGCAGTCGCCAAAGCCAACGCAGCCCCCCTGCAACTCGGTGGCCGCCTGATACATGTTATTGCGGGTTGTGCGCGCGTTGGGCGGAGCCTGGTACAAAACGTCTTTCCCCAGATTCCCATTCCGCGCCCAGGGAAGCTGAAATGAGTTGGCAAAATAATCCTGATAAACGACCATCGCCCGCTGCGATTGTTTCAGGGTACTTCGCCAGCCAGCCGGCGGATAACCATCCGACCATATCTCTACCTGCTGAACCATACGCGATTGATCAAGAGCCGAAAATCCCCGTCGGAAGAGTTTGGTACGGTCCTGCTGGACATGCAGGTTGCGACCCGCCCCGCAAAACGTAACGGTCTTCGTGGCGGGCAACGTAAAATCACCGACGACATCCAGATTATAAAAACCCTTGCGGGTCGTGGGCGTAAAACGGGAGCGGGGAGTGACAGTTAAGGCCGCTTGTGGCGGGAGGTCAACTCGTAGGGTTTGTGCTGGTACGTCTTCCGGTTGCGTGTACCAGAAGCCAATCCCGGCCAGCAAAACGGTTATCAAGGCGAGTGTGAATTTCATAAAGAGGGGTAAAAGGGAAGAAAGGAGGAGAGGGAGAAAGGAACGAGGGTTCGTGTTGTATTTCTCCCCGTTCTTTTCTCTCTCTCCTCCTTTTTCTCCGCTATTCGTCAATATACCGCTTTGTGATTGGCTGGTAAGAATCGATACGCCGGTCGCGGAGGTAGGGCCAGGTAGTCCGGTACTTTTCGGAAAGCCCAAGATCAATCTCCTGAACGTGTACTATTTCTTCGTCGTGGGGGGCGAGGTAGAGCAACGACCCGAAAGGGTTTGTCACGAATGAGCCTCCCCAGAATTTCTGATCAGCTTCACGGCCAACCCGATTCACAGCCACGACTGGGACCCCATTGGCAATGGAGTGACTCCGCTGGATCGTCTGCCAGGCGTTGTACTGCTCCGTGTTCTGTTCAGGATCAGGCTCGTTTGTGTCCCAGCCAATAGCCGTTGGGTAGAACAAAATTTCCGCACCCATGAGCGCCGTAATACGCGCTGCTTCCGGATACCACTGATCCCAGCAGATCAGTACGCCAATTTTGGCAAACTTGGTGTCGAATACTTTATAACCGAGATCGCCAGGCGTAAAATAGAACTTCTCGTAGTAACCCGGATCGTCGGGGATATGCATCTTGCGGTACTTACCCAGATACGTACCGTCGGCATCCAGCACGGCCGTCGTGTTATGATATAACCCCTGCGCCCGTTTCTCGAATAGCGACGCAATAATCACAACCCCTAGTTCACCCGCTAGTTCACCAAGTCGGGTCGTTGTAGGGCCGGGAATAGCTTCGGCCAGACTGAAATTATGATGATCTTCCACGTCGCAGAAATACAGCGACGTAAACAATTCCTGCAGGCAGACAATCTGGGCTCCTTGCTGAGCGGCCTCGCGAATACCGTTGATAGCTTTCTGAATGTTACTCTCGACATCGGCGGAGCAACTCATCTGGACTAAACCAACCTGAATCTTTTTAGACATATGCAAAAGTAATCGTTCAGGACGGATCACGTAGCGGCCCGCCCGTTTATGTCAACAAAACTAGAATAGGGTGGGTTCGAAGGAAAAGTCTTCTTACTTTCGGCCAGATTCCTATTTGTCGTTACGACATCCTTCCAATGAACTCGAAAAACACGATAAACCGTCGGACATTTCTTCAGGCTACGGCTCTGAGTGGAGCTGCTCTAAGCCTGGCTCCTAACGCACTCTGGGGGGCTACCCGACCCGCAAAAGATAAACTGGGAGTAGCACTCGTTGGACTGGGTTACTACAGCACGGACCTGCTGGCACCGGCTCTGCAACAGACAAAAAATTGCTACCTGGCTGGAATCGTGACGGGTACGCCTGCCAAAGCCGAAAAATGGAAAAAACAGTACAATATTCCAGACAAGAACATCTACGATTATAAGTCATTCGATCACATTGCTAATAATCCGGATATCGACGTCGTATATGTCGTTCTACCGCCCTCAATGCACGAAGAATACGTTGTACGAGCGGCTAAAACGGGGAAACATGTCTGGTGCGAAAAACCCATGGCCGTTACGTCGAAGGAGTGTCAGAACATGATCGATGCCTGCAAAAAGAACAATGTCTCGCTGGCAATCGGCTACCGACTTCACCACGAACCTAACACGCAGGAGTACGTAAAAATGTTACGTAGCGGAGGGATTGGTAAAGTACAGCTGGTAAACTGTGCGGCTGCCTATTATGACAATCGGACTGACCACTGGAAACAGAAGAAAGAAATGGGCGGTGGGGTTATGTACGATATGGGAGTTTACGCCATACAAGGGGCACGCCTGGCAACGGGCGAAGAACCTATCGCGCTGACTGCCCAGCAATACACGGCCCGGCCGGATGTATACAAAAACGGTCTTGACGAAACGTCGCTAGCGCAGCTTATTTTCCCGAGTGGCGCAAGGGCAATGATTCAGACTAGCTACGGTATGAACATGAACTTCCTGAACGTAACGGGCAGCAAAGGAAAACTGCGTATGGAACCCTACTCCGAATACGCTGGCGTACAGGGAACATGGACAGGGGGGACGATCAACCATTCATACAAAGCACCCTGGCAGCAGACCCAGCAGATGGACGACGATGCGCTGGCCATTATGAATAAGAAACCTATGCTGGTTCCCGGTGAGGAAGGACTACACGACATCCGCGTGGTGGAAGCTATTTATCAGGCTGCCAAGAGCGGCCGTGAGGTAAAGCTAGGCTAAAAAATAGTAGACAGGTCGGCTAAGTGGAAAGGATTGGTGAATAAGGGGTTAGGTCAGGCGTTATGCTTCTTGTAGTATACGACTGTTTTTGTTGTGTTATACAAAGTGAAGCCAACAGGTTGCGGGATCAGCTGGTTTTTGCTTATTTCGCTTGTCAACCCCAATTTTATGAAACCCGCTGAGTTTACCAAGCTTCCCGCGCAACAACAGCTCGATACCCTCTATCGTAAAGGAGATATTCTGGCCAACCGGTACGAAGGTAACCATATCTTTCTGTTGTATAACCTGCGCGACTTCTACGTGGAACTACGGTACGACGCATACAACAACAATCTCTATCAGGTATCAGCATTCCGGGACACGGAAAAGCTGGAGCCCTACCTTCCTTACCTTGCCTGAACGAACTATATACTTCGGTTAAAACAAAAAGGGTCGTTACATCACGTAAAGACCCTTTTTATTGGTTACTATCGTATGACGATTAGACCGTAGGCTGCGGGTTGGCAATAAATTCTTCCCAGTAGGCCCGGTCACGATTTTTCAATTTCATTTCCAGGCTCAGAGCTTCGTTGCGCGTGTCGAACGACTGAGTGAACTTTACTTCCCAAGGTTTTCCATCAGCCGTCGCCGGATTAGTTTTGGCATTATGTTGCCATAGACTGATTCTCAGATCTTTGGTTTGTCCGATAAAATAGCGGTCGGCGGTGGGGCTGTAAATAATATAAACAGTATGCATTGCAAGTAGGGGACTGATACCAAAGCTAGCCATTTCGTAACAGAAAACAAATCAAGAGCGAGCCTACGAAGGACAAAGCTATAAGCTTAAAAAATCTATTGATACAGTTTGTGAAGTCTTGATCTTTTCCTCATATTTGCACCCACAAAACGCACATTATTGTGTTGAGGGGGTATAGCTCAGTTGGCTAGAGCGCTACAATGGCATTGTAGAGGCCGTCGGTTCGAATCCGACTATCTCCACAACTTAGTGCAAAACGCTGTTTCCGTACAGGAAACAGCGTTTTTTATGTATAGCCATCTGAACTTAACAAATCGCTTAACAATTACCGGCATGAAGCCGCCTAAAAATACCATTTCTGAAGCCCCACCATTCAGAAAATGTAAGCTATTCCACTTTGAGCATAACCCTGAAAAAACTTGGTTAATCGAGTTCTACCAATGGAACGTCAGGACGCAATCAAAGCAGCGCCGTTTTTTTTCTAGGTTCAATACAGAGAAAGACCCGAAGAAACGACTTAAGGAAGCAAACCGCTGGATTGCGTTCATAGATCAGCAACTTGAGCAGGGAGCTGTCTTTGACCCTGACCCAACGCCCGAAGCCCCGAAACCAGTTGAAAAGGCTCCCTTACTGATTGATGACTTAGCAGCTTACCTAACCGTTAAAAAATCAACATTAGCTGAAACCGCTTTCAAGGTTTATAGAAACTTCGGTAATAAGCTCCTAGCTTTCTTGAAAGAAAAAGGAATAGAGCAGATAGCTACTAAGGAGTTTAATGCTGAATGCTGCGATCAGTATAGACAGTATATACTCAAGCTGCATAGTCATCCAACTACCCGGAATAAAGAGCTTAACCAGCTCAAGACGTTTTTCCTGTATTTCACCAAAGCAGGACGTAAGCGGTTCGACATTAGCCCCGCTGTTGACGTTGAACTCGTACCAAAGCAGGAAAGCGAAATTCACGAGCCTTACACCGATGCACAAGCCGCTGCCATATTTGAACGACTAACTAAGCAGGAAGATTACGCACTATTGCTCTTCATCTACTTTGTTCATTACTGCTTTGCCCGGCCCGGTCAGGAAGTACGATTTATGAAGGTTAAGGATTTGAAAGAGCGATCCGTTACTATTCGCCCCGGTCGTTCGAAAACTAACATTACTAAGTCTCCAACACTGCCTAAGCCGCTTAACGACTTAATCGACGATCTTAAGATTAGAGACTATCCCGCTGATAATTATGTGTTTGGGAAGGGTGGTAAGCCGGGGCCGGAACCCGTAGGAAAAAATCACTTCTACCAGCGGCATAAGAAAGTTCTTACAGAATTGGGCTTTGAAGGAAAGTATACAGTGTATGGCTGGAAACATACCGGCAACATTAAGGCAATCCGGTTAGGTATCCATCCTAAGAAGTTGCAAATGCAAAACGGCTTCACGGAATATAGAACGATGGAAATTTACACTCGCCGTTTGTCTGCATTTTCCGATGATGAGATTTACGAAAAGTTTGTATAGTTCATTCACCCTTTCAACCAGTTAACTATCAATGAGAAGACAACTATTCTCTCTTACAATCCTATCGCTCTTAGCTTGTGTGAGCTGTAAAAAAGATGCTGACGTAGACCCGCGTGAACAGTATTACGGAACATACAACGTACTGTCTCAAACGTCTTCTTTCGCGCTGGATTCGTCAACACCAGCCAAAGGAACGTACTCTAACAGTAATGACGTGTTGGTAATAGCGAAGGGGCAAGCTGATAAGGAGATGCTAATTATATTTCCTACAAAGCGATTGACAGCAACCGTTTCCGATAACGGGTTTGTGCTTAACCCTATCTCCAGACAAAGCTATCTGTTGGGAACAGCCGTTGCAACGAACGTAGATGGAGATGGTATCTTAAAAAACAACTCTATTGATTTTACGATCAATATAAATTCAACTTACAACGGTGCCAGATATAGAGATATAACCGTTGTAAGAGGGCCAAAGCAGTAAGGTCGCTAACAAAATAAAATTCGGCTGGTAAGGGCCGAACGTAGCCGATGGGTTGGCGATCAGTCCCGGCTCCCACCCTGGCCAGGGCGCTCAAGCCGCCGAACTGCCAGCACAAACCAAAGATTCTACCGAGTACAACGAAAAACGCCCGGCCAATCGACCGGGCGTTTTTTTGTTAAACTGGTTTGATAACTCCGTTATCATTCGTGTACCACTTGATTGTATCATCAGTCGTGTTCTTCCACAAAACCGCTTTCCCCGGTGGTATGTCTGCTATGGTGGGTAAACCCGATTGAGCAACCAGATCGGCCCGTTGCTGTATAGCACTGGTGCTACTAATCAGTACCCACGCATCGGGCAAATCCATATGCTTAAACACAAGCACATCGTTACGCTTGGCATAGTGAACGCTACCCATCCAGTCCGGTAAGCTGATGTTGCCCCCCGTTGTGACCTTGAACGAACCGTCCCCCCACACCCGGCACGTTAGTAGGGCTTCCGGTCCTAAGCGACCGTTGATAGTGGTGAGTAATACGTCCGCATTGTTTTGGTTGTCGAGCAAGACCTTCGTTTCGTTTCCCGAATCAAGCTGCCCCCTGGCTACTTGCATTTGGCGAGTCGTTCCCGTAAAGCGGATTGGACCGGCGGCATACCAGCCGTCAGATATGGTGGTACCATTCTGATTGATGACGGTCGTGTCTTCGCCCCCGACCGGCACGTTACGGAAGGTAACAAAGGAAGTCGAGTTCTTGAGAAAAAAGCCTTGACCTCCATCGACACCACAACCGCCCGCCTGCGTTGCCCCATCAATCGTGACATAACTAGCCGCGTCGATGTGGTAGACCCCCCGTAGTTGCTCATGGTGACAGTTGAAGAAGCACACCCCTTGTACGTTGTAGGTGTAAACGCCCAGCTTAGCCCCCTGCATGGTTGCCCCCATGAAGTTGACCGTATACACGTTATCGCTGCCGTTGGCGTTATCGTGCGGGTGTGAAATGAGCTTGATTAGCGTTCCCTTGTTCAAGTTGGGTCCGTCGAACTGACAGTTACCCAGTACCTGCACCTGTCCAAATTGCCCTTCGGCGTACAGACACAAACTGTCGTCATTGTCGTAGCGATAGGCTTGCACATCTTCGAAGGTAAGAAACTGGTTGGCTACGTCCCCCGCGTTGTAAGCAGGCCGTTCGATGTCTACCGCGTAGAAATGGAACTGGTGCTTAGGAAACCCCGATACTTTCAATTTGCGAAACTTGGTCCACCATAGCCCCCCGGTCCACGCGGGGATTGTTTGCGGGTAGGCGGTGAAATAAAAGCCGTGCTGATTGATGTTGGCGGGATTGCCCACCAGCTCGAAGTTTTCGTAGGTCACCCATGCTACCGGCGTATCACCCAAGACGAAAAAGCCAGTTTCCGATGATACTAACGCCCGTATCTTCAACTCGTCACCATCCCCTTTGATGTTGACCCGGCTGCGTAGTTGCAGCTTGCGCAACGAATAGCCGTCAATACGAAAAGGAATAAACATGGTCCCCCCGCCCTTTTGCCACAAGTAGTCCATGCACTTCTGGAAGGCATCGGTATCATCGTTAAAGCCACCCTTTGCCCCAAACCACTTCACGTTGACGAAGCCCTCATATTGGCGTTGCCAGAAACCCCCATCCTGAGCCGGAAAGATGATGCCGTTATCGACCGTCAGGTTTTCGGATTGTGGTCTGTAGATGAAGCTTCCCCCCCGGTCGATGTCTTCCAGAATGACGGAAGTTGCCCCCTTTCGGTTGAGTGCTGCGAGCGCGGTCACGTTCAGCGATGGACTGACGCGTGGTATGGCGTACATTTCGTCTTTGACGGCTTTAAAGGCGTCGGCGATGTTTTGCTGTTCGGGCGTAAGAGCCATAATGATTAAGTCGTTATTACCCCGGTGGGATTAGGTTCGTAGTTATCAAAAGCTGTCTTATAATCAAACGGAGGGGGTGGGGTAGTTGTTGGTGCGGGTTGGTTTATGACTGTCGTTAAGGTGGTTGGCTTTTGAGCAATGTCGGTGAGTTGCGCCTGTTGGCTAATTGCTTGCCCCCGAACCTTAAGAATCAGGTAGACAATCAACCCGAAAAGAGCGAGATAGAATACATCCTTTGTTGACATCGAGATACGGGGTTAGGGCTGGGTTTCCTGCTTTTTAGCCAGCGCATTAAAATCAACCGGCAAACCAGCTACGGCCGTCATTGCCGTTCCCGCTGTAGCCACATACCCGGCAATCGTAGCCACAATAGGGGCAACCGGACCAAATGCAACCGCCGTTCCTACTACGGTCAAGATGCCGCCAATCTTGAGCAGCTTTTTAAAGATGGGTGGCTTGGGAGCCGTCACGCGTTGGGCAATACTGATGTTATCCTGCGTAATCATATAAAGTAAGGGTTTAAGTAAACTAAGGGATTGAGATAACCAGGTCACCGTCTGCGTTCTTGACGCCCGTAGGCCGTTTCTCAGCGATAAACACAATCAGGCTACACACGGCCGCTAAACCGAATACCACCACCGCCCGGCGAAACCCGCCAAACAGGTAAGCGAATAGCACGACCAGTACAGCGAAATACACGTAGACCTTTTCCGAGGTCAGCAGGGCTTGCAGGGAATCGGGAGCCACAAAGCCCCCGTACAGGTAAAACCGAACGTCGGTCCCGTCCCGGTCATTGGGTGATAGCAGGCCGTCAGGTAGGACGACGGTACGGCCGTCAATGGTGATCGGTAGGTAGCTGTTGTGCCGGTCTGCCGAGCTGGTTTTTTGAAAGAACAAAAGCGGCTGTTTGTCATACGGATTTTCGTAGATCGACAGCGGGTGAGAATGGAACCGAATGGGTAACGCCCCGGCCGCTAGAGCGCGGTTGCGTTCGGCCTGACTTCCGGCTGGTTGGTACGCCGTCCGACGTTCGGCCCCTAACAGCATACTAGGCAGGATGGTAAAGCGGGTAACGATCAGCGCCCCTTTTCCATCGGGGAAGGCATACAGGATGCCGCCCGTTTCTTCGTGTAAGGGGTAAGCCCCCTGCAACGCTTTCAGTACGTCCGCTTTAATGACCACTTGCACCGGGCTTTTTAAGACCAGCGTTTTACGGCCTTCCGTTACGATTTCCCGGAAGTACCCGGCTTTGACTAATTCAGCGATCATACAAAAGAATATTCGGCATTGTCAGCTCGATCGGATCCATTAAACCGAATAAGATTCGGGAATAAAGTTCGACCGGCGCAATGCGGCCGGTCGAATCCCGAAACATCATGGGACAATTTTAAGACTATACTTTGCCCGTAACCCGGCCTAAGCCGATGAGCGCCAGTAGGAGGAATGCCCACATCAGATACGGTTTCTTATAGACGAGAATACCGAACAGACACGCGGCCATGATTGCCAGTAGTAGCCAGTCGAACGGCTTAATGCTAGTCGTTGGCGCTTGGTACAAGACCAGCGGGAACACATCAGCGCCAACGGCCGGGTAAGGGGTGCTAGTGGAAAAGAACGAATCAGAAAGCGCCTTATCCCATTCGGCCGCAAACAGATCAATAGCGGGGCCAAACAAATGATTATTCGACCACATCGTAGACCACTGCGGATCGTTGAAATCCGGCCCCTTATACATATTGGGGTATGTCTTCAGCAGGTTCGCTAGTCCGGCCGCTGTGTTGGGTGCTGCCAGTGTTCCGGGTACGTTGGTTAGTTGTTCCTGCACCAACACAATAGCCAGATTAGGCATACTGTATTGACTCCTGACGTAATCCATGACGTAACGGAACTGCGTTTCAAACGTTGCCGTATCGCTGCCCCGGTCGTTGTAGCCGTGTTCCATCAGGATTGCCCGAACGCCCGTTTTTGGTACGTACTTCGTCAGTACGTCTTCTACCGGCGTGAACGGCTGTCTAGTTGGCTCTTTGGCCCCCGGTGGTAGCTGACGCCCACTAACCCCCGTTAAAAGCTGGTAGGTTTGCAGGATATTCGACCCACCGTAGGCACACCCGTAGAACATGACCGGAACCCCTAACCGAGCAACCAATTTATCTGCCAGTTGGCCCACGTAATCCGGTGACTCGTGGAACGGTCCCACCTCTTTGGTAATCTTGCCGAACAGGTTGTTTTGCGCGGTCAGATCGTCAAGCAAGGTAACAGATCGTTCGTCGGTGGCTGGTAGCTGGTGGGATTGATCGTGTCCACCCTGCATAAACGAATGCCCGAACAGGATAAACACTTCACCCGCCCCAACCCGGCGAATCAGAAACGACGCTTCACCAGCTTGAACCGTCAGCACATACCAGCCCCCCGGAACCGCAATCGACCCCCCAAAATTGCCGTCTTTATCAACGGGAATCATTTGTTCAATCGGGGTTGTTCGTCCTTCCTGTATGGGCGTCAGAATGGCTCTTACCGTCTGCGTAGCGGTCGGAACCGTACCCGATACAGGAATCAGAGCCATATTCGATTTATCACGCTGGTAGACGCAATTTTCGAACGGCTCAACTAAGACTACTTTACTAGACGCCATCGGGAATAAAGCCGGTTAGAAGGTGAAGGATTGCCGCAAACAGCGCCGTTAGAATAGCCAGTCGAACGGCCGGTTTAGTCTCCCTGAAATCGTTTACTAAGTCGCTCACAGCATAGGTGCTGACGTAGCCAAAGAGAATAATACAGACCAGCCAGCAACCGCCGAATACACCCGATAAGGAGTAAGCAATTTGTGCGACTGACTTGAGTGCGAAGGACAAAAAACCTTCTTCCAGTTTAGCCGATGCATAGTCCGAGATCAGGAACGCAACCAGCGCCAACAGAGCTTTGAAAAATAGCCCGTTTATTTGCCGCCATGTGGCTTGCCGCTGTTGGTGTTGCCGTTCCGAAACATCATCCTGTAATTGTTCCGGGGTGATGATGCCAAGTTGAACCCGTAGTTCAGCAGCCAACTGTTCTTCGGTTTCGGCGTACTGATAGAGCCGTTTCTTGTCGTCATCGGTCAGGGCTTTAGCGGCCTGATTGCGGTACGCGTTGGCTCCGTCTTCGTGTGCGGCTATTGCATCTAGCTTATCCTGATACTCTTGTTTGGCCGCGTTTTCTTTATCAAGAGCAATCTGCCTTAGTTGCTCCTGCAATGCCTGTTCCTGTGTATTCAGTTCGACTGTTGTCATTGGATTAAGCGGGTTTAGGTACAAATCGGCGTATCTGCCGTTTAACGTCACGGATGGTAATGACCCCGTCCCGGTTGTCATCGAGAACGCGGTTATAGTGGTAGCGCCGACGCCCTAGCGGGGTGGGATCGTCCGCTCGGTAAAGAACCTGCCCGTGACGACGGCCTAAGAAAGCAGGGGCAAAAATGACTAGGTACACATCGTACACATCGGTCATCCGCCCGGCGTAGGGCTGAAAGTAGCGTTCGACGTAGAGCAGTTGATCTACGGCCGTCATTGCGGCCAGCTTGTTAGGCGTAGTGCCTAATCGTTTGGCCGTCGTTGGTAAGAACTGAATCAGCCCAACGGCCCCGCTGTACTTGTTGCGCGTGTTGGCCCGGAAGGTGCCAGCGGTTTCAAAGCGCATACAGACCATCAACCAATCGGGTTGGACCTTCAATCGGGATGCTGACGCAATCACGGCCGCTTCAAATTGCGCCCGGTAATCAGCGGGTATGAGTTCGGAATAGATCAGACTACCCGGCGCGGTAGGTAGATCGGGCGCGTTGGCCGACGCTGCCGACGAAATCAGCAGCAGAAAAAGTAAAAGTGCTTTCATTAGTAAGGCTGGGAAGGAAGAGACAAAAAAAGGCCGGGACGTTGGCCCGGCCCTAGCGAACTGGCGGTTCGCGCTGGTTTAAGCAGTTGTGGTGGGTTCGGCGGGTTGCGTAGGCTTGCCGTTGCAGCTTAGAAAAGCGACGGCTTGCGCCCCTAAAATGACTTGGTACTTTTCCTTTGCCAGCGTCCGACGTTCGCCCGGTTGGAGTCGATACATAGCATTAAAGATGCCGTTCCGTAGGGCATGGTCTTCTAGGCCGTCAATGTCGTCCAGATCTTCGGTGGGAACTACCCACATCGGGCTTTGACCCGATACGTTGGCAATCGCACTATCACCCGTAAAGGTTAAATCAAGTGGTCCTGACTTGGTGATTAAAAGGGTTTTACGCATGGTTTATGAAAGGATTTTGTAAAGCAGGAATAAGCCAGCACAAGCAGCCACAATGGGAACGGCCGGGTCAGTTGGGGTGACGCTTTCAAACCCGGCCGGTATGTAGCGTTTGATTACTTCGTTGATTTCGCCCACCGTAATCTTGCCGTCGTTGTTAGTGTCGAGCGCCTTGTTATAGGTATAGGACAAGGTTGGTGCTGCGTAGACGACCTGCGCGTCAGGGCGTCCGATATACGCGGGCGCAAAGACAGCCATGTAGACATGGTACAGATTGAGCATTCGGCCCCGGTAAGGCGTCAGGTATTTCTCAACGTAGTCGAGCTGCGAAAGGGCGTCCATCAGCCCCAATGCCGTAAGCGAGGTACCCAGGTCTTTAGCGGTTTTTTCGGTGAACTGAATCAACCCAACGGCCCCCGAATTTTTGTTTCTCACGTAGGGCGTAAAGCTGCCAGCCGTTTCAAAACGCATCACAATCATTAACCAATTCGGATCAATGACGAGCCGGTTAGAGATAACTTGTACCTTCTGCACAAAGGCCGTCCGGTACGCGGACGGAACGCTGGTTTCGTAAGCGAGTGCCATAATTAGTAGAGATAATCAACCGGGTTAACGTGTTGGCCTGATTGGTCCCGAACGGTGAAATGTAAGTGCGGCCCGGTGCTTTGCCCGGTGTTGCCCATCCGCGCAATGACCTGGCTAGTGATGACACGCGCACCAACGGCTACCAGCGACATTTGTAAGTGAGCATAGCCCGTTGTAAATCCGTTGTCGTGTCGAATGAACAGTTGATTCCCCCCGGTAGCAGTGACGTTGACGCCCGTTACTACACCGTCTGCCGGTGCCGCTATGACGGTGCCAATTGTACCGGCTAGATCAATTCCGTTGTGAAAGGATTTGACGCCCGTAATCGGGTGAGTACGTTCCCCGTAGCCGCTGGTAATTTTGGGGTTGGCAACCGGGTAACGTAACACTTTACGTTTAGCCTTATTGACCAGCGTAGCAACGGCCCCTATTCCGAGCATCAGTATGATAAAGTGATGGTTCATTAGACTAGGGTTATTGCGGATTTGAGAACGTAATACTTGAGCGTATAGAGGCCGAGAAAGGCCGGAACCGTGACCACCACAAACAGGGATTTAGTGCCGTTAATGGTCAGGTATTCATCCCCTACGTAGGTGCCGATGATTTCCCCGGCTTTAGCCTGTTTCTCCACGACGGTTGGTTTAGAATACACCCGAACGTTAACCGTCTGCGTAGCTTTGACCTGTTTACCCGTAGCGGTTGGCGTGGTGGGTGCCGTAGGGTTAGACCCCCGTTTGTAGACAATATCCCAGAACCGCTGCAAGTCCGTTCGGCTTAGTTCGGTCTGTAGATCGTTGGTCAGTTCCGAGCCGGGATAGAGTACCCGGTACGAATCCGACACGGCCGCGTAATCGGTAATCTGCGCGGCCGTCTGGAATACCAGATCAGTATCGGTGCCGTCAAAGGCCATCAGGTAACTAATGCCTGATTTGTTGAAGGCATCCCGTAGTGCCTGCGCCTGTTGGGTTGCTTTGTCGGTGCCAGCCGTATTTAGATAGGCTTGCTGTTTCGACTTGGAGAAACCCCGTACCAACAGGTACACGCCCAACCCGGCCAATAACCACACGACGGCTTTGTTGTATTTGCCTTGCGCGGCATTGTCAGCCCCCTTTGCCAGACCGTTACCGAGGGAGGTTAGCAGGGGTAAGAATAAGAGTAGGGCAACAGGCACGATAGTAAGCAGTTAAGGGGTTAGAAAAACTTCATCTTACCCAACATTGATACGATGGGTAGAAACTTGGCCGTAGCGGGGAAGGCGTCGGTAACGTCATTAATTTGAATCGAACCGGCGTCCATTTTCTTTTTGAGGTTGAAGAACTTAGCGATGTTTTCCGGCGTCAATGTTTCCTTCGCTATTGCCGGATCACTCTTAATAACCTTCGTTAATTCTTCGATAATCATTACGGCCGTACCGCCGTCATCAGTAGCGTCTTCTAAGGCACTGTATAGCTCAATACCGGCGTTAATGACGTATTCCTGAGTAAGTTCTTGAGGTTCGACCACGGGGGCCGGTAAGTTCTGTTGATCCATGATGTTTGTAAGGGAATAAGGCTACTTGCCGAATAGCTTGCCGTTTGAAACGAGTTTCTTTACTTCTGATACGGCCCCGATAGTATCGCCTACTTTCTTGGCACTCTCAAACAGATCAGGTATGCCGTCGTCGTCTTCATCTTTGAGCAGTTCGACGCACTTGTCAATCTTCTTTTTGTATTCCGGCCATTCCTGCATGAAGTCCATGAATTGACCATGCATTTGTTCCACTAGAAGCTTCTGCCGAGTCTCTTCCTGAATTTTCTGATATACAGCATCAGGGATGCCGTACACGTTAGTAGATGGTTGAGCCGGTGGCATAGGCGTAGCGGATTGGCCGCTTGATTGGGCTTTGGTGAAGGGAAAGTTCAGGGAGCCGGAACGGTTGTTTTCCTTATCGGAACATTCCAGTTGATAGGAGCCAGGCGGTAAGAAGTTGACACAAGTCAAGAATTGGTGAATGGAGTCTTCTACGTTATCCGTCGATGTACATTCACCCACCTTGCGGCTACCCGATTTCACCCACCAATACGGCTTACGGTTGTGCCGGATATACTCAACGGCGGTTTGTACAGTGTCCATTTTAGGAAGGGGGAATAGTCAGTATTTCGGCCGGAACCCAATCAAGGGACATTACCCGGCCGAAATGCTGTTTATTTGGATTTCATCTTAGCCACGCGGTCCCGAATGGCTTTTTTCTGGGTGACGGCGCGTTCTAAGCCAGCGTTATAGGCGCTGATTTCCTTGCACTTCTTTTCGTATTTCTGCAAGGTTTCAAGCGATGCTTTAGCACTGGGAGCCTTTGGATACTTCTTTTTCTTTGCCATGCTGGTAAAGAGTAAGGGGTTTAGGATGGAGAAAAGCGGCCCGGCCTATCATGGTAGCTAGTGCCAGTAGTACCGGGCCTTATCGGGGAGTTGTTAGAGAATCTAGCTTACCGGCGCTTCTTTTTGCCCATACCGAGCGCGGGAGCGATCAGCGGTTTCCAGAGCAGAGCAATCGCAATGATTGCCACCAACCACCAGTAGTTCGAGAGGAACGTACTGATTTGCTCGCTCACGGTCGGAGCCTTATAAACCCCACCGTCACCGGTTGTTGTACCACCGCCCGTAGTGGTGCCGCCCCCGGTCGTAGTGCCGCCCCCGGTTGTGGTTGGCGTCGTACCACCGCCCCCGGTGTTAGTTGGATTACCACCACCCGTAGGAGCCGTACCCCAATCTTTCAGATCAGCAGTCGTACCGTTTACCCAGTCGTTGCCAACGGTCAAGTACGTGTCAAAGGCGTTACCTGTTGCGGGAGATTTAAAGGCTGGAGCATTGCCTACCACCTGATTGTCGCTATAGGGTCCGAGTGCGTAATCAGACTCATTGCCACCTAGTACAGACTTACCATAAGCAGGCTGTTTTGCTACGAGCTTGAGCACGCCTGAATACAGCATAGCTTGTAGCACAATTTTCTTGCCTGATACAGTGCTGTCGTCAATGAAAAGCGGACCAGTACGGCCCAAAAAACCTACTTGTGTTGTAGACATAAGCGTAGGGAAAAATTAGGGGTTTAAAAATGAATTGAGAGATATAGGGAGGTTAGAAAGTGCTACCGTTTGGCGGGTGCTGCCTTGTTGGAGAACAGGAAGTAAGCCACTGCCATAATGACTAGAAAGCAGATAATCAGAACTTTCGGGTCAGAGAAATCAAGGTTAAAAACCCGGCTTTGTGGGTCCGGTGCCCCGCTTATTGGTGTCGTTGTTTTGGGGTCGTCAATCACGTTGAACGTGTAGCCAGCATTAGCTAAATTCTGATTCTTGATAATGCCGTTTTTCGTCAGGATCGTTAACGCCCGGTCCCCGTATTTGAGGATAAAATCAAGCGTGTTCGATAGGCGAGTGTTGCCGTCCTTATCCGCAATTGACTTAGCAAGCTGAACGTCAGTAGCTAGTTTCTTGTCCGATGGTCCCGAAATGGCATAGCCTTCGGTTTCGTAGAATTTGCGGTAGTCGTCTACGTCATCGTAGCTCCAACCGAGCGTTTCGTAAAACTTGCGGTACTCTTCTAAGTCATCCATAATTAAAATTTAGGTAGTTCAAATTCGAATGACTGTTTGACTGGCACCTGAAACCCTTCTGCGTAGACTAAGCCGTCGAGCATCAGACTGGCTTTTCCCTGTTTGAACAGGTTGACGATTCCCCCGGCTGCCGTGAGTAGATCAAAGTAGCTGACTGTCACCCGGACTAGGAGCGTAGTTTGCGCGGTTGGCTGAATCGTGGTAGGGGTTGACATGACCGCTTTTCCGAGATACTTACCGGCTGAAAGAACGTCCATGTCGATAGCCTTGACCCGTATCGAGCCGGACGCTACGTTAGCCGCGATCAGTGGTAAGTCGAACGAAAGCGCCCCACCCTTTAGGCTTACGTTACGTGGTGCGGCAACGGTAAATTCAAGCTGTTTGGCCGTGTTGACCTTGTTGAGAATATACAGGGCCAGTAAGACGACTAGAGCCACTATAATAAATCCTTTCTTCATCGTCTGGAACGGTTAAGGTTGCGTCTGCGAAGCCAGACTAAGAGAAGTAGCAGAACAGCGGCCCCGACGTAATACCACCAAGTCGGAATGACAAACGGAGCTTCATAATTAGGATCGTTCGGGTTTTTTTTGTCCGGTGCCTTGCCTAATTCACTGACTAGCTGAGACTGAATAGCCTGCAACTGAGCAGCATCTTGAGCAAACCCACTTAGGGCCGTTGATGCTTCCTGAATCTTTTGATCCCTGTATTGCTGGTTGGCTTTGTCGTTGTTGACCAGTTTAGCGATCAGCGTAGCAGCCGCCCCAACGGGTGCCGTTATGGGAATAAGCGCGAGGACCGTTGCAATGGTCTTGAGCGGGTCAGCAGGAGGCTCACCACCGGCCGCAATGATTTGCGCTTTATAGCCTTCAACAAACCCCCTGATTACGTCCAACCGGGCGTATACAGCCGCAATCCTAGCCCGAAGCCATTCCTGACGGTCAGCAGCCGTTGAGCCAGAGTAAGCAACAGAAACGGCATTGGCCGTTATGGTTTGTTGAGAATCGCTCTGTTGCAGTTCCGCAAGGAACTTAGCCATGTTCTGCTTAACGGGACTATCATCGGGGAAGAAGTCATACAACAGTTCAGCCCGTATCGCCGGGTAGTCGAACTTCTGTATGTACGGATGATAGGTTGTGTTTAAGTCTGCCATGTTAACCTTGCCTCAGTTTCTACTTAGCTTTCGCCGTTCGGTGATACAAGATTAGTATGCATTTGCGTATGGATTTAGAATTGTGTATCTTAAGGAAGAGAATGCTCACCATTTATAACAGTCCTTAACCATATCCCACAATTTCCTACAATGCCCGAAATTTCTACTCAGGGAAAATTCAGTAAAAAAGACTTTTTGATGATGTATGATAATGTCTCAATGACGGTGTTTGAGGAATGGATAGAGCCGGTAATTCCTCAAGTCGGTTGGGTGAAGGGGAAGAAACAAGTGTTCCCGCCCCGCGTTGCCCGTATCATCTTAGAACATCTTGAGCAGCCCATCAGCAAAAAAGTCCTGAATGTGTGATTAGGTTATTAAAACAATCACAGCAGAACGCCCGGTCGATATGACCGGGCGTTTTTGTTGGTAGCCATTGATAAGCCTACGCCATTATTTGCATAAGCCGTCGAAAAGCCCCCGGTAAAGCCTACGCAAAGCCATACAGGTAGGGCTACAGTATCGTATAGATTCCCGATACAGGATATTTGGTCAGGACATTTTGGACATGGACCGGGCGTATATTTATATATAGGGAATTTTGTCCTGTCTGTCCGAAATCTTATTCTGTTAATAGATCTATTCAAGACCATGAAACCTACTGTTTATTCTGTTTTAACCTGTCAGAATTGCTCTATAGGGGCATTTTGGGACAAATTCTTACCTAAGTACAATGTCAAAAATTGTCGGACATTATGGACAGACATTTTTCTTATCCTTATATATATTTTTGTCTGTCTGTCCATATATATAGGGGGCCGAGTCCGTTTGTCCAAACTTCATTAAGTACAAAACAAAAACCCGGCATTTGAAGCCGGGTTTGATTTCTCGTACAAGTGGTGTCTTAAAACGGTATGTCTGTTACTAGCTGATAGGTCTTGGTTTCGTCAACTGTCAGCAGATCAAGATCAAGACAATCATTGATAGCGCGGGTTGCCGTCCGTTCTACGACAATCTTTCCCGGATCGTACTGGACAACAAGAGCCGCTTTCAAATCCTTACGGGATAGTTGGGTAGTGCCGTTAAAGCATCGTTTCAGTACATCAATCAGAAAGGTTCGATTAGCGTTATCCTTTTCCGCTTTCCTTTCTTCTGGTGACTTCTTGGCTTCACTGGCTAAGGCTTTAGAAACAACTTCATCAACTAGCATTAGCCGTTTGTGGTCAATGTTCCACTGGCAGTAGACAGGATGGAAATCGGGCGCGTGTCGTAGCGTCTTACATTCAATCGACGTAATGTCCTTAGCCCGGTCTTTCTTGATTGAAATTGTACCAGCGCACTTGCGGCCTAATCCGCTACCGATGTGTCCACGAGCTTGGCCGTTACCAAAGTTTTCGTGAATGACCGTCACAATAGAACAGCTCTTTTCTTCGGCAATAACAGTAAGCCACTCTAACAACTCATTGGCTTTTACTTCATCATTGACTGATAGCATGAAGTCTGCTATGCCATCTAAGAAAAGTAAATGAATGTCAGGTATTAGCTCAAAGGTTGCTTTCAGGGCTTCAATACGTTCGTTAGGAGTATATTTTTTCCAATTCCAAATTCTAAGGTTTGTTGGTGTAACATCTGTGTCCATTATACGCAAGACCTGATTATGTAGCTTCTGCGTACTACCCTTACTCATTTCAGTGTCGATATAAATGATATTACGCCCTTTGACAGAGGGCGCGGTTATGCTTAGGGTATCGACTTCTTTGCTGGAAACAAAGGGCGCGGCTATCATCACGGACAACACCGCTGATTTCCCGGCTTTGGGTAGTCCCGTTATGATGGATAGTTCGCTTTCAACAGCGAATGCAGACCCGTTGACGGATAGTGTAGGGATCGGTTCGGGGAAGCTGGTTTTGTGTGTTATTCGGTTACTGTCGAGTTCGGATAGGTCAAACTTTCGTTTGCTGTTGGTGGGTGTGGCTGTCAGTGGTAAAACAGCCGTTTCCTTGTTACGGTCTACTAGGGAGTTAATGTCGAGCGACTTAGGCTGCATGGGTAATGGCTGTAAAGGGATGGTTTGGGGGCTGGTTTGCCGAACGACGGTTAATTAAGATATGGTCGTGCAGATCGTGAGCTACGTTACTGTACTGTTCGTGCAGTTCGGTTCGCATATCTAGGAGCTGATTGAGTACAAGATTTTGCCGCTGTGCTTTGTACCATTCATCCACAAAACCGGCTGTTTCTGTCTGCATAAATTCAGCCATTGAATCAAAGGCCATGACGAAACTAAGCAGTGTATTTATCTCCTTTTCTGCGTTCGTAATCTGCCTGTGTAATAGGTCGCTGAACTCATTATCAAACTGACTAATTAGCTTCTCTTTGTACCCTATCTTTCTGCTAATGAGTTGTAGTAACTCGTTTCGACTGTCTTCGTATAGGGTGTGCGTTACGTGCCTACGTAGTAAGTCCTTAATGGATGCTAACCGGGCTAGTGCTTTACGTCGATGTAAAGCGGCCCATATACCCCCGGCGCGTAAGTAGCTACCATTCAGTATGTCTTCCATTAGAATAGGGTAGGGGTTTGATTATTGATTTGGTTGCTACGCTGCTTGTTCTGGGAGCGTAATTTTTTAAGCTGTTCACGTATTCTTTTTGCTTCTGTTCGGTCTGTGTGCTTACCGGAGAGCATTAGCTTGTTTATTTGTTTCTCTAGTTTTTGCTCAGTCATTGAATAAGATCGTTTGGCGGGTTTTAAACTCTTGCTTTACTTTCTTGTCGTATCGACCAAGTGCAGCCAGATATACTTTAGAAATGCTCAAGAATACCGGACACCGGGTCTGTCTGTAGTAGGCTAAGGCCGCTGACAAGTGACGGCCCAAATTTGGGCGTGTCTCATTCATGCGGCTTTCATTCTTAATGCTGATAGCATACCCGCGCTAGTCGTAGGTAATTGGGGATTGTAATTCAAGTAGTTACGTGCTGCATCGGTTATCGCTGTAGGTATCATGCCCAATGCTTCAACATACTGCCAGGTTTCCCGGAATTTCCGGGCAAAGTCTACGTTTTGCTCTTCTCCTGCTTCTATCAGAGCTGCTTTGAATTTTAATTGGTTGGCCTTTGACGCTACATCGAAACACTGTCCTAGTAAATTCTTTGTCCGTTTCATAAATCGTTTTACTGAGAAGTTGAATTGTGATTGTGATTTGGATTTACTTTTGACGATATATCGACGTTTTTCGCCGATTGATCGTGTGTCAATGCTACACTCAATACTAACCAAAGTCAATACTCAAATAGTAATCGTTTTCTAACATGGAACATCACGGACAAAAATTGCTGAATCTAATCAAGACCAAAGGCTTTAATATTCAGCAGATTGCTGATAAGATACCCAAGACTAGGGTATCAGTAGAGAGGGACATAAAACACGAAATACTATCACGAAAAGTTATTATTCGGTATGCTTCTATATTAGGATTTGACGTAGAAGATTTCTTCGCTGGTAAGGTCACTATGCCAGTGAAGACCGATACAAACACCGAAATACAATTACTAAGAGAGTTAGTGCAGGAACAGCGTAAACGTCTTGATTTACAAGATCAGGTGATACGTTTTTTTCCGAACGCGGTACAACTGACTTAACGAAAAAATAAACAGATTAAACAGTTAACAGACTTAACACTAACAGGAAGCAGTGTTTTGTACTTTGTTGGGCTAA
This sequence comes from Spirosoma pomorum, assembly GCF_054776615.1. Lineage (NCBI taxonomy): Bacteria > Pseudomonadati > Bacteroidota > Cytophagia > Cytophagales > Cytophagaceae > Spirosoma > Spirosoma pomorum. The sequence continues at coordinate 238,303 of NZ_BAAHBP010000016.1, forward strand.
GAAATGGCCCGTACCGCTTATTTGAAAGGTATAGTGGAAAAGAGGGGACAGACTCCGACTATCTCCACTTGATTGCATTATTCAAAGTTAAGGCCGCTACTGCTTGCAGTAGCGGCCTTGTTCGTTTGTACTATTCTAAGTCAGAAAACTTTTTCGCCAATTATGTTAAAAAATGCCCTTTTACAGGACGATTTGGACGCCTATTTAGAATATAAAGAACTGTATCTCAGAGCCGGTAGCTATAAAGTCTACCGGCTTTTCGGTTCTAAATTCAGGCAGTTTCTTAAGGATAGTAAGCTGCAAAATCTCACTACCAGTAAGGTAACCCCCCTGATTTGTAAGAAGTATAAACGGCATATTCTTAAGCTGCATACGGACCCAACCACCCGGAATAAGGAAATTGCCCAAATGAAAACGTTCTTCTACCAGTTCACCAAACCGGGCTGGGAACGCTATAAAATCAGCCCGGCTGCAAACATCGAGCTAATGCCTAAACAGGATAGCGAGATGCACGAACCCTACTCGGAACAGCAGGTCGCAGACATATTCGGGCGGATTATCGAGAAGCGGGACTACTGGTTGTTGCTCTATATCTACCTGATACACTACACTTTTGCCCGGCCCGGTCGTGAGGTTCGACTAATGAAAGTGGGAGACTTAAAAGCGCGGTCGGTCGTGATACGTCCTGAGAACAGCAAAACCCGGCGCACCAAAACCCCCACGATTCCCAAACCGCTGGAACAACTGTTGGACTATCTGAGCGTAAAGAACTACCCGCTTGACTGGTATATTTTCGGCACTGACGGCGAACCCGGCCCGGTGGCTTGTGGTCAGAATATGTACTACCAGCGGCACCGTCAGATACTAAAAGGGTTGAAGATTGTAGGCAAATACACCTTATACGGCTGGAAACATACGGGCAACATACGGGCTATTACGTTGGGCGTAGCGGAACGGGAATTGCAGTTGCAGAATGGATTCCGGGAACATCGGACCTTAGAAATCTACTTGCGTCGGTTATCGGCTTATTACTCCAGCGAGATATACGACAAGTTTGTGTAGAAGAAAAAAAAGTTTTCGAAAAGGGGCCTACTACACTTACACACTTACTACAGGCTTCGTATAATTGTCAGTTCACCTATTCAACCAATCAACCAGTAATGAGACAACAACTATTCTCCCTTTCCTTTGCAATCCTATCCCTCTTGGCTTGCGCGAGCTGTCAAAAGTCAGATCAGAGCGTTACGCCTGTATCTGGTAATACCATGGCTGGTGAGTACGCGATTACTGGTACAGCGTCTTATACGATTGATGGAGCCGTTTCAAGAGCCCCCTTATCAGGTACTTTGTCAGTCTACGCGGGTAATGATGCCAATACGTATTATTTCTTGGAACGGTATGGAACGACTGAATTAGGCTACCTAATATCGTACACCAACAATAACTTCACCGTTCAGGAGGTGCCAGACTATTCGTATTACAATAGCGTAAAGTACTTCGGCTATCAGAAAGGAGGAGGAACTTTAGCTACCAACAAGATTACTATTGATCGATCAGCAGCGACCAATACCACCACGTACATTGCTCCTACTGGACAAGTGAGTTATGGGACAAAGAACATTACTAAGCGGGTGTTGATTACAGCAACTAAGGTTCAGTAGCTATCAAAATAAAATTCGGCTGGTAAGGGCCGAACGTAGCCGGTGGGTTGGCGATCAGTCCCGGCTACCACCCAGGCCCGGCCGCTTGAGCCGCCGAACGGCCAGATCAAACCAAACATTCTACCGAATACAACGAAAACCGCCCGGCCAATCGACCGGGCGGTTTTTTGTGGATCTACCATAGACAGAACTGTCTTTACTCCAGACTTGATCACATAGACAAAACCGTCTATATTGCTCACATGGAAAAAGCATTTTCGACCTACTACGGGGGCAAGTTTGGCGCGGGTGTCAGTCAGCAGATCATCAATGAGATTCGGCCCCATGACGTATACATGGAACTATTCTTGGGAAACGGAGCCGTTTACCGATTGAAGAAACCGGCCAAAACGTCGGTACTAAATGACTTAGACCCTGTAGTCGTTCGAGAATGGAATCGGACCGGCATAGACGTTTCTAACTTGCCTGCAGTAGAATTGCTGCGGTCTTATTCATTTCAACCCGGCTTACGTTACTGCATCTATTTAGACCCGCCTTACCCCATTTCATCCCGCCGAACGGCCCGGCCTGTTTATAACTGCGAGATGACCGACGAAGACCACCGGGAATTATTGAAGGTCGTTTGTGATCTACCCGCCAACGTCGACGTACTGTTGTCAACCTATGAGAATCCAGTCTATGCTGACTACTTGGTTGATTGGCGGTTGAAGACCTTTACGGGGCAAACCCGCAACGGCCCGGCTGTCGAGTATCTGTACATGAACTTTCAGAACCCAGACGGTCTGCTACATGACTACCGGTATTTGGGCAATGACTTTACCGAGCGCCAACGGATTAAGCGCAAGATCAGTAGGGAGGTTGATAAGTTGAATCGACTACCCCCCGCCGAACGGAACGCCATTATCAATGAGGTCTTAACGAATTTCAGCATTGACGATTTTGCTCGAGCATAGACGCGGCTGTCTAGCGTCGACGGTCAACCTGGTTGCATAGATGCCCGTAACTATGTATCCGGGTGGCCACCCTAGATAGTTCCGTCTATGCTTTCCGGATCCTATAGCCATTTTTGTCTATGCGATATCGGCACCAACAAAAACGCCCGGTCGATTAGGCCGGGCGTTTTGCGTTATCAGTTTAAGACTATCCAGTCGTCAGCACCAGTGCCGAGACTGACCGCTTTGTACACCTTCCGGTTGACGGTATCAATAAACTCCTGACCAATGTAGTCCGCGTTTTGGTTGGGAGGAGCGTTACCCTGTAAGCTGGGCTTGTCAATCCGTATCCACGGATTATGCACGTTGGCGGGGGCCGTGTCGCTGTGCGTTCGACAGTACAGGTTGTTGGTGCCGTCGTATGACCAACCCAGTTGCAAACCCGCGTTTGACAGAACGGGAATGTTGAGTACCGCTACGTAGGCTTGATTTCCAACAAACTCGGTTCCATTGGTGCGCGTGGTGGCTAGTCCGGTCAGTGTGTTGATCGGGGTGGCGTCGGGCTGTTTAATCGTGCGTTCCGAGATATAACCCGATAGCGGTTGCCGGTTGGCACTCACGGCCGCTACGTCCACAAAATTGCCGTTGGCGTCGGGCTGATTGAGCGAGATATTGGCCAGAGACAAGTTAAACTCATTAGCAACGCCCCCGGCCACAAGGACGCTGCAATGATGGCTACCTGCTTCGAAGTTGAACAAGTAGTCAGCGCTTTTGGTCTTCTCCGAGCCAAACAGAAAATCTGACTGCCCGTTCGTACCGATAGAGGCTATGTTAACCCCCGATAAGATGACATTGACATTGAATGACTGCGGGCTAAAGCTAACCACGCTAGGAAGTGTGTTACCTACTTTTACAAAAGACCACATGAAGCCGCCCAATATTTTAATATCAAACGGGCTGGTATTCCGCTCAATCCGAATCGGCTGGTGACACCCATCGGCCGAACAGTTGACCAGCGTGTAGGCCCCGCCCCCGTTTTTATCGCCAGTAAACATATTCCGGGCCGAATGTAGAAAGTGTTTAAAGCCGAATCCAAACACGTTGGTAAGCTGCCATTCATCGATTTGCCCCCCTCGAAATAGGGTGGCTGTGGATGCTACTTTGTAGAAATAGTTAGTCGTGTTTCCTGTTAGTAGGCCATCATACGAGTTCAGATTAAAGTGCACATTGCTCACCCGGCACACGTCCCAACTTCTAAAAATATTAAAGCCGCATTCCAACGGCATACCATACAAACCGTCTATTTCTAGCAGATCAACGCCTAGTATGCTTTCAGGTTGATTAATTATGGTTAGAAAGCCAATAGCGGCCACGTTGTTTATTCGGATACCCAGACCATAGGGGTTACTAGCACTATTCCCAAGCTGTAACACCGCCGCCGTTGGGTTAAACTTCTCGTTAGAGTTTGAAAGACTGTATTTCTGATTAGTGTGGAAAAACAAGAAATCGCTAACTGTTGAATGGTTTTCTAAAATCACAACAGCTCCTGATGTTTTGGTACTATTGATTCGTTGATATGTGTCTACTATGCGTCGGAACACGCCTTTTTTCTCAGATCGTAGTTCAACACCTTTACGTACGATCAGCGTGTTATTTTCCAGGTTATAACCCGATTCCTTGTGAGGCACAACAACTACGTTGATTTTAAGCGTAGCCGCTGAATCAATAGCTTTTTGTAAGACTTGATAATCATTTCTACCTGTTACCTGAAACCAGTTTGCATAAACAGGACCACTAAATTGACGTTGCCAAAATCCACCATCTGCTGCTTTCAGAATAATGCTGCCATCCTCTATAAGTTTCAAGGCTGAAGGGCGGTATACAAATACACCTCCTTGAGCTAAATCTTCTACAACAACAGAGGTAGCCCCTTTTCGGTTGAATGAACACAAAGCAGATAGACTAACAGTCGGACTAAATTTAGGAATTGGTTGCGTACAATTTTTAACAACTCGAAATCTCTCAGACATGCTTTATTATTAAGAACCTATTTGAAAATTGGTAGCTTAAGAACGTGTTGGGGAATTAAGTTTGGTAATGATCTTCGATACGCTGTAACATGATCTGGCTGTTGGCC
>NZ_BAAHBP010000017.1:0-12227 GCF_054776615.1 Spirosoma pomorum
AAAAAAAAACAATTAGCTGTTTTCGCCCGAAAGTGGACAAAGTGAAGGGATATTCTCAGAAGCGGAGTTCGCTACGCTCACACAAAATTTTTCGACTGCTGCGCAGGGCTTACCGTGAGAAAAAAAAGAAGGGCTGAAAATTTCGGCAACTATAAAAGTAGTTAATGAAGCCGAATGAAATACGCGTTAGAATGAGGGCAGGGGATGGGACCACCCACCCGTTTTTATTTTTCTCACGGAGATGCCGCGCAGCGGCAAAATTTTTTGAAAATGGCATCACAGGCTCAATTCCGGGAACGGATCAATAAGGCCAAGAGCGGGGCCGATATTAAAGCCGTGATCGAGAGCACCGGAGCGCAGCCGGTGCATAGCAACGCGGCCAAAGGCGAATACATGTACCATGCACCCTACCGTGAGGACACTGACCCCAGCCTTAAAATCAATGTTCATCTGCAAAAATTCATTGATTACGGCATGAACGGGGCCGAGGGCGACGTGATCGAACTGACCCGGCGCATCTTTGGCAAAGGCGACATTAACGCTATGCCGTTTATGGAGGCTATACAATGGCTTGAACGGTTTTCTGGGGCATCCCTAGCGCCCACAGCCGTTAAGCCCCGTCAGCGCCCGGAAAAACCGGTACAGCGACCCCTTGTAGAAGGGGAGCGGTTTACGTTCGTCAAAGCGACACCGGTCACGGCCAAAACGCACCCCAGCAATTTAGGCTACATTACGCAAAATCGCGGGATCTCTTTACCGATCGCCAGCCGCCATTTACAGGTTATCACATACAAGGATCATCAAGCAGCTTTTGACGATCCGTTGCGGGGCAACCGTTACGGCATCGGCGGTCAGAATGATGCCGGAGGCTTTGAAGTGAGAGCGCCCAGCCCGAACAGCGATTTTAAAACGTCGCTTGGACCCAAAGATATTACCACCTATCGAGGCCAGCCCACGGCCACAACCGGCGACGTTTTCGAGGGCCGATTTGATGCCCTGACGTATTGGGAAATGACCGGCCAGACAGAGCCAGCGAACCCAACAATCATTCTCAATACAGGCCGACTGGCCGCCCGAGCGGCCGACGCGATCCTGACCCGTCCGGAGTGGCAAGCGGTCACTCATTGGCGCATCTGGCAGCAGAACGACGACGAGGGCCAGCGGGTCACGGGTGTTATCTGTGACGCTGTTTCAGGGCAGCGACACATCGGCACGATGGAAACCCACTATGAGGGTTTCAACGACTTAAACCAGTTCTGGACAAGCGCCCCGGACCAGCAGCGGAACGCATTCAGGGCGCAACTTGCCGGTTGTATGCAGCCAGGTCAAAAAGCTTATGATACATCGGCAGGCACCGAGGCCCGACGCACGAATGACGCACAGCGCGGCCCGTCAAACAATCCGAGTTTCACATAGAAAATATCATTAAAGTGAACAAGCCAAAAGGGATTTCTACAAACAAAGATCTAATGGATCGAATGCCACATTTAGCAGAATTTCTGCCACTTCTAGATAAGTTAAACGAAGAAACTCCAAGAGGTAAAATTCTTCTTGGATGCAGCTATATTGATGAGCTTTTAAAAAAAACAATTGAGGCTTTTCTTATTAAATCAATAGAAACAAATGAATTACTCAATGGATTTGCTGCGCCAATTGGTACTTTTTCATCTCGAATTAAATTGTCCTATGCTCTTGGTTTGATTTCTGAAGCCGAAAAAAAAGAGATTTTAACATTGAAAGCAATTAGAAACTTGTTTGCGCACAATTTCAAAGTGACATTTGAGGATCCGAAAGTGAAAAAGTTGTGTAATGCACTTACGTATAGTGCTAAATCGTATGATGATGTGGTCGTAGATGCTCCGGGACAATCGAACACATCAGCTATTGCAATAATGCTTAATTTAGTTAACAGGCCCACCTACGTAGCCAGAAAGAAACTTTCTAAACAAGAATGGCCTGCTTAAATCAAAATGTTAGAGATAGAAGCAGATTTATGCGGCTCAGAAAATATTTTATAATGACAGGACTTGCCTAAAGTTGAGTTAGATTAGATGACATTGAAATATTAACACTCTTATGGTAATCTAAAACGGCAATTGTACGCAGGAGGTTGCTTTGTACGATCAACGTTCAGAGGAAGAGTGTCAACAGTAGGGAGTTCGATTAATGAGTGGTGTAAAACGATGAACGATAGCTATTAGAAAAGTGTTTTGTAACAAAACACTTAACGTATAGATATGGAAGACAAACAGCCAAACATCCCGACAAGCCTAGGCCTTGATTTAGTAAGAAGTCTTATCGCGGATATACCACCCCAAGATTATGGTAAATCGGTCATGGAAACGAGCAATGATAGTCAGGTTAAACAGATGCATGACGGTTTAAAAGGAGTGAATGAAAATGAGCGTCAATGGAATGACTATAAACAACTCGCGAAGGTTATTGAAGCCGAGCTTACAAAGCGAGGTATCTCCTACAAACCTCTAGATTGGTAATCTATCATAAGCAAAAAGTCTCCCTTGTCAGGAGACTTTTTCGTTGATCAACTGCATCAGTTATAAAAGGGATTGGGGGAAGCATTTTCTCTACAAAATGGATTATTCCAATACGGTATTTTTCTAAACCAAATAGGCTTTTCTAGCCCTGAAATTTCACAGATCATACTATCAAAACTCATAACCTGATTAGGGTCTAACAATTTAGTTAGTATCTCTTTCGGCGATCCATCCGCGTTATTGCCAATAAACTTGATGGCTTGGGGCATGCGATGAGAGACGTAATCCGCCGTTGTATTGTCAGCTCCTGAGCTTAACCAATGCTTGACCACAGCCGTATTAATAAAGACTTCCCATTTGTCGTTGTAAATGTCTTTGAGCTGGCCGAGACTTTGAACAATCGGCCACAGCGTGACATTGTAACCCCGCAAAACCGTTGAAGATTGTACAATCTCATCCATATATGATAGTTGTGCAAATTCATCCAATAGGACTAAAACTTTGCGATTAACATCATAATGACGGGTTAGCGTGCGAAGCAAAAAGTTGAAGAACATGCGCACCCAAGCTGAATAATATCCCAACTCCTCAAACGGAATACAGACAAAAATTGCCGTCGGCCTTTTAGCAATTTCGCGCATATCAAAATCGGAAATAGACAGAGACCGGCGCAAAGCTTTGTCTTTGAAGATGTTCATGGCTTCTTCAATCGTGCCATAGATATTTTCTTCGGTCTTAGCGGCTTCACCAACCAAACGATCTAAAACGGCCTGTGCTGTATCTGAACCGTCAAAATTTATCGCGGTGGCCATGCTATACAGTAATTCAGTTCGACGATCCCCGCTAAACGTCGTCCATCGGTAGACCGTGTCAAAACTCGCTTGCCCGATAAAATGTGCGTAGCTTAAGTACAGACTGATATACTGCCGACAACGGTTGTCAAAAAACGAGTTATTCCCCTGTCCTTTGCGGTTGTGAATGCTCATCGCCAACACGTCATAAAGCTTGCTGGCGTTATCGCTCTTGGGATCAATGAGGTTAAAGGGGTTCCAAAAACTGTTACCAAAGTTGTTGATTTCTTTAATCCCGAACGGATTTAAAACATACACGTCGTACCCCCTGGCTATCAAATTAGCTGCTGAAACGGCCGCGTTTTCGCCCTTGGGATCAAGACAAACTACTGAGACACCAGCGGCAGTCAGCCCTTCCGATAGCAAAGCTGGTAAAACCAGATTTACGCCCTTTCCTTGGCCAGACCCCCCAACACAAAGCATATGTCCCTTTTCATTCCAGTGAATCCCCTCACCGATATGAATACCAATTAGAGTGTCGCTGCTCATTTTTTTGAGGATAGCCGGTTTCTGATATCATCACCCGTTGCCCATTCCTTGACCCCGTAGGCCGTTTTCAATTTTTCCTTTGCATCTGTCTGGTTTTTGTATTGCTGATAGTAGCCCCAATGCCGGGCTAGATTACGGCCCCCAAACCAACCGATTGCGATGAGTGCAGCGAGATGAACGAAAAACAAAACAGGGTTGATTGTTCCTGTTTCTGTGTTGAAGCCTATGTCCAGACATTGGACAAGGTAGACGTAACTGACAACTGCCACTAACAAAAGGCTGTTCTGTAATAGTCCCACCGCGCTAATTTCTTGCCCACGCTCGTCGAGATGCGGTTTGATTTTTCGCTGATGATCAAAAAAGGCATGCATCCATCGAGGAATTTCGCGCTTGTAAGTACTATAGAGAAACCAACTTAGATAAGCTACTGAGACAACGGGCATTATGTACGAGATCATGAGTGGTCATTGTCAATAAGGTCAGTAAAAGAAAGGCCGATTGAGAACAACCGGCCTTTTGCGTGCTATGGACTGTTAGTCGCACCCTATATGGTGCCGGTCTTAGACGTGTCGTTCCAATCGGTCGAGCTGGCGCCATAACATTGCGAATACTTGTCATCGACAACGACTTTCTCGTGACGACCGTCGTCGGTAGATCTCCAATATACACCGTCCCGGTCATTTGGATCATGACGCCACCCCCCCGCGTCTAGGGCTTTTTGTGCATCTTCATTCGGTGCGCTCATAATTGATACAGGTTTTAGTTGTTGATGAAGTGTTATTATTGCATATCACAAAGTTTGTGATATGCAATAATAAGCAAACTTTGTGATATGCAAGTAATTTCTTAATTTTATTTTCTGATTAGTTCAACTGCATGCCCAACTCAAAGAAACCAACCATTAAAAAGGTTGACATAAATTTCCCTGCTGCTATCATCAGTCCTGAAGATAAAGACGCTTCTAAGCCCCGTAAAAGGAAGGTTACAAAACAGATCGACAATCTGTTGACTAGTCCGCGAAGCGCAATCTCTAATCCGATTATTTACCAGCCTACTCCTGAAGATCAAGACTTTGTAGAGGTCCCTGTTTTGTATAAGCGACACTCGTTTTCTGCAACTGCAAAGGAAGTAATGCGAGCTGTCGCTAATGGCGAACAGATTGATGGCGTAAATATTGGCGAGCGATTACTTGATCCTAGTTTCCGTTTTGAGTTACCTAATGACCCTGACTATGCAACAGATTTGTCTGATGCATTTACGGCCTTATTAGCAAGACAACGGACCAAGACTGTGTCGAAAATGAGCGAAGGCCGGATTAAACAAGCTGACGAATATGCTACCAAGATGTTCTCTGTAATTAAAGAAATGCAGGATAATGCCGGAGTAACAACCTTAAGAGGAACAGTTGATCTACTAAACGAAAACAGCGTCAAGACTTTCAAACCGGGCGGCAAGTGGCATATGGGCACCGTGCAAGGGTTACAAAGACGCTGGAAAGAATTGGGTTTAAGCTCTGACGAGCCAAAAACTAAATAGGCGCTTTTCTTTTTTTTCTCACTGATAAGGCCGCCCAAATCTGAATTTTGCTCGTGCTGGCCGTCAACGGGAGACGCCCTACTAGCGCAAAATGCCAGATTTGAGCTTGTGTTATGAATAAGCAATTTGTTATTTTGTGGAGGCCGCGCAGGGTATGCACGTTAAGTGCCGCAAGACATGGTTTGTTCGACAAAAACCCCTCCTAGCGTCGGGATTTTAGGTCGAACAAACCGTCTTGGCAGGGATTTAGGGCTACGCCCTTCCCTGCACCCTACACCCTTTCCGGCGGCTCAAACTGAAACACAACATGGCTCGACCTTCTAAACCCGCCACCGATCAACTGACCTACCGGGGCGGCTTTCGTCTGACCGAGGCCGAGCGCCAGCGGCTTGAATTTGCCGCAGACGCAGCCGGCCAGAGCGTCAGCGACTATGTGCGCGGTCTGGTCGTCCGAGCCAAGCCCCGCCGGCAGACCACCACGCCCGAGCGGCAGGCGCTCATTAAATGGCTGGGCCAGCTTGGTAACATTCGCGCCGATCTTAACAAATTGGTGAAGGACCGGCAGGCCCACCACTTTGTTAAGCCGGAGGATGCCGAGGCATCCTTTAAAGCCATCACCCTGCTTGCCGATCTCGTCCTTTTGGAACTGTCCGGCGATGGTGATTAAGGGGCGCAGCCGCAGCAACGGCAAGCAGCTTGCCGCCTATCTGCTACAGAACAAGGAGAACGACCGGGCGGACGTACTGGACATTCGCGGCACGGCCCGACCCGACGATCTGCGCCGGTCGCTGCTGGAAATGTCACTGACCAGCGAGTTAAGCAAGCGGGGCGAACTTGGGCTGTATCACGCCCAGGTCAACCCCGCCATCGGTGAAGATGGACCCATGACCCCGGAGGACTGGCTAAGAGCCGCCGACATATTGGAGCAAAGCCTCGGCCTGAAGGGACAAAAACGGGCCATCGTCCTGCATGAGAAAAACGGGCGGGTGCATGGTCATGTCGTCTGGCAACGCTACGACGAGGACGCCGGGCGGTTCCGCAGTGACAGCCACAACTACAAGAAGCACGATCAGGCTCGCGCCTTGATCGAGCAGGAGCTGGGCCATACCCGCACCCCTCAAAAGGCCGAACGGGAACCGACCCACAAGGAGCGATTAACCGACCTGTGGCAGCAACACCCGGAGGGAGCCGATTTTGTGCAGGCCGCAGAGGATGCCGGTTATTACGTCGCTCAAGGCAATGCCCGCCGTCCGTTTCGTGTGGTAACTCCCGACGGCCAAAGCCTTGACCTCACCCGCCAGCTTGACGGCATTAAAACAAAGACGGTGCGTGAGCGGCTGCAACCCATCCGGGCCGATCTGTGGACCGAAGCCGACGCCCTGCAACTGTCAAAGGCTAACCGAGACAGATTAGCCGAGCGCATCGAGCAGATGCCAGAACCCATCGAAGATACGAGGGATTTGTCCGACAGTCAGGACCGGGCCGAAGCCATGATGACCCATTACAAAGAACGGGTGCAGCAACAGGCCGAAATATTGCCGCAGGAGGTCACAAACCGCGAGCCAGACAGCGAGATAGTCCCCGCTGAACTAAGCTCGAAAATCACGGCCTCACAGGATGCCGCTACAGCCATGCTGGAAGCTTACCGACAACGACAGGCCGATCAGCAAGAACAAGAGCGCAAAAAGAAGGTGCAGGAGGCCCAGCAGCAGGCGGCAGAACAAACCACCCAGAAATATTATAACCCCGTCACCGGACAGGAAATGACACCCGAAGCCTATCAAAGATTTCAGGAGTTTTTAGAGCGTCAGAAACAGCGCGAACAAGACAGAAGCCGTAACAGATTAGAGTACTAGTAGGCTGACCAAATGTCGCGTAGAGTTACCACTCTGATTTAGATCAAGATGGGCTGTCTGATTAGGCTTACTCACTCATTCAATGATCTTATTATAATATTAACATTAAATATATATTTTTTTGAATTATTAAATGGAAGTTAAAATAATTGACCATTTAGTAAATACGTGGTTAAAAAGAATTGTATATGGTATCAAAAAGACTTTTAATTACATCGTATTGCAAGAAAAAGTTACAATGACGCAGTAGTGTTTCTAAATTTTCCTCAATTATTTAACATTAAATTTATGAAAAAATTCAGGCTATTATTGATGATTCCAGTTCTTTTAATGGTTGCTTATGCTTGTATGCGTAGTGAAATTTACGAGCAGGACATTCCAGAAAAACAATTAAACGTCTTGGTTAACAAATCAAATGAGTTTAGTGCTAATTACAAGTCTGACAATATAATACTTGTATTTAATGCAAAAACCAACAATTCGGTGACTGAATCGAAGTTGAAGATATATGATAAGATGAATCGGACTGAAAGTCTTATCGAATCTAACTTTTCTGTGGATGTAAGTGAGCGTGGATACAAATTGATACAACAAGAAAAGATAATAAAAGAGTCTAAGAATATAATTGCTAATAAAATTGCGCTAAATACAGAAGATTTAGTTAGAATATTTGAAACTTTCGGGAAATCAATAACTAATAACGAAACAATTGATAATTCATCCCAATTGATTGAATCTTTGTTTTTTCACAATGCCATCTTAAATACAATTAATAGAAGTAAAAAAGAAAAAACGGATTGTGGATGTACTCCATATGAAGGTTACTTCGTAGGTAAAACTTACTTTTGGTGCCAAGAGGATTACTTGATAAATCCCAAGAAGATTATCAGTTATATAGATGAAGCGGGGATCAAGTTGGATGAACAGGGGAAATCTTTATACAATTTATTAGTTGCAAACCAAGGAAAAGAAGAAATTTCTATTGATAAAGTATACCTCAGAGACAAATCTGATTTCAATAATAAGGTCTATAAATCATACGTCTCTATATTGAACTCGAAAAACGCTCGAGTGAAATGCGAAGAGTGTGCTACAGGATTATGTGGATCAAGTTTGGGATGTTGTAGTAATTACGAGGGATGTTGTTGGTTTTCTCACACGAACTGTCTTGCACACGATATTATGTGTTTAAAATGTGATCATTGGTACTGCGGTCCCCTATGCAAGCCGGAGCATCCACCAGTACCACACTAAATAACAGTGTTATTACAAAGCAAGATAGGAATTATAGCTATAATTCCTATCTTGCTTTGTAATTGTAATAAATCAAATATCAAAACTGTATGACAAACATATTGCGTTATGTCGTAATAGCTTCGCTATTATTTAATTTATACTACATAGTAACTTGGTTGTATGCTTTTAATAAATATGAAAGTTACACAGAGAGAATTAAAGAATTTAGATCTTTTTTCTTTACCGATTCTGTTATGAGTATAAATGTTGTTTTACTTGTTTTATCCATAGCATCAATACTTCTCCTATCAAAATATAGGCTTAATAAAGTCACATCAAGCGTGATTATACTTTTTCAAGCCTTTTTCATCTTATTTTTTGCTGTACAAAGTATGTAGGCTTCACGTTGGTTGTGTAAATGATACGTACTGCGGACGAGCGGTACAAGTTTATCTACGCCTGCTTTGTCCTAGAGCAAACAAAAGAACTGAATATTAATCATTTGTTCTAATATAAACGACCGTCTATATTCGAACAATGAACGCTACCCCCCTCCCCTCACCCATAAAAAATGCCGTTGCCTATTACCGGGTTTCGACTGACCGGCAAGGCGTGTCCGGCTTGGGCTTAGACGCCCAGGCGAACGCCGTGCAGCAGTTTGCTAGCCGTGAACACTATACGATCATTGGTGAATTTACCGAGACAGAGAGCGGTAAAAAAGACCACCGGCCCCAATTGGTCGAAGCAATCGACCTTTGCAAGCGAAAGAAAGCCACGCTGATCATTGCCAAACTGGACAGGTTGAGCCGCAGAGTGTCATTTATATCAAGCCTGATGGACAGCAAGGTTGAATTTAGAGCTGTTGACAATCCCCACGCCAATAAACTGATGGTTCATATGCTGGCCGCGTTTGCCGAGCATGAACGGGAGCAGATCAGCGCCCGGACTAAAGTTGCACTAAAGGAGGCTAAAAAACGCGGCACGATCCTAGGCCAGCACGGGCGCGAGGTGTTAGGTCCGAAGAACGCAGCCGCAGCCGTGCAGTTTGCAGACGATATGCGCCCGATCATTCAGGAAATCAGATCAACCGGTATCAAGACTGTTCGAGCGATCAAAGATGAATTGAACCGGCGCAAGGTTAAGCCGTTCCGTGGCAAAAAGGAATGGTGCCAAACAAGCGTTTTCAACTTGTTGAAAAGGATATAATTACTACCTTGACGACACATTAAAAATAATACTATTTTTAATGTAATTGCTCACCCTTCTTTTTCTATAGGAAACATAATGATTTTTACCGTAGGTGGTATCAAGGGCGGAAGCGGAAAAACCACTATATCAACCAATCTAGCGGTTTTTCTCTCTCAACTGAACAATGGTGATGTATTGCTAGTCGATGCTGACGATCAGGAAACAGCATCTGACTTTACAGCATGGCGAGAAGATACCAAAGGGAGCGACAATATCGGTTATACAGCCGTCAAGTTGTCTGGTGAGGCTGTTCGCTCCCAAGTGCTACAGCTCAAGAAAAAATACGAGCACGTCATCATTGATGTGGGAGGGCGCGATACCAGCAGCCAGCGTGCCGCTTTATACGTGACAGATTATTATCTGTTGCCGTTTAACCCCCGCAGCTTTGATGTCTGGACGGTGCCAAAGGTCGAAAAGCTTATCAGCGAAATCCTGCCAGCAAAGCCCACCCCTTTAACCGCTTTTGCGTTTCTCAACAGGGCTGATCCAAGAGGGGCGGATAATGAAGAAGCCGCCGAATATATCGCACAGGCTCAAATCTTGAAATATCTAGATTGTCCAATCGGCAACCGCAAAGCGTTCTCACATGCTGCCGGGAAGGGGCTCAGTGTCTTGGAATTGTCACCATCTGATGAAAAAGCCGTGAGTGAAATTAAAACACTGTTTAATAGTATTTTGCAATCTGAAAATCACTAATTAAGTAGAATGATAATTAATACTAAATGTCATTCTATTTTCAACACTAAATAAGGTATAGATATGCCAGTAACAGCACCACCAAAACGCAAGCAGGACGATCAGGCACAACCACAAGCCGACGCAAAGACCGAGCGCAAAATAAAAGAGGTTATCAATCGGGGTGGGGGCGTGCCCGTCAAACCCGAAGCCGATACAGAGCCAACTGTAAAGATCGTTAACGTCAGTCTGACAACGCCAGAAGTTGCAATGATTGCGGCATTACGTGACTGTCGACCAAAGGACGCACGCAGTAAACGCAAAACGCCTATTTCCCTACATGCTTGGTTGGTCGAAGCCGCACAGGAAAAGATCGAAAGAGAAAAGAAGAAGTATGGAATTTAGTATGATAAATCATACTAAATATAAAATCATTTTCAGGGCGTAAGGAGCTGATAAAATGAAGAAGCCGCCGGAGAACCCTCATTTGCGACTGATAAAATCTGTTTATGACATGGCAACCAATGACCCAACCGGCGACGATGTGGCTTTCATTTCCGCGCCGTTGTGTCATGTGTTCTTTCCGCACTCTAACCCCGGCAACGAGGTGGATTTTTGGAAACAATCACACGGTAATTTCAAACTGAGCATTGAGGCTACCCGTGTTCTGAACCCTGAAACTGACGAGCCGGAAAGGGTTGGTTTACCATATGGGCCGAAGCCGCGCCTGATACTGTCATTGCTCAACACGGTCATGTTGAAACAAAAGTCACCAGAAGTCACGCTAGGCAATAGCCTAACAAACTTCATTGGCGACCACTTAGGACTGACGACAGACGGCCGCACGATCAATGAAGTCAAAAACCAGCTTGCACGCCTATCAACATCGCTTATCAGCGCGACCTACACCATCGAGAAAAACCACAGCCAACATGACAGCTTAAAGCTGATCCGTGGTATTGATATATGGTGGAACAAAGACGCAAACCAGCGCCATTTGTGGGGCAATTATTTGCGCTTTAGCGATGACTATTTCAATGATGTCATGGCGCATGGCGTTCCGGTTGACAAGCGCGCCCTAAATTACCTATCGGGCAATGCTTTAGGTCTCGATATTTACGCCTTTTTGGCTCACCGGCTGCACCATATCCGGCCAGAAAAGCCGGTGCAGATTTCATGGAAAGCAATCAAAGATCAATTTGGGCAGTCGTACAGCCGCATGGACAATTTCAAAGCTGTTTTTCGTCGGACGCTGAAACTTGTCCAAGCTGTTTATCAAGAAGCAAAACTTGAGGAAATCACTAACAAAGGGTTCATCCTTTACAACAGCAAGCCGCCGATCGCACCACGAACAACCTTTGTCTTGCCCCATATACCAGAGACTGAACCAGAAACAACTAAACGTCCGATTGAGCCCTTTTCTGATCTGTTCATGAAAAGAGACCCTACCGAAATGTCAGCACGTAAGTTTGACGAGATCAAAAGAGCAGGTACTGATAAATGGGATGGCAAGAAAAACGCCCGATACAAAGACGTTAAAAAGAAGCCACCAACGAACGAATAATCACGAGCGATTTGCAGGAGTTTTCTTATAAGCAGCTGATTATCAATTAAAATATCACGTGCGATTGGTGGGACATAAAATTACCCACAATTGTAGATAAGTGATTATTATGCGAAGTTATCCACGAGCGATTTGCAGGAACCAGCACGAGCGATTTGCAGGAAAAAAGGCCAATAATCACGAGCGATTTGCAGGCGAAACAATTAATAATACAATTAAAAAAAAACAATTAGCTGTTTTCGCCCGAAAGTGGACAAAGTGAAGGGATATTCTCAGA
>NZ_BAAHBP010000018.1:0-32766 GCF_054776615.1 Spirosoma pomorum
AAAAAAAAATTTTAAGAAGGTTGATTTCGATTCAGCCTTTTTTGAGCTATTCATACATGAATTGTTTTTAAATCAAGGATTTGAGATTACAACGCATCCGACAGTACCAGATTCTACTAAAACTCCTGACTTTTTAGCTAAAAAAGGAGATATAGAAATTTATCTTGAAGCAAAAGTTGCATTTGATGAATCAGACGACGAAAAAGCTCTTAAAAATAAACACAATATAATTTATGATGCTATTAATCAGATAGTTTGTCCTGGTTATGGTATTAATGTTGAAAGCATTGATTTCCTTACAACAAAGCATCCAAAATTGGGTAATATAAGATATTTCTTTCAAAAGAATATAGATGAAAATGCAGTAACCTATTCTTTGCCTAAACGGTATAATTACCAAGATAAATTAGACAGGTTTCTAACCTATGAAGATAAAGATATTAGTGTTTCAATATCGCTATATCCAACAGATATAAAGCTAACCCGCCCTATAATCTCCTATCTAGGAGGTTCTTTTATGGGTGGTTCAGATGAATCATTGAAAGATGCTATCAAAACAAAAGCAACACGTTACGGAATACCTGATAAGCCTTACATCATTTGTATAAATTCTTTAAGTATCAAGCACACATCTACGGAAGATGTTTATAATGCTTTATTTGGTATCGGAAGGCCGTTTTCTGGAAACGATTTAAACAGAAAAAATCAAGAGTTTGCAGTAGGCAAGGGCGGTATTTTTCATAATTCTATTAAACCATTATACACTAGAGTTTCTGGCGTTTTCATAACACGTGTATTTACTTCAAACTTGCCTGTTGCGGAACATTGGTTAGTCAAGCATCCATTTACAGCTAATGATTTAAATTTTGATAATTTGGATTTAAGTTACATTCATGTTGTTGGTGGCAAAATCGAAGAAGTAGAGAAAAAGTCAATTGGAGAGATTATAGTTAAAAGATAAAAAGATGAATGATTTCTTCACCGCTAATCACATTACCCTGAAAAGCCGGGATATAGTCCAGGAGGCAAAGCAGCTTTTCAAGAGGTTCCCTCATTTTGAATTACCGTACGAGGATAATTTCCTTAAAAAAGGGGTCGTGACTTAACTGTGGATATTTAACTTGAAAAACACTTGGTTGATCAAGGCCTTTTTCTTCCAAAGGGGCATTTTTACACGCTAAGCAACGGGTTTTATAGTTCAGTTTAATCGATTGCTGATAATCAGTACCCTATCAAAAAGGGTATCTAAAAAAAGGCTGTAAAATAGGCCAATCTGCTTAATTAAAAAGGGTAATTAGTTTCGTCAAAAAGATTTCCTAATTAATAGATACTGTACTAAAGTGCTGATAATCGACTTTTACATAGATATGTAGTTGCTTAACGTATAAATCTGCCCGTTTACACAAAGAACCCCTAATAGGAAAATAACCTCGTAAGATCTTACCCGCGCGTAAGTCCTCAATTATGGCTTGTTCGGATGTAGTCCTCTTAAGCATTGAACAAACTCAAGTATCTCCATAGCTCTCTTTTCTTTTCAACAGCAGCAACCTTTCCGGCGAAGCCGGAAAAATTTTTTAAAATCGAGAAGTTCTGCGGAAAGAGAGATAATTTGTCGTTTGAAAGACAGACCAGTCTCATAAACTTACCAGCATCCCTGAAAAAGAGGCATTGATTTGTGAGATGGCAATTTGATACCGCGCGTAGCTACGATTGACGCAATCGGTGGAAGTTGGGTAAGTGTCGCACTGAACGGGCGTTTAGGGAGATTGATAGATTTGCTCTATTTTCCCACAACAAACATGAATTTGATGACACATGCGGTTTAGAATGATCGTCTTCCTGCTATGGATAGCGTGGCTTTGTTGTGCCCAATAAAGCGTCAGGTTTACCAACGGTGATCAGGTATTAGCTGGCATACTCACGGTGCCTTCAGGAGCGGGTCTTCATCCGGCGGTACTTATTGTCTTGGGTAGTGGCTCTCGCAATCGAGATGGGGAAGTAGATGGACGTAAACCCTTTCAATTAATGACGACCGAACTAGTCAAAAAGGGATTTGCTGTGTTACGCTATGATAATCAGTCTAAAGGTCGCTCATTAGGTAAGCCAATTGAAGAGTTTACTACTACAGAATCGGCTTCCGATGCGCAAGCATCTTTTAATATTTAGAGGGCCATAAAGGGGTTGACGCACGACGAATTGGAGTTATCGGGCACAGTGAAGAGGCAATCATTGCCGCTATTGCCACGTCTAATTCTATTGCCACGTCTAATTGTAAAGAAATTAATCGATGGACAATTCTGATCTTAATCTTTTTGCGCTCCTCTCAAGTCGATGAGTACTTCTTGTCTCCTCCTCATACATCAACTGTGTTACGGATATAGAATTTTTCAAACTGGCTGAAATAGCCATGAACTTCCGAATATTGGAATAACCAATTAATGTATTTTTCTTAGGGCTCTTTGCCCCAATAATTTTTTCTAAAGAGTACGTTTTTCGTTGTTTACGTCCCTTTCCTGCTGACTTTTTTGAAGAGGTTAATCGTGCCATAGGTTAAACTGAAGCGTAAATGTTAGATGGATTATTCCTAATGCATTCAAAACAAATAGGTGGTTGATCTCTTGGAACATCCGTTGAAATTTCGCCAATACTCGCAAACAAGTTGTCATGTTTGCATTTCAATATGTAGTAATTTAAAATTGGTTCATTAGAGTATCCATCAAAAATTAGCCCTAATGGAACATAACGGCCAGAATCTTTAAACCGTTCAATCGCTCGGATGGTTGCTTTACGACGATCTAAATTTACTAGTGTTAGGTGTACCTGGTACCCTAGTTCGTCTCGATACGATCTGGCCTGACGAATAATATTCTCTAAGTTATGACCTATTTTTGGTATAACAATATTCGCTCCGGCAGCCACACAACTTTTAAGTAAGTAGGGGGCATCGGCAGGTTGATCATCTTCATAATCACCAAAAATCAAGGCATCGGATTCATCATGAACCAATGTGGCACCAAAGTCATAGGTATCAAACTCGGGAAGCTTTCGCTTTGCATAATCTGAATCAAGAATTACGGCCCCGCGTGTATCCGCAATCTTATTGGCAATCGATGACTTGCCAGAAGCGGGTAATCCAATAAGCAAAAACGCCTGTTTATCGTATAGAATTGGATTATGTGGTAGCGCCCCACCTGTACCGAGACAAATATTGTCATCTTTTACCTCTCGCTCCCAGCCGAATAATTCGTCAACGATTCTACGTCTGAGTTCCCATCGAATTTTATCCGATGAAAACTCCGTACTTCTATATCGTTTGGAATTTAAAGTAGGGTAGGTTTTGTCGAAGCCATCAAGCAGCATTTGAGCCTGAGCAACTTTGGGGATAATTTTGGAATCTTTACTATAGTCGTAACCAAGGCGGCTGAAAAAATGAGCGACAAGGACGGGTTCTATTAATAACCTGGAGTAATCAGATTTCATTTGTGGTGGAGCAGTAGCCTTTTGATCGATAAAGATAAGCTTTTGTCAATTATCTAATTTATCCGATCGTTTGCGGATAATGGTATCGAATCGGTTATTATTCCTTCCAGTGTGACCGTAGTTGAAGAAAGGGCTTTTTATAAATGTAATCTAACCCGTTTGGCCCTACCGGATAAACTTAGGTCGATTGGTAATGTCTCTTTCTACAATAATGAGCTAATCAGTGTGCGCATTCCCCAAAGTGTCATTTCCGTTGGCACAAAAGCGTTTAAAGCCAACAAGCTAGACGAGATCGCTATCGGTGGAAATGTAAGTCTAGGAGGCGACGCTTTTGGCAATGGATTTGAAGCGATCTATGCTCAGCAGAGCAAAAAAGCGGGGCTGTATATTGCTAAAGATGGGAATTGGGCTTACAAACAAGTTGTATCAAAATAGGCTTCACAAAGTAAACCATCTATTTGACGCATGGAGAGCAATTCAATCGCCTTGGCTTCATACAGAACAAATTCGTTCCGAGTTTTATCTACTCCCATCAGCCTTTAATTCGATGCTTCACCTTATCGACCCGCTTACCAATCCCAAGCAGATAATAGAGCCAGCCTGATAAGATAACGGCGATCACGGCCACCACAACCCAGAGCTTGCCGTCCTGCCGTAATAAGTCAGTTAGTTGTTCCATCGATTGCTTATAACTTAGTAGTACCATTTACTGATTCTACCCCCTGGTTTGCCGCCCGTTTGTTATGCTCTTCCCGTTCGTCCAAAGCCATCTCCAAACGGCGTACCCGCACCCGCAGCTGAGTAATCCAGAATCCCAATAAGGTGAAGCCAATAAAAGCCGGTCGGATGATCCAGGTGATAGTCTTGTCGGCGTCGTATTTGTTGAAGCCCGGATTGCCCCCATTGCCGGGGTGAAGCGAATCAGTGAGTCGGGGTAGAATCAGGATAAGGGGAATAAAGGCCGCGAAGGCAAAGATGTTATAAACGGCTGAGATGCGACCTCGACGCATCTCATCATCGAAGGAGCCGCGCAAAACAAAATAGGCCAGATACAAAAGCATGCCCACGGCCACTCCGTTGGTTTTTGGGTCATTAGGCCACATGTCCCCCCAGGCGAAATACGCCCAGACCGATCCGGTGACGCAACCCAAGACCCCGAAGAGAAGAGCCGTGTTGGCTAGTTCAACGGCGATCAAATCATCATCTGCTTTGGTATTGCGCAGATAGCGAATTGAATAGACGGCCGATGCCAGCAGCATGGTCATCATGGCGATCCACAGGGGTGGATGGAAGAACGTATTGCGGATTGCCTCGTGGAGGATAGGCAGCCGGGGGACAGGGCTAAGCAGGCCGGCCATAAACACATAGGTCAGGATCAGGACGGTCAGGGCTTTCCACCAGTGTTTACGCATGCGTCTGAGGGTCAGTATGGTGCAGTGGTCAAAGATAGGTCTGTCAGGTCAATAAAGGGGAATTGGTGTCCACAATTGTTTTTAACAGACTAGGTGTTCCAAATAAAGCTGAAATAGAGAGACTTTATTCTTTTTGGTCTGGTTCTGTACGAAAAAGCGACGGCTTTAGGGATTCAATGAACTCAAATAACCCTTGTCTCTTTCCGCTGTTTTCCTGACTAAGTTGGTGTTGGGGACGCCTAAGCGAACCCGACGACACTAACTTAGTTAATTTGATTAATCTGTTTAATCAGATTAATAAGTTTAAGAGTAGGAAATAGGCTTGCAATCTATTGACAATGAGTACATTGTTCATTAGTTACGGAAGTGCTGGACCCATACTCTGGAAGCGCTGAACCCATACTCTGGAAGCGCTGGACCCATACTCTGGAAGTGCTGAACCCATACTTCGGAAGTGCTGGACCCATACCTTACTAAACGAGCATGAGTTTGGGGGGCACAAGTTTGACCCGGTCCGTATCCGTATTGGTAAGCCCACTATAGCCTGAAATGATGCCTACATTGATGAGCTTGTCAAGATTGTTCCTTAGCTGTTTGGTTGCCTGGCTGGGTTTGGCTTGATTCGTTTTCTGGTAATCGCAGAGGTGAATCAGAAAATCCCGATCCAGCTCGATGGGTTGCGATTTATCCATTAATTGGTTGAAGCGGGTTTGCAGGTGAAAGCCGAGCACAATCGCTTTGCTATCTTTATTCGCGTCTAGTTGTAGCAGATTATCAAAAAAGATACTGGCCCGCTGATTAAACAGATGCGATTTATTGGGTAGTAACGTCCCACTGAAGCGCGTGATTACTGTTTTGTCGAAGTGAACCCCCTGATCTAAGTCCGTTTTGGGCAGGGCGCGAAACTCTTTCTTGATGGAATAAGTGGCTTCCATGTGAAATACGCGTACCCCCTTTTCCTCCCGTAATTCAGGCTTGCTCTTCCCGGTCCGTTTGTTAACCCGTTCACCAAGAATTGATTCGGTAATGGTCATACTGGCCAGGTACTCAAGAATATCGCTAAACTCCCGACGATCCTTGGTATTAAACTTATTTTCTTTAGTGGTCTTCAAGCAGAGCGCCATTAATTCACTCAAAGGGACATCCTTAAAAGTGGCCCTATCGTGCCGACTGGCCCACTTCCAGAGCGCGAAAAACACCTGTAGTACTTTCGCGTCTTTGAGTTTGAGGAGCTGATTGGCGAATTCTTCGGCGGTGTTGATGGCTACCTGCTCGGGATTGTACAGGAACTCCGTTTCTGTATTCCGATTGAGTACCTTAAACGACGGCTTATGGTTACGGGTGCGGTTGGAGACGGCCTCGTACTGACTGATAGCCCGACCTAAAGTGATATCTTTGATCAATCGGCTGAGGTTGTCGGCCAAAAACTTCGGCATGGCCCATTCATTGGGTTTGAGGTCCTTACTGTTACTAAATAACCGAGGAATCGTTGTTGGTTCGTTAATCTCGATCGGCAAGTCGCCCCGGATCGTGAGTAAGGTTCTGCGCAGGGCGGCCAGTACGCCTTTAGCTTGCAACAGAACAGTAACCGCTTTAGCCACCGTAGCTAACAGCGTTTCGTCAGTAAGGGCGAATCTTCCTTTGGCTTGACTCGTACCGTCACGGCGCAACCGGTCTACGTTGTGTAAACCGAACGTGCAGCTTTTTATGGTGTCATCAGCGGCTAATTCACCCTCGATTTGTTGAATAACGAGTTGCAAAAAGGGAAGCGCTTTCTGAATATCACGGCGGAACGAGTCCGACAGGTCTGGCTTCGCCAGAAACTGAAGCAGAACGAAAAAAAATAGGTTAGTACACTCCCGCGCAGGATTGGTATCCAGGGTAGTATTCTCGTCAGGAGTTAGCTGGATATGGTTGATCGTCAAAGTACTTTCCAACGGGACTTCGGTAATAAAGAGAGTATCTGTTTTTTTGGAGATTGGATTCTTCATGGGCTGTAGGGGTTTAAGCCGGTTAGGAACTCACTTTGGCGGCATTCTTGGCGTAATCCCAACTATCCCATACTTCGACGCGCCCGCCCCGCCGTTTAAGAATCTCCACGTACCAGGTGTTTGGCTGCCCGGCGCGTTCATCAATAATCGATTGCTCGGCTTTACTGGGCGTACCGTTGCTTTTCCGGTCGTTGTTCCAGATGCCCAGGATCAGGTCCGCAATACGTTCCAGATCACCCGCTTCGCCTAGTTTGCTGGCGTGCATTTGGGCTAAGTTGTTGACCTCCCGGTTGAACTGCGCCCCGAACACTAGGGGCAAACCCGTTTCGATGGCCAGGTCTTTAAAGTCGATACACATCTGTTTAATTTCCTCCTGTCGGGAAGGCGTTCGCCCTTTAGTGGGTGGGGCGTAAATGAGTTGAATGTAATCAATCAGGATGGCACCCAGTGGCTCGGTCTGATGAAGATAGCGGATCGCCTCAATCAGTGCGTCAGAATCGTAGGTGACGTAATGAACCTTGATGCGCCCCGTATCGATGAGCTCGGCAAAGAACTGCGCCCGCTTTTGGTCGAACAGGATTGCCTTCTGCGTGGAGAAAATGTCGTAGGTGCCGCTTTTTCGATGCACCTTGGTTTGACCCCGGTAATAATGTTCGATCGACTCCCGGTTGTTGTAAGCCAGATTATCGTCCCCAATGTAGGGATTGAGTAGGTTAATCAGATACCGTTCTTCGTCCACCTCATAGCTGAAGAGGTGAAACGTTTTATCGGGGTAGCGCCCCGCCAGGTTGAGTACTAGATTAGCCAGCAGAATGGATTTTCCGTGGGAGGTAGCACCCGCCACAATGCTGATGGCCGCCGCCGGAATCAGTAAGGGATCATCAGCCAGAACGTACCCGGTGTGGAGTGGTTCGGGCCGGTTGCGGAGCGTATCCTTAAGCTGCTGTTCGGTTCGAATCGCGCTGAGTTGGGCAAAAGTATCGGCTTTGTCGTGGCGCTGAATGTCCCGGCTGCGGGTGTGAAGCAGAGCCAACGCGCGGTTGGTATCCCCCGCCTCATTGGCCCCCCGGGCCTCCGTTAACAGTGCCTGCAAGCGGGTTTGCTGCTGGCGTTTGAGGGCGGCCTGCCGAATGGCCGTCACAGTCTGGGTGATACTTTGGGTAGTGACCGGGAAGCGTTGTTCAGCGGCAATCACTTGAAAGTTATTAATGAACAGATCCCGGTCGATGGGTGACAAGTCGGCTGCGGTGGTTACAATCTCGGCCAGGATTGCGTCGGTCTGTTTGAAAGTGGGTTCCGGCGCGTCAGTGGGAGCGGCCAAAAAACGAGCAACGATTCTATCCAGCCGATAAGCCCAGGCCGGCAGCGCGGTAGCTTTCAGTTGCATAAAACCAGCCACCCCTTGTTTAACCAACAGTTCGTCCAGGTCTTTGATGCCAGCCGGGTAGCGGCCGACATACACCCGCACGGTAGGGTAGTCCTGCTGCAACAGGTCCAGCGCGCGGGCTGTCCCCTTGGCCCCCGGTCCATCAACGCCGTCGCGGCTATCATTGTCGAGCATGAGGGTGAGCTGGGTGGCACCGTACCGAATGGCCAAATCCACGTGCTTCTTAGTCAACGCGGCCCCGCCCAGCGCCGTAATGTTATTGATGCCCAACGCCATGGCGTGCATGGCATCCAGGGGCGCTTCCACGATAACCAGATCCCGGTCCCTGCTCAGGGCGCGCAGGTTAAACAGAATTGACCCTTTGTCAAAACTGGAGTTGAGGTATTTCGACTCGTTGGTTTTCTCAATCGTCCGAAATACCATGCCTTTGATTCGACCCGTATGATCCCGGTAGGGATACGTCAGGCTATTTTCCCGCCCGACGCGGGGGCCTAGCTCCGTGATGCTGGTGATGACGGCGCTAATCTCATCGGGGGTAAACTGAGCATCCTGCAACTGGTATTTAACTTCCGCCACGAGTGGCAGGTAACCCAATTCCATTTTGGGCGCATCCCGGTCGAGGGTCTGCGTGGCGAGTTTAATTAAGTCGGGCGTATAGCCGCGCCCACCCGCCTCCAGGGGCTGGGTTAAATACTTCCGCACGCTTTCGGCTCGTGGTGTATTGGCAAATTTGTTTTCCTTAGCGCTTAGGCACGCCATACAAAACTCATTGACGACTTCCCAGGCATCTCCGATGCGTTGCGCCCGCTGTGCCCTAGCCAGGGCTTCGGGCGAGAGTTCCTGCTCGGGTAAGACCATACCAGCCAACTCGGCTAATTTACGCACCACATCCCTGGCCTGGGTCAGTCCCTCCCGCTGTTGGATGTAGTCCCAGAGCGAGATGGACCGACTGCGGTAATCTTTGATGTAGCCAGGCGAATGCGCGTAGACGTAAACTTTACCCGCACTTTCACCGTCTTCCCCGCTCAGTTTACGGGTATTGGTCGATCGGTAGCCTTTATCAAATCGGACAAAGGCAAACTCGGGTAGCGCTTCGGGGAGCACCTTAAACAACTCGGGGTAAATTTCGCTATGGATCGTCTCAGTGGTTGCGTTCATAAAAAAGTCAGATAAGTAAGTCGTGGGATAACGGATACGCGCTAGCCTACGTAAGCGAGCATCACCTTGATTAGCGACGGGGTGAACTATGCTTGGTCCGCCAAGGCAACAGCGTGGCCGGATAAAGGGACTGATGCTGGCACACCGATGGTAGGGGTACCCGCTTCGCTGGAAACCACCCGGTGATTGCTTCCCGGGTGGGCGTGCGCCTGCTGGATAGCGGCCGCAACGGGGGCAGGCTGGTCCGGTACCGACTGGGATGAGACGACCAGGGTTGGCGTCCGACCCGTTAGGTCAGCCCACAGGCTGGCCCGGCCCGTTGGCCCTTGCCTAATCAACCACCACACGAGTAGGCCCACACCCGTCAACAACAATACCCACAGCCAGGGAAAAGCACGGGACCGGGTAGGCGACGCACTGATCGGTAACGCTTGCGCGGAAACAGGAAGGGAAGGTGAGGCGGCTAAGGCCGCCGAAAAGGGATACGCAATTTGTTTAAACATGGGCTTATTGGCTGATGTCAACGGAACTCACGAGAATGGTAAACACATCAGAAACCTGATTGACCAACAGGCTACGCAATTGACCGGTGGCATCTTTCCACTGGATTGTCTGGCCCTTGCTGGTGGCTAACGCCCGTTGTAAGGTCTCATTTTGCTCGTAGACGGCCAATTGCTGACGGGCTTGCCGCAACTGGTCCAGTAGCTGCGGGCTCTGATCGACCACGGGTGCAACGGCCGGCGGTTGCTCGTGCCGCAGGGACACGACGTGTTCGACGTATTCGCTCAAGGTCATCTCAGCCTGGTGGGCCTCCTGGGCTAACCGGATTTTTGCCCGGCCGTCACATTTAAAACCAATGGTGACTTTGACGGGGGCCGCCGCTAAGCCGTCGAGCTGTAGAGTACGGCCTTTTTTGAGCGTATCGTTCATGGTCTTATTGATGAATTTGGTACAGCCACAAACTAAATCAATCCGCAAGACATTATTTTTTTGCCTCCTCCTTAACCGCCCTTAATCCTAGTTAATCCGAGTTAATCCGAGTTAATCCGAGTTAATTGCCTTTAATTTTTCATACCCCCTACTTTACGCTCATTGACCCGCCAATTAACTAGGATTAATTCAGGTTAATCTCGATTAATCCGGATTAATCCTGGCCCCGTACGGCCAATCGGTATTACCGGGTCCGATGACTATTCGTACCTTGTTGACTGGATCAGTTACTGTTTCATGAACGACTATATTGCCTTCCTAAACGAATGGGGAAACAATGACCTGGACTTTACGAAGTCCGAAGTTTCAACTCATTTCATCGTTGTTGCGGTTATCCTACGCCAAGACCAGCTGGCAACTGCCGACACGCAACTGGAAGCCATGGGTCAGCAGTTGGTTCAGCCGGTATCCGCCAAATCGATTGCCAGTGGCAGTGATGATAAACAGCGCATCGATATGTTGAAGCAGCTACTTACTGTTCCCTTCCAGATTGTTGCGCTTGTGGTGGACAAACGTTCATTACGGGGGGAAGGCTTTTACCATAAAGGCTCGTTCTATAAATTCCTGCATGGCCTGGCTGATCGGGTACTCCACCGTACCTACCCCAATCTGGACCTGGTCGCGCCCCTACTCGGTGAGGCGCGCTTTATACCGGGCTTTGTAGAGTACATCCACAATCGACACGTACCTACCCTGTTCGATCAGGCGAGCTTTCACTTTGTCAACCGTCCATCGAGCTGGCTGCGTCGGGTGGCGGAGTTCATCGCCGGTAGCCTAGCCCGCTGTTACGATGAGACGGTTTTGGCGGCCGACCGCGGGGTGTTCGTTGAGCTGCTACGTCCCAAGCTGCTTACCCTAAAACATTGGCCGGATGTCTTCGCGCCGGTGGTGGCCCAGGGGCAGGCCGATCAGGCCAATTACAACGCTGGTTTAGCGGAGCTGTGCGTGGGTTTGGCGCACGATTTTATGCACCGTAAGTTAGCGAGTCGCTCTCCGCAGGAAATTGATCAGGTGACCTGCCTTCAATATCTACTGTTTCACTTCCGCCACGTCAATCCTACGCGTTACATTTCCAGCCGGGAGTTGATCAGTCACATTGAAGACCGCCGTGGCCGCTTACCCAGTCTACACTATTTTCAAACGCGGGTCATTGCCCCCCTCAGGGACGCTGGCGTTTTGATCGCTAGCAGTGCAAAAGGCTACAAGATTCCTTCATGTGAGAAAGATTTGTATGATTTTGTCAACCATAGTAACACTATCATTCAACCGTTACTATCACGAATCAGCAAATGCCGGGATCGCATCCATTCAGCTACTAATGGGGCAATTGACTTATTGGATCGGGAGGAGTACGCAAATCTAAAACGGTTGTTAGCGGATCCACCGTTGTCAGTGGAGCAATCGGCCACCCAAGTGCAATTAGCCAATCTCGAGTGAAACAGCCTAGGGGTTACATACCAGGAGCGACCGTTGCACTTCGGTTATCTTGTACACATGCATATGCTCATTTACTTGTGTACAAAATAACGGGTGAAGCCGCTCTCGTATCATATAAGAGCGTTTTCTGAGATCAAGAACGTGTTTGGGAATTGATAGAACTTGAGATTCGTGCCAACTTTGTGGTCGCCAAACTAGAGAGTTATGACCAAACAGTGGAAGCCACTGACCAACCCTCAATGGGCCGTAATTTCGCCTTTTTTCAATGGCACCGGCCACCCGGCTCAAACGAAAGCGTAAACACAACCCTCGTCAGATCGTCAACGTTATTCTATGGTTCTTACAGACTGGTTCCCAGTAGCGTATTTTACCCGGCGAGTGGCCCAATTGGCAGGCCGTTTTCCGCGCGGGTGGCCCCGTACTATTTTGATCAGTGGAAGCAGGATGGCACTTTCGAGCGAATCAATGTTGCCCTTAATCAACTGGACCGTAAACGAGTCAAAAAAGAAGCTTATCCTTCCGCGCTATGTATTGATACACAAAGCGTTAAATTGAGCCCTATGATCTGTGAGTACCGGGGTGTCGATGCGCATAAGCGAGTTAACGGGTGGAAGCAAAAGCTTGTTGTTGATACGCAAGGCCGGCTCTGGATATCAGCCGTTCATGCTGCTGATCGAGCTGAAGATCCAGCAGCTGTTTCACTGATTAGCCAGATGCTTTGGCGAGCCGGAGAACGCTTAGAAAAAGTATATGGTGATCAGTCGTATAATGGTGTGTTTGCCAAAGCATTAGCTGGCTGGTCGATTGATCGCTCTGGCGACCCGGTTTGAGAAAGCCTCCCGTCCCGAATCAGTTCAAGGGTTTGTTCCGGTTGCCAAACGCTGGGTAGTCGAGCGGACCATTGCGTGGAGTAATTATCTGTGTCGCATTGTTAAATACTATGAGTATACGCTGTCTTCTTCGGTGAGTTAGTTGTATTTAGCTAACATTCAACTGATGCTCCAGCGCATTTGACCTCATTCCCAACTATAATTTCCCAACACATTCTTACTTTGCATTACCCCATCCACTTTTTTATATTAGCTTTTAATCGAGCTTGTTCATCTATTGTTAAAAATTTAGTCTACCATTAGGATGATTTTTGATTTTTTTATGTGCGGATAAGTGGCCTAGAAAAATTTTATAAGTAAATCATTATCGCCATTTTTCAGTATTCGATGAGTATCTTCGGCTAACAGGAAAAGATTGTGCTCAAATTTTTTTTAGTTTTCGGTGGGGGCCATCCCGTATTTCGTCTTCTCCATCTTCTTTTGATTTAAATTCTTTTTGTTGACTCATTTGTGTCATGGTATTCGCCATTAGCCGAGCCACTTCATTAATTGTATGAAGGTTTACCCTTTGATTAGGTGCGTACCGGGCATTCTCAAGTCCCTTAATTGATCTTATGCTTGATTTGGAAATGTGTATCTGCCCTTTTTCTGCTTTTTCCTTGAGCAAATGCATATTATGTTCGAATTCCCTTCTACTGTTCGGCATTTTTTCGGTTTTTAAATTCTGGTCTGTCGAAATTTGCCAATGAATTAGCTAATAGTCGTGCGGATTCGTCAATAGTCAAAAAATTAATACGTCTGTTCGGCAATTGTTTTGCGTTCAGCAAGCTATTGATCAACCTGCGGCTAGGCGGTAAGTGAAATGTTTTCCTTTCGATGCTTTCAGCAAGAATGTCAATATGCCTTTCAAATTCCTTTCTCTTGTTAGGTGTAATCATCTTACTATCTCCTTTTGTTCGAAAACATCAATATATTTGGATTTATGTCCAAAAGATACTTGCCAAATAAGCTTATACCCGGCTTTCAGCGTTTCTATTTTGTCTTTCGTTACGGTTGTATAATAACCTGTTTTTTCAGCAACCCCCTGTACTCTATTATCCCAATTTCTTCCTTTACGCCAGTATACCGATTGAGTATTGTCTTTAAGATTTGGAATTAGAGTACCTAGAGTGGCAGTCATTACAGCCGGCACTAACTCACTTCCAGTAACACTACCCGCATATCTACTCTTGATAAATAACGGAATTACATCTTCTTCTTTCTCTGAAACACTACTAGGGTAACCATTCGCAGAAAAAGTCGGCCAAGGATAAGAGTAGCGTTTTGCAGAGAATTTTTCTACTGGGATCAGGTAGGCGGTGAGCTCTATTTTCTCTTTAATGCTTTGGCGAGATTCCGAGTATTCTGTAGCATAGTAATTCAACGGAAGCTCATTGTTAACTGACAGTTTGTCAAAAACAATGTTACCAGTTTCAATAAAATCCTTCAGCGCATTTTCAAAATTTTCGTTACTGCTATTAAACTGAGGTATTAATTTGTTTTCAGGGAAGGTTGGTTGATAAAACCGTAATATATCAGCAACTTTCTCTCTGTCAGTGATTGTTGTGCAAGAGCACACAGCAACATTTAAAGCATATCTCAAAAGAACATCAAAATCCGAAACAAGTGAAATGTCGTTATGATCATTAAAACTTCGATCAATATACTCACTCGCTTTCCTGCTATCTTTAATGGAGAGTGGTACTAATGCTTTTACCTGTCCTAACAATGTTTCAGCAAACTGTTTAGTCAAAATATTTAACTCATTAAGTTCATATATGGATTCGCTTAACGGTTCCAAAAATTCTTCTTCAAGCACTATTTCACCTTTGCTCTTATTGGTTGCAACAAATGTTCGCTCCAACTTTTCAATCAACTCATCCAGATCATCAATGCCATTGTTTTTAAGCTCGATAAGAGATGCGAGAATGGCCTCCCTTATCATAAAGTGATTAAGCTTCAATAGCTCTTGCTCCTTTTCTTCCAAAGCAGCTTTCAGGTTTTCTGCAAAACTATCAGGGCTTACATTAGAGAGCTGATGAATAATAGCAGCGGAGAGCTCTTTTGAAATACTATAGCCGTCACAAAGTATTTCATTTACTAGTGCTCGCAAAACAATGCCTGTGTTAATGGAGCCGAGCCAAACCAAGGTTTCAATAACTCGATTTTTCACAACTAATGACGGATGATTTAAAAACCAAATAAGAAATTTTAGTAAATGATCATCTTGTTCATTTATGTTTACTTTATCGGCTCCTTTATTCAGCCACTCATACCGGTCATAAAAATGCTGGTCAGTCCTCACCATCAAATTAATATGTTCCAGGACAGCTTCTAATATCAACTGCTTTTCGTTCTCATCATTTATATTCCGAAGCAATGAAATAATTTGGTTGGCAATTACCCATTCTTCAAAATAGGGTTCATTAATAATCAGTTGTTTTATGTCTTTGATAAATTCTGCTGAGTTGTCGTACGTTTCCGCAAAAAGATCTCTTATATCATTAATTTTATTGGAATAGTTAAATGACCATACGCCATATTTTTCATCCTGAACTTTTTGCAGTGCGTCGACTATTACTTTTCTTGCACCGCTCTTATTTTCTGTATCAATTTTCCGCTGTGCGTCTTCTTTTGCAGTAATTAGGTCGTCGAGTGCATCTTTCTCTTCTCGTTTAGAAGTTGAATGTTTTCTTTCTTCTTTAGTTTCTCCTTTTGAGGGTTGGGTCGTTTGTATTCCAACCGCTTCTAAATACGGTTTCAACTTTTCAAAATTTGAAGTGCTCAATTCACTAAACAATTCTCGTAGGTACTCATACCGAAATTCATCGTCTATTTCAGCAACTAAAAACCGAGCCAGACGCTTAAATACTAAATCTAGCTTTCCTGGTTCACTGTTTTCCAAATGGTTCAGAATACTTGCCTGAATCTTTGCATAGCCTCTAATGTATCTATCATCTCCAAGCATAAACAATTCACAAAGTCCCCAAACGATAAGGGAACCTGAATCTTTAATATTCCGCAGCATATCCACTATACCACTCTGCTCCTCGATTGCCCTGGCTCCTAACACATATCCCTCGCCTATGTAAGGCATATCAACCGTACCCGACTCAGCATTGGTAATGACCGTTCGGTGATCCGGAAGCAACAAATGCTTAAAGTACTCTATTGACTTATTTAAAAAGCCGACTTTAGCCAGGTCACCGACAAACTCTTCCTGTTGCTGTTTCACATATCGCTGAAATGTCATTTCACCAGACGCATTATGAAGATGTGCTGCGAACTGCTGCAGGTAGGAAAGATTGCCATCTTTAAAAACGATATTTGAAACAGCAGTATTGATTATTCCCAACTGAGCTTCTTTGTACCATGACGGCCCCATTGAGGTATTAATCATTTCCTTGAAAACGTGTTTAGCTTTATCATGATTCTTCAGGAGCGCATACAATTCAACTAATCTCAACAGGTATTCATTTCTTTCCCATCTATTTTCTACTGTGTTTACAATATGCTCTTCTAAGACTTTTGCTACTTTGAAAGCCGACACTTCATGTTTGACCTCCTTAGCTAACTCCCTAGCAATAACAAACAAGCTATTGGTATAACCTTCGGTATAGATCCCAAGCTGATATGACTTCTTATTGACTATCTGCTCAACGAAAGTGGGAATATAATCGGGGAAAGCATCTACCAATAAATGGATTAGGCTTTTGTAGATGACCGGGTAAATTAATTCAGGGAGGGCATAGCTTCTCTTCCAACTCATTCTATCCCTTAAATCCGGAACTAGCTTTTCAACTAGCACGGTTAGTTTACTCAGAAGCTGTTTGATCTCTTCATTCCTGCGGTCAATTTTATAACGCTTTACTTTACCTGCAAGGAAGCATAAATACCTAAAAACAGATTTTACACTTTCTTCCCAATTGGAAGTGTACCCATATTGTGGTAATGGCGGATACTGGTTTACAGTATCAAAATACCCAAGACATTCTGCATTGAGCGTAAACCGATGTATGGATTGATGATTTAAGTCAACGCCATTGTCTTTTCTCAAATCGAATTCTTCGGCACCTGGAAAAACATCCTTGTATAAATTTTCGATAAGATCAAACCTCTTTGATCTGCCAAATAAAACATAAAGCAGAAAGAAATAATAGTCAGGATGAGTTCCGTACTTGTCAATCATGTACTCTAAATTCTCTATCCAAGCAGGGATATTATCTTCTGTTTTAACAATGGGGCTTTTTTCTTGAAATTCTAATGCATGATAGATACTTAGTGCGACAAAACCACTTGCTTTTTCGTCCAATTTAAATTTTTCTTCAACGAGTTTAGTGAGTGGAGGTACGTTAAATCGCCAAATGAGATAGCCACTATTATAAGAGCCAACATCGTCTTTAAAATTGTGAACTGCTTCTGGCGGGTTACCGCTTGTTTCAATCATTTCAATAGCGATGTCCTTAACGTGGCCAAATTCGTGGTAAGCTCTTTTAAAATCTACATTAGAAGACAGCGTAACAGCGCTACATCTTAAATGAATATATCGATTGAATGAATCTGATTCCAGACCTGATTCAACTATATTTATACACGTCTGATTAATCGCATTTAATAAGATTTCAGCTTCATCATCTGCGCCATATTCATAAAATTTTTGCAAAAGGTATAATGCATCCCCATCAGTAATTATTAGCGTTTTATTGCGTACAACATACTTTATCGCCTCTTCCGGTTTGCCTAAAGCCAATAATGCATTTACAAGAAAAATGGCGTTTTCCTGAAAAAGTGTATTGTATCTAAAATTCACTCGTTGCGAAAGCAGCAATAAAGAAATGACTTTGTGAGCTATCCCCAATTCGGCGGCAAGACCAATTACATTTTTAACGTCTGACAAAACAATATCAGGGTTAATACTGTTCAATGCACAATCATCGATCCATGCCTGGTTGCATTCGTCTAATGCGTTCCTTTTACTTTGCTCATCTCCATGCGCCAAGTGATACACTTTCTCAGACAGGCTAAAATTTTCCTGAGAGTGTTTTTGAATATAGTTACCTATGTTTTTATGTACCTGTTCGCCTAATTCATCTGTCTTTTTATTTACAAAATCAGAAAAAGAGGTGTGATAGATACTTATCGCTTCATTGTCTCTTAACAAGTGTTCAATTTTTTTAAAACTTGAGAGGAAACTGTGCTTCGTAGCCTGGGGCTGTATTTCTGATAAGGTTTTCTTATTTATCGGCACTCTTAATCTTGATAAAGTAGCTGCAAGCCAGATTTCTTCAGGATGATCATTTATTTGCATCCAGATTTTGTTATAATAGTTTTCTATTTCCCCACCAATTACAGGAATGGAACTGATCCAATCATCAATAGAAGGTATTTCGCCCATTCCTAAGATATACTTGGTCAGATACCTAAGATAGAGAGGATGCCCTTCTGATTTTTCTGCCAGTGCAGCTATTTGATTCCCGTTAAACCCTCTTTCTTTTACATGCTCGGAAAGATATTTTTCCGCGTTCTGAATGGAGAGTGGTGTAACCTTAATTTCCTTTGACGAATCAATTGCAACCTGAAACGCATTCGGTAGTAACTCTTTTGATGTGCATAAAAAAATGACCTTGATCTGTGGTGGTAATTTAAAAGGCAACACGGAGAGAAAGTTCTCCATCTGGGATTTGCTAACATCGTCCAACCCATCTATGATCAAAAAGGCTATTTTCTTTTGTTGTTGATAATGAAAGGATAACTGCTGTATCGCCTGGTGGATGTCTATTATCCTGTCATTTAGTGCTTTTTCAGCTTTGGGTTTGGGCGGCAGACTGTTGTATAGGGTACGATGACAAACTTCCTCTACCCATCTCATAAAGAAATCCGGTGTTGCCCTGATTTGTGTTGGAATTTCTTCGCTCTCCGGAACCTTTACAAAAAATCGGTCGCTTATAATATAATTGTCAACCTCAAATTCCAATTGGGCAGCTATTGTAGTTTTGCCTGAACCTGGGCTGCCACTCACCAGAAAATAGCTCCCATCAATTTGCGCTGCAACTACATCGTTTATTTTTTGCAATACTTCTTCATTGGGCGTAGTGTCTGATATATCACTTTCTATCGAATCTGGAATAGCATGCCCTTTATCGATAGTGACCATGATATGGTGCTTGTTCAAGATCTCAGTAATACTACTGATACTTGTTGCGCCAAGTGTCCCTACGGTATCGTAGCCAATCACTCCTACTACATGCCCGTTCATTACTAACGGCGAGCCGGACAATCCATCAAATTGATCGAGATTGTTGTATTGCTCACATTCTAAATCCACGTCCCATTTTGTGCCATTGTTAGTCCGGGAAACGCTGCCAGTATACTTCCCACCAGATTCCACCCTTTGTGTTGGGAACCCATAAGTTTCCCAATTTTCATTGTAAGGAATTTCTGTTTTTTTTAAAGGGAGAGCAGGAATGATAGTTTCAAGTTTATTTTTAAGTTCCAGTATGGCAACATCACGATCTGATATTCTCTCCAAGATTTCCGCGTCTACTTCCTTTTCATTTAAATGTAACTTTATCGGTTGCCCTTCAGGCAGATTGTGTTCAGATGTAAGTAAGATTTGTTTATCTCCTTCGGTGGCAACGAAAAAGGCTGTGCCCGACTTGTTTCCGCAAGTGACCTGCACAGTTGCTATTTCTGTTTGCTTTGGGTTTAATATTTTATGGCTCATAATGTTAGTGTATAAGGCTGCTGATCTAAATAGTGGATTGAGTAATTATATTTCTCCTTCCAATCTTCTCTATCAAAATATTTTGAATTAGCAGTGATATAGTTAAAATATATTTTCCTATGAAATTGCACTTTCCTGGTTATGATGTGTGCTATAGTTTCTTTGTCCGGATGACCATGATTTTGGCCATTAGTTGATACAAGGTACTTTTCAGAATCAATTTTATTTAACAATTCATAGCTGATATTACCAAAGCTGCCATGATGGGAAACTTTAATTAAATCAAAGATTATTATGCCTTCGTTTTGGTATTCATTAAGGGACTGAACTATCAAGCTAGGGTGAGCATCGGCAAGAAAAAGTATTCTTTTATTTTGAACCTGTAAGATAAAGGCAATAGAACTGCCATTTGTAGCTGTATTGTCTTCATCAAAAGGTGCTACTAATAATTCTTCGAGCGTTTCTTTTGTGGCGGAAATTGGCTTTGGTGCTACTTTAGCCTTCTCCTTTTCCCATGACAAAAGCATCTCAAATGCGTCATCATATAACTGCGAATTGCCTGCATTGAAATCAGTGGCATACCTTTTTAGTTCATTAGCCCATTGATCTTTCAGCTTTTCTAACTTTTGCTTGTCAGGGGAGAGAAGATAGATATTAGTATCAGGATCTAGTTCAATTTCTGGCCTTTGTTCAATACAAACGGCCTGATTATTAAAGTCGCTATTCCATGAATATTTTCCTTGCAGCAGTAATGCACCCACTGTTGTTCCTTGCTCTGCACTAATTCCTTGTTCTCCCTGTTTGCTTTCGCTTTGGATATATCCTCTTCGGATTATCTGTTGTAAAATTCGCTCTTGCTTTAAACTTATTTCACCTTCCTTTTGCCCATTGAGATGACGATATGTGTTATGCCAAACTTCTTTTATTGCTATAAATTTTTTGGCATTGTTATCTTTTAAAAGCCTTATTGCTCCTTGAATGTGGTCAGCGTCAATATGTGTCAGGATTAATTTTTCAAGGGTTCCTTCGTTCTTGCCAATTTTTATTAGATCATCCTTTAGATACTTTTGGAAAGTATCAACGTAACCGCAGTCAATAAGCAAATGCTTTTTCTCTTTTTCAGTTTCCCCAAAGCTTATCAAGAAACAATCTCCGTTTTTGGCTGGATAACTTTTAATTAGTATTAACATAAGAACGTGTTAGGGAATTGACAAGGACTGGTAGCCGAGTCAACTTTGTATCGACCAAGAAACAAAATAATAACTACTCAGTGGCAACCACTGACCGACTACCAGTGAGCTGCAATTTCGCCTTTTTTTGACCTTCAGCGCAAGCGTAAACACGAATTACGTACCATCACGGATGCCATTTTTTGGATCTTACGTACCGGTTGTCAAAGGCGAAACCTGCCGCCTAACTTCCCCCACTAGCAGGCCGTATACTATTATTTTGATCGCTGGAAAAAGGCCGACTATTTTGAACACATTAACGCGGCCCTTAACCAACTCGACCGACAGCAAGCAGAACGTCAAAACCTTCGGTAGTAAGTATCGATACACAATCGGTTAAGCTTGCTCCCATGATCGGTAAATGGCGAGGTTTTGACGCTCACAGGAAGGTCAATAGGCGTAAACGTACCTTCGTGGTAGACACACAGGGACGGCTTTGGGTAGCCGATGTCGATGCAGCTACCCAAGGCGAAGCACCTTAAGAAACATAGGGGTAACAAACCAAGAACGAGCGTTGCAGGTTTGTTACCCCTATGCTTTTCATTTTTTTCTACATTACTCATCAATTTCTGATGAGTATGTTTTGCCAAAATCTTCTATAAACTTTAACTGCTCTCTATTGTCACAAAACACTACATCAACAGCAGTGAAAAAAGTGCCATGATTAATAAGGTCTAAATGCCAAACAGAAATTTCTTCAAATTCTATAGCCATATTCATAGCGCACTTATCCAGTGGTGTTCCCTGTTCAAAGTAACATATCTCCAAGCAGTATTTATTAGATAAAACAAAATATATTAAGGAATCAGCGTCTACTTCGATAAACTGTTTAAATAGTTCTTTCTTGTATGTTTCTGGATTTGCATTTAACAGAAATCCAGGATTGTCGCAGCCTAAAAACGAATAGCCCTTTGGAGCTATTAATATTTTCCAATTCTTCGCATTTATTCCACTTATGAACGGCCACATTGTGGAACTAAATTTATGAGAGTCAAAGAAAATAGACAAGTGTTCTATCTTTGACTCTTCTATAATAGATTGATAATCAGTATTTTTATTGAAAGCATTTAACAACAGTAGTTTGTTCTCAATATTATTTCTAATAAGTGGACTTCGCATTCTTGAAACAAAAATCCATTCAATTAGTAACTCTACCGTTTCCGTACCAATAGTTTTCTCCGAGCTAATTACTTCAATTATACGATTATAATCATTCTCAATTTCTGAGAAAGCTGTTTCGATAGAGTATGGATCTATCAAGGATGAATGATGATAATATTTATTCCTTTTAAACGTGGCGTGATTAAGGCCTATTTTTTGAATATTTTTTCTGTATTTATTCGATATATCGTAACAGTAGGTGAAACTTCCTTCTACTTCTGCGATTCGGAACTGATTCAAGTAGGTTCTTGGAATGTAATGCTGTTGCTTAGGTTTATTTTTGCTTTTCATAGTAACAAATAATAAACGTGGTAAGTTATCAGCTATTAATCCAGTTCTCCAATTTGATATTTTCCATATTAATAAAATCCTTTGTGTTACGAGTAGCCAAAATCAACCCTTTGACTATTGATGTTGCCCCAATGAAAATATCTAGATCTTCAACGCGTCGGCCAATTTTTCTTAGTTGGGCTTTCTGATTAGCATACTCTTCTAAGCATTCACTTATGGGGATTACACGCTCGGAAAATGATGCCCTCAAACTTTTGACTCTCTGAAGATTTATAGACCGTCGATCAGGTGCGCTGTTCTCAACTCCATACAGTAATTCAGCAACCGTAATTTCCGATACATAGCAGGATTGAAAACCAACCTTTTGAATTTTACTTCCTAAATCGTACTCGCCTTTGATAAAATGAATACAAATATTTGTGTCTAGTAAATACTGACTCATAGTTCTATGTCACGAGTCCTGCTAACACGAGCTGAATAAATTTGCTTTACTAGTTCAGTCCCGGATTCTTCCCCTTCCCAGCTTCCGAACAAACTATAGAAAAGCTTTTCCTTTTCTTCTTCTGAAGTTATGACAGCTTCAGGTTTCTTTTCTGAAGAGACAGTTATGGTTAGCTCGTCCTCATTTTTGAAAAGCTCTCTTATAGCCTTCATCAAGCTATCATCTACTTGATTAGGCTTTATATGGTAAGTAGTTTGCATGGTGCTATCAGTATCCGTATTTGTGTTTATTGGTGCCAATATAACGCTTTTCCATTTTATCGGGTTCTAGCCGCTTTGTAAAGGCCTCACAAACCTACTCGCTGAAGGAGCCGATACACGGCTTTGCCATCAAATTGCTTGTTACGCCTAGTTTGGTAGTGGGTTTGATTCAGCTTGTCCGCAATCTGAGCATAGGTCATGCCCTTGTTTCGGTATAGGGTAGCTAGCTCTGTAGCTTGGACATTGGCTTTGTTCGTAATAGCATTGGCTACCCGAATGGCTTCTCCTTTTTGAATGGCTTGCAAGGTCAAGTTTTCCGGTTTACCTAGTTTGAACCCCTGAGCTTTCTTCTGAGCTAGGGCAGCGCGGGTACGTTCAGAAGTTCGTTCCGCTTCATATTGAGCAAAGGTCACCATCATACCTACTGTTAATGTATTGGCATCGGGCAGATCACAAGCTACGAAGTTAACGCCCGAATCTCTCAGCGTCATTACAAAGGCAACATTACGGCTTAGCCGGTCAAGCTTGGCAATAAGTAGCTTTGCCTTATGTTGCTGACAAGCCCGGATTGCTTCAACCAGCTTTGGCCGCTCACTCTTTCGGCCAGATTCGATTTCAGTAAATTCAGATCTGATCTGGTCCCCTTCCCGCAGATACCGGCTGACAATAGCTTGCTGATCGCCCAGGCCCAAGCCGGATCGTCCTTGCGCTTTGGTCGATACTCGATAATAGCAGATGTAATTCATGATACGCTCTTTACCGAAGGTAGGTGTTCCACGGCTGGTTGAATCAAATATAGTGCTTTATGGCGTTTTATAAACGAGCGTTCAAAAAATGCCATAGCTTTACTAGTGTCATAGGAGAACTGTATATTTGGGCTAAAGTACTTGGATATGGAAGAATTCACAATTGATGAAGAGTATAGATTGCTCTTTAATAAAGAAACAGCTTTATGGGATACTTATCAAAATGAAGAGCTGATGCCCAAAAGCCCTGAATATCTCTATAAATATTATTCTCTAAATCTATATAGTATCGACTCTCTACTTAGACATTACTTTTATCTTTCTAATCCAGGTGATTTTAACGATCCTTTTGATTGTAACTTGAATTTAGTAAGAGGTATAACGGAAAATGCTAAGGTAGAATTTGTTAGCAGGAATAATATTAAGAATATAGGTATCAGTTCATTATCAGAAACTATTGATAACCACTTAATGTGGGCACATTATACGAATAATTATAATGGTTTTGCTATCAAATTCAAGGGAGATAAAGTAACCGTAAATATGAATGAAGATCGGTTTGATAAATATGCACTCACTTCAGTAATATACCCCAAAGAGCCGGTCAGGATAAAGAATGATTATCCATTTGCTATGCATTATGTTTTAAGCACTAAGTTTAAGCATTGGAGCTACGAAAAGGAATGGCGAATCATTACACAACTAAAACAAGGCGATAATAGAGAACTAGAATTTGTGCCAGAAGCTTTACAAGCAATCTATATAGGGCATAAAATTCCGGATAATAACAAAAGCGCTTATAAGTTATTGCTTGAGATCCAAGAAATTAAATTCCCGACAATCCCTGTTTATGTAGTATATCCGCATCCTACAGATTTAAAATTAGAGTTTGAAAAAGTGTGGAATTGAGAATTGACCCTTGTTTTACGCTATGGCTAGAAAGAAAAATCAACATTTTGTCCCTCAATTCTTAATGAAGAATTTTTCCTGTTTCAATAATAGGAAAACTATTAGTATATATAATATAAAAACTAATTTATACCTGCATTGTAAAGCTCCTATAAAAGGGCAAGCCCAATCTGATTACTTTTATGGAGAGGACTTGCAAATAGAAAATATGCTAGCAACTCTTGAACAAGAAGTAAGTCCAATATTTAATAAAATTATAGATACTAATAAGCTACCTCCGTGGGGAACCGACGAATATGCGAAGATGCATATTTTTACCATGATTCAATCAATGCGGACTAAATATACTCAAGAGGAATGGAACGAATCTTTTGATATGAAAATAAAAGCAATTTATAGGCATGATAAAGTTATAGGGAAATTTGTAGATGATTTTGTTTTTGGAATTAAAAATGCAGCATCTCAAGCAGTTAGCACGGCATTAGATTCGATGCATATAACTTATGACCTGAAGTGTAAGCTCATAATTAATACATCAAATACAGTGTTTTTACTTTCTGACCATCCGGCAGTTAAGTATAATCAATTTTTGAAGGGAAAAAATGTAAAATATTCAACATGTGGTTTTGGGTCTTTAGGAGTTCAGATAATACTGCCTATATCACCTAGGCATTCTCTAATATTCTATGATTCAGCTATATATGATTTAGGGTATAAAAATCATGATACTTTAAAAATCAATCTTGACTCTGACATAAATGTTCTAAATACATTACAAGTTATTCATTGTGATGAAAATCTTTATTTTAATGAATTTATTCGACAGGAATATATTACTAAGATTACTAATTTATATGGAAAGTATAGGAGATTAAAAAAGAATGATTATAAAGAATTTAAAGAAAATCCTGAAAAAGATAATTTCCTATTCGTTATAAGTGGTTATGAAATAGACGCCAAGGTAAGACTGCCATCTTGCGTTCTAACAAAAAATGCAGAGAAGTATGTGTTAGGCAATCGGGTCGACCATATGCGACAAATAGCTATAGATAATTATAAAGAAAAAGTTAAGAGAGAACAACCAGCTAATGATAATGAATTAAAAATTCCTGTAATGAGAATATTTAATAGAGTAAAATAATTTAACTATTATTGTTTGATAGCTTTGAAGAACTACTTTGATGTATATCAATAATATATCTAAATGTAGGATCTTCTGAGGAAGCCGAATCCATTTTCGAAAACCCCATAATTTTGTCTAACTTTTTCAGGGAAGGCAAATAAGAGATAGTTCTTCGATATTCTTCTAAATCACGATTACTACTCAAGGCTCTTATTTCCCTTAGATCATGAGCAAATTCATATAAAAATTTTCTCCACCAACCATAATAGAAATACTCACAATTCTTTATAGTTTCTGAACAGTCTTCATACTGACTTAATATAGCATAGAATGAAAATAAATCATAAATAGCTCCCATATCGCTCGATAGTACATTCGATTTAAATTCCTCAATTTTAGTATAAGTTTGATTAAAGTCTTTTGTATTATTTAATAAGTTTTCTCTATACCCATCCTCTGTATACTATTTGTTTTTACTGCCCAAGCTTTATTTCTAATATTTCGAAATCTTTCATCTGTAAACAATTGAAATAAATTAAGTGAAGATTGGCTAACCTGTTTATCTTGGGCTTCTCTAGCAACAATCAAAGTATATATAACAGAAATAAACCCTGCTATCGGTGCGCTTATAGAAATTACCTTTGACCATTTATCTATTTCAGTAGTGTTTTGTCCTAATGATATATTTAAAAGGAAGCTTGATACAGTTAGTATTATTACAAATAGTAAAAATGGGAAAATAATATTTTCTAGCAGTCTTTTGTAGTACATGACCCTATTGTAGTTTTCTTCCAAGTTGTTGATCTAAAGAGATTTATAATATACAATACTTTTCTAACTAGTTAGATAGCTCTTCCATAATTTGTTAGTTCTTAGATATTTCACCCATTCCTTTCAGCCAGTCGCCGGTTTGCCACGTGGTCTTACCGCAGCCACTCAGCTTCACCAATAAAAATTTTCGCCTTGTCCTAACGGTCAATTCCCCGCCCTACCAAAATTTATTCATGGTTCGTTCGCTATAGCAGCGGTTGTTCAGTCCCCGTAAACCGTAACCTAAAAGGAGATTGAACATGAAAT
Organism: Spirosoma pomorum; assembly: GCF_054776615.1. Taxonomy (NCBI): domain Bacteria; kingdom Pseudomonadati; phylum Bacteroidota; class Cytophagia; order Cytophagales; family Cytophagaceae; genus Spirosoma; species Spirosoma pomorum. The sequence continues at coordinate 26,687 of NZ_BAAHBP010000018.1, forward strand.
TGTTTACCAAACAACAACTAACTAAACTTCTCAACAATGGCAGCTCTGCCAATCGAGGTAAAGACCATAAACCAGTAATAAAGCTATTTACACCGGATGCCGGTTGTACCTGGTTGCTCACTGAAATAGATCCTGAAGAAACAGATCTTGCTTTTGGCCTATGTGATCTTGGCTTAGGTTTTCCAGAACTTGGCTATATATCAATTACTGAGCTTACTACAGTGCTTGGACGCTTCGGTTTGCCAGTCGAGCGTGATTTACATTTTGCAGGTCAATACCCAATCAGCGTTTATGCTGATGCAGCTTATCAGAAAGAGCGCATCGTTACGGAAGATCAAAGGTTATTGCAGCTCATTGCTACGGCTATGAAGAAATAACAACTACGATTTGAAGCCCTGACCAGGCAGGGCTTTTACTATTTTTACTTTGTAGAAAACGAAAGCAAAGCTATGGAAGAATATAAGCCACTCCCAGATTTTTATGTGAATGCTACTCCCCCACCTGTTCAGGAGATCGATCAGGATAAGTATCTCAATTTAACATTCCGTTATAAAGGGGAAATCTATAGGACAAAGCTACACCCCGGTCAGGAAGAGTTTTATCGAACTTTGATAGAGCAAGTCAACAAAAGTTAGTTGCTTTTTTCCATTAGGATCAACTTCCTGCCTATTGACACACCAGGCACAGTTAGCCATATAAGCTAATTATGTGCTTCCCTCCTGCCCTATCACAGATTGATTTTCATGACAGCCAGCTAACCGGCGAAGAGTTAAACCAGGCCATAAAGGATCATGAGGATAGATGGCTTACCGAAGTTTACAGGGAACAATGCCGGATGAATAAAACCTATTCAGAACATCATACTTGCAGCCTGGTTAAGTGTCTGCCTAAGCACCTGCGTGATCGATACTACGATAAATATTACAGCGGTAATCCTGTCCTTAGAGAAGATATAAGAAGGATTACATTCTAATTTCATGCTGTTTATTGTGTTGATCATGAAACAGTTATGAAAATAATTATACAGATTTCTGTATTTCCTTAAATCATCATTTCTTTATTTCTGCAAAAGCTTATTCCTTTAAATACAGAAATACGATTTTCTTTATTTCTTTAAAAATCTATTTTTGTTTTCAACAGCAACAGAAGGATTAAATGATTCTCTCAGTAACGAGCCTAAAAGGTGGAGTGGGTAAGTCCACCATTTCACAAAACCTTGCCGTTTGCTTCGCCCATGCAGGATATAAAACCTGCATATGTGACGTGGATACAAACCAGAGTGCTATTCACTGGTCAGGGTTACGATCAGAAGACGCGCCTGCCATCCCTGTATTTGGTTGGCCAGATGGTATAGAGCTTTCCAAGAACGTAAAGCTTATCAGCAAGGATTATGAAATTATCATCATCGACGGTACGCCCTCGCTTAATAAGCTCACAAGTAAAATCATTCTACTAGCTGATCTGCTGCTAATACCAATCCTGCCAAGTGGTCTTGATATATGGGCAACAAAGCAATTCCTGGAACGGTATCATGATGCTGAAGCCGAGAAGGAAAAGAAGATACCGGCATACTTCCTGATGAATCAATTCCAGCCTAATACTAATATGAGCAAAGAGGTAATGGAAGTTTTGCAGGAAGAGCAGATACCAATTCTTAATACCACTATCAAATCACGCACCGCCTACCGTGAAGCAGTGGTTAAGGGCTTAGGCGTGGTCGAGTATAAAGACGAGAAAGCTAAAACCGAAATTGTCACGCTCTTCAACGAGTTGACCGAGATCATCAAAAAACTTTAAGGATTAGGAACATGGCAAAAGAAAAATTAGGGTTGAAAAATAGTCTAGGCTTAAGCCCAAAGGTTGAAGTGAAGAAGTCTGAAATCAATGTTGAGCAGACTGAAAAGGCCGTTAAAGAGATCCACTCAAAAAAAGAAGAAACTCACCGGCTTACTATAGATATTCCTATGGATATTTATAAAGCTATGAAGATTAAGATCCTAGGCGAAAGCACGGCCAGGGAGCACATAATAAAACTTATAAATGATGATTTAAGGAAATAAAGAAATACAGAAATACAGATTTAAAGATTTATGCTTTTCTGTATTTCTTTAAATAATATAATTGAATTGCCTGACTACCTGGTTATTATGATATGAAACCCTAACCTGCACCTTACATGGAAAGTAAAAAAGAGCCTAAAAAGATCAGTGATAGAAAGCTAAAAGCGTTTCAAAACGGTGTCAAAATCGCCACTGATAAGGCAACGATCAAGAACGCAGTTTTCCAGCATTCTGTATTGTGTCAAACCTTTTTACCTACACGTGATCCAGGAGATGAAGTTAGAGAATGGGAACAGAAGCAGGGTAACGTTTCCTTATTGGTTCAGGCCGGTAAAGCCATTAACCAGGAGGGCCACTTTGAAAATGTAGGTTTGCCACACGGCACAAAGGCCAGGCTAATACTTGCTCATATAAATAGCCAAGCTATCAAAACCCAAAGCAAGATCATTGATGTGGAAGATTCAATGTCTGCTTTCATCAAGCGCATAGGGCTTAACACAGATGGTTACTCAATCAGGGAAGTTAAAGAGCAGCTCCGCAGGTTATCGACAGCCCGTTTGAGCATGGGTTATAGTGACGGGGTAAGAGGTGCTCAATTTGAATTACAAATTGTAAGCGCCTTCGATCTATGGTTTCCTAAAGATGAAAGGCAACGTGTTTTATGGCCATCTAGCGTACAGCTTTCAGGGGATTACTTCCAAAGCCTTTTGGAGCATGCTATACCTTTGGATGAAAGGGCTTTAGGAGCCTTGGCACACAATACAATGGCTCTAGATATGTATGCATGGTTAGCACAAAGGCTTCACCGCATAGAAAAAGGTGACTATCAGTTTGTTTCCTGGGTCAATCTATGGGAACAGTTCGGCCAGAATTATACACGTATCAGAGATTTCAGGAGAGATTTCAGAAAAACCTTGCAGTCGGTCATAATGCAATACCCATTCGCCAAAATTGAAGAAGTAGCAGATAAAGGGCTAAACTTATTTCATTCTCCACCCCCGATTGAAAAGAAGATTATCATGCAAATTCCTATTTCGGTTGGTGAGCAAAAGGAGCAGGAAGCCCAAAGTTCGTGAATTTACTCGCACCCTCTTATGTATCAACTTAGTACAAATAAGAGCTGATAGACAATTGCTCTCTGTTGCTAATAAGTCACGTGAATTTACTCGCGCTTTTTAGCGCTAGAGAAACTCTGGTGGCAATATACCGCAAAATATGCTATTGATAATCAATGACTTACAAGCCAATATAATGTTCGTGAATTTACTCGCGCTTTTAAGGCCAAACATACTGATTGTTTGATGTGGATAAACTCAAGGCAGCGTAGCATCAAAGAGTCTATCACACGAGTAATTGATTGATAATCAATGATTTACTGCATGTTCGTGAATTTACTCGCACCAGTGGATTTCGAGCGTTTTGAAAAGTTATCCACGTGAGTTTACTCGCGCTTAGACTACTTATCTACGTGAATTTACTCGCACTAGTCCACGTGAATTTACTCGCGCAAACCTATATATAATAAACCCTATAATTTAATTACCTATAGTGCCGTCCCGGAATGTGGAAAAACTTCGTTTTACTAAATTTTTTTTCGGCTTCGCCGATATTGCTATTGAAAAGAAAAAAGATTTGGTAAAAATCAAGTCTATAGATTAAATAGATGCATGAACTCTGAACAGGCAAAGCAACTTTCACTCCCTGATCTTTTGGCCAAGCTTGGCCATCAGCCAGTTAAAACCCTAAAGGGTGGGAGAGAGCTTTGGTATAAATCCCCGTTCAGGAATGAACATGATGCTTCCTTCCATACCAGCTTCTTAGGCGGTAAATGGATCTGGAATGATTTCGGTGATGCAGGCGGTACAGTGCTTGATTTCGCCATGCGTTACTATAGCACTGATGTAAAAGGAGCCTTAGCTAACCTGGAAAGGCTCGCCGGTAACTACTCCCAACAGCAAAGTCTATTTTCTGCGCCCACAGCGACAAAAGCGCCCTCGGCAGCTACTACCCCCGCCGACGATCAAGAAACGCTTATCCTACGCAAAATAAACCCGCTTAGCGTTGATTCCTTCAATGGTAAGGCATTGATCCAGTATCTTACCGAGAAACGCGGTATAGATCCAATGCTTGCCACCAAGTACCTGGTTGAAGTACAGTACCGCAATAATGAAACGGGTAAAGTCTATTTTGCCGCAGGCATCAGGAATGAGGAAGAAGGCTATGAGATCAGAAACGCCTATTTTAAAAGCTCCATTGGTAAAAAGGGCGTAACGATCATTAAAGGCAAGAAGGAAGGCCAAGTGGCAGTTTTTGAAGGGTTTATGGACTTCCTATCGGCACTTACCTACTACCAATCAGCAGATCTAGCCAAGTTTCAAGAATTAGTGCAGGGTGATACACTCATCATGAATTCTGCTTCTTTTCACGAGCGAACAAAAGAACTCCTCAAAGCAGGTAACTATACAAAAATCAGCCTTTACCTTGATAATGATAAGACCGGCCACAAGGTTAGAGATCTGATCCAGGAGCAAGCACCACTATTCACAGTAGATTGTTCAATTAATTATAGTAATCACAAAGATTTCAACTTGTTTCTAATTGAATATCAAGCCAGCAAAGCCATTGCGCACTAAATCTCTTAATAATGGGAGAGCAAAGAAGAACTGTTTTTATCTCATATTCTTGGGATGGTGAGACACATCAAGAATGGGTATTAAAACTAGCAGATGATTTAACCGAAAGATATGGTCTTATAGTGCTATTAGATCAATATGATTTGACAGTCGGGAAAAATATGACCGCTTTTATGGAAAAATCCTTAGAAGCAGCCGATAAGGTTCTAATTATATTAACCCCCAATTACAAAACGAAGGCAGAAGATAGGAGAGGAGGGGCAGGGTTTGAACATTCGATTATTTCTCAAGAATTATATGATCTGCAAGACCAAAATGATAAATATTTACCGGTTTTAAGAGCAGGAACAACGCAAACAAGTGCACCTGGTTATATTAAGACATTGGTTTACCGTTCAATGGTTAACGATAATCAATATGAATCAGACCTGCTTAAACTTGTAAAAGATATTTATGGGAAGCCACAAGCAGTAAGACCGCAACCAGGTAAAATACCAAATTTCGATCAAATTGAGGAGTTAGACCCCTTAGTAGAACGTGCTAATAAATTACGAAATGAGGAACAATCAGAGTATGAGAGAATACACTTTCTAAATTCCCAACAAGCTAAGAATACTGCTGATTATTCTGTAAACCAACTATTTTCAAATATTGATTTGAAAGCCGCTAAATACAGGGATGCAACCGACTTTAGATTTAATTTAGAAAAAGCTTATGATAAGGCGATTTTATACAGTGGCGAAGGATATTCAATAAGGTATAGGTGGATTATTCAATACAGCAACAGTGTGGAAGGAGCAGAACTCGTTATTGAATATATTGATGGAGCACCTTCATTAGATAACAGTGGTTATTATTTTCCCGGTGATGAGCCCAAGCGGCTAAAACTAGAAAGATATAGTTTTGACGTTGATAAGAATTCAAATCCTCAGTGGAATAAAAAAGATGATAACACAACATATAGATCTGAAGATATAATTAAAAATTCATTTGTATGGTTATTTGATAAAATAGAAGAAGCAAGGCGCGCTATGCTGGCAGAAAGAAGAAAAAGAGGGTTTTAATTGTAAATTCGTATATGATGGAAAAACTTTTTGATGATAAGCCCAGATCAAATACTGAATATGCAAAACATCAGCATAATAGTTACGAATTCTATGATAATACAGCTAAAGATAAATTCGTAGAAGTTAGGGAAATGCTGAACGATTGGTTTTCAAGATACCCTGATAGCGATAAACAATCTTTAAAAAAAAATTTTAAGAAGGTTGATTTCGATTCAGCCTTTTTTGAGCTATTCATACATGAATTGTTTTTAAATCAAGGATTTGAGATTACAACGCATCCGACAGTACCAGATTCTACTAAAACTCCTGACTTTTTAGCT
>NZ_BAAHBP010000019.1:0-23967 GCF_054776615.1 Spirosoma pomorum
GGCCAACATTCAGATTATGTTACAACGAATACAGCCATCAAGCCAAATCTAATTCCAAAACACGCTCTAAGGAGGCTGTAGGGCAAATAAGGACCTCACTCAATGGAAAAAAAAGCTTCTAATTCATAATATAGAATACGGAGCATTGAAGAATTTCCTTGGTTTATGTTTACAAGCAGCTGTATTTAGCCTTATTCTTAGTATAAAAGCTGCTTTTTTTTATACAGCAAAGATCTATTAATTCTGTGAATTTCTCCCTTTTTTCATAAGTTCTATATTACGTATGAGCAAATGGCTGATACATTATTATGGTAACAATTATACACGAATTTTATGCCAGCAATTTCTCGCTCAATCTAAACCAGTGAGTAACTCGTAATCTGTCTCACAAAGAAGCCTTTTGTGAGACACGCTTATCTACTTTGCCTTTTTTTTTATGAATAAAAAAGGAGCGGCTAATTTTAGCCGCTCCCACTTATCCGGTAATTTTCAATGATTGTATCAATTCATCAACTATCTCTAGACGATAATTCAACACAACAGGGCTTCCGGGAAAATTTCCTGAAGATTCTGCTTTTAAAAGGCTTTCCGTTTCTGTTTGGTCAAAGCTGATGGGGCTCATTGTCGCCTTGTATCGCTCGTTGGCATCTGTAATCCAATGTTCTATTTCTTTTCGCCCAGTGTGCGTTTTGCCCTCGTCGAAAACTACAGCTGTTTCGGAAAAACAAGTTGCATAGGCTATGCTATCAAAGTTGTTTTGTGCTATTACTAAGTCTGTTATTACTTTCGGTAAGTTCATGTTATTAATTTTAACGGTTATTAAATTGTTGGTACCGTACCGCCATCGATAACAAATTCGGTCCCTGTTAAATAATTAGCCCTTGGTGAAACAAGAAAACCTACTAGCTCAGCTACTTCTTCCGATTCGGCAGGCCTACCATAAGGTATTCCACCCAAGGCGTCCATGACACGTTGTTGCGCTTCTTCTACTGTACTGTTCGCATTTCTGGCAATCTCGCCCAGCCATGCCTTTGATGCTGTTGTCTTAATCCATCCTGGCGAAACAGTCAGCACCCGCACACCCTTAGGGGTAACTTCGTTCGATAAACTTTTACTGTAGTTTCTCAATCCTGCTTTGGCGGCAGCATACGGCAACGTAGAATCGTAAAGCGGCAGTATGCCCTGGATCGAAGCGATGTGAATAATGACACCACTTTTTCGATCGATCATCTGTGGCAGAAATCCTCTGTCCAGTCGGACAGGAGCCAACAGGTTAGCCTGTAGCGTCGATTCCCAATCGTCATCCGTTAAGGCGATAAAACCGCCAGCAGGCGTAGATGATCCACCGAGGTTGTTGACCAGGATGTCCAGCCTCCCGTAGGTTGATAGTACTTCGCTGATTACCTGTTGTGATCCTTCTGGCTTACTTAAATCGGAAGGAATGAAATGCAATTTGTTGTTTTCTTCTTCCGGTGCGTTTCTTGCGGTAATAATAACCGTTGCACCCGCTTGTAAAAGTCTTTCTGCAATGGCTCTTCCGGCACCTTTTGTTCCTCCTGTTACCAAGGCAATCTTGCCTGCCAACTCATTGTTGAAATTAAACTGTTCCATTTTTATTGTCCCACTTTTAAGCATTAACTATAGGACAAAATTGGGCTGTAAAAGCAGTTAGCACAAGTACGGTATTACGATTCATATAGGGATAAATTTATCACCTATTGCACAAAATGGTACATACGATTAAGTTTGCCGTATGTATGAGCGAAAAATACTGCCGAACTTAAATTGTGGGCTGGATCTAATCGGTGAGGTCCTTTACGGCAAATGGAAAATCCGTCTGTTGTGGTTTATCAATGAGGGTTATAAACGCCCAAGCGAACTGCAACGTAAAATCCCCGATGCTTCCCGCAGGGTTTTGACTATTCAGTTGAAAGAATTAGAAGACCACGAACTGGTTACGAGAAAAATTTATCCCGTTGTACCACCAAAAGTAGAATACAGCCTTACCGAATTTGGTAAGACGTTAATCCCCGTGATTGCCGCCTTGGGGCAATGGAGCGATGAACACGAAGACCGTTTGCGAAATGTGATTTTAAAACAAACTGTAAGTTCTGATTTGGACATACTCCCTAATTAGTTAATCTGTTTATCAAGGGTAGTTTATTGTAAGTAGATAGACTGCATAAACTTCATCTCACAAATCGTCCAGTTTAAGAAGCAGCTACATGAGTACTTTCTCGTCTTACGGGCGAGCCTTATGTGAGACGATTAGTTATTCATGAATGTCAAACGGGCTGTCCTCATCATTCGCTGTTAGGACTTTGCAGGATTGCATCTGGCCAACGTCAGTTTACCTATTATTTACAGCCAGCATTCGCCTTGCCCTCTACCAGCTCATTTGATTAGATTTGACACCATGTTTGACGTTTTTGACAATTATTTACGCGGATGGGTGGCTATCTCGCCCCAGGAGCTGCAACTGATCCGGGATGCAGCTTCAGAAAAAGCGTTACGAAAATGGCAATCCATCCTCCATGATGGCGAGGTATGGAAAACCAACTGTTTTATTGCTAGTGGCTGCTGCCGACTCTACCGGTTTGGTAAAGATGGTACCGATCACACGATGCGGTTTGGCGTGGAAAACTGGTGGATGACCGACCAGGAGAGCTATAATCAGGGTACCCCGTCCGAGTATAATATTGAAGCCTTAACGGCTACTAAGGTTATCATCTGGACTAAGGAGAGTTGGGAGCAACTTTTACTATCGATCCCCGCCTTGAAGGTATTCAACGAAAAACTGTTGGCCAGAGCCTATGAGAGCAGTCAACGGCGCATCTATTCCTTGATTAGTGGCTCAGCCGAAGAAAAGTATCTGGAATTTCAACAGACATACCCCCTGGTATTCAACAAGGTACCGCTTCATATGGTGGCATCTTATCTAGGCATATCAAGGGAAACCTTAAGCCGTATCCGACGAGAGTTTAATAAATGACCCAAAACCTCCCAGAGCACGCCAGGAGGTTTTTGGGTCGCCAGTCTCAAAGGGCTGGGTGAAGGCCGCCAACCGGACTCACTCGCTCCAGCAGCGATGCTAGATGAAGAATGGTCGATTCGGCATGCCAACTGCCAACAAGCTGCACTCCGATGGGCAAGCCGTCCTGGCTGGTGCCATACCGCATAGAGATACCGGGTAAGCCCGTGACGTTGAGTGGCACAGTAGCTCCTTGTAGGTAGGTGGCATCAACCGTCTGGCCATTGATGGTGAACTTGTCAAGACCATGCTTGTGGGCCGGAATCGGTAAGACGGGGGTGATCAGTGCATCGTAGTGTTGGAAGTAACCGGCAAAACCGTCCCGCAACCGCTCGGCCCCTTGCTCGGCGTCAATAAAGGCGTCCATCGGTGTATCGGGCGTAGCCAGCATGGTGGTGGCCATCTTGTAGAGTTCATCGGAGCTACGGCCCGCCGTTGCCTGTCTAAAAGCCGCTTTCATTTCCATCACGTGCAGCCGATTGAAGACGTCCAGTGCGAAGTCACGCTCGAGGGCCGGAATGCGTACCTGCTCTACGGACAGGCCCATATCGTTCAGCGCTTGGGCCGCGGCCTCTACCGTGGCAGCCACCTCGGGGTCGACCGGCCCAAAACCGGGCTCGACTAACCAGCCCACCCGCAGCTGGCGATCGGGCGAATAGCCTACGCTAGCTGCGAAGGGACCAACACTCGTGGCAAACGCGTCAAGACCGTCGGGGCCGGAAAGTACAGAGAAAGCCAGTTCCAGATCACGGATGCTTCGGGCCATGGGTCCCACATGCCAGAACCGACGCGGCACCCGCGGCCAGACGCCGGTCATGGGTATGCGACCGTGGGTCGGTTTGAGCGAGACAATCCCCGTCTGAGCGGCCGGCCCCCGAACCGAAATAGCCAGGTCAGTGCCCAGACCCAACGGGGACATTCCGGCAGCGATCGCTGCCGACTCCCCCCCGCTTGATCCGCCCGGTGTGCGGGTCAAATCCCAAGGATTGTTGGTGCGACCGCTTAGCAAATTATCACTTTCGATCCAGTAGGAGAACTCCGGCAGATTGGTTTTGGCGAGCAGAATGGCGCCTGCCTTTTTCATTCGCGCAACACTGGTGGCATCGTTTTGAGGAACGCGCCCTTTAAAGATGGGCGAGCCACGCTGGGTCATGACGTTGACGGTGTCGATTGAATCTTTGACGGTAAACGGCACGCCATGTAACGGGCCAAGCTCCTGGCCGCTCAGCACAGCCGCTTCGGCGGCCTTGGCGGCCTGGCGTGCGCTATGCGCCAGGGTAACGATGGCGTTGATAGTTGGGTTGAGCGCTTCAATACGGTCGAGGTGCGCGTTCATGACTTCGACCGGGGAGACCTGGCGGGTGCGGATGAGTGTAGCCAGGGCCGTGGCATCCTCATAAACAAGTGGACTATTGGGTTGTGCTTCCATAACTTCGGTTTTTCGTTTCATTCATTGACTGGCTGAATCAGCTGAACAAAAGTAGCGGGGTGCTACCCCCCGAAACGAAGCTATATGACACAATTTGAGGTTGACATTTGTCACGCTTTACGGGCTACAATGGCCTAGCTACGAAAGCACTTTTCATTGGTAAGGAAATACGCGTCCTGTCAAGCAGGAGCGTTTATTGAAAGGGTATCAACGGGCGTTTTTATACTTTGGCTAATAGGCCACTTATACACAAATGGATTTACAAACTCAATGAAACAAAGAAGCTGCCAGGCGTTTCAATCAGGAAGTGATTGTAGAAGGCAATCTGGAAAACTTCAACGAATTAATGGATGACCAGTTTATCAATCACTCCGTCCCACCAGGTGCTGATAAGGGTCCGCAAGGCATGGTAAATACGTTCAACAATATCCTCCGCCCAGCTCTGGCTGACATGCAGGTAATCATTCATGATCAAATCGCTGAAGGGGATTTAGTCACCACGCGCAAAACCATTACTGGGACCCATACGGGAACCTTGATAGGCATCCCCCCAACGAATCAGTTAGTACGTATCGAGGTAATTGATATGGTACGATTACGCAACAGGAAATACATTGAACACTGGGGTATCAATACCTTACCCACTGTTTTACAACAGTTAGCCAAAAATTGAGCCTTTTTATAAGGATACTATTTTTGAATTCCTGTCCATTCCAGTATAGAGTATACGGCCATTCTTGCAAGTAGCGATGGGTTCTGTTTTGCTCACTTAATGAAATCAGATATCGCTTTATTAATTTCCTGCTTTTGACTTTGAGTTGCCCCGTCTCACATATCATTATGAAGCGTGGCAGGTAGTTGAATAATTCGTATACCGAATTGCTTCTGCTCCTCTACCGTGGCTAGCACTCCTTTGTCTGCTACCTGATCACTGGAACGTATCGATAGGATGCGAGGCATTCGCACTCTGGGTGGCGGCATTCATCGATTATCTAGCGAAATTACCTGGCTCACTAAACTTGGATATTGCTGGGCAAACAACATCGTCATATCACCGCCATTCGAGTGTCCGGTTAGTAACACGTGGGCTGCATCCAGATCAGGTTTCTGCTTTTGGAGTTCTTCAATAACAAAGTGAATATTGTCCGGACCTCGTTTCCAATTTGGCATTCTAACTTCCTAAGGATTGCCCGTCATGGGTAAGGGTTCGTCGGTTGGTAGTTCATGTTGAATACTGGCGACCAGATAGCCATGGGTAACTAGATTCTGAGCGATGAACGAGCAGGCTTTATTGCTACCCCCGTATCCATGACTGAGTACAGCTAGCTTTAAGGGGGGATGATTGAGGAATGTATAAAGCTACGGAAATAAGCCGGTTACAGGCTTTATCAGTCAGCTTCAGCGAATCAGTTTTGATTCTGACACGGGTAGAATCATATCGAATATGGGTGTCGTAAGCCTATGTTGATGAGCTAATCAATGCGGTAAAAAGAACAAGTATGAAGTACCGGATCATTGATGTTATATGAGTTGCCTACTATCCGCGAAAGTAATAGCTTTTAGGCCGGCTATTTGTGCACGATCCGTAAATCTTTGTATCAAATGCCCGGAATGAAAATATGGAGATTTCTCTCTGTCTCAGGTGGGAGCGTTTGAAGAGACAGACGATACGCGAGTGTTTAGCCTAACGTTTCGTACTTTTTACGCTGATAAACGTCGGTCGATCCGATTATACCACAGAAATACTGATTACCGTGCAAACTGTAAGCCTATTGCAGCATGTTCGCTTTACGTGGGGATCCGATTCGTTTAGCGCCCGATTGCGTTAACCAACCAGTTTGTAACCAATACCGAAAATAGTCTGAATGAGTTTTGGGGAGAAATTCTTATCAATTTTTTTGCGCAGGTAGCTGATATACACGTCCAGTGTATTCGGTCGGTACGTGTCAGCACGTGCCCAAACCTGCTGGAGCAGGAAGTCCCGTTGCAGTACTTGTCCCCGCCCCCGCATCATTATGGCCAGCAAGTGACACTCGCGTTCGGTTAAATTAATTCCGCATCCGTTTCGGTACACGGTTCGCTCGGTCAAATTCAGATCGAGCCCCGCCCAATTTAACCATCGTACTGGGCGTAAATAACCGTGCCTAGTCAACGCCCGCATCTGAAGAAGTATTTCCCGGGCTGATGCGGGGTAGGCTCCCTGCGAACCAGCTTCCAGGGCTGAGTTGACAGGCTTATGATTTAGCTCAGGGGTTAAGTTATAAAACAGGACCGGTACATGCGGATCTTCTTTACGTATTGTTTGAAATGTATCACAGCTATCAATCTGTGATACATTTGAACTCAAAAAAACTACATCGTAGGCCTGTACCTGAATCATCTGCCATCCGGCTATACCGTTCTGCGCGATAGTAACCCGGTGGCCCTCCGTTAGTAGTTGACGGTGTAATGACTCACATAGTATAGCATTTGATTCGATTAATAAAATCCTCACGGCAAAATACGTTATAGTAAACTTTAGTACTAGAAGTACAAAGGTCCATTGCGCAAATTAGAGTGCACTTAGATTTTGGTTAAAGTGTGCTTAGAAGGAAATTAGAAATAACTTATAAAGAATAATTCTTTAAGAAACCGTATCCGTAATCTTACGCTTGACGCACTGCGTCATGGTTGAGAACGTATCAGATATTTCACTTTGGTAGCCGCTTCGAACTTGTTTGGCCGTGCCCAAATAGTAAACCGCCCGGCGGACACCTTCGGGCACGGTCCACGCATCCGAAATCTTCAGGATAACTTTTAGCCAAAAGGTAGCTCTTTCAACACTCGTTTGCGTTAGGATAATTACATCGTGGCCAGTAATGAAAAGAAAATCAAAACAATTTGTTTTGGGGCCGGGGTTCTATACATGTACCGATAGGAGTAATCAAGTCGTCGGTACGATCAATCAGGGTTTACAAAGTTTGCAACTAATCCTGAATCCGGATTAAGTCATACATTTATTCTAGATTCAATGCATACGGTCGCATGAAAGTATTGTTAGTAGAAGACGAAGAGCGGTTGGCTCTGTTCGTGCAGAAAGGACTGGAAGCCGAGTCATACCGGGTTGACGTAGCCTACGATGGCTACGTGGGTAAACAGCTCTTCACGCACAATGAATATGATGCGGTCATTCTGGACATTAATTTGCCTCAGATTAATGGCATCGAGCTTTGTCGTCAGTTCAAGGCCGATAACTCGTCGATGCCAATTTTGATGCTGACCGCGCTGGATAGTCTGGACGACAAGATGAACGGATTTAATGCCGGAGCCGACGATTACCTGCCCAAACCCTTCGAATTCATCGAGCTTCTCGCCCGACTACGAGCCATCACGAAACGGTACAATGTCAATAATCAGTCGGTGGTGCGCTTAGCGGATCTGGAATTGAATCTGAATACGAAGGTCGTCACCCGGCACGGCCAACGAATTGATTTAACGACCAAAGAACACGCGTTGCTGGAATACCTGATGGCCCACTCGGGCAAGATTATCTCTCGTGCCGAACTAGCCGAAAAAGTGTGGGATCTTTCCTTTTACACGAGCACCAATGTCATTGATGTGTATGTAAGCTACCTCCGTAAAAAAATAGATCGCGATTTCTCGCCTAAACTGTTACATACGGTTGTTGGTATGGGGTACGTCCTGCGCGAAAACTAACTAGATACCATGCTGATTCGTAACAAACTGACGATCGTCTTTATCCTGCTTGTTATTACGATTCAGCTGGCCTTTTCGACGTTTATCTACCTTTTTTACTCGATCTACCGCGAACGGGCCTTTTACGTGCGTCTCCGGGCGAAAGCGCAGCTGTACGGCCGTATCATTCTGGAACGGAAGGCGTTACGTGATCCGCTCAATAGCCTGCAGGCCATCGATTTGGCCACGATTACCGGCGAGCATACCAGCCTGTTCGATTCCACCGGTACCATTCTCTTTACCAATCAGAGCAAAGCCTACCAGGAGAAGGAAACGAGTTTACTGGCTACGCTCAGCCAGCAAAAATCCGTTCAGTTTAACATCGAGAACGAGAAAGGGATTGGCATTACGTACACGTACGAGAATCAGCCGTACTCGATTTTTGTGACCGGCATCAACCGGCTTGGCGAAACCAGCGATCAATACCTGCGGGTGCTGCTGCTGATCGCTAACCTGGGCGGTGGGGTGCTGATTACGGGGGCTGGCTGGTATTTTTCGGGCCGCTTTCTTCAGCCCATCGCGCGCATGGTGGCCGATGTAAACCAACAGTCCGATTCGCAATTGACGGTGCGGCTCGATGAAGGAAACCGGCGGGACGAACTGGCGCAGCTGGCGATGACCTTCAATGAAATGCTGGCCCGCTTGCAGACCAGCGTCGAGAATCAGCGGAGCTTTATTTCGCATGCATCCCACGAGCTTCGTACGCCCCTGACAAACATGCTCGGCACGCTACAGACGTCGCTTCGCTACGATAACGCACCGGACCAGTGGCGCAGGAGTATGGAGTTAGCCGTGCTGGACAGCAAGCGCATCATCGAACTGACCAATGGGTTGCTAAGCCTGTCGAAATCCGAGAATTTGTCTCTTCCCCGTCAGCCCATCCGACTGGATGAGTGCATCGAACAGGCGATGGGGCAGACCAAAGCCAAATACCCCGACAGAGACCTGTATTTTCAGTTTGGCACCCTGTCCGACTCCGACTATTTCGAGATCCTAGGCCACGAGCCGTTGTTAACCACCGTACTGACCAACCTTCTCGATAACGCCTGCAAATATTCGCAGCAACCCGTCTGGATTGAACTGAGTACCGAACACGCCCAGGGGCAGTACGTCATCACCATTACCGACCAGGGACGGGGGATTCCGGCGGAGGATCTGCCTTATCTGTTTGAGCCGCTGTATCGGGGCCGCAACGTAGGCAAAACCGAAGGATACGGCGTCGGTATGGCCGTGGCCCGGCGGCTTATCGCGTTCCACAAAGGAACCATCGATGTTCAGTCGGTGCTGGATCAGGGAACGACCGTAACCGTCCGGCTACCCATCTACGCCGACACCGCTGCACCGTCGGAGCCCGCGACGATTTCATAACATCTAATACCGTTCTCAGACGGTTCTAATACCGCGACAGCATCTTTGTGGAGTCAATATTACTTGTTCTCCTGATGCATAACACCCGCCTATATTCTCTTTCTCAGTTCAGCCCGACAGGCGCATCAACACACCTTTTGTCGCTGATAATGAGCCTTTTGCGGTTCTGTTTCTCAAAAAACGATGCCGGCAGACTGAACGAGTCACCCGTATTCGTTGCCCGGCTATGACAGGGTGCTGCGCCCTGTCGCCCCGCCGTTTCGATTCGGTCTGCTGACAGGTAAACGACTCCGCTATCCAGTCTCACCACCCGTTTTTTAAGAGTAGAATCCACCAAAGGTCATGGTTGTTAATCCCATTAAACGAATTGTATATGCTATCGCAGGGCTGATCGGAACCTGCGGTCAGGTGCAGGCGCAGGACCAGGTTCATCAACGGCTGACCCTGCCGCAGGCCATGGAACTGACGCAGCAGAACTATCCATCCATCAAGGCCAAACAGGCCCGGCAGGAAGCGGCCAACTACCAGGCCGAGGCTGTCCGTAACCAGCGGCTGCCCGAGGTACAGTTTCAGGATCAGCACACCTTCGCCAGTTTCAACAACCTGGCGGGTGCGTACTTCCCGAATGAAGGGTCGGTGATTCCGGTGTCGGGGGCGGCCCGTCCCGCCAGCTGGCAGGGCGTCTGGGGCAGCTTTACCAGCCTGCTCGTCAACTGGCGCGTATTCAATTTCGGACGCCTGCAGGCCAACGAAGCCGTGGCCCGGCGGGGGCAGCAGGCGAGTCAGGCCGACACCGAGAATGAGATCTTTCAGCAGCAGGTACGGGTGGCCGATGCGTACCTGAACTGGCTCGTACTGCACCGGGTTGTGGCCGTTCAGCAGGCCAATCTGGCGCGCACGCAACAGTTTGAACAGGCCGTCACGACGCGGGCAGCCGCTGGTCTGCGACCCGGTGTCGACTCGTCGGTAGCACGCGCTGAGTCGGCGAAAGCGCGGCTGCTGTTGCTGGAAAGCCGCCAGAACGAACAGGCGCAGCTGTTACAACTTCACGAGATGATGGGCGTCCGAAGCGGTGTCTATCAGCCGGATACGTCGTTCTACAGCCGTCAGCCTCAACTAGCCCTCGAATCGGCCAGTACGGGCGAAGCGCCGTCGCTGCGGCTCCTGCAGGCGCAGGCTGAGCAGTCACAGGCGCAGGCCGAAGCCATTCGAAAGTCCTACTGGCCGTCCATTTCCGTGCTGGGTTCGTTCGGGGGACGTGGTTCGGGCATCGACAACCTGACGGGTGAGGTCAGCGGCAACTTCGGTCAGGGAATACCGTATCGGATCGGCAATTACCTGGTCGGCGTATCAACCCGCTGGAACCTGTCGGCGCTGCCCCGCATCCGCAACGAAACCAGGGCCGAGCAGCTCCGGGGCGATGTGTTCCGGCAGCAGTACCGACAGGAGCAGCTGCGCCTGAATCGGCAGTCGGAAACGGCGGATCTCCGCACCGCCTACGCGCGGCAGCAACTGCTCGAAGCGCCGGTACAAACCACGGCGGCCCGGAATGCCTACACGCAGGCGACGACCCGCTACCAGACCGGGCTGGGTACGCTGGTCGAAGTCGCGCAGTCGTTTGTGCTCGTGAACCGGGCAGAGGTAGACGAGGCCGTCGCTAACAACAACCTGTGGCGATCGCTCCTGCTGAAAGCCGCTGCCCAGGGCGATCTGTCTGTTTTTCTGAATCAACTTACGCACTGATCTATGCATGGTTTAATCAAAGCAGCCTTACGCCATCCGATTGCCGTCGTGGTGGGGATGCTGGCTATCGTTATCTTTTCGACCTTATCGATTCGAAAGATTTCCGTCGATATTTTCCCCGAGCTGGATCTGCCCACCATTTACGTCATTCAGCCGTACGGGGGGATGGCGCCGGACCAACTGGATGGGTTCGTCGCGGCCCAGTACCAGAACCTGTTTCAATACGTAACGGGCGTCCGCAACATTGAAATCAAAAGCACGCAGGGCCTGGCCTTGCTGAAGCTGTCTTTTTATCCAGGAACGAACATGGGTCAGGCGGCCTCGGAGGTGACGACCAATGCCAACCGGGCCAGGGCCTACATGCCCGATGGCACCGTACCGCCCCAGATTGTTCGGTTCGATGCCAGCTCGGTACCCGTTGGTCAGCTGGTTTTCAACTCATCGACGCACTCGCTAAACGAAATTCAGGATTACGCAGCGTCGCGCATCCGGCCTATGTTTTCAACGATTCCGGGGGTTGCGTCTCCGCCACCCTTTGGCGGTAACCAGCGAACGGTGGTGGTGCGGGTTGATCCTAGTCTGCTGCGGAGTTATAACCTGACCCCCGATGATGTTGTCGACGCGATTTCGGACAGCAACCAGCCTTCGGCGGCTGGTAACGTGCGCATTGGCAAGCTTGCGTATATGTCCCCCGTTAATTCTCTTATTCAGAACGTCAGTGATTTTCTGGATGTACCGATTCGAAAAGGAAACGGGCCAAATGTGTACGTCCGCGACATAGGTACGGTTGCCGATGGGGCTGACATTACCGTTAGCTACGCGCTGGTCAACGGGAAGCGGGCCATTTATATTCCGGTGGTCAAAAAAGCCGACGCGTCAACGCTGGACGTGGTCAAGAATGTACGGAATACGCTGCCCGCTTTACAGGCCGCCGTTCCGGAAGATGTGAAGCTGTCGTACGAATTCGACCAGTCGGTTTACGTAGTCGAAGCGGTCAAAAACCTGATCAGCGAAGGGATTCTGGGCGCGGTGCTGACGGGCCTGATGGTGTACCTGTTTCTGCGCGATCTGCGGAGTGTGCTGATCGTTGTCGTAACCATTCCGCTGGCGATTTTATCGGCGGTGCTGATGCTGGACCTGTGGGGACAGACCATCAACACGATGACGCTGTCGGGGCTGGCCCTAGCGATCGGTGTGTTGGTTGACGAAGCCACCGTAACGATTGAAAACATCCACCAGCATCTGGAGACAGGAAAAGCCAAAGGCCGCGCTATCTGGGATGCCTGTAAGGAAATTGCCTTACCGAAGCTGCTGATCCTGCTGTGTATTCTGGCCGTTTTTGCGCCATCGTTCCTGATGGAAGGCATTCCCAAATCCATGTTTTTGCCGCTATCGCTCGCCGTTGGCTTTGCCATGATCGCTTCCTTTTTGCTGTCGCAGACGATCGTGCCGGTACTGGCAAACTGGCTGATGAAGAGCCACAAAGGTCACGCTACCGCCGATCACGCTTATGAGGATGAGACTCCTGAAGTCGAGAAAATTCGTCTGGAAAACAAGCAGATTCAGTCGGATGCCAGACTGGTGGATCAGCACGGACCCGATACCCAAAAAGTGGGCGGGTTTGAGAAATTTCGGGTGCGCTATACCCGGCTGGTAGAGCGGATTCAACCGTATCGAAAAGTAACGGTGCTGGCTTATCTGGGCATCAGCCTGGCGTTAGTCGTCTTCGGTTTTAGTCGGTTAGGCACGGATATTCTACCAAAGGCCAATACAACGCAGTTTCAGATGCGCTTGCGGGAACCCGACGGAACCCGGCTTGAGGTGACCGAACGGGCAACCCGTCAGGCGCTCAAACTCATCAACGAGATTGTCGGGCCGGAGCATGTGCGAATTACGTCGGCTTACGTGGGTACGGTTCCGTCCAGCTATGGTACCAGTTCCATTTTCGTGTACACCAGCGGGTTCCACGAAGCCATTATTCAGGTAGCGCTTCACGAAGATTGCCACGTCAACAACGAACAGCTGAAAGAGAAAATCCGGGCGCGGGTCGCTCGCGAGATGCCCGACACGAAAATCTCGTTCGAGCCCATCGAGCTGACCGAAAAAATCATGAGCCAGGGGGCATCGACACCCATTGAAGTAACGATTGGCGCTAAAAATATCGGCCAGGCGCATCAATTCGCGAAAAAGGTAGTGACTGAGCTACAGGCCATTCCGTACCTGCGCGACGTTCAGATCGCCCAGCCGCTGGCCGTGCCCACCCTGTCGATGAAGGTCGATCGGGTGCGGGCCGCGAAGCTCAACATGACGGCAGAAGAGGTGACTCAATCGATGGTGGCGGCTACTTCGTCGAGCCGGTTTACGGAGCGCAACTTATGGATCGATCCTAAGTCCGGCCTGGGCTATCAGGTGCAGGTTACCATTCCGGAGTACCTGATGAACAGCGTCTCGGCGGTTGAGACTATTCCGATCAAGTACGAAAACGGCAACCGGCATATTCTGGCTGATGTGGCTTCGGTGAGCACACGACTCACACCGGGCGAGATCGATCGGGAGGGCCCCAATCGGCTGGTGACCGTGACCGCCAACATCGTTGGTAAAGATCTGGGAACCGCCGGAGCGGCCGTTCAGAAAGCGGTCGATAAGGCTGGCGAACCGCCCCGGGGCGTTGTGGTCAAAACCAAGGGGCAGATTCAGCTGCTGGCCGATACGCTGAGCAGTCTCCAGACCGGTCTGGCCATTGCCATCGTCGTCATATTCCTGCTGCTGGCCGCCAATTTCGAGTCGTTCAAATTGTCGCTGGTGGTGTTGTCGACCGTCCCCGCCGTGCTGGCTGGCTCGTTGCTGATGCTGCTGGCCTGCGGGGCCACGCTGAACCTGCAATCGTACATGGGCATGATCATGTCGGTGGGGGTGTCGGTGTCGAATGCGCTGCTGCTGGTGACGAATGCCGAACAGGTCCGCCTGGTGAACGGCAATGCCAGCTGGGCGGCCCGGATGGCGGCTAACACCCGACTGCGCCCCATTCTGATGACGGCCATTGCCATGATCGCCGGTATGATTCCCATGGCGTCGGGGGTCGGCGAAGGGGGCGATCAGGTAGCTCCGCTGGGGCAGGCCGTTATTGGCGGACTCCTTTTTTCAACCGTGGCCGCGCTGCTGATCCTGCCCAACACCTTTGCCTGGGTGCAGGGGAAATCGTCGCTTGAATCTACGTCGCTCGATCCCGACGACGAAAACAGTCACTATTATCACCAGGAACACGCCTTGTTGTAGGCATTCGAACTATGAAACCACGCACCATCCATACGGGTCTCTTTCTGTTGCTTGTAATGGGCCTGATGGCTTGTTCACACGATGAAGAGAACCACGAGAAAAAGGAAGAATCAGCCGCGCTGCCGCCAACCTACACGCTGGCCACCGTTCGGGCTGTGAACAACTCCCGCGACCTGACGCTACCCGCCGATTTGAAGCCGTATTACGCAACCCGCATCTTCCCCAAAGTGAAAAGCTTTGTGCAGAAGGTGGCTGTCGACCGGGGTTCGCGGGTGCGGAAAGGGCAGTTGCTGGCCGTTCTGGAAGCCCCCGAACTGACGGCTCAACTGGCCGAAGCGCAGACAAAAATTACGCTGACCAACAGCTCCCTCACCAACGATAAGGCGCTCCTGAACCGCTTGTTGAAAGCGTCGCAAACCGCGGGGGTGGTGGCGGCTTCCGAGATTGATCTGGCCCGGAGCCGGGTAGCCGCCGACAGTTCGCTACTGGCGGCTGCCCAGGCAAACGTGAAGGTTGCCCGTCAGATGACAACGTACCTGCGTCTGGTCGCTCCGTTCGACGGCACGATCACCGAGCGGAACGTATCGGCGGGGGATCTGGTCGGACCCGACGGTAATACCGCCAACGCCGTGCCGCTTTTTGTGCTGGAAGACAACAGCCGGTTGCGCCTTACCCTGGCGGTGCCGGAGTTATACGCCGATGCCGTACGGGATGCTGTGGGAATCACCTTTTCTGTGCCCGCCCTGCCGGGGCAGACCTTCACGGCCAAACTGGCCCGAACGTCGGAAAGCCTACAGGAAAATGTCCGGGCGCTGATTACGGAATTTGACGTGCCAAACGCGAACCGGAAGCTCAGCGCGGGTATGTACGCCGACGTTACGTTGCCGCTACACCGCCGGGTGGCTACGCTGGTTGTGCCCGCAACGGCTGTCGTCAATTCAACCGAGCAAGTGTTTGTGGTCGCTGTTCGCGATGGGAAAGCCCATCGGGTAAGCGTTCGGAAAGGGCTGGATCTGGGCGAGGAAACCGAAGTGTTTGGTTCGCTCCAGGCGGGCGATCAGGTCGTACTGGCCGCTTCCGACGAAACGCAGGATGGGGACATCATCAAGGCCGGTTCGGCGCTATCGGCCCATGTCAACTAACGAAGTAACGGTTCAGGGTGAATCGATTCGCATAAGCTAGGTTTTTTCTTTTTATGGTTTTCTCTCGTCGCTCAATCTATTTACTCTGGGTTGGCTGCTGCTCACTATTGCCTTTGTGGGGAGCCGCCCAGCCTGTTTCCGACACGCTGCGGGTTAGCTTGCCTCAACTGGAAGAACGGTTTTTGAGCCGTAACTTCCAGTTGCTGGCGCAACGGTATCAGATCAGCGCGGCCGAAGCCGAGGTTATTCAGGCGGGATTGCGTACTAATCCAAATCTGGAGGTGGCCACCAACCTGTATAATCCCAACACGGGGAAGGTGCTGCCCCTGTCGACCCCGCCAGCCTCCGATATCAACAACGATGTCTACAACAGCGGTTATTACGCGGCTGAACTTCAGCAGCTAATCCGGTTGGCGGGTAAGCGGACCAAACTCGTGGCGCTGGCTGAAAGTAACCGCGAGTTGGCATCAATCACCTTCCGCGACATACTCCGAACGCTGCGGTATCAACTCTATACGTCCTATGCGAACCTGCATTACGACCTGGAAGCGATCCGGCTGCTGCGTGGCGAAGAAGAGCGACAGGGACGCCTGATCGAATCGTTTCAACTGGCGCTGAAAACGGGTGGCGTTTCCCGCTACGAGTTAACGCGGCTGGAAGTGGATCGGCGGGAACTGCGCACCAACATCGCTACGTATCGCAGCCAGATTGCCGAGGAGCAAGCGACCTTGCGGGTGCTGTTGCGGCAAACAACCCCTGAATTCATCCTGCCCATTCAGGTCCCTGACGCAGTCCCGGCGTTGCCAACGGTCGAACTGTCGATTGATTCGGCGCTGGTCAACCGGCCGGATGCCGCCCTGGCACGGGAGCAGATCAACAACGCCGAACGGCGACTGAATCTGGAACAGGCCAACCGCACCCCTGACCTGACGGCGGGGGTGGCCTACGAACGGTATGGGAACACCTATGTGAACTTCACGGCCATTAAACTGAGCATGGACCTGCCGTTTTTCAACCGAAATCAGGGCGGTATCAAAGTCGCAAAACTGGGTATAAAAAGTGCGCAGGCCGGGCTCGACAATCAGGAGAGCGTTGTCCGCAACGAAGTCATCGAAGCCTACGAGAAGCTGACGCTCTATTACGAGCAGAACGCCACGTTGCCGCCCGACTACCTGAGTCAGTTGCAGAACATATCCGTTGAAGCGACAAAGGCCTACAACAATCGGGTCATCAGTCTGCTCGATTATCTGGATAAGATCCGTACCCATCAGTCAGGTATCCTCAACTATATCGCCCTGCAGAACAATATTTTCCAGGCGCAGCAGCAACTCAACTTTACGACGAACACCCGTTTTTTCTAACAAGTTATGAAATCCCTAAACGCCTTACTACTTACTGTTTTCGCGGGCAGTGCGCTGCTTTCGGGCTGCCAGAAGCGGGAGCATAGTGCCCCGACTTCGGCGGCCGATTCAACCAGTAGCTACCTGATCGATACGGTTCGAAGTATGCCGCCCCAGCAGCAGTTGACGCTCAATGGGTCAGTCACGTTCGATCGGGAGGACGTGATTCAGGTGTTTCCGCTGGTCAGTGGGAACGTCGAGAAAATCAATGCGCCCCTGGGTTCCTATGTTCAGAAGGGACAGGCGTTAGCGACGATTCGGTCGGGTGATATTTCAACGTACGTCAATGATTACCAAGCCGATAAGTCGGATCTTGAAGTAGCCCTCCAGAGCGAAAAGAACGTGACGGCGCAGTACAAAGCCGGATTTGCCTCGGAAACCGATTACCTGACGGCGCGCAGTGCGGTTAAAAAAGCGGAAGAGGAACTCAGCAAGTCGGCGAATATTCTGCGGGTCTACGGCGGTAGCAGCAGCTCCGGCAACCCGTATTTCACCGTAAAAGCGCCCATTGCGGGCTACGTGGTGCAGCGGGACGTCAACGCTGGGCAAGACTTACGTTCCGACAGTCAGAATCCGCTGTTTACCATTTCCAGTCTGAAACAGGTCTGGGTGATGGCGAATGTGTACGAGCAGGATATTCCACTCGTTCGGCAGGGGCAGCCGGTAACGGTTCAATTGTTAGCCTATCCAGACAAGCTATTCAAGGGTACCATTGATAACGTAAGCAGCGTGCTGGACGAGCAAGCCCGCGTGCTGAAAGTCCGGGTTGTGCTGGCGAATCCAAACGGTCTGCTCAAACCCGACATGTTCGCTACCGTTCATGCGCAGCTGAACAGTACTCCCAACGCCCAATCGCAGCTGGCCGTACCGCAAAAAGCCATCGTCTTCGACCGTGATCAGTACTATGTGGTTGTTCAGACCGCTCCGAACAAATATGCCGTTCGTGAAGTGGCCATCAGTCAGAATACAACCCGCTACGCATTCGTTACCGGCGGAGAATTGAAAGCCGGCGATCAGGTGGTAACAGAAGGTAGCCTGCTCATTTATAACGACTTAACTAGCTAAAGTAATTTTGAATGAGTGAATAGGTGAATGAGCGAATACCATCCGGCGGAGCAGCTTGCGCCAGCCATATTCACTCATTTACGCATTCACTCATTCACTCATTCATTAGACTATGAATAGCTTCATCCGCAGGATTATCACGTTTGCGCTAACCAACCGGTTTGCTGTTTTTTTCGGTGTTTTTCTCATTGCCGTCTGGGGGGTAATCTCGTTTCTGAATACGCCCGTCGAGACATTTCCCGATGTGACTAATACCAACACCATTGTTATTACGCAATGGCCGGGTCGGTCGGCCGAAGAGGTCGAGCGATTTGTTACGGTTCCGCTCGAAACCGAGTTGAATTCCATTCCCCGCAAAACGACCCTGCGTTCGGTGTCGCTGTTCGGGCTGTCGGTCGTGACAATGATCTTCGAGGATGGGGTTGATAACTTTACCGCCCAGGCTAACGTCTCGAACCGGGTGGCGGGCGTGACCCTGCCCGAGGGAGCTGAAGCCGAAGTGCAGCCGCCCTACGGCCCCACCGGTGAGATCTACCGGTTTACGCTGGAAAGCAAAACAAAGGACGTAACCGAACTGAAAACCATTCAGGACTGGGTCATTGACCGGCAGATTAAGAGTGTGCCGGGGATTGCCGACGTGGTGAGTTTCGGCGGAAAAGTAAAAACGATTGAAGTAAGCCTAAACCCAACCCTGCTGACGAATTACGGCTTTTCGGCGCTCGACGTCGACGAGGCTATCCAGCAAAGCAATGTCAACGTAGGTGGCGATATCATCAAAAAAGGCAATCAGGCCCTGGTCGTTCGCGGCATTGGTTTGCTGACCAAGCCCGAAGACGTAGCGGGTATCATCATTGATAACGTGAATGGGGTACCCATCAAAGTGCGGGACGTAGCGACGGTCAAGGAAGGGTTTCAGCCCCGACTGGGCATCGTAGGGCGCGACAAGCAGGACGACGTGGTGGAGTGTATCGTGGTCATGCGTAAGGGCGAAAACCCCAACGAGGTGATCCCGGCCCTGAAATCAAAAATCGAGGAACTCAACACGCGCATTCTGCCCAAAGATGTCAAGATCAAGACCTTCTACGACCGAACGACCCTCAACAATTACACGCTTCATACGGTCGGTGAAAACGTAGTCGTGGGGATTGTGCTGGTTACGTTTATCCTGCTGATTTTCCTGGCCGACTGGCGGACTACGCTAACCGTCGCCATTGTGATTCCCCTGGCGCTGTTATTTGCCTTTATCTGCCTTCGGCTGCGGGGAATGACCGCCAACCTACTGAGTATCGGGGCGCTGGATTTTGGGATCATCATCGACGGGGCCGTGGTGATGGTCGAGGGGCTATTTGTGATGCTGGCCCACCGGGCCGAAAAATTGGGCATGACCAAATTCAACGGGCGGGCCAAGCTGAGCTGGATTGCGCAGACGGCGACCGAAATGGGGAAATCCATTTTTACGTCCAAGATTATCATCATTACGGCGCTCTTGCCCATTTTCACCTTCCAGAAAGTAGAGGGGAAGTTATTTAGTCCGCTGGCGTGGACGATGGGTTTTGCGCTGCTGGGATCGCTGGTCATTACCCTCACGCTGATTCCGCTGCTTTGTAGTCTGCTGCTCAGGAAGAACGTAAAGGAACGGCGCAACCCACTCGTCGAGGGCCTGACCAAAATTTACCGACCTGCCTTGCAATGGGCCATTCGCAAGCCACGCACCATCATTGGCATCGCGTTGAGTAGCCTTGTCTTCTCGCTGTACGTATTCAGCGTGCACATCGGGTCGGAGTTTTTGCCCCAGCTCAACGAAGGGTCCATCTACGTACGGGCCAGCCTTCCCTATTCCGTATCGCTGGACGAGAGCTATTCGTACACCCGAAAATTACGGGCCATCTTCAACGAGTTTCCGGAAGTGCGGGGCGTCATTTCGCAGACCGGCCGACCCAACGACGGAACCGACCCGACGGGGTTCTTCAACAATGAATTCTTCGTGGATTTGTATCCGAGCGAAGACTGGACCCGGTCGATCACCAAGGACGAGCTGGTCGAGCAGATGCAGCAGAAGCTGGCTCGGTTTAAAGGGGTTTCCTTTAATTTTTCCCAACCCATTTCGGATAACGTGGAAGAAGCCGTTTCGGGCGTGAAGGGGTCGATGGCTATAAAAATTATCGGCGACGACCTGACCGCGCTGGACAAACAGGCTACCGAAACCTTCAACGTCATGAAGCAGATTCGAGGGGTGAGCGACCTGGGCGTATTCCGCAACCTGGGGCAACCCGAGTTTCGCATTACGCTTGACCCGCAAAAACTGGCCTTGTATAACGTTCCCGCGCAGGATGCACAATCGGTCATCGAAACAGCGGTCGGTGGTAAAACCGTAACGCAGTTTTACGAGGGCGAACGGAAGTTCGATATTAAAGTCCGCTACGATGAGCGGTTCCGGTATACCCCCGAGCAGATCGAGAATTTGCTGATTCCGTCGCGTTCGGGCAGTAAAATCCCCCTCCGGGAGCTGGCCTTTATCGGAACGCATAGCGGGCCAGCGTTCGTGTACCGGGAAGGAAACTCCCGCTTTATTGCCATCAAATTTTCCGTCCGTGGGCGCGATCTGGGAAGTACCATTGCCGAAGCCCAGGAGAAAGTGGCCCAGACCGTCAAGCTACCCGACGGGTATCAGATTCGCTGGGCGGGTGAATTCGAAAACCAGACGCGGGCCGAGCAGCAGCTTTCTATCGTTGTACCCATCAGTATCACCATTATATTTCTGATTCTGCTGTTCACCTTCAGCAGTGCCATCGATGCTGCTGTTATCATCCTCAACGTACCCTTTGCCCTGATTGGCGGCATTTTGGCCTTGTGGATGACCGGTTTTAACTTCAGCATCTCGGCCGGGGTGGGGTTCATTGCCTTGTTTGGCGTTTCCGTGCAGGATGGTGTCATTCTGGTGAATCGATTTAAAGAAAATCTGCGGAATAAGATGCCCATGCTCGAAGCCGTGCGGGAGGGGGCGCTCTCTAGGGTCAGGCCAGTCGTCATGACCGCCCTGATGGCTTCACTTGGTCTGTTACCGGCCGCGCTATCCACCGGCATTGGTTCAGAAACGCAGAAGCCGCTGGCCATCGTCGTTATTGGTGGGCTCATTACCTGCACCATTCTCTCGTTGCTGATTCTGCCGGTAGTCTACAACCTGATTTATGGAGGCATCAACAAGCAACGGCTGAAAAAAGAAAACGCCAAGCACACTTCAGACGTAACGGTTTAAGACACGGGAAAATGCTCAGATTCAAATCCTCAGTAACCTCGCTTTGTCTGACGGCCGGGTTCGTGTGTTCTTCTGGTGAATTACTTAAAGCCCAGCCTGTTATTGGCAACGAAACACCCGTTAAAGGCTTTGTCGAAACGGGCGGCTTCGTCGTGAATGGGACTATGCCGTTCTGGTTTCGGGCGAATCAATCTGGTATAGTACCGCTATCCGGGTCAACAGGGCAGTTGCGAATGGGCTTATACAGAGACAATTATCGCGTTAATCGTGCGGATAGTTTGATGAGGCCAAAAAATATTGATTGGGGGTATGGTCTTGAAGTAGTGGGTAACGCTGGTCAACAGAATCAGCTAATACTACCCGAAGGCTACTTGAGTGTTCGCTGGAAACAATTCGAAATTTATGCGGGCCGCCGACGGGGTATGGTTGGTCTGGTCGATACGCTGCTTACGTCAGGGTCTTACGCCTGGTCTGGTAATGCCCTACCCATACCTAAAATTCAGATTGGCACCATTGGCTACGTTCCTATTGGTTTTACAAAGGGGTTCGTGGCTATCAACGCCCTGTTCAATCATGGCTGGTTTTCTTCGGGATTTGTCAAAAATAGTTACCTGCATCAGAAAGCAATTTACATTCGTCTCGGAAAGCCCACCGCCAAAGTGAATCTGTATTTTGGCGGAAATCACGAAGTCCAGTGGGGTGGATTTGCTCCCAGTTTAGTAGGGGTGCCTAGCTTATCGGACAATATGGATGGGCGCTTTGCGTCGGATTTAGACGCCTTTTACCGAGTCATTACGAGCACATTTGGTACTGGTTACGTTCCTCCGCAGGGTGTTATCTCCATAGACCAAGGAAATCGGATCGGTAACCACCTGGGGTCATTTGACGGTGGTGTTGAATTGAAAATGAAAGGCTACAACGTGTTTGCGTATAGACAAAACCTGTACGAAACCGGGTCACTCTTCTATTTAACAAATATCACCGATGGCTTACATGGTGTTCGAATTCAGCGGTCGCAATCAAGTCGACGTCAATTTTCGGTTGATCGCTTCTTACTGGAATTCTTTGATTCAAGGAGCCAAGGTGGTCCTGAGTTTGTAATTGGTGATGCAAAACGACACGGGCGAAACAACTACTTCAACCATTCTCAATACCAGGAGGGCTGGACGTATCAGGGCCGCACTATTGGAACACCCTTTCTGACAACGCGCTACGAAGCTAATCCTTCGTTACCCCAGGGTTACCCAATTACGAATAACCGAGTAACGCTGTGGCACATGGGCCTCTCCGGGCAGATTGCACAGCGAGTAAACTGGCTGACAAAGCTGTCATACAGCCAGAACTACGGAACTTACGATGTTCCTTACCCGGCTGGTACGAATCAGTTTTCGATGCTGGTGATGCTCAACGCGCCTGTACAAATTCCTATCATCAAAGCGTGTCAACTTACTTCATCGTTCGGCTTGGATACCGGCAACCTGCTACCCAATTCTTACGGATGTTACATCGGTGTCCGCAAATCCCTATTTGACGACGTTAGTTACCGTACAGGAAAGAAATACTGACCTCTGATCCCTTTCCAAATATTGAGGTTTACCAGTTATTGGATCAAACAACTTATTGCCTTCGACTATGATCTGAGTGGTCTGATCAAGACGATTCGTTACTACTGCACATTCACCGATCAGACGGCCCCTACGCTCTATAATACGCGTACGCTGGAATACAACGAGCAAAAACTGGTCAGCAAAACCACTGATCAGCCAACACCTGACCCCGTCAACAATCCGGCCCCGTTTGCCGCCGTCAGAGCCTATTCCTACGTGAACGGTAATATTTCGGAATACACCGATATCTCTTTGTCTACCTCCGTGAAACACACCTCCGCGACCTATGATGACAAACCCAACCCTTATTACACGGTTTAAAACTACGTAGGTATACTGACAAGCCGAAACAACTACATTGATCCAAAGAACCAATACACTTACAATAACGCGCGGTTGCTAACGTCGGTAGTCACCAACTACCAGGAGCCTGAAATCCAGCTGCAAAGCACCGCTACGTTTGAGTACGAAGCTTACTAGCTAAGTTATTTGTGATCCACAACCAGAAAAGCACCCAGTCGAAAGGACTGGGTGCTTTTCTGGTTATTTTCTGGAATATTGGTACTCAAATATCTCTTCGTCTCGGATAGAAGCCTTTTATGAGAATGTACTTTTTAAGATTTACGCAGTCAATATGTGTTCAAATTGATTAATGGTATATCAGGGCAAACGCATTAAAGTTGTTGAATGACTCGCAAGAGGTAGTCGTCATCATGAGCCGCCTTTTTGCGCTTGCGCTTGAGATTCATCTTAGTCGGCTCCCGACCCAAGGCCGACAGTGCCATTTTGCGCAATAAGGCTAAGTTCTGAGACGCCTGAGCTTGACGTACTTGACAACCATCTTCTCTAAGAGCGTGTTGGGAAATTGAAAAGTACTGGTAGTGGAGTCAACTTTGTATCGACCAAGATGCAATG
>NZ_BAAHBP010000020.1:0-47356 GCF_054776615.1 Spirosoma pomorum
TGCTGTATGTCTTGGTCGACACAAATATGCTCTGACTCTCAGCCTTTATGGATTTCAAAACACGCTCTTAATAAGCAGCCTGGGCCTCATTTCGTCGGCTGCTTCCTTTTGAGCATCATATATCTCCATATCAAAATGCTCTTTTATCTTCTTCCGGATCTTATCCTTCGTTTCAGTTGAACACTCAGGATGGCTGCTTATGGTAGAACGGCTTTGTTGATGAAAGGATCGCTGCTTGATCGCCCCCTAAGCACCTGAAAAGTACCTGCTTTCAGTAGCATCTCAATCTAAAATACGTTTGATGAACTTTAAACTTGTACCAACAGAATTGTTTCAAAGCCGACTCAGCATGGTTTTCGCTCGTTGATAGGAAACGGGGTATGCTTGATCAGCGTCGGAGCTCGCTTGTTGATAGAACTTAATGGCTTCTCCGGGGTTACCCGATATTAGTTGCGTGTAGGCATATACCTCGGCTAAAAAGTTATGCGTTTTAGCATCTAAAAGCGGGTCGCTCATCAGTGCTCTCAACAGTAAAGCAGCCTGCGTCAACCGACTGTCCTGCCAATGAGGAACCTGGTACCCCCCAGGCAAACTAAACCAGTACTCCCACATCTGGCCATGCTGATGCTGATTCCAGGCGTTCTTCACTAATTGAAGCGACACTTCTAATACCGCCACCGTCAAGGCGGTGTCTTTTTTAGAATGGCCTCTCTTCTCGGCTAAATAAGGCTGCGTTGCCTGCTCAAACCCAGCTTGATCGATCCGATCTAAGAGTTGCTCCTTCTGATACAGGGGGCTCTGCTTGGCATACGTCTCGTAAGCAAACGAAGGAGGAAACAACTGAGCGATTTTTTGCAGCCGGTAGCCCTTTTTCAGTTCTTTCTTTACGTCAATGAGGTAACTATTCTCATACTCGTGAAAGTTGTAGACGTAGATGAGCCCCCGCTTCAAATCACCAATGATCGAGTACTGCGTCGAAAGCTTTCCCTCCTGGTGAACGCGACTGAGCAAATTTTTGAAGAAGGGAACCGACAATTCGGTTGCTTGAGCCAACAGTTCATTCGCGATATCATAGCGTTGACACGAATAATTACCAGTTGTTTGGTTACACACGTCGAAGTTGGTGTTGATCTGGAAGTTACCCTGCTTTTCGACTTGTGCTCCCGCATTAATGATGACCGAATTCCCCTGGGCATCGGCCAGCAGCGCTTGTGAAGATCGGGCGTAGGGATGGGTCAGCAGAAAGGCCAGGGCTTCTTTGACGGTTTTACACTGGCCCAGGATAGTCATAAACAAATCGCCCTGGTAAGGATTCTGGATGTTAAAGCGAGCTGGATCAATGTTCTGCTGGGTGAAGTCAAAAAACAGGCCGTGTTCATTAACGGCAGCCTGGGCCTGCAAGTCATTGTGACCGAAACAAACCGATCCGTACCGCCCTTTAGTAGCTGGATTAAACCAAATCCGGGAAAAGGGAGTGTAGTCGTCTTCGTTTGAAGCGACGAATACCTCGCCCTTTATGGCTGCCGAAACGATGGTGCAGCCTCTAAGCTTGCTAGGTACACTCAATAGGACAAGAAGAACTAAAAGTACAAAGCGACAGGTCATGAGCCAGCTATTTAGATTATTATAGATCAGCCCAAAGACAGGGATTGGTTAAAAACGTTGCACCGCTGATGAGACGGATTACGGACTAGTTGAGTCTGAGCCCCTGACAGCTCCTTCGCCAATGTGGTCAACCAAGCCTTCAAACTATTCGTATAGGCCGGGTCAATCAATCTTTTTGCCTTATATAAGGATTAGCGGACTGGGATAAATCTACATTGACTTGGTGGTAAGCTTTTAGGTATTGAGCGGTAAGAGGCCGATTGATAGCCAGTTAATACGTTAAACGATATTGGCTAAATCGCAACAAACGCTTCGAAGTAAGACGAAACGACTTTTTCCACTATTGCCCGTTTATTATAGTCACATAGGGTAGCCCCACGATCAATGAATTCAGATCTAGTCAGCCGAAGTTAGAACAACGTAACCGAATCAATCTACCTTATACTGGGGACACCAAGTGATTGAGCGAGAAAGTCAGACTTAGCCAAGCCCCATTCTCCCATTTATCGAAGGCAACTCTGCTCCCCCATCAACTAGTCATGACCGTTGAACACTGAGCAAACAACTCTCTTATAGCAGGTTAACGTATTAACTGAATAGCGAAAAGTAGACTATAAAAACTATTCTTTTTTACTGTTGTCGTGTATACTATATTTGTGACAACAAAAAACACGAATCATGAGACAACTAACTTTTGCGTCATTACAGGTCAACGATTTAGTCGCGTCAACGGAGTTCTACCAACAAAAATTAGGCTTCCAAGTGGGTGACCTCAGCCCACAAGCTTGTGTGTTCAAGTACAACCAAGGGCAAGCCAGCTTCGCGATTCGTACCCCGCTCGAGTCCCTGGAAGGCCGAGAACTGGGCATCGGCGTGGCGATCTGGTTTGCCGTTGAGCAAAACGTGGATGAGTTGAAACAGCAGTTCATTCACAATGGCGTCACCACGGCGGGACCCGTTATCCAAACCCCCTTCGGCCGGGCCTTCCACGTCATCGATCTGGACGGCTACAAACTTACCTTTCTTGAAACCAACTGAACGAAATCATTCACCACAAATCCAGCGAAAAACATGACCCACCAACTATTAATTACCGGCGCTACCGGCGATTTAGGCCGTCGGGTGATCAATCACTTGACAGGAAAAGCAGCCCTTGAAACGATGACGGTTTTGGTACGGGATGGCAAAAACGAACTCGCTAAACAGTACCAGCAAGAGGGTATCGCCGTAAGAATTGGTGATTACGCCGATGTAGGAAGTTTAATTAATGCGTTTACCGGCGTTGATGTATTATACTTCGTTTCGGCAGGCGACGATGATCAGCGGGCACAACTGCATAAGAACGTGATTGCCGCAGCCAAACAGGCTGGTGTCAACCATATCGTATATACCAGTGCCGTCTGGAAAGACCAAACTAAATCATCGCCCTTGGCAACGCTGGTTGATGCGCATAAACAGACGGAGAACACCCTCAAAGCATCAGGCCTCACTTACACCATCCTGAAACATAATCTGTATGCGGAGGTCATCCAAATGCTCATCGGTGACAGAAGTCAACTCATGAAGACAAAAACGATTTATTTGCCTACGGCCAATGGATTGGCCTCGTTTGTTGCCAAAGACGATTTGGCCGAGGCCGAAGCCACGATTTTACTCAATCATCAGCAGTACGAAAACAAAACGTTAGCGTTTAATGGCAGTGAAGCCCTCACGTTTTCCGCCATTGCCCAACAAGTGGGAATGATTCTCAACGAACCTATTACCTACATTTCGCCGGATGTGGCTACCTTTGAAAACCAGTTGAGTCGGCTTGGTTTACCCCATCCGGTGATTGAGATTCTGAAGACTTTTAGTGTCGCCATTGCGCAAGGCGAGTTTGACCAACAATCGACGGACTTAGCGACCATTTTAGGTCGTCCGACACGCCCACTGGCGGACTTTCTCACTGAAGCGTATCGCTGATGGATAGGCAGGTCAACGTCTGCCAAAGATCCTCGACTTCCTAGTCCCACCTGCAGCCCGTGCGATGAGTGATCTAAGCTAGTTTGATACGTCGTTTATGCGCATGGGGAGCGGGTTCTGAATCAACTAGAGCCCTGGGTTGCCCCCCAGAAAAGACAGTATCTATAGCCAGCTCCTGTATCTACGATTAGTATGCCCCGCGAAATTGAGTTTCACTTTAAGAGTACTGCCGATAGCCCAGGCTACCTGCTTGGCCAACTGACCATGCTTTGGCAACGTAAGCAGAAGCGAGTGCTCGATCCCTTGGATCTGACCCAAACCCAATTGGTGTTACTGGCGGCCCTGGGATGGCTGTCCCGCCACAACGATATGGTGACCCAGGTTGACATTGCTACCCAAAGCAACACAGACCGCATGATGGTGTCCAAAGTGTTACGTACGTTGGAAGACAAAGGCTTCATCCGCCGACAAGAGCACCCTACCGACACCCGGGCCAAGACCATCACGCTGACCGATAGCGGTGCGGAGGTTTTGCAGCAAGCTCTGAAGGCAGTCGAACAGGCGGACGTCGCCTTTTTTTCGCTGTCCGAAACGGCGCTTACTGGCTTCAACCAAACGATGGAGTCACTGATCAATCAAAACAAGGATAGCTAACAGTAGGTCGGGGCCGCCCCAACTAGACTGGCAATCATCACCCCGATTGCCTTGCAGGCAATGACACCCAACGCCATTATGGCCAACTTTAACACGCCCCGCCAAGGTGTTAGGGAACAGCATAGCCGCGAAATCTATTACTCCCTGGACCTTGAAAAATAAAAGAGCTGGATCAGTGGATAAACCAATCCAGAAGTATTTGGAAAACTCGTTTCAATCAACTTGACAGCATCCTACCAACCCTCAAGAAACAAGAAAATGAACGATTTCACCGTTGACAAATAACAAAAACGGTCACCTTCTCCCGAGAATTTGGTACCGACCTTTCGTTGACATGAGATACTTAGGTAAGCCTTGGCGGACAAGAGCATTAGTCAATTCAACAACACACGCCCGTTATTCTCAAAATCAATTTCAAATTGTGGAGTGCGTTTGCTGACAAAGATAGAAACCCGGAGTTGCCTGGTTCTTAGCAGAATTGAACGTTCAGCGAGCAAAACTAAAAACAACCTTACGTATCCGCATTTATAACGAATCGCTTATGCGCCTAATAAAGATGCTTACCATGAGCTTCCGGGAAGGCACTACTATGACATTGAATACCTTACCTAGACGAGTTACCAGCTATTTTATTGCAACGATAGTGTCGAAATAGGTTGCCGTTGCTATTGGTTTGGCGCAGTGGAACTAAGAACGTTCAGTCCACTGCGCCAAACCATAGACTATGACTGCTATGACAAACAGCTATTAGGGCAACTCCGCCGACTCGGTTGTAATGGTTTTCACGTGGGATACCCAGCCACCAAATCCGCTTTCCTTTTTAGGAGTTAGACAGACTTGTTTGATCTGGGCTCACGCGATCAAACAAGTCTGTCTAACTACGCGAGGACCTGCTTAAGAGTTGTGCAACGCAGTATCGTGGACAACAAAAAGCCTGAGAGTTATTCCGACAATCGGGAGCGCTACTCGTCTTTCACGTCGTACCGGTCGAGCATCATTACCTTGTTCCAGGCGGCCACAAAATCACGAACAAAGCGTTCCTGTGCATCATCAGCAGCGTACACTTCCGCGATATTACGTAGCTGAGCGTTCGACCCGAAGATCAGATCGCAGCGAGTAGCCGTGTACCGGTTGGCCCCACTCTTCCGCTCCCGGACATCAAACAACATCTCGCGTTGATCCTGGGGAACCCATTCGTAGTCCATACTGGTCAACACCTGGAAAAAATCGTTGGTCAGCTGACCCGGACGCTCGGTAAATACGCCGTGCTTCGAGTAATCGTAATTCTGTTCCAGCACGCGCAGTCCACCGACGAGCACCGTCCATTCGGGGGCGGTCAGGGTTAGTAGTTGAGCCCGGTCGAGGAATATACGTTCGGGGGGGACCCGGTAGCCGACTTTGTCGTTATGATAATTCTTGAAGCCGTCGGAGACCGGCTTGAGCCAGTTGAAACTTTCCACGTCAGTCAGTTCCAGCGTCGTATCGACCCGGCCCGGGGTGAACGGAACCGTGACGGATACGCCTGCATCGCGGGCCGCCTTTTCGACTGCCACACAACCGCCCAGTACGATCAGATCGGCCAGCGATACCTGCTTGTTACCCACCTGCTGCCCGTTGAATTCGCCTTGAATACCCCGCAGCGTTTGCAGCACGTGGCGTAACTCTTCCGGCCGGTTTAGCTCCCAGTTGTTCTGAGGTTCCAGACTGATACGAGCCCCGTTAGCACCGCCCCGCTTATCGGAATGGCGATACACCGATGCCGCCGACCAGGCTGCCGACACCAGCGCCGATACGGTGAGGCCGCTGTCAAGCAGGCGTTGTTTCAGCGTGGCAATGTCACCCTCATCGATCAGGTCATAATCGCGGTCGGGGCGCGGGTCCTGCCAGATCATGTCATCCGCTGGCACTTCGGGACCCAGGTACCGTTCTTTGGGACCCATATCCCGGTGCGTCAGCTTGTACCAGGCTCGCGAAAAAGCGTCCGTGAAGTAGTCGAAGTCAGTTAGAAATTTCTCGCAGATCTTACGGTATTCCGGGTCCACCTTGAGCGCGATGTCCGACGTCATCATCATCAGGTCGTTTAGCTGACCGGGAATGTGGGCGTCCGGCGTTTTTGGCGCGTTTGGGTCAACGGGTGTCCACTGAATCGATCCAGCCGGACTCTCCACTTTTTTCCACTCGTTGCCAAGCAGGTTTTCAAGGTACGTATTATCCCAACGGGTGGGATTCTGTGTCCACGAACCCTCGATTCCGTTGGTCATGGTATTGGCCCCGTTGCCCGACCCAACCGGGTTGTGCCAACCGAAACCCTGCGCATGAATGGGCGCGGCTTCTGGCGCGGCTCCGATCTTGTCCGGTTTTACCATGCCGTGGCTTTTACCAAAGGCGTGTCCACCGGCGATAAGCGCCACCGTTTCTTCGTCGCCCATGGCCATGCGGGCAAACGACTCCCGGATTTCGCGGGCCGAATCATCCGGGTCGCCGTTGTTGGCCGGGCCTTCCGGGTTCACGTAGATCAGCGCCTGGTGAGTAGCGGCCAGCGGGTTTTCCAGATCGAAATACGCTTCTTTCGGACTCCCCTGCCAGCGCAGGTTGTTGTTCACCATCTCGTCGGGGTGCCCTTTATGCTGGGTTGACGCGGGTACCTGGTCGACGGGTTTACCACCCCAGTATTCGGGGCCCCAGTAGGTACTGCGGTCAGGCTCCCAGGCGTCCCGGCGACCACCGCCGTAGCCGAAGGTTGGGAAATTCATGATCTCCAGCGCGCAATTACCCGCCAGCACGATCAGGTCCGCCCACGACAGCGCCGAGCCGTATTTTTTCTTGATGGGCCACAGCAACCGGCGCGATTTATCGGTATTCCCATTGTCCCACCAGGAGTTGATCGGTGCAAACCGCTGCATGGCCTGCCCGGCTCCGCCCCGACCATCGGCGATCCGATACGTACCCGCCGAGTGCCACGCCATCCGAATCATCTGTGGCCCATAGTTGGCGTAGTCTGCCGGCCACCAGTCTTTAGAATCAACAAGCAGATCCTTGATGTCCTGTTTAAGCTGCTGGAAGTCGATTTTATTAAACAACTCTTTGTAGTTCTCCTCGCTCAAGGGATTGGCGGCTGGCTGCTCCTGATGCAGTAACTCTACCTGCAGCCGATTGGGCCACCAGTCATCATTCTGCGGGGCCGTCCCGATGGCCCCGCCGATGCGTGTGCCCATAAATGGGCACTTGTCAAGCCCCCCTGGATTATCAATGGTTTTCATCGTAAGAATTAGTGTGTTGAATTAAACTGTTGTGTTGTTTTGAATTCCCGGTATCAATCGGGAGTTGACTTATAGCCTATAAATTAGTTACTCTACCAGTTGGAAAAAGACAATAATCAAGTCTGAGAAATTGAGTAGAATTCCCATCATGGAGAATTAAAACCAGAGTGACGAACCAGAATAGGCTGGTGCAACCAGGGGTATCAAGCACAAATGGGCATAAGCTATCCCTGAACCTGACACCTCGTCCAACTCAAGTTTTCCGCGAATGGTCATAGTTGAGATCTGTGGGTGGGACGATGTCCCAAAACAGGTAATGGATGCCGCAGGGGCAGGTTATAATGACCGTAGCTTGGATGCCTCCGGCAATCTAAATCAGTGGTACAACGCATCTCCATAAAAACTAAACGAGCTCAAGTCCGGCTCGGTTTTTTGAATAATGCTGTACCAAATCGATTAGCCTGTTGGTCTTGAATGATGGGCAGAGGTTATTTCCGCTTTCCAGCAGCTGATAGGTCACACGTTTCCTGAGCATTTTCTACTAACGAGGTGCGTGTTTTAATGTTTTCAGAATTTCATTGATCGCTGCAGTTTGTAAGTAATCTCATTACACAGATCAGCAGCGATAAATAAGAAACTGATCCTCCCCTGTAAGACGAAGGATCAGAGTATCAGCCCCTGCGTTTGCAAACTGAACGTTTCCCTTTGCCTGGCAGGAAAAGCAACGCCTGCCCCCATGCTTATCCTGCGGCATCAGCCAGTGCTACCCATTCTGCTTATCGATTACGCCACTGTTGCAACCGCTGCCGCAGTGCACAGGTGCGGGAAAGTTGGGCTTCGTAGATGATTAGCATCTGGCAGTAACGGTCTATTTGATCCTGCTTTTGTCTCCCCACCACTGGCATCTCCGCTAACTGAGTAATCAAATATCGAATCCCGGTTAGTTGTTGCTGCTGCTGGATAATCCGTAACTCGCACTGGGCCATCAACCGCTTAACCCAGTTGCCCGATTTAACCGGCCGGTTGATCGGTTTGCTCAGGATGGCTTTCCAGGCGGCTTCAAGCTGCTGCATTGGCCCAGAAAAATCAGCGCCATCAAACGTCATTACCGGCAGGAGCATCAAGCTATGTTTGTCTACTAGGGCTACGCGAAGCAGGATTTCGCCCTTGGCTACCAGTTTACTGATAAAAGTCAACCCTTCTTCCAGGGCCGCTACCTGGAAAGCGAAGTCTTTGGGGGACTGGTGCCCATCCAGCAAGGTAACTATGAGCATCATGGGTGAGGCATGAGAATTGATACGAATAATATACTAGGAACGATCGCTGAGAGAGCCGATCTTCCAGCACCGGAAATGAAACGACCGTTGAATCCGTTAGTACCGGCTTACCCAACTAGCTTAACCACCGCTGGTACAGTTGGGCAATTATTCGTCGATACGAAGCCGCCGTTACGGGTTTGGTGATAAAATCGTTGGCCTGTAAAGAGGCTGCCTTCTGGCGATCCTCGGTCATGTCCGAAGTCGTCAGAATGACCACGGGTAAGACCGCGGCACTGTGCTGGCGACGAATCAGCGTCAGGGTTTCTAACCCGCTTAGGATTGGCATATTCAAATCAAGTAAGATTAGTTTGGGGAGCGGAGCCTCCCGTAGGACATTCAGCAACTCGGTGCCACTTTTCAGCATCACTACCTCATCAGCCAGACCATGCGCTTCAAACGCCTGGCTGACGATAAACCGGTCATCTTCATCGTCGTCCACGACGATAATCATTCGTTTATCAGGTGTAAACATTATTCTACTTTCTTTCTTGACTCCGCTTTAGCTGGAGCAGACCAAACGGTTAAACATATAAACCGAACTTGGGCATTCGGTCTTAATCAACAGGGCTGAACGTCCTTTCTTGTGAGCCTGATTGATACGGGGTAAACGGGAAGTCAACTTGTATCAATCAGGCCACGTATTCCCTACTGCCAGCGGACTACCTCCTAAATCCCACCCCAGTCGGTCATTCGATCGGCCTCTGCCAAATCACTCAATTGATGCTTACTTCTTCCGGGCTAATGAATTCCGGGTCAGTAAAAACCAAATGGCAGCTACCAGCCAGCCTGCTAGGCTCAGCGACTTGCCCCAGAAGCCTGCCGTCCCCCAAGGGTCACAAACCCCCGTGGGCCAATCCGCCAACCAACTCTTCACCAAGGTATAGCCTAGCCAGCTCATCAGTAGACTGCCTGCCAGCAGCGCCAGTTTTAGAGCTCTATTGGACACGGACTGACTCACAGCTGGCGGCCCCACTGTTTCCGTATTCCCACGTACCCCCCCACCTGCTGCGGACTGGCCAGCAACCGCCCCTGATCGTAGCCCACCGAAACCAGCAGCTGTAGCCCGTTGACGCCCGTATGCAGCAGCGAGCCCAGCGCCGACCATTGGTTGGTACCGGCCGGAAAAGGGGTTGAGAACGTACCGTAATTACGACTGAATGACACCTTGGTTTCAAGCCCCCAGCGTGGTCCCAATCGACCCGACAACGCCCCGTACACAGCCCACACCCGATTGTTGTTGATACCATGAACGCCCTCAATGCGCTGATTCGTCAACGTATTGCCCGAGAACGGCAGGCGATCCAAGT
Source organism: Spirosoma pomorum (assembly GCF_054776615.1). Taxonomy (NCBI): domain Bacteria; kingdom Pseudomonadati; phylum Bacteroidota; class Cytophagia; order Cytophagales; family Cytophagaceae; genus Spirosoma; species Spirosoma pomorum. Next base: position 10,108 of record NZ_BAAHBP010000020.1, read on the forward strand.
ACTGGGCGGTCTGGCTGCTCTGGGTGATGAACGGCGTGCCAATAGTGCGCCCCCGGTACGACCAGCTGTCTGGGTACTGCCCATTGAGAAAATAATTCTCCGGTTCCCCCCCCAGGCTCTGGCCAAACTGCAAGACGCCCTGGTTGCCCGAGTTGAAGAGCTCCACAACCAGCTCACGCAGAAAGCCTGGCCTGGGTTTATCCCGCACGTAGCGCAGGCCGTATAAACCGTCTTCAATGTTGCGCAGGGTATAGAGCTTGCGGCCCAGATCGTAAAAGTGCTGCTGGTAAGCTCGCAGGGTACCCCCCGCCAGCCGGATGTCAACGGCCAATTCGGCCGTACCCCGGTGATCACCCACTCGGTTCTGATCGTAGGTGGTAAACTTAGTACGATCTTTCAGAGCATCGGTCTTCAGCGGTAAGACCACGTTAACATACGCATCCCAGCCTTGAGCCAGTTGGCCATTAAACGAACTGGTAGGATCCTGCTCCAGAAACGGGGCGTAACCGCCCCACTGGGCAAAGTGAGTAAAAGCGCCGTAAAACTGGACCCGGGCCTGGGGGCGACCCAACCGCAGATAAATGGCTTTGTGATGCAGATAGGCCCTCTGCACGTACTGATTGTCGCCAAACCAGCCGTGGCCGAAGAATCCTTTCAGGGCCACCCAGCCTTTGGTAAAGCCAATCGGTACGTAATTGGGGAGCCCGAGCTGGACCATCGGAATGGGCAGGGCGTTACCCGACCAGATATATGACCCCGAGGAGAGCGCGCTCTCAGCCAACCCAACCCGCTGGCGTCGCCGGCCGGCGAATACTTCAACGACGCCCCACCGGGCTTTCAGATACGCTTCGACCAGCAGTAGCTGGGTTGACTGGGCCAGTTGACCGGCCAGTTCGACCCCATAACCGAGATCTGTTTTGCGACGCCTGGCCAGCGAATCCTGGCGGTAAGCCCGGCTTAGCTGCAAGCGCAGCAGCCCGGCGGGCGTGGTACTAGGTACGAGCCCGTACTGATTGGTTTGTAGCCAGAAGGGGGTTGTCCGGGATGAGGAAACAAATCCACCCAGCTCGACCATCCCTCCCCACCGGGCGGACGCTGCCCGTGGCGTAGACTTAAGTGGGGGCGTCGGAATCCAGCGAAAGGTATTGGGAAGCCGGTAGGAGCGATCCAGCGACCGCACCCGTACCAGCGGCAACAGATGGCCTGTTTTTAACGAATCAGCCACTGTGGCGCCCAGCGATAGGCTGGTCATCCCAACCAATAATACGGATAGGGTGTATCGACCACCACCGAGTTGCCGATGCAGATTCGGAGAAAACTCCATAAAAAAGAAAGGATGGACTTGGCTTCAACCCTTTTTGTCAATCACCAGCTTAAACTAAGCCACGGCGTTGCCAGCCAACGGGGTTGGAGCAGTTTTACGCAGCATAAAGACGAAGAGAATGGTAGACCGATCGTTGACCGGACCGAAAGAGAACAGACGTAGCGGCTGTCGCTGTTTTCAACGATGCTAAGTAGAGTTCAGCAAGCCAGTATTGTTCGCACGCGAATACGAACAGATCAACGGATCAGCGGCTCAAATCTGCCAGACACAGCACAGCAGATGCCATCGTCGTCGACGGGGAAGTGCTGAGGAAGAAAGGGGAAACGAAACCAGTCGACCAGGCAGGCCGTCATAGTGAGGGAGTACAATCTTAAGCGAAAACGGCTCAAGCTCGCCTAAGACATCTGGGCTTGGCGCCGGTAAAGGAACCGTCGATTTGGGGGAGAGCTGATGTAGATAGGTGTCGTAGGTATCACCAAAGGTGTCGCCTAGCTCGCCCGGATCAACTTCCAGAGTAGCCAGCGCATAGAATAGTCCGAGCAGCCCAACTAAGCCAAGCCGCACCAAAAACAGGAAGGCAGAAGTTCGCCCGGCGGGCGCTATCGCTGGTATGGCCCTGACACCGGTAGCCTGTAGGCGGGCTTCCGGTGGGGTGTTTACGCCAGTACAAACCGTAAGGGGGGCGCGGGGTTTCAGCTAATTCATGGCAGACAACGTTAATTGGATACAACTAATACTGATTGTGGGGGCACCATACTCCGCCCTTGGGCAGCGACTACTTGACCGGTTACTGCTTATAATCCGAATCTCGAACGTATATACCCTTCCGTACAACAAATAAAGTATCTTTCCCCTCTAGAACAATTCTAAATTATCAACTCGTCTCCATCTACTAAGACACTGTGGCTCAGTATACTGGTCTTCACGCTACCGCAACTTTCTTTTTGGCTAATGGGCAGCCATCCCGTTCTTTTCTTCCGCCTGTCGGCATCTACTCTGAGTATATACTACTAATTCTAATGAGCAGCTGGCAGGCAAATTTTCACGTAGTGAACCGAGCTTTTTTCTACCCTGAACACATATAGCTGACTGGTTAAGAATCAGTTCGCCCCAGATTCTTTACGGACCATCCAGCAGGCGGATTAATCAACCCTAAGCCACTAGTCAGTTTAGTAGTTTCTCTAGTGGTTTCTACCAAAGTCTACTCAGCATAAGCAGATGATTTTCTTTGCCTGAACCACCAGCCAGGTTCACCAAATGATGGGCCCATTGTCCGATCAGAACAACAGAAAATTAGTGTACGCAGGCGCTCGGTTCAATAGTTAATGCAGGCACCAAAGGGTTACTGGCTGTAAATGTAATCGACCTTGTCCATTACATTTACAGCCTTATAGTATAATTACAGGAAGGAAAACGGGGCGGCTGCTGGCTGCCCTATTTTTTACCCCAACAATTGTAACTAACAACCCGTTAGCGCTTGCAACGCTGGATTAATTATACTTACGCTGTTAGAAGCGGCCCGCATGAGGCCGCTTTCTTTTTTAGGTCAACAACTAGACGGCTCGCCCAATTGGTCAGGTGACCTACTACTAGAACTATTGCTTTCGAAAGGGTCAACCTAGCCCCTATGCTGCGGAGTTTGCTTTCTGCTATAGTCCTTGTAATTGGCACACAAGCTGTTTTTAGCGAACCTGATCATCCAGCTTGACAGACTCCCAAATGCCGCTCAAATAAGGCTCCCACCCGAGACGAAGAAGCTTTCATGTAACGTACTAGTGTATAAGTGCGAATACATCAGGGGATTTTAATTACAAAGACCTGCACTGACTGATTAATCTATTACAAGTAGAACACAACATATACGTTCTAAAAGCGATAACCAGTACTTAGACCCACCGTCGATAGGCTACCGACTAAAGTAGAGGAGCTATTACCCTTAAGTACATTACCACCCAAACTAGCCCGCAGGCCCACTATCATTCGGGGGGTTAGGGAATACTCGTAACTCCCCCTGACAGTAAAAGCTAAGTTGAAGTCATGGCTATAGTTTCTAGTGAATGAGACATCTGGAAGCTGTTGACCACCAATACTAGTTGTGCCTGACAAATTTGCTATCACACTATTTCTCGTGTACCACAAAGAAGGTCCAGTACCAATTCGTAAAGCATGTCTATCGCTGTTCAGCAGGTTGTACATAATTGACAGATCAAGCGTAACCAACTGAGAACGATCCCCAGGAAAAAAGAATTGATAGGGAGTAAATTGTTCCCGAACATATCTACTCGTATAACTGGCTCCTGCTTCGGTAACCCATCTGCTTTCAGCCAACCGTCTGGTGTAAATCAAGGAATATTTGGGAACTGGCGATTGTGGTCGTTGATCGGCTTTCGGATAGAGAGCTTCTATATGGAGCTGAATGGAGTTTTTACGTATAGGCGTTTGCGCACTGCTCCAATGAACAATAAAGCAGAAAAGAAGGCTGAAAAGTAGCTTTTTTATTTTTTGTTGAGTTTTAGAGTTATGCATCAAAAATCCTAAAATTGCTTATTGGGTTGCTGTGTAAGTGACATTATGTTCGCGAATGTATGAAATAGCTAAATGCGTTACCTATCTCAGAAAATATTCCCGAACGAGATGAAAAAGGGTTTAGCGAGTGGCAAGTATGCTTACGTAACTAACCAAGACGCTTGGTCACTCTCTTCGATAAGGCTTCATCGAGTACGCCGGCGTAAACCGTAGTAGCGGATAGTAAACTCCAAAAATAAAGGCAGTCGACAAGCCCAGTACTGATGTACTGATAAGCAAGCTAAAACCATGGCTCGCCAACAAAGATCTGATGAAAGATCAAACAGGTCCAACAGCGGGAATTGCCAGGTCAACATTGAGGCAAGGCCCGTCACGTACATACTTACACTCCATGCTCAACCACCAACTGAAGCCAGATACGAGGCAGACTTGCCCCAACCACTCGACGCAGACCAACCTCCTCTCCTCGTCGGTACAGTTCGGTTAACAGCGTACCCAGTAGCCCAATCACGCAGAACAGACTACAGAAGACGGTGACGAACGCCTGCAAACTCGTCCACACCAGAAACTGGTGACGCTGCAAAAGCTTCTGGTCGGCCACTTTCTTTATCCAACCGGATATCGATCGCGGTAGCCTGTTTCACCTGAGTAATCAGAACCGCTTCTTCCCTGAGTGTCAAGGGCGCCTTAGTACGGAGTAACAGCCGCCAATTAGGAGCTATTTTGGTGGAAGAGGCCAGTAGGAATAACTCATTGTGAGCTCGCTCCAATTCGTCATTGCCTCCCCGGCAAGTAACTACTCCCACCGCTTGAATGGTAAAGGGGGTCTAACTCATCTAATATCCACTGGCTCAGGGCTTGCTGGTTGGCAACTAGTCGTTGAGCCTGCGTGGTAGTGATGACGGCGGGAGTAAGCGAAGTTTGGGTGTCGGCCTGAGCAAACCACCGCCCCTCGATATATCAATGGCTAAGATTGAGGCATAGGCTGGATAGACAAACCGCACATTGGCGAATAGCTTCTTAGCCTGATAAGTCAGTAGATAGCTGATAGTATTGGTGCTGAAGGGAGTATTAAACGAGGACACACTAACCTGTTGAATCTTGGGGTGGGTCATCAAGTAGTGTCTGATGGCCTTAAACTGTGTAGAATCAGCGACGGACTCAGGAGCGGCCAGCGTTGCGGTGTACACCTGCTCAACTTGTTGCGTAGGTTGGTGAAACCGCGTCTCTTCCGTTTTGTCCAGTAGTGTGGCGGATTTATCCCAAATGCGTTATCTACCCCAATCACGGGTCAGAAGTAATTTACAAAAAGCGTTGTTGTTCCTCGCTATGTTAAAATCACTTACTAGTTGGATAAGATCTATATTTTATTGATTTAAGAATACTTTTCTTTTGTATCGGTCAATGCGATGAGGACTATTATCTACCCACCGTAGCCGATGTTGATCGTGTTGATTGCTCTATAAATGCCCACCGTAACTGCTAATCAATGGTTTACAGTCAACGCTATTCCTTGTCGTATGACAAACAAAGTACTACCACCGGCCAGTAGTGCCTTTCCGGCGCAGACAGGGCGTTAAAAGCAGGTTTGGGCAGGTCAGGATATAGTGCCGATTCCGGTTAAATTGCCCGACTAAGTCCGGATTTTAAGCCTGCTAACCGCTAAAAAAGGGAATGACAGTGATTAGTCTTGGTCACAGTTCCTTATTTCTTACGTATGAAGAAACAATTCTTTTCCAGCTGCCTGCTGCTTGCACTCGGCACCAGTAATCTACCCGCGCAAACAACGCCGAAACTCTGGTATGACAAACCGGCTACCCAATGGGTTGAGGCCTTACCACTCGGCAACGGCCGAATTGGGGCGATGGTGTTCGGTGGCGTCGAGCAGGAGCTGATTCAACTTAACGAATCAACGCTCTGGTCGGGTGGTCCCGTCAAAAAAGGCGTCAATCCGCAGGCTGCTACGTACCTGCCTGCCATCCGGGAGGCCCTGCTCAACCAGGAAGACTATGCTAAGGCGGACGAGCTGACCAAAAAGCTACAGGGTTTTTACACGGAATCCTACATGCCGCTGGCCGATCTGCTGCTTAACCAGCGCTTTCCAGCCGGAAAACCATCAGCCTATTACCGCGACCTGAACATCGCCAATGCCGTCGCCACGACCCGCTTTACCATCAATGGGGTTACGTTCAAACGCGAACTGTTTACCTCGGCCCCGGCTAACGCGCTGGTGATTCGACTCAGCGCTGATAAAGCCCGGCAACTGACGTTCGACGTAGCCACCCGCTCGCAACTGCGCATCCAGAAAAACGCGCAGGGAGCGAATGAACTGGTCATCAACGGGAAAGCTCCGGCCCGTGTCGATCCGAACTATTACAATCCCAAGGGGCGGCAACCCATTGTGTATGACGACACCACCGGCTGCAACGGCATGCGCTTTCAATACTGCATCAAAGCGGTGGCCAAAGACGGTTCGGTAAAAACCGACACGGCAGGTATCCACATCGACAACGCCAGCGAGGTCATCCTCTACGTAACAACCGCGACCAGCTTCAACGGGTTCGACAAGTGCCCCGACAAGGACGGGAAAGACGAGAAAGGCCTGGCCGCTTCGTACATGGCCAAGGCTGTTGGGCAGTCTTATCCAACGCTACTAAATGCCCACCAGGCCGACTACCGGCGCTATTTCGACCGCTGCACATTCTCCGTTCGGGATACGCTGGCGTCGAACCCAAACACGTCGTTACCCAGCGATGACCGGTTGAAAGCCTATTCTACGGGGCGCTACGATCCCGGCCTGGAAACACTGTATTTTCAGTATGGACGCTATCTGCTCATCTCGTCTTCCCGCCCGGGCGGTCCGCCGGCCAACCTGCAGGGCATCTGGAACAAAGAGCTGCGGGCCCCCTGGAGTTCGAACTACACCATCAACATCAATACCGAGATGAATTACTGGCCTGCCGAGGTCACGAATTTGTCGGAGATGCATACCGCCCTGCTCGACTGGATTCCGAATCTGGCCGCAACCGGGCACGTAACGGCCCAGGAATACTACAACGCCAGGGGTTGGGTCGCTCACCACAACTCCGATATCTGGGGGCTCAGTAACGCCGTCGGCGACCGGGGCGATGGCGATCCGGTCTGGGCCAACTGGCCGATGGGCGGCAACTGGCTGTGTCAGCATCTGTGGGAGCATTACCAGTTTACGGGCGACAAAAAATTTCTGGCCGAGCAGGCTTACCCGATCATGAAACAGGCGGCTCTGTTCTCGCTCGACTGGCTGGTGCCCGATAAAAACGGCAAGCTGGTAACCGCCCCCTCGACCACGCCCGAAAACAAGTTTTTCGACGCTAACGGGAAGCAGCAGGGCGTATCGGTAGGCACTACGATGGACATGTCGATTATCTGGGATTTGTTCACCAACCTGATCGAAGCCTCCACCGTGCTGAACCAGGATAAAGCCTTCCGGGACCAGTTGATCGCCAAGCGTAGCCAGTTGTCGCCACTCCAGATCGGAAAGCAGGGTCAGCTGCTGGAATGGAACCAGGAGTTCCGCGAAACCGACCCGCACCACCGGCACGTATCACACCTGTTCGGCCTCCATCCGGGCCGGCAGATTACCACCCAGACGCCGGCCTTTTTCGCGGCCGCCCGGAAGACGCTGGAAATTCGGGGCGACGAAGGTACGGGCTGGAGCAAGGGCTGGAAAATCAACTGGTGGGCCCGGTTGCAGGATGGCAACCACGCCTATTCGCTCATCCGCCAGCTGATGCAGTATGTCAACACGACGGGTACGCAGATGAGTCGGGGCGGGGGTACGTATCCCAACTTCTTCGACGCGCACCCACCGTTTCAAATCGACGGTAACTTCGCCGGCACAGCGGGCATGGCGGAGATGCTGTTGCAGAGCCATCTAGACAAAATTCATTTGCTGCCCGCCGTACCCGATTCGTGGTCGGAAGGCAGCGTAACGGGATTGAAAGCAAGGGGTGGTTTCGAGGTGAGCATGAACTGGAAAAAATCAGCCCTGACCGGTGCTACCCTAAAATCGCTGACCGGTGGTGAGTTAGCGCTGCTCACCAAGGTTCCTTTTCGCATTCAGGGCAGTAAGCAAACCGCCGTGAAAACTGATGAAGGCTACGTGTTGCGGCTGAAAACGGAAAAAGGGAAAGTATACACGATACAGGCCAACTAGAGAATTGCCCGGCTGGGTAGCAGTGAGCACCACGAAGCAACCGTGGCCTCCCGCTGAGGACTGCCGAAAAACCCGCACCGCTCGCCGAACGCTGGCGGCACGACCTACTCATTGACTGTTTATACCATCTGAAGCTATGAATACGCTAGCAGCGACAGACCTGCCGACAAGCCAACCCTGGCCCGACAATTCGCGAACAGAGCAGTTGCCTGAACGTGTGTTACAATTTGGCACGGGCGTACTGCTACGCGGACTGCCCGATTATCTGATTGACAAAGCAAACCGGCAGGGCGTGTTCAACAGCCGGATTGTCGTCGTCAAATCGACCAGCGGTGGCGACGTCGCTTCGTTTGCTAACCAGAACAACCGTTATACCCTGTGCATCCGGGGGGTAGCCAATGGGCGGATAATTGAGGAAAATGTGCGTTGTTCGGCCATCAGCCGGGTTTTGGTTGCCGACCACGCCTGGCCGGAAATACTACAGGTGGCAGCAAGCCCCGATTTGCAGCTAATCCTGTCCAATACGACGGAAGTCGGTATTCAGTACGCGGCCGAGTCAATTGGTCAAGGCACGCCAACCTCGTTTCCGGGTAAATTGCTGGCCGTGTTGCTCGCCCGTTACCAGGCCTTCGCTGGCGATCCGGACAAAGGATTGATTATCGTTCCCACGGAATTGATCCCGAAAAATGGGGAGACGTTACGGGCCATCGTTCGGCAACTGGCTGTTTACAATGATTTGGAAGACCGGTTCCTCGACTGGCTCGATAGCGCCAACACCTACTGCAATTCGCTGGTCGACCGCATTGTACCGGGTAAACCCGATCAAACGACGCATCGGGCGTTGACTGAGCAACTCGGTTACCAGGATGAGCTGCTGATCGTCGCGGAGTCGTTTAAGCTCTGGGCGATTGAAGGCGATGAACGGGTTAAAGCCAGACTCTCTTTTGCGCAAGCTGACGAAGGCGTCGTTATTCAGCCTGACATCGATCTGTTTCGGGAGTTGAAGCTCCGGCTTCTGAATGGGACACATACGCTAAGCTGTGGCGTGGCCTACCTGGCCGGGTGTAATACGGTTCGGCAAGCCATGGAAACACCGGACGTCGTGGCTTACATCGATCAATTGATGACGGCGGAATTGACGCCCGGTATCCCGTATGCCGTGGATGGCCAAACGGCTGCGCAATTCAGTCAGCAGACGCAGGATCGTTTCCGAAATCCGTACATCGAACACCGATGGCTGGCGATTACCGTGCAGTACACGGCAAAAATGAAGCTGCGAAACGTGCCGACACTGATGCAGTACTACCGGACTCAGGCGCAACCACCCCTGAGAATAGCGTTTGGGTTCGCGGCTTACTTGTTGTTCATGCGCGGGGTGCAGCTGGACGATGGGGTTTACTACGGTAATCGGGCCGGGGAACGGTACGTAATTCAGGATAGCGAAGCCGCTTACGTTGCTACTATATGGGCACAGTCGTCGCCTGAACAGGTCGTGGCAACGGTGCTACGAAATACGGCGCTGTGGGGGGAAGACTTAGCCGAATTACCTGGCTTTGAAGCGGCTGTTAGCGCGTACCTGCTACAGTTCTTGGCGCAAGGGGTTTCGGAGACGCTGACGATGCACCTGAATCAACGACCAGCCGAAGCGGCCATCGGCTGAATACGGGCTGGCTATCAGCTAGCTTGACCGGCGGACCTTGTTTTTGCCGCTGATCGATTCACAATGAGTGAATTAACTCCCCAAAAGTGGTAAGTAATTTTATCAATTACGGAATAAACATGACTAGTTCAAGGTTACTTTCAGTGCTGGTGTTGCTATCGCTTTTCGGGCTGAACGCAAAAGGGCAACAAACGGAAAAATGGGGTGATCAGGAAAATGGAACGTACCGCAACCCGGTCCTCCCCAGTGATTTCAGTGATCTGGACGCCATTCGCGTCGGCAACGACTATTACGCCATTTCGTCCACCATGCAGTATTCGCCCGGTATGGCGGTTCTGCATTCAAAAGACCTGGTCAACTGGGAACTGCTCAGTCACGTTGCCGACGACCTCACGCGGATAAGTCCCGACCTCAACTGGGACAAAATGAATAGCTACGGAAAAGGCATCTGGGCGGGGTCGATCCGGTACTATAACAATAAGTTCTGGGTGTATTTCGGCACGCCGGACGATGGCTTTTTCATGAGCAGTGCTACCAATCCGGCTGGCCCCTGGGAGCCCCTTCATCAGCTCTGGAAGGTGCAGGGCTGGGACGACTGCTGTTCGTTCCGGGATGATGATGGGCAACTGTATTTCATCGCTACCCAGTTTGGGCTTGATCCGAAAAATGGCAAGAAGTACAACATTCACCTGTTTAAGATGACCCCCGATGGCAAGCGCCTGATCATGGAGTCGGACACTATCATTCACCAGTCGCAAGGCAGTGAGGCTAACAAGCTCTACAAAATCAACGGCCTTTATTACCATTACTTCAGCGAGGTCAACAAAGAGGGGCGGGTGATGATGATGGAGCGGTCAAAAAGCCTGTACGGCCCCTGGGAAATCCGGCAGCTCAACCACGTCAACGCGGCAACCGACAAGGAACCCAATCAGGGCGGGCTGATGCAGCTGCCAAACGGCGCGTGGTGGTTCTTTACCCATCATGGTACTGGCGATTGGGAAGGGCGGGCTGCCAGTTTACTGCCCGTAACCTGGGTAGACGGGTGGCCTATCGTGGGGTCGGTAGGCGCCGACGGCATCGGAAACATGATCTGGTCAGCCAAGAAACCGATTACGAGTAAAGGCACCCCGTTGCGCATGCAGACCAACGATGAGTTTACCGGCACCCGGTTATTGCCCCAATGGGAGTGGAACTACCAACCCCGGTCCGACAAATGGTCGCTGACTGCCCGGCCGGGCTTTCTTCGGCTGCACGCCTTTCGGCCAATCGAGCCCCGGAATCCGAAAAAAGTACTGCTCCGGGTTGGCAACACCATCACCCAGCGCAGCATGCGTACAGCATCGAACGTAGCAACCGTAAAACTTGACGTGAGTGGTATGGCCGACGGGCAACATGCCGGCCTGACGCATCTGTCGACGGCCAGCTACAGCGCACTGGGTATAAAACAACAGGATGGTAAACGGCATCTGGTGTATACTGTTAACGATACCGATTCGACGGGTCCGGCGATTAGTGGAAAAATCATCTGGCTGCAATCGTCCTGGGGCTTCGACGGTGTAAACCAGTATTACTACAGCACAGACGGCAAAAACTTTACGCCTATAGGGACGAAAACGCAGCTCGTCTGGGGCAGTTACCGGGGCGATCGATTGGGCATCTTCAATTACAACTTAACCGCCGATGCGGGTTTAGTCGACGTTGATTACTTACGGTACCAGTATGCGGGCCACTAATAAATCGTAATCTTTACAAGTAGGGGCTGCTCCCAAAAGATGCCCTGTTGAAGTAGTCATAAGCGGACCAGTTTCTGGCTGAGGGCCGGTCTTCTCACACTAATCAAATCGCTTCTACTACCAGCAAAAGACGGTGTTGCTGACAGTTCGTTTTACGAAAAACCCACATCTGAAGCCGCCAATGATAGAGTTTTAGACATGGGTTTTTCGAAGTACTCTCTACGTGATTTTCAGGCAGTGGGCGTAGTCGCTGGGTTTGCGGCCGGGGAGGGTCACTTCCAGGGCGTCGCCCGTAGGGGTGAACGACAGACTCTCCGAATGACCGAGCAGCTGTACTTTGTTGACACTATGCTTCAGCGCCGTATTGCCCGAGCGCAGCGTTTTGATCCGCACTTTTCCGTCTGTTGGCCACCCCATCACAATGGCGTAGAGAGCGTTGCCTTTCGTGGTGAAGCGGATGTCTTCGGCTCCGAACGGTTTGCCTTTGCCTTCGTTGAACCCCTGTGCGTTCAGGGGAGCGGCTGATTCGATGGCTGGTCCTTCGCCGAACACGCTCCACGGCTGGGTGCCGAAAATACTTTCCCGGTTCACCGCCATCCAACTGGCAATGCCTTCCACAATGGCGGTTTCTTTCTCGTCGATGGAGCCGTCTCCGCGCACGGGTACGCTCAGTAGCAGGTTACCGTTCTTGCTCACCACGTCGGCCAGCGTGTGGATGACGGTTTTGGGCGTTTTGTACTCGTTCTTGTCGTAGATCTGCCGGTTGTAGTGCCAGCTGCCGATACACGTGTCGGTTTGCCAGACAAAGGGCTCAATCTGGTTCGACTGCCCGCGCTCGATGTCCCACACCATGCACTTCTGCTGCTCGGGCGTCAGGACTTTTCCGTTCAATACGGCTTCCAGCTTCCCCCCGTGCCGCTTCATATTGCTGTTGTAGAGGTGGGCCGCAATCCGCAGACCGGCATCGCTGATGGGCCAGAGCGGTAAGGCCGTATCGTCGAAATACACCAGATCGGGGCTGTATTTGTTGATCAGATCGACCGTGCGGTTGTAGAATTTCTCGCAGTACTCCTTGGATGGTACGCTGACGCCGTTGCCCCAGTCCCACTGCTTATGGATATTCGAGGTTTTCTCGCTGCCTTCGCTCAAGGCGTGATTCTGGGCGTATAGCTCCTGCGGGTCGTAGCCTTCCCACCAGGTACCTTTACCGTCGGCTTTGGTCAGCTTCCCGTCGTACGGGACACCGGCGTAAGGCCCCTTCTTATCGGCACGTTGCGCCGTTTCGTACCAGCTCCAGGCGTGGGCCGCGTGGACGCTGACACCGAAGCGCAGGCCGTGTTTTTTAGCGGCTTTGGCCCAGCCACCGATCAAATCTTTTTTCGGTCCCAGTTTGGTCGAATTCCACGATTGGTACTTGCTGTCGTAGTTATCGAAATTATCATGGTGGTTCGCCATCGCGACGAAATATTCCGCCCCCGCTTTCTGATACAGCGCCAACAGCTGATCTGGATTCCACTTGTCGGCCTTCCATTCGTTGATAACGTCTTTAAAGCCGAATTTGGACTGAGGACCGTATTTCTTCAGGTGAAAATTGTACTTCCAGCTACCCTCGTCGTACATCTCGCGGGCGTACCAGTCGCCGGCTTCGGGCTGACATTGGGCACCCCAGTGCGCCCAGATACCGAATTTGGCATCGCGGTACCAGTTGGGTACCTGATATTGCGCCAGCGATTGCCAGGTTGGTTTGAATTTACCGGCCGCCATGGGCTCACCAGCGACCAACGGGGCATTTGGGAACGCCAGCCCCTCTACTTTGGATAGATACCAGGCCGGCACAGCGCTGGCCAGCCCTTTTAGCAGATGTCTTCTTGTTAGCATAATTACGTTGGTTATCGGTTTATAGGCTGTGTAAACGGTCGACTATCCCCAACCCCCTAAAGGGGGCTAGACTTACCTGCGAACAGAGTCCATTCAGGGCAGGGCTACTAAGTGCTGGACCGTTTACCCCCGCCCCCTAAAGGGGACGAAGATCGTGGGCAAATTTCTCCCCCTTCAGGGGGCGGGGGGTATTACTAAATACACTTAAAAAACTCATTAGTCGATACTGACCATCGCTTTGATAACGCCCGTAGCGGGATCGAGCCAGCTCTCAAACGCATCGGCCACCTGCTCAAACGAAACACGGTGCGTGATGTAGGTAAGCGGGTTTATCCGGCCGGTTACCAGCGCCGTCATGACATGGTCAAAGTCCGCCCGCGTCGCGTTACGGCTGCTCATCAGCGTGGCTTCGCGCTTGTGAAACTCGGGGTGGCTAACGCGGATCTCGCCTTTCTGAAGCCCGACCAGTACGTAACGGCCACCGTGGGCCAGGTACGAGAAACCCTGTTCGATGGCTTTCAGACTACCCGTTGCGTCGATGACGACCGTGGGCATGTCGCCGTTGGTAATGGCGCGAATCTGCTCGATCGGGTTTTCACTGCGGGCATCAACAACGTGCGAAACCTGTAGCTGCTGCTGACAAAAGGCCAGCCGGCTGGTGTTGATATCCAGTGCCGTCACGATACCGCCAGCAAGGCGGGCAAATTCCATAACACCCAACCCAATAGGGCCAGCGCCAACCACCAGTACGTGCTCACCGGGCTGAACGGCCGCCCGACGAACGCCGTGTGCCCCGATCGCCAGGGGCTCGACCAGCGCCAGTTCGTCGAAGCTCAGGCCGTTGCCGGACAGGAGCGAAGACGCCGGGACGGACAGGTACTCGCGCATCCCCCCGTCGACGTGCACGCCACATACCTGCATCTGCTGGCAGCAGTTGGGTTTCCCCGATCGACAGGCGATGCAGTGGCCACAGTGAAAATACGGCATGATGGTCACCGCTTCGCCCGGCGTAAAAGTGGTCGCACCATCAATCGCGACGAGTTCACCGGCTAGTTCGTGCCCCAGGATACGGGGATACGAAAAGTAGGGTTGCGTACCTTCGTAGGCGTGCAGATCAGTTCCGCAGATGCCGATGCGTTTGATGCGGACAATGGCTTCGTTCGGTCGGAGGTCGGGCATCGCTTCGACACCGTAAGTAAGCTGACCGGGGGCTGTACAACGTAAAATGTTCATCAATTTAGTCAGCATTGGCCAGCGCCCGGTCGAGGTGAACGTACCCACCATCGACGTAGACCAGTTGACCGGTGGTGTGGCTGGAGCGGCTCGACAGCAGAAACGCCACCGTGTTAGCAATTTCTTCGGCGGTCGTCATCCGGTTTTCCAGCGGAATATGCGCGGTGATCGACGCCAGTTTATCCGCCGGATTGGGTAACGACTGAATCCAGCGTTCGTACAGGGGCGTCCAGCATTCCGCCACCACGACGGCGTTGACCCGAATACCGTATTTCAGTAGTTCGACAGCCCATTCGCGGGTTAGCGCGTTCCGCCCGCCGTTGGCCGCTGCATAGGCCGACGTATTCCCCTGGCCCGTATCAGCCGTTTTCGAGGTGATGTTCACAATCGCGCCTTTTGATGCTTTGAGCGCGGGCAGGGCGTAATGGGCCATCAGGTAGTAATGCACCACATTTTTGTGGAGCGAGGCCATAAACCGATCGTAATCACCCGATTCCAGCCCGACACCATCGTTTACCCCGGCGTTGTTCACCAGCCCGTCGATCCGGCCGAATTGGGTGAGCACGGCGTTGACCGCTTTCTCCGAATCCTCCGGTCGGGTTAGTTCCGCGACGACCTGAAAGGCCTGCTTGCCAGCCGCTTTTAGGGCGTCGACAACTTGCTGATTATCGGCTTCGCTTCGGCCAACAACAACCGGAATAGCCCCTTCGGCCGCCAACACGTTGACAATCCCTTCGCCGATCCCTTTGGCGCCACCCGTTACGAGAATGACTTTGTTTGCGAGCTGTAAATCCATGTGTTTTTTTGAGAATTGTCTAAGAAAGCCCTGCCGGAAACCCGCAGCGCCTTTAGTAGTTAGTTGATAATCAATGAGAAGCAGTTAACGTCACCCGCTTCACCGAGAAGTTTTTTACGGCGAAATACAGAATGGGTAAAAAGCAGATGGCGGGCACGAGATAGGCGTTCTGCATCGTGCTGAGGTCAGAAACGCGTCCCATAATCACCGGGAAGACGGCCCCACCCACGATAGCCATGATGACGAACGACGAGCCTACCTTGGTTTTCGACCCCAGATCGCGAATGCTCAGGGCAAAAATGGTTGGGAACATGATCGACATGAAAAATTCAACGCCGATCAAGGCATAGACCGGAATCATACCCCGGCTGAACACGGCAACGATCAGCAGTGCGACGTTGAACACACTGTAGAGGGCCAGCAGACGGGGCGGAGCGATATAACGCATTAGGAGCGTACCCAGAAAGCGACCGACCATAAAGCCCAGCAACGCACCCGACAGGAGAAAAGCCGCCGTTTTTTCGCCGATACCAGCGACCTGATTGACAAACCGAATGAAAAAACTACTGACGCAAACCTGCGCACCTACGTAGAAAAACTGCGCCATAACACCCAGCCACAAATTGTTCTGGCTCAGCAGCGAACCACCAGTTGCCTGCGATGGCGCATCGTCTTCCTGGATGGCTGGCAGGCGGGTTCTGATAATCAGCATGGCGACGACCAGCACGACCATACCAATGATGAGAAAGGGCAGCTGAACCGACGAAGCTTCGGCCTGCAGGTACGTGTCCAGCTGAGCGGGTGACATCGCCGTCTGTTCACTATCGGACAGTGTACGCCCGGATAAAATAAACGTACCCCCCACTAAAGGGGCCAGAAAAGCCGCCAGCCCGTTGAAGGATTGCGCAAAATTGAGCCGCTGCGTAGCCGACTCAGCGGGGCCCAAAACCAGCATGTACGGGTTGGCCGATGTTTCCAGCAGCGTAAGCCCACTGGCAATGACGAACAGCGCTACCAGAAACAGACTGTACTGCCGCTGTTCGGCCGCAGGGTAAAACAGAAACGTACCGAATGCAAACAGCAACAGCCCCAGCGTAATGCCTGCCTTATAGCTGTACCGTCGAACGAACAGACCCGCTGGCAGCGCAACCACAAAATAGGCAATATAGGACGCCGAGTCGATCAGCGCCGATTGGGCATCCGATAATTGGCAGGCTTTCTTGAGGTGGGGAATCAGGATTGGGTTCAGGTTGAGCGCAAATCCCCACAGGAAGAAAAGTACCGTAATGATGACAATGGCGAAACGATTCTGGACTGGGTTCATGGAAACAGACAACGGGGTTTCTGGTCCCACAAAGAACTTATGTTTCTTATTAATGATTAATTAGGAACTTATCAATATTGTAAGCTATTTTAACCATAAAAGCGACAATTAGCGTAATTCTTCATCAATATATTGGCATGAAACCACAGCTGTTACAGGTAGCTACGGCCCCGAATCGGTCCTTCAGTGCCCGGCGGGAGCTGATTCCGAACATCAATAATCGCTGGCATTGTCACAAAGAGGTCGAACTAATTCACTTTCACCGGGGGAGCGGCACGCAGTTCGTTGGGGATAGTATTCGCCGATTTAAGGCCGGCGATGTGGTGCTGGTCGGCGCTAATCTGCCCCACTACTGGTACTATGATCGGGACGAAACCGAGCCGGGTGAGCCAAAAGCCTGCCGGCTGCCGTACTCCACGGTTATTCACTTCACAGAAGATTTCTGGGGACATCAGTTTCTGGCCCTGCCCGAGAATAAGTCGCTCAAGACCACCCTGGACCGGGCGCGTCGGGGCTTGTCCTTATCGGGCGTGGTGGGTCAGCGCGTAGCTAGTCTGATGGAGAAACTCTACCAAGACGAAGATCCCTACCGCATTATTGGGTTGATGGAATGCATGCTAACGGCTGGCGAAACGGACGACAGCAGTTACCTGGCGTCGCTGGGTTTTCAGTACGAAGCGTCGGAAGCCGAAGATGAACGGCTCAATACGATCTACAACTATACGCTTATTCATTTCTGCGAAAAGATTCGGCTGCCCGACATTGCTTCGCTGGTGGGGCTGGTACCGAATTCGTTTTGTCGGTATTTCAAATCGCGGACGGGCAAATCCTACTCGCAGTTTCTACTGGAGATCCGGGTCGGGCACGCCTGTAAGCTACTGATCGACGGGTCGATGAACATCAAGCAGATCTGCTACGAAAGTGGATTCAATAACTTCACGTGCTTCTACAAGAAGTTCAAAGAGGTAACCGGTCGAAGCCCCCTGCTCTATCAGCGCTTCCACAAAGACAAGTGCTGATACAATAAGAGCGGTTAAGAATTTCTTTGTTTGCGGTCAAATAAATCCCCTTTTACGTTCACAAAGCTCCGCGTTAATCAACAACTAGTTGTTTTCCACTTTTCAGGCCAAACAGCGGTAAGCTATGGAGATTTCGGTCATAGTAACCACTTGATTTCGCCATGTGCATACTATGCCTTTCGGATAGAATTGACCGCGCCAAAGTGTCCATTTTAATTTCCTTTCTTTCGTACAGCAACGGCTGACCGTCGGCACCCTGGCAGCTAGTTAACTTCGTATCCAGTAGCAGATCGCGTTGGCCGCCGTGGCGCGTTCCAACTGCTACGAAATCGAGTGATCTGTACAGCCCAGTTTAACATTATAGTTACCTATCTGCAACTTTATAAGCATTTTTGTGACCATTTATAACGTGTGGTGTCTCAGTAGGAGAAAGTAAGCTCAACTCTCTAAATATCCTCAAACATGATGTCTGCCCTTGTTCTTATGTTCGCCGTGATCGGCCAGTTAATGATGACATTTGTATTCGCGAAACAGGCTCTTGTTAACCACGAGAATACACTTAACCGAGTCGGGTCTACCGTAGCTGCTGGTGTATTTCTAACCATGGCCTTAATTATTACCTGGTTCGTCCTGAATCATCCACTGAGCTAGAAGTTTCGAGCTAATCAGTTCTTACTGAATTATTTATCTCAATTTTCCGCAACGGTTATTTAGCAAGATAATTGCACAGCCGTTCTCGCGGATCAAAAGCCGCGGAATCCGTTAGCCGCCGTTGTTCGGTCTAGTGTGACCCGGTCAATGTCTCCGAAACTTTCGCTTTAATCGCAACAAAAAGCGCCAGCATCCTAGTTGATGCTGGCGCTTTTTCCTTAAAGTAACAGTCTATGTTATTTGAACGTATAACCAACTTTCAGGGATACATAACTCCGGCCCCTGTAGCCCATACTACCGCCCCACCAACTCTTGTGGGAGCCCTGTTTCCTATTTTCATTCAGTACATTCATTTCGGTACTTATGACCCAACGATTTGTCATTACGCCCAACCGGCCTAACACCCCTGTGCATATACCTAGCTGTATCGTTTGGGGAGGGTTCTGGGAAATCAATTCACCTTGCCCCCGAAAAAATGTACCTATCCCAGCGCTGATAAACGGATTCAGTACCCGGTTGCCGTATCGTAACTGCCACTCACTACTCCTATTGAATAAATGATAGTTGACCATAAGAGCGGCCGAAGGCATGAACGAAGCCCGAACACGGCCGTACATGGTTTCAGTAGCATTGTACGTAGCTTTATACATCGACGGGAATAAATTCTCCAGGTGTAAGCTAAGGGACATATGGTCAGAGACGTGATAATAGGGCTCAAGAAAGACCAGGCCCGTTGTTTGTTGAAACCATACGCCCCCATACGTGTAAGGTGCCGCCCCACCCAATCCACAAACTATATCAATTTTAGACGATTGAGCGGCCAGTGGAGATGCCAGGATTAATAGAAGTAGACTAGTTAAGTAAAACTTTATTTTCATAGAATAATATGTCGTTGTTACTAAAAACAGTTAACAATCAGCAAAAATAAGGATGTAATTCGCTAGGTTGTATATCAAATTCAACGAATCATTCTAGAAAAGCTATTAAGTTGGTGCCACCAGATATCTTATTGGATTTTTCTGGTTTCCACTACTCGATTGACTATGCTTGGGCGGTGGGCTTTTCAGCGCGTGGATGAGCCAACAAAACTCGTACCTTCAAACGAGTACCGGCAACGATCAGCTTCCGTTATTCGCCTTCGGGCTGTACTCACTACGTGGCGAATGATTCGACCCGAACTCCCTCTCCGGTCTTGTTGACCAGGCTCCGCGATAGTACTCTGGGTATCTTCGTATAGTATTTCCCGCAAAATTGTCCTCTTACAAAGGATTGGGCATGAGATTTTGACAATGCCAGTGAAATACCTCAGCCATTCTGATTCCTAAGCTCACCGATGCCATCTTGAAATCAGTAGTAGTCTACTCTCAGAAATCTCTTTGTTTTACGTCGAAAGGCAAATGTCATATTTTGTGTAGGTCCGCCTGATAATGCTATTACGTCCTATGAAACAGCCAGGCTAATCTATTATATAGTACCAACAACCACACAAATCATACATTATATGAATATCGAAAGATTAAAGAGTCTGACGATTATCCAGCTATTCACGATCTACCTGCGCTACCTGATTGGTGGGGCCTTTGTCTTTGCCAGTATCGTCAAAATTCAAGGGCACCGTTTTACTAGGGATTCAGGTATTGGTGCACCGATCAACGATAGTTGGCATCTATTCGAGACCTTGTATCAGTCCGGTCTTTACTGGCAGTTTATTGGTTGGGGACAAGCCCTAGCAGGTTTCCTGTTAATGACTCAGCTTTTCTCAACCCTGGGGGCTCTAATGTTTCTACCTATCATACTTAACATCTTTGTCATTACGATCTCATACTATTTTGCAGCAACGCCTGTCATTACGTTTTTAATGTTACTGGCTAACATCTATCTATTAGTCTGGGATTGGCCCCGCCTGAAAGTAGCGATATGGCCCTTTCAATCAACATTTGTCTATACTGAGTATCCCTTATTACGAAAGCGGAGCTGGATTTATTTAGGCTTTTTTTACTGTATCCTGACCATGTGAGTCAATCTATTTATTCATTCTTTTTTTTCGTTACTATACATTTTTGGTGGAACTTGTATCATTGGTCTTATAGTACTGATCTATAGTCTGAGAAGTCAAAAACAGAAAACTGATAGTCTCATATCTACCTCGAATTCGAACTATAACTAGCTGCTATTTACATTAAACAGATGATTGCTCTATGCTCCTAAAATGGATAAAAAATCTGCTTATATCTTGTGTGGCAGTTATGGCTGTAATTCTCATGCTTCTTCAGATGGATATTACCTCAGCGGCATTCAGCATATGTTTCAACTTCTCTCTTATGTTCTGGTTTACAGTTCTCGAATCCCAACTTAAGCCAGCTTTTACATCACGCTATTTCGACTCATATCCTTTTGAAAAGTGTGGAAAAGTATATCAGGCTTTAGGCATTGAGTGGTACCGAGCTCTTTTAATCAAAATCGGCTGGGACAAGATTAGACAGCAGCAAACACCAATAAAGAAAGACGTTACTAACTTTATCGCATACGAACGAGCGACCCGGATATCCGAAGCTGGTCATCTGATTATAGCAATTATTGTCTTTCTCGTAACCTGTTACATCCTATTTACCTACTCGATTCTAAACGCACGTTGGCTGATTCTATCAAATATATTTTTTAATATTTATCCTATTCTACTGCAACGATATACTCGTCCAACAATACAACGTATTATTAGTAAATTCAGCTCTGTAGAGCTAAATAGTATTCATAATTGATTGGAGCTTCAAATAAATAATATACCTACGCTGTTTAGTAGTGGTATCTTTCCCACAAAGTGACTATACGCAAATAGGCTCAACCTAAACTGTTTTGGATAATAAGCTGATTAAAGGCGTTTTGCAAACAAACCCTTAACATTTTATATAATGCGCTCCTTGTCTTTAATTCGTCTTTTTACTACAGGACTTAGTTTTTTTAGTCTGCATTCAAATCATAATTTACTAGCACAGGCCCGTTCTTTAACGACGTGTTCTCAAGAATTGCAGCAAACAAGACAGGCTATCTATAAAACTAGCGGTCCCAACCAATCGTCTGACTCATTTTCTACTTACCAGAAACTCCAGAATGCATACAATACTTGGGGCGAATGTATACAAGGAATAAAGGCTCCTCTGTCCTCCTTCAGAACGCTGGATGGAAAGGCATATGATAGCACATCGTTATCGGGTAAAATTATTGTAGTGAATTTTTGGTTTGTGGGTTG
Organism: Spirosoma pomorum; assembly: GCF_054776615.1. NCBI lineage: Bacteria > Pseudomonadati > Bacteroidota > Cytophagia > Cytophagales > Cytophagaceae > Spirosoma > Spirosoma pomorum. The sequence goes on from NZ_BAAHBP010000020.1 coordinate 31,694, forward strand.
CGCTCCCTGCCGAGCCGAAATGCCAGCCCTAAATAAGTTGGTTAATGAGTATAAGGGGAAAGACGTGTTGTTTTTCGGCTTTTCTACGGACAAGACTGATCGATTAACGCCGACTTTCTTCAGTAAGAACCGCTTTGATTTTACTATTGTCGCCGATGCTCAGGAACTAGCTCGGTCTTTTCATGTCACAGGGTATCCTACGACTTTTATTATCGACGAGCAGGGGCTGATTCGCCAGGCTTGGTTTGGGTACATGGATAATAGCCTCGACAACCTGGCTCCCTATTATAAAGCCAAAGCCGCTATTGATTATTTACTGGCAACAGCCAAAAAGTAAGCTTGAATACATAAGGTACTGTTGTTTATCCTATATGTTAAACTCAAAATAAAACCCCTCCAGCTCTGATAGATATAGAAATCATCGAGCGTAGTCAGTCTTGATTGCGTATCAGGTAAGACATACAGCTCATCAGCCAGCCGCTTCGGTTGAATGGGTATAAGTAGTGAAAAAATCGCCTACAGAGACCCATTAATTGTTTTATTCACATATTATCAATTATATACCTTAGTTCTCTTATCTTGAGCGCCGTATCAGTCTACTACCGTCTACATTAGCGAAACTATATGAGATCTATCTTTCCCTTCGTAATTGGGCTGCTACTTGTGAATCAGCTAAGCTTCGGACAGTCAGAAAAACAGTCAAATTATTTTGCTTTCCGGGCAGGTTATTTGCAGACTAAGACAGATCTGACCAGTTCTCGCAGTAATACTTATCTGGGCGGGATAGCCAATAGAAACAGCTTTTATGGGGGCGTTTTTTATCACAATAATATAACTCGTTTTCTGGCGTATCGGATCGAACTGAATTACCAACAGAAAGGGGTAGAAAATCAGGACTTCTCTGGTAATGTCCTTTTCCAGCGTCGTTTTCATTACGTTGGGGTGACTCCCTTAGTTGGCCTAACTCCTATAACTGGTTTGGGCTTTTACGTCGGCCCCGAAGCCAACGTGCGTCTTGGTCGAGTTCCACTAGGCCGGAGCGAAAACCCTATTGAGGTAGGAATTAGTAGCCGAGTAGCCTACCGCTACAAATGGATCGGAGTAGAAGTGGGTTATTTTAAGGCTTTCAATAAATTTACATCCATTGAGTTGGGGCCTGATTTGCAATTCGGCATGAAAAACCGCACCTGGCAAGCAGGCCTATTTTTTGCACCGAGACTCAGGAAAGAATAACCAAATAGCGAGTGACTAGTATTCTATTGATGAGAAGCGTACCTAATTTTATTTATCAACCAAACATCATTCAGCACAACAGTTTCCTGAAAGATGTCAAAACCATGCACATTTATGCTTCGTTATTTGACAATTATCTCAGCAATTATTAGTTTCTCCGTATTTATAACATCATCGTGTCTGGCAGAGCGCTTTACTATTACTGGCAAGCTCAACAAGACTACCAGCCTTTCTGAAGTACATCTTTACAAATTCAATAACATGTTCAGTAGGGATCTTATTACTAAAATAAGCATCCGAGGAAATGAATTCAATTACTCAGCAGATTTAAAAGAGGTAGACACCTATCTACTTGTCAATCCTGCAACAAAATACTCTATTCTATTTGTCTGGGATGGAAATATTGAATTTATAATAGATGAGGTAGATTTTAGTTCTTCCAAGGTACTAAATTCACCGCTAACGAAAGAACTCAGACAGTTTGATAGTATCCGTATCGCTAGATTTATCGAACCTGTTAAAAAGATAGACACATTGCTAAGTAATTCATTAAAATTAAAATCTTCTACTATTGACAGTTTAAGAAAAGAACACACTAAAATTTACAGAGAATCAAGAGAAGGTTTTGACACATATAAATACGAATACATACGTAACCGTCCTGATTCTTTTATCAGTCTATATAAATTAACTGACATTGATGGCGTTCCTGAGACAACAGAAGAAAAAGAGTTAGTAAATTCATTATCAGAAAACCTTAAAAAACATAGCAGAACTAAGAATTTCATAAAAATCGATAGCTGATACGCTACTAGAGGCTCCGTATCGGCGTGGAGACTCTATATGGTATCAAACTAAATACATCATGATTGCAGTCAAGTTTTTTCATTACGATAAAAACTTGACTGTAACAGCTTTAAAACAGCAAATAGATCTATAGGGATTTCTAGACAGCAATCTACTTAGACCTTTCTGCCTTTAGATCGCTCATCTCCTTTTCCATCTCTTTCACCGATTTTAGAATATCCATTAAAATAGGATTTGAATAGGAAAGATTACGCTGCTCCTCCTCCTTAAATCCCAACTTTGTATCTAAATACCCTATCACTAAAGAGAAGAAGATAAACATAATGAAAAGTATTGGGATAGAAATATAGATGTATTGGTAGAAAACTCTACCAATTTCTTGATCCTTAATTGATTCGAACAATACGAGGCCGATCATAAAAAATTGTACATATCCTATGTACATCCTTGCTCTATCGATGTAGATTTTCCAGCGGATAAATGTTTTTCGGTTAAGCTTTATTCCGTTTATCATCGAACTTTTATTTTGTAGACAATAATGAAAGAATTAGATACATACTAATTACCGGCGTAATATACAGAAATTGAGTAAGGCTAAGGGTTACAGTAAAATAGGTTTTCAAGGTGAAAGGCGCGCTTTTTTTGATCTTCGTAACGGTTTTGTTGTCTATAGCTTTGGCAGCTTGTCGAGTTCGTATTACACCTTTACCCCCACCTATCGATCCAGCTAAACTAGAAAAGGTTTGCCAAGCACCGCCAATTGAGGTAAACATCATTGGAACCTGGAATGCTGGTATCAAGAATACCATTATAGGCGATACCGTTTCTCGCTTGGCTCCCATAACAACAGCTAGTTTCGCCAAAGTGGGGTCACTTACCTTTTATGATCATAACCGAGTAGCTGATCCAGATTCCTTATTGCCCAACCGTAAAGACTTGGCTGACCGTGGTCCGCTCGTTTATTTTCGGTATGACATTGCCTCAGACCATACTCATAACGGTGCTTACAATGGGATGGGGCTCCTGTTCTGGATATGGCAATATTATCAGAAAAGCCGAACTGAAATAGTAAGAGGAGCTGGCTATTATCATACCGTAATAACCAACGAATGTAATCGTATTCACCTCAGAGGGGATGCATTAGAAATTGTTCTGGTACGTATGAAGTAAAATCTACCCCGTCCTCCTTACGCTCTCAATCAAGTAGTACCCTCAACAATCCCCCCTGCCTGGAGTTAATCGAATAGGAATACACCTGATTAAACAACCTAATGGCAGTTATTGGCGAATTGATCCGCAAGGCAATTGACGTGTATGGCTCTCTCACATCTGAGCCGGATCCCGTAAAGGCACAATACGACGTATTGCAGCACCTCCTTCGTAAAGCCCGGCTCACGGCTTTTGGTAAGAAGTACAACTTCACCGACATTCTTAACAGTCCAGACATCGTGGCCGCTTTTCAGCGGGAAGTACCCACTCACGATTACGATAAGCTATACAATGACTGGTGGCACTATCTCTTGGAAGGTCACCAGAACGTAACATGGCCGGGTGGGCAGTCTTATTTTGCGCTGAGTAGTGGTACCACCAGCACGAGTAAGGCGATCCCCGTAACGAACGACATGCTCGACTCCATCCGCAAGTCGGGAATTGAGCAGGTGATGAGCCTCAAAAACTTTGATCTCCCCTCCGATTTTTTCGAGAAGCAAATTATGATGCTGGGTAGCAGTGTCAGCTTAATTGAGAAAGACGACCACGAGGAAGGTGAGATCAGCGGGATCAGCGCGGCTAACATTCCATCCTGGTTCCGGGGCTACTACAAGCCGGGATTGGATATTGCGTCTATTCCAGATTGGGATGAGCGAGTTCACCGCATCGCCCAGGAAGCGCCGACCTGGGACATCGGTAGTCTAAGCGGTATTCCATCCTGGATTGAGTTGATGCTCAAAGAAGTCATTGCTCACAACAGGCTGAACAACATCCACGATATCTGGCCTAATTTGCAGGTATACACTTCGGGGGGGGTAGCTTTTGACCCCTATCGCAAAAGTTTGGAGTCGCTTCTGGCTCGCCCTCTTACTTACATCGACACGTACCTGACGTCGGAAGGTTATCTGGCAACGCAAAAACGTCCCGATACATCATCAATGGCGTTGATTGTCGACAACGGAATTTTCTTCGAGTTTGTCCCTTTCACGGATGAGAACATGGACGAGCAGGGCCGGGTAAAAGCAGACGCCCAGGTACTGTCTCTGGCGCAGATTGAGGAGAACGTTGATTATGTGCTGTTGATTTCGACAGTGTCGGGTACCTGGCGGTATATGATCGGTGATACGGTCATGATTACGGATAAAGTTCGGGCCGAAATCAAGATCACCGGCCGAACCAAGCATTATCTGAACGTCGTGGGCGAGCAACTGTCGGTGCACCAGATGAACCAGGCCATGCAGAAAATGCAGCAGCAGTTCGACGTAGAGATCAAGGAATTTGTGGTGGCAGCCGTTCGTAAAGACGGTGAGTACATCAACAAATGGTACGTCGGTAGTAACCGCCCGATCGATAGCCAGCCCTTCGCAACGGCACTGGATGAGGAATTACAGGCAACTAACAAAAACTACAAGGTAGCCCGGAGTAAGTCGGTTAAAGGGGTCGAGGCCGACGTGATTCCTGTCGAACACTTCTACCGCTGGAGTGAGGAATTCAAGAAGCTGGGGGGCCAGGCCAAGATTCCGCGGGTGATGAAAGAAGAGGATTTCCGCGAGTTCGAGCAGTACGTCAGTAATCTAGCCTAATGCCTGCTGCTGGGCAGCCAGTTTCTCTTCTTCCAGCGTCCGGACCTGTTCGGTGATCACCTCCGGCGACACATAGAGCCGGGCAATCTTGTCTTTGTAGGCCTGGGGCAGTTCGGCGTGGTCGAGGATAAATCGTTTGGTAGCAATCAGGTACGATCCCAGACCACGCTGAACTGCATACCAGTCGGCACGCTGTTCAGCCTTTCTGACATAGGCCGGGGACGTAACGTAACCAAGCCCAAAGCCAACCAAACCCAGATTACTCCGGTGTTCATAATCCATGATGTGTCCCAGCTCATGCCCAATCCACCCGATCATGATCTCGTCGGGCAACTGGTGGATAGGCACCGCCGTGTGTGTCAGGCGGAACATGGCGCTGATGTTGATTTGGTATGCCCGGTTTGTCCGACTACGGAGCAGACTGCCGAATACTGGCTGTGCCTGCATGACCGACGATTTGATCCGCTGCTTGAACACGAAATGAATGACGGTATCTCGTAGTTCGGGGTAAAACGACAGAGCCGTCAGCACGTTTTTCTCGATGATCGCCGGAATCGTTTTATTACGTCCGTAGCCTGCCAGTTCTGGCGGACTGTCGTTCGTTGGCGTTGGCATACCGGATGACGTCATGAGCGTATCAGCATTGGTTATTCTTTTGTAACCCACCTACCCCGCTTTGGTTTTAATCTGTTCCATTGCCGTTATCCGATCTTAACAAACTGCTGGGTTTGGGGAACCTTGACTGTCCTGAGTAAGGTACTTTTCCCTGTTTATCCAGCCTCGATTAGCCATGCCCGTTTTGTAAATAAAAGATGAACATTTGCCTACTAAAATTCGCAAAACGATTAATGTTTCATTTTTTATATGTATCTCATACCATACCTTTGCGAGCTGTACCCACACAGCATTTCGGGCCTACCGAACTATGACATTCGATCAACTTTACGTGTTACTGAATCGGTGGCGTTACCACTGGCTAGGACCATTTTGCTTCTTCCTGACCCTATTGAGTGCTAAGACACTCGCGCAGAACCCAACTCCATTTAGCTGTTCGACAGGTCTGGCTTACATCCTGACCAATCCAACTACCAATGCCAATGGCAATGTTACCAGTCTCTACTCATTCAACCTGTCTACAGGGTCGGCTACGCTGATCAAAGACGGGATACTACCCGAACCCTACCGGTTTTTGAATGGCTTCGGGTACAACGTGGTCGATAATTTCATCTATGGTTACCGGTACAACACGAACCAGATCGTTCGTCTGGGCAGTAACGGCGACGTAGAGACCTTACCCGTGGTCGGCTTGGCCACCAACGGCAGCTACGCAACGGGTGATGTCAGTCCGAACGGGGTACTTTATCTCTTCGGCTCCAACTCCGTTGTCTCTGTCGATCTGAGGAATCCGATCTCCTCATTGACTGCGGTCCCTCGCCTGTCGGGGAGTACGGCCACTAGTGCCCTGAGTGGTCTCAATGATTGGGCATTTAGTCCGATTGATAGCAAGATTTACGGGGTTACGACCAATAAAGCGCTTGTCAGCTATGACCCCGCTACGAACGTAGCCACCCGAATCGGCTCTGTAGCCGGGCTGGAAAGCCAGGGCGGTTCTTTCGGCGCTATTTTTATGGACGGTACGGGCAACATGTACATTGGTAATAATACCAGTGGCAACATCTACCGACTTGCCACCCCACATTTGGCTATCGGGAACGTAACGGCTACCCTTTTTTCGAACAGCCTGGCGGGGCGGAACCCTGGTGATGGGGCCCGCTGTCCGAATCAGATTATCCCGCCCTCGGCGGCTAATGATCTGGTCTGCGTGGCTACTGCCAGCTCCACCGCTTCGGTTAGCGTCACGGCCAACGACGGGGCGGGTAGTTATGCCATTAATCCAGCTTCTGTTCGGCTGGTCGATCCTACCAGTGGCGCATCCGTTACGTCGGTAATCGTTACGGGGCAAGGAACCTACTCAGTGAATACCAGTACGGGCGTGGTTACGTTTACGCCCCAGGCCGCCTATGTCCGGTCAAGCATTGAGTACGTTGTGAGCGATGCGCAGGGTAACTTCTCCAGCCCGGCAACCCTGACGGTCATCTGTTCGGGCTGCCAGTTATGTCCACCAGTGGGGCTTCGGAAGATTGCCCGATGAGCGCGGGCGGTACAACTTAACGTACGTTATAACATTCAGGGAGACTCACAGGCTCCGCTTACTGGCGGCCTTTCGCTCGTTTTCCGCTATCCTGAACTGCGTCATTTCCGTCACTAGGTCTAACGGAGCGGCTTGTCCAGTGGAAACTGAATCGATCCTCTCCCCCGCTTATAGTCTGCGAGTTGACTGGCAAAAGCCTCATCACCGTTTGGGGTAGCATAAAACCCAATATGATTTTTGAATCCGGCGAAGTATACCAGATTGCCGTGAAGCACGAAAGCCGGCATCCCGTATTTGATGGCTTCTTTGGCTTCCGGTGCAGCGGCTCGAATAGTAGCCCGCATCTGCTAAAGTAGCACCTGAACATTCTCAGGAAAGGCAGCGATGTAGTCGTCGATAGTTTCGAATTGGGTGGTCATAGAACAGATAGCAGGAACGGTTGATCAGTACGTATCAGTCAACGAAACTATCCACCCGCTTACATGATGCGGAAAATTATAGTCTACTCTGCTTCTGTCAACAGGCGTATTAGGCTTGTTATTTCGCTGACCTGAAGCCGAGAAGGACGTATCAATGTAGCCTCTACTGATTCAGCTATTTGAATATGCCCTTGCTAATGAGCAACCAACTGAGCAGAAGAGCCATAGACAAATAAAGCAGACCGGCCAATGTGGATTTGATCCGATTAAAGTTACTCTCTTTTGTTGTTACAGCTTCCTGAGCATACAGGACAGTCATGACCAGTTGTCCCACAATTGACAAGAACACAGCAACCAACGTTCCCATAGCTGAACGGTACAATGAATCAAAAACTAAAATGGCTTCATTTATTAATATAAATACGAAATTCGATAAGTAAACCTGCGCATCCTTACAAGTTGTTGGCGTGGGTTGGCAGGCTACAACGTATTGAAGAAGGTCTACTACATACGTAGCAGCCACGTTTGCAGTTCTTCGAACCGAAAATTTTGGTAGTCTTTACGGGTAACCGTGAACAACGCACACTTGTGCAACACTATTTTCGCTAAAATCAACATGGGTTTATCGGTATAGACGTTCATCCACGTTCTTTTATAGACATATATACGTTTCGGTACCGCTAGTTCCTATGTTCCTGCAAGCCATCGCCCGCTTTTCTTTTCTGCTCTGTCTCCCGCTATTATTCTGGACCAGTACATCGTTTCTCCCGTCTACCACTGATCCGGTTTACTCGGTCAGTACCGCTGTTGGAAAAGCTAACCCACCCACACCGAGGGTACTGGTTTTTTCTAAAACCAAAGGCTGGAAACACTCGTCGATTCCGTTCGGAATTGCCGCGATTCAGAAGCTGGGGCAGCAACATAATTTCCATGTTGACACCACGACTAATGCTGCTCGGTTCACCGACGAGAGTTTGAAGCAATACGCAACTGTCATATTCAACAACACCACAGGAAACGTACTGAACGGCGAGCAGCAGGCAGCGTTCGAGCGGTATATTCAGGCGGGGGGTGGCTACGTCGGTATTCACGCGGCCGCCGATACTGAGTATGACTGGCCTTGGTACGGGAAACTAATGGGGGCGTTTTTCGCCAGCCATCCGCATAACCCTAACGTGCGCAAAGCGACAGTCGATGTAGTCGACAAAAATAATCCAGCCACGACCGGGTTACCAGATCGATGGGAGCGTACTGATGAGTGGTATAACTACCGTTCGTTCTATTCTGGAATTAAAGTACTTGCCGAGCTTGACGAGAATACATATGAAGGAGGCACCAATGGGGCCAGCCACCCCATTAGCTGGTACCAGGAGTTCGACGGGGGGCGGGCGTTCTACACCGGAAACGGGCATACTGACGAAAGCTACAGCGACCCGACTTTCCTAAAGCACTTGCTAGGTGGAATTCAATACGCCATCGGTACCAACAAATCACTTGACTACAGTAAAGCGTATGCCAAAGTGACGCCCGAGCAAAATCGTTTCGTCAAGACTATACTGGTCAATGACCTCAACGCCCCTATGGAGCTGGCCGTTGCGCCGGACGGACGGGTCTTTTTTACGGAGCTGTTCGGCAATTTTTCGGTGTACGATCCGCGCACGGGCCAACGCTCCCTGGTTCACGAATTTCCGGTAACTACTGTTGGCGGAACCGGCCTGATTGGCGTAACACTCGACCCCAAATTCAGCCAGAATCACTACATATATCTTTATTATGCACCCGGTGGACAAACCGAAGAACCGATCAATTTCCAGTTGTCGCGCTTTACGTTGACGTCGGATAATACGCTCGATCTGGCATCGGAGAAGGTAATGCTCAAAGTACCAGTTCAGAAGAATAGTGCCTCGCACCACGGCGGCTCACTGGCGTGGGACAAAGACGGGAATCTTTACCTCTCGACCGGCGACAGTTCCAGTCCGTTCCCCTCCAACGGTTTTGCCCCGCTGGACGAACGACCAGGTCAGGAATACTACAGTCTGGATTCGCAGCGGTCAGCAGGAAACACGAATGATCTGAAGGGAAAAGTGTTACGTATCCACCCCGAACCGGACGGCACATACACCATTCCTGACGGTAATCTATTCTCCAAGGGTACCGACCCGTCGGACCGCGCCAAAACTCGTCCTGAGATCTATGTCATGGGCTGCCGGAACCCGTACCGCATTGCCGTCAATCCGAAAACGTCAGTACTGTATTGGGGTGAAATTGGTCCTGATGCGGGCAAAGACAGTATCCAGGGACCACGCGGTTACGACGAATTCAACCAGGCGAAAAAGGCGGGTAATTTTGGCTGGCCCTACTTCGTAGGCAACAACTACGCTTACGCCAAATGGGACTTCGCCACTCAGAAAGCCGGTCCAAAATTTGACCCGAACGGTCCTATCAATACGTCGCCCAACAACACCGGCCTTACCAAGCTACCTCCGGCAACACCCGCCATGATCTGGTACCCCTATGCAGCATCACCGGAGTTTCCGGAACTGGGTGTCGGTGGCCGCAGCGCGATGGCCGGTTCGTTCTACACCTTCGACCCGAAAAATCCATCGACAAGCAAGTTTCCTGACTACTACGACGGTAAGCTTTTCGTGTTCGACTGGATGCGTAACTGGGTCATGGCTCTGAGTTTTGATGCGCAGGAAAATTACGTTCGCAGCGAACCGTTTATGGCAGCCAGTGGCGATTTTCGGCGGCCCATCGATTTGGCCTTTGGCCCTAACGGTGACATGTATATGCTCGAATACGGCTCAGTATACGGAGCAGATAACGAGGATGCCCGCCTGGTCAAGATCGAGTACAACCGGGGGAACCGCGCACCCATTGCCCAGGCGAGCGTAACCGATTCTGCCGCCGAAGCGTATATTGATAAGACGGTCTTCCTGACCTCGGAGCGGAAAAACATGCCGGTCATCCGCGAAGCTACCGGCCAGGCTCCGCTACGGGTTACGTTCAACAGCCGGGGCAGCAAAGACCTCGACGATGACGACGACGTTACGTATAAATGGCTGTTTGATGGCAAGACAGTTGGCGCCACGACTCCGACCGCTACCCACACATTCAGTAAGCCCGGTGTCTACCGGACTATTCTGGCGGTTACCGACAAGGCGGGGTTAATAAGCCGCGATACATTGTTAGTAAAAGTGGGCAACACAAAACCCAGCGTTGCCATTACCAGTCCTGGTAACAAGTCATTCTACTGGCCGGACAAACCCTTCAACTACAGCGTCAAGGTAACCGACAAGGAAGATAAACCAATTGATTCCAAGCGGCTGAAAGTGCAGTACATTTATAACCCTCAGCCAAGTACGCTCAGTGCCAGTACACCCATCCGAACGCTGGCGCAGGCCGAGCCGCTGGGCAAAACCCTGATGGCAAACAGCGATTGTAAAGCCTGCCATACGGTTGGTAATGTGTCTGTCGGACCGTCGTTGCTGGCCATTGCGCAACGCTACAAAAGTCAGTCTGGATCGGCCGATAAGCTAGCAGCCAAGATTATTGCCGGTGGGGGTGGAAGCTGGGGAACCGAGCACGTTATGAGCGCGCATCCGCAGCTCAGCTCGCAGGACGCGAAAGAGATGGTCCGGTATATTTTCTCGCTGACCGATAAGACCAAAGCCGAAGCGCTGCTCCCCGCAACGGGTAAACTGGCTCTGACCGATCATCAGCCCGACGACGTTCGGGGGCAGTACACCATGCTGGCTACGTATACGGATAAAGGAGGCAAGGTCATTGGCCCGCTGACGAGCACCGATGTTGTGACGCTGCGTAACGCAACCGTAAAATCCATCTACGCCGACGCCCACGTGGGTTTCTCCCGCTTTAAAGACAACCTGTCGCCGGGAGCCCATAAGTCGTACATCTTGCTAAAAAATGTTGATCTAACAGGGATCAAACAATTCATTTATGAATACGGGTCGGCGGGGCAGACCGGCGAGATCGAGGTTCGAATCGATTCTTATGCCGGTCCGGTCATCAGTACGACAACCTACCAATCAACGGGTTCGTGGGACAAAATGGCGCAGCTAACCGGTCAGATAAACAAGCCGGTTTCAGGGCGGCACGACGTTTATTTCTTTGCGATCAAACGGACCAAACCCAACAATTCTATTCTGAAATTGAATGCCATCCAATTTGTAGACTAGCATTGGTTATGACCCGGCTACCGCTCATCGTTCACTTGGTTCTGGTTCTGGTTTTTTGGTCTGAACACTTATCCGCTCAGACCGAAAAACCTCGGTACCGGGTCCTGGCTATGGCCGAAAAGGGCGGTGGCGTTCATGCTCCTTTCGTAGCAGCCGCTCGAACATGGCTTCGGCAGGAAGCCCAGAAGCAGCAGTTTACCATCGATTACATTGACAATACGGACTCCATTAACGCGGCTTTTCTGGACCGTTACCAGGTATTTATTCAATTAAACTACCCGCCCTACAACTGGACGGACACGGCCAAAGCTACGTTCACTCGCTACCTAGAAACCGGCAAGATTGGCTGGATTGGCTTTCACCACGCGTCGCTACTGGGACAGTTCGATGGCTTTGCGATGTGGCCCTGGTTTTCGGATTTCATGGGAGGCATCCGGTACAAAAATTACATTCCAACATTCTCAACAGCAACGGTCAACGTAGAGGCCCGTGCGCATCCCTGTATGAAGGACGTACCGGCCTCGTTCGTGGTACAGCATGAAGAATGGTACGTGTACGACAAGAGCCCGCGACCAAATGTGCACGTATTAGCCGCTGTCGATGAATCGACCTACACCCCTGATTCGCCTATTAAGATGGGTGATCATCCAGTGATCTGGTCGAACGAGCGGATGAAAGCACGTAACGTTTACCTATTTATGGGGCATCACCCTGACTTGTTTCAGAACCGTGCCTTTACCACCATTGTACACAATGCCCTTGGGTGGACTTCTCGAAACACAACAGAGTAGCAGTTCAGTTTATTTCTGGCCTGCTCCGCCGATTACGGCACAATTGACGGTATAATACGAAGTTAATTAGCCCTTTCTACTGAAGCTGTTTTCAAGTATAATCAGCTCCTCTTAACGCAGACGAATCATTTCGATTCCTCTTTTTCACTGATGTTATCGTTCACCAGCATTCGAAAGATGCTGGTTTTTTTATGCTGTTTCTAGCATCCGTTCTCCAGCAACAGGTAGTAAGCAGGCCACAGGGCAAATAGATAACCCTAACATAATTTATGCCACTTAGCACCTATCAATCAAAAATTTTTTTGTTACCAATTATACATTTCCTTACAATAAAAGTGTACCAAATTTAATTTGATGCTTTTTACTCATAACCGTTCTCCTCTCTTAGGTCACATATAAATAATGACCCGCCTTATTTTTAAAATCGGGGCGATCTATCTCAGAATAGTTATATCATTTAATGTACATACATCATAAAATTACCTAGTATCCAAATTTTTCATATGAAGTAAGGCACAATACCAATTTAAAGTTTGCCATACTTCTTGCTACTACGCCTTTGCGGAGTTGCAGGAAGTATGGCATAACGCCCCTACCACTTGCGACGAAACAAGATCAAAAAGTAACCAAAATAACGTTTATGGAAAAATCAGATTTACTCATCAAACCAAGCCGTCCTCCTTCTTTTCTATCGCCTGCTCGCCCTATTTGGCCAGGACTGTTCTGGTAGTTTTTGTCCGTTAACGCACCATTCCATCCTGGTGCAAATCTGTTTGTACGTGCTTACCCCTGCCTGAATTTCCCAAGCGGAATTATCGGCTTGTTTTTTTTATCCTAACCAATTATCTCATGCGAACATTTATTTCGTTGTTCCTTGGTTGGTTGCGCCGCCTGCTTACGTTTCTGGTTGGCCCCTCCCCTACCCCGCCTACACCTTTTATTCCATCCCCGCCCAAGTGGCATCGTTTATTAGGTAACGTCCTCTCTGTCCGACAGCGAGCCTATCTGGCTATGCTGTTTTTGGGTTTACTGGTACCTACGGTTTCGCAGGCACAGCTAGGACTGCCGACATCACTGCAGATTTGTCCGGGACAGTCTACGACGATACCGCTTAACCTAGGTGCGCTAGCCGGAACAGGAGCCATAACTGTCAATGCTACTACTAATTCCCCAACGGGTTTAACAGCAACGGTTAATACAAACTCCGGGATTCTTATTGCGGCAAGTCCAACTTTGGCACCAGGGAGTTATACTCTATCGGTAACCGCTACCACACCGGGTGTTCCTCCCTTAATTGCTGGGTTAGTAGTTGGACCGGTAATCGTTCCCATCACTGTTCCTAACGTAGCTCCTACGTTAAACAATCTCGCAGGTTCTACGTTAGGAACGGTTCTCAACGTAGGCAGTTGTACAACAGGCACCCTGAGTTACACGGTTCTATCAGGAACACTTACGGGCACAACTGGGACAGCACCTCAGCTTACGTTTGTACCCGCGCTCAATGGTGCGACACTTGCCGTCGCTTGTACAGGCGGTCCTTGTCCGGCAACTGCTAGCACGCTCGTTCTACCAACGGTATCGCTGCCCAGCCTATTGCCAACAACACTGGCGCCGATCTGTACCGGACAGCCCCTATCCTTCTCGGTGGGCATCGCTAACATCGGCTCCGTCCTACCCAGTACCATTACGGCCAGCGTGTCGGGTATCGCCAACGCAACGGTCAGTGCGCTGGGTGCCAACGGCCTGTTGAACGTCAATATCCCGACCGTGCCCTCCGGCACCAACACGCTCACCGTTTCGCTCAGCGTAGCTGGTGCTCAGGTGGCGACGGTGCCCATCAGCGTGACGGGCATTGACGCCATCGTGCCTGCTACCAACCTGGCTTCCGCCGTGGTCGGCACCGCCCTCACCCTGGGCACCTGCCCCGTGGGCAACCCTCTGAGCTACACCCTGGCCAACGGCACCATCGGCACGGGCAACCTGACCTTCGCGGCCAACCTCTCGGGCCAGTCGGTCACCATCGCTTGTCAGGGCAGCCCCTGCCCACCGGCAACCATCACGCTGCCAACCGTATCCCTACCCAGCCTGACTCAGCCCGTGCTGGCCCCCATCTGCGCTGGACAGCCCCTGTCCTTCTCGGTGGGCATCGCTAACATCGGCAACAACCTGCCTAGCCTGCTAACGGCTAGCGTGTCGGGTATCGCCAACGTAACGGTCAGTGTGCTGGGTGCCAACGGCCTGTTGAACGTCAACATCCCGACCGTGCCCTCCGGCACCAACACGCTCACCGTTTCGCTCAGCCTGGCTGGCGTGCAGGTGGCCACGGTGCCCATCAGCGTGACGGGCATTGACGCCATCGTGCCTGCCACCAACCTGGCCTCCGCCGTGGTCGGCACCGCCCTCACCCTGGGCACCTGCCCCGTGGGCAATCCTCTGAGTTACACCCTGGCCAACGGCACCATCGGCACGGGCAACCTGACCTTCGCGGCCAACCTCTCGGGCCAGTCGGTCACCATCGCTTGTCAGGGCAGCCCCTGCCCACCGGCAACGGTCGTGCTACCGACCGTATCGCTGCCCAGCCTGACCCAGCCCGTGCTGGCCCCCATCTGTACCGGACAGCCCCTGTCCTTCTCGGTGGGCATCGCTAACATCGGCAACAACCTGCCTAGCCTGCTAACGGCTAGCGTGTCGGGTATCGCCAACGCAACGGTGAGTGTGCTGGGTGCCAACGGCCTGCTGAACGTCAACATCCCGACCGTGCCATCGGGCACCAACACGCTCACCGTTTCGCTCAGCCTGGCTGGCGTACAGGTGGCCACGGTGCCCATCAGCGTGACGGGCATTGACGCCATCGTGCCTGCTACCAACCTGGCTTCCGCCGTGGTCGGCACCGCCCTCACCCTGGGCACCTGCCCCGTGGGCAACCCCCTGAGCTATACCCTGGCCGACGGCACCATCGGCACGGGCAACCTGACCTTCGCGGCCAACCTCTCGGGCCAGTCGGTCACCATCGCTTGTCAGGGCAGCCCCTGCCCACCGGCAACCATCACGCTGCCAACCGTATCGCTGCCTAGCCTGACCCAGCCCGTGCTGGCTCCCATCTGCGCTGGACAGCCTCTGTCCTTCTCGGTGGGCATCGCTAACATCGGCAACAACCTGCCTAGCCTGCTAACGGCTAGCGTGTCGGGTATCGCCAACGTAACGGTCAGTGTGCTGGGCGCCAACGGCCTGTTGAACGTCAACATCCCGACCGTGCCATCGGGCACCAAC
>NZ_BAAHBP010000021.1:0-234927 GCF_054776615.1 Spirosoma pomorum
AGGCGGCAGGTGGAGGTGGTGAGAGCCATGGAGCCGAGCCGTACTAATGTGCCCGAGGGCGAGTTGCCATGTATACGTTATTTTTATGGTGGTTGTGTATGTGTATTTACTCTCTGTGAGGAAAAAGACGAAAGGTATTAGTGGACAGTGAGCCTGCGGGCTTGGTCCACTGGAAGATATACTTAGGTTGGTGTTGTTAAGGCGGGTGGTCACCTCTATCCATTTCGAACAGAGCCGTTAAGCCCCGTACTGCCGATGGTACTGCTGTCACAAGCGGGAGAGTAGGAAGGTGCCACCTAAGATTTTGTGAAGCGAACAGAGCCGATCTCAGACGAGGTCGGCTCTTCGCGTTTATATGCGTTTTCGTTTTACGTAATCGGACTAGTTATAACATAAAACGTTTCTTGGCGGAAAAAATCTTTAGAGCATTATTTTGATGAATAAAGTGTTTTGCCGGATAAACCAGTACTGGTTTATCCGGCAAAACACTTTATTGAGCGTAGTTGATTATTCCTAGCCAAACTCACATCCATTCCCAGGCGCTCTGGTATCCGTTAAGCGACTCGGCGTAGGTAATAAAATCAGCGTAAAAGGGGAGACCGGCTAGCGTAGCGCTGTCACCAATGATGATGAGCTTTTTACGCGCTCGGGTCATCGCTACGTTCATTCGTCGAACGTCCGCTAGGAAGCCGATTTCAGCCTGTGCGTTGCTACGCGTCATGGAGATGTACACAATATCGCGTTCTTGCCCTTGAAAACTGTCGATCGTGTTGACCGTAATCCAGGAGCGATACGGTTGCAAAACGGATGTGTTGGCTAGTTGCTCATTGAGGACACTAAGCTGTTGTTTATAAGGAGAAATGACAGCAATACTAGGATATGATTCTGGTGAGTAGTGCTGGCTTAATCCCTCCGTTAATTGTGTCAGATGCCGAATCAGCAAAGCGGCTTCTTCTGGGTTCGTTGAGCTGGTACCGTCCAGTTTTTCCTCGAAACCACAGCCTGCTGTATCGATAAATACCAGTGAGCTATCCCCCGGAAACAGGGTGTGCGTTGCCACGGACGCATGCGCTCGAAGTTGATTCTGATAGAATATCTGCGACGAATACCCCATAATGTGCTCATGCATTCGGTATTGCTCCTCAAGTAACGTAACAGAGTCGGGATGCAGCGTCACGCTTTTTTCCAGGAGGGTGGTACTTAGTCCCTTACGGGCCGCTTCATTCGATTTGATGGTTGGGGAGAGCTGGCAGTGGTCGCCCGCGAGAATAAGCTTCTGAGCTTTTAGAATGGGAATCCAGCAAGCAGGTTCCAACGCCTGACCAGCTTCGTCAATGACGACGGTCTGAAAAGTAAGATCGCGTATGGTGTAGTTAACTGAACCAACGAGTGTTGCCGTGATGACCTGCGCGCGCGCAAGCAGGTCATCGATAATGTATTGCTCCGTGTTGGCTACATCTTTCATAATTCGATGAGCTTCGTCGAACAGCGCTTTACGTTGCTCGCGCTCAGCTTTCCCGAAATTACGCTTGTACTTATGGGCCATGTTCTTGAATTCACCCGCCTGCTTTTTGAGCTTCTTGCTCTCCTTCATCTGCGGGTGCTCGCTCATTTTGTGATCAAGCGTAAGCGCCGTCAGCCGGTCGGATATACGGGCTGGGTTACCGATGCGAATTACATTTAGCCCTTGTTCATGAAGTTTTTCGCTAAGCAGATCGACCGCGGTATTACTGGGAGCCACCACCAGGATGCGTTGTTTGTCTCGTTGAATCAGCGCCTTGATGGCCTGAACCAACGTGGTGGTTTTACCCGTACCGGGAGGGCCGTGAACAATGGCCAGTTCATTAGCCGCCAGAATATTCCCTACAGCCCGGAGTTGACTGGGGTTCAGCTGTGGAATAGCGGGCGTGGTAAGTTGCGTATGAAAACTGGGAGAATGGTCGCCGATGAGAATACTGACCAGCCGATTTTTCTTTGTTTCAGCCAGCATACTAGCCTGCTTTAAAGCTGCCTGCATTTCATCGTAGGTCGTGTCGTCGAATAATAGCTCGATTCCTAATTTGCCATCGCGCGACCACTCGGGCAACTCATCCGTATGTAAAGTGATTTTAAGCCGGTTACCGCTCTGAAACGAAACGGTTCCCTCTACCCGGTCGGTTTTAGGGTCGTGATTACTGAAAAACAGGGCAGGCATACCCGCCCTGAACTGATGAGCTATGTCCTGATGCGTTGTGCGTTCTACTTCAACGGTAAGGTAATCTCCGCGGCTTAATTCAGATCCCCGAATGGCAATAGGATACCAGACGAGACCGTTCGCCCGGCGTTCGGCGATAGAGGTAGACTCTGTCAGGCGATGGTATTGATCCCGGTCTTCATTTCGCTCAATCTTTAATAAATCCAGTAATCTGGTAAAGTAATTCATGCACAAAGGTAACCCAAAACTAGGGGTATTACAGGGCCAAATCAGCCCTGAATTGCGCACATGAGGGGGGAATTAAATAATAAAAATCTATGTAATCTATTGATTTGTAGGGTTTATGATACTTGTTGTCCGAAGGGGAAATACTCTTTTTACTTTATATACTACGTTAGTGGAAGAATGGGTGTAAATTAGCTTGCAAACGAAAACACCGCCTGTATGCCCATAGTAAAGGAAACTTCGATTCAGACAAATTTTAAACGAGCTAAGATACTAGTTATCGATGACAATGCAGACCACTGGCATCTAATCAAAAATGCCATGCAGCAGTGTTTAAATGAAGTTATGCCGATTTGGGCAGGCTCGTCTCAGCAGGCCTTGTCTTTGTTGAACGACTGGTGTCAGGAGGAATGGGAAGTGCCCAAATTGATTTTGCAGGATCTGTATTTACCCAGCCGGGAAGAAGGGTGGCAGCTTTTGGCGCAAATCAAAGCGCTGCCGGCTCCCTGTAGTCGGATTCCGGTCGTCATGTTTAGTTCGTCTAACGACGTCGATGATATCAACGAAGCTTACCAGCGAGGTAGTTCTTCGTACCTGGTTAAACCGCTTACGTTTCCGGAGTGGGTGGCTTATTTCCAGGAACTACGTTCGTACTGGTGGGAAACTGTTACGTTGCCACCCATGAGTTTTTCTGTCCTCTAGACAAGTTACTACAAACTGACGTGGCTTTTCGAATGAATAAACGCGGGAAGTGCCACGGTCTGCAGCCAGAAATTGCAGGCTCGTTCAATAATGGCAACAAGGGACGAAGAGTCGCTGGATAGAGCAATAACGGAATTGGCCTGTAATGCGTAGCCCGCCAGTACTGATTCGTCTTTGGGTTGCACTAATAGAATCACCGGAATATAATTTAGTTGCCGATTCGCTTTTAGTTGCTGGAGTGCTCGTAGGCGTTCCTGCATGGCAGTACGGGCATCCAGAAATAACAACGCAGGAAGCTCATTAACCGATAACTGCCCCAGTAAGCTAGTTAGATCGGTACTCTGCCCGAGCGCATAAAATTGGTGTGATGGCCAGCGATCCTTTAAGGCTACTTTAGCCAGTTCGCTAGCGCGCGTATCATCAGAAACCAGCATCACATAAGGTTTTTCCTCGGCCTGGGGTTGTGGAAGTGCCCGTTTGACAGCTACCTTCTCCTGGGTAACGGGCGGGCTGACCGCCACTTGCGTTTGGAGCTTACTCACCACCTCTGACCAGCGCCGACGACTTATTGGAAACGTATCGCCAGTAACCAGCTGAATCTCGCCTGACATTTTCGGGCGAGGGGGCTGGTGAAGGCTTTGGACACTGGTAGGGTTGATCAAAATTGTCTTATGAACCCGTACAAAATTGGGAAGCAGTGTTTCCAGGTAACTAATGGGTTTCGCCAATAATTTCTTCTGACCATCCCGGTAGTGAAGCCAGCAATAGTTGTTAGCGCCGGAAAAATAAGCAATCAGTTCAGGGTGTTGAAGAGCAGGCTTTATAACACTCATAATATCGTTCGTTACCTTGACAAGACAACTGACTTACCAGCAGCTCAGCGCCACATTCAGAAAGCCAGAAAACAATGTAACGGATTCGTATGGGTAAAGTTGACAACGGGTAACACCAGCTACTTTATATGTCAAAATAGTGAGGTTGTGGACCCCTGGGTCCGCAACCTCACTACTAGTCTTGTTCAGTCGTTAGGTAATCGGGCTGGCGATTTGCTTACTTAACAACGGAAAGCGGATGAGCATCGCGGGAGTTAAGTAACCCGGCTGGTACATCTAGCTCACCGGTTTGGGGATCGATCAGTCCGTTACGTTCGTCTTCAATATTGGTTGCCTGGGTGTAAATATCACCCGCAATGGGATGTTTACGCAGCTCATCCTTAAAAAGTCGAATACGTTCCGCCCGGTCTTCGGCTTCGTCGGGACCACCGTAATTGACAAAGCCAAAACCGCCCCACTCGCTAACGATCAAAGGAACCTGACGCCGGTAGAAAAACGGATCGCCAACAACCAGCGGAAAGGCCGCAACGCCCAGCAGTTCACCTGCCACCAGTCGCTGCAATAACTCCTGCCAGCGGTGTAAATCGGGGGTGTAGAGATGAGCGGTCAGTAAATCTGACTTCAACCGTCCTTCGAAGGAAATGTGATGCCAGCCGTCATTGTCCACAACCAGAAACTGGGGGAAAGCCAGCTGCATATAATGGTACGTGTCAATGATATACCGACGCGTATCGGGATTGGTGGCAATATCCTCAGCGCCCCAGTCTTCATTGTATAAACTCCAGATAACAACCGAAGGATGCGTGCCGATCAGCGCCACCATGCGTTGCAGTTCAGCCTGATGATTCTTGCGGCTCAGGGGCGTAGAAACGTGCGGACTGGGAACTTCAACCCACAGCAGAAGCCCTAGTTCGTCGGCCAGGTTATAAATGCGCGGATCGACTCCCGCAATATGTACCCGGACGAGATTGCACCCTAGTTCTTTCATCGATCGCATGTGCTGCTGCATCTCGTCGAATGTAGCTGTGCCAGGCTGATAAAGAATGCCGTCGAGGTAAATTGGCTCGTTGTTGAGATAAATATGTCGCCCACGCGCTTCAATTTTGCGGAGGCCGAAATGCGTTTCGATTTGTGCCGTATAGCCCGTATTGTCGATCAACTGCGCAACCAGCTTATACCGGACAGGCGTTTCGGGCGCCCACAACTCGGCCTCCTCCAGATCGAGCACCAGTCGTTGTTGCTTCTGCCCGGCATCTAACCGGATCGGATAATCGGACGAAGCCATTGGCGTTGCAGCGCCCGGCGCAAACACCTGTAGCCTAATCATGTAGTCTCCCGGATCGTGGATGCGCGTTGTCAGGGTAAAACGCACGAGCCGGTCTTCGACGATACTAAACACGCCCACTCTGGATCGCAGTCGATTGCGCTCTACCGTTTCGAGCCAGATGCTACGGACGGCACCCGTATACGTTTGGTACCAAATGCCACCCCGTTTGAATACGTGCGACTCCTGTTTACCCCGTGGTATTTCGGCGTCCATCGTATCCGCGATCCGTACCGTCAGCCGGTTTGTTTCCCGAAGCCATTCATCGGGTAACTCGTACGAGAAGGATGTGTATTCACCAAAGTGAACGTCCTCATTTTCGATCGTATGCAACAGGTGACCGTTGAGCCAGACACGTGTTTCGTAGCCACAGGCACCGAACGTAAGCTGAATGAGCGACGATGCCTGCGATTCACTACGGACAGGCAACGTAAACTCCCGTTCGTACCAGGCTACTATTTTGTCCTGCCAGCCCGTTGACGCTACCTGTCCCCTGGCCTGGGCCATATGATCTTCAATGGAACCAGGCCAATGTACCGTCCCGTCAAACGAGTGCCCCACAAACCAGTGATCGGTCAATCCCAGATCATCAGGGTCAAGAGAAAATCGCCATTCCCCATCCAGCAGGAGATAGTTATTAGGACGTAAGACGGCTCTGGGCAGCTGGTTGACGGGTTCCGCCAAGTCATCGACCTCGGACCGACTGGCTGAAAAACTCATGTTCGGTTGCTTGGACTCCATACTGGTTCAGGAAAGTTAAGAACATTACGTTCTGTACTAAAGGAACGTAATAACGTGCCAATTCAACCTGTCAGTAACAGTAAAGGTTACTATTTATGAGATGTCGGTAAGGTAATTAGCTAAGAGTCAGTAGGAAATAGTGGGAGAGGCCCGATGTAATAAATGACTTTCGGGGGGATACGGTTCTAGGTGAAGATTCCCATCCTACCTTTACGTTCGTTCTGTAGATAATAGATAATGTACGAATGGAGAATTTTAACGAGGTATTTGACCATTCTGATCGTTTACCCAACCAGTGGAGTGGGCATGACTTTGAACAGTGTACGTTCCGGAAGCTGGAGCTGTCAAAGAATGAATTAAACGGCGCTAATTTCATCAACTGCCGTTTTGAGTCGTGCGTACTGACGCAGGCAACCCTGAAAAATACTAAACTGTACGACGTAAGCTTTACGGATTGTAAACTCCTATACGTCGATTTTGGTACGTGTAATCCCTTCGGCTTCCACGTTAACTTCGAAGAGTGCCAGCTGGATTACGCCCTTTTTCTGAACCGCAAGCTGAAGAGAGGCCGGTTTACGGAGTGTTCCCTTCGGGAAGTTCAGTTTCTGAACTGCGATCTCACCGGAACCGCATTCAGGCGGTGTAACCTGGAGTTAGCCCGTTTCGAACAGAACAACCTAAGTCAGGTCGATTTTTCGAGTTCCTACAACATCAGCCTGGACCCCGACGAGAATAAGCTCAAGAAGGCCCGCTTTTCCCTGCATAACTTGCCTGGTCTGCTGAAGAAATACGAGTTAGTTATTACGGAGTAGGGAGAGCCGGTCGGCTATAGTCCAGGTCTGTCGGCTACAGAAATATTCCGGTGAGCCTCTGCCTGAATAAAAATTGACTAGCGGGACGATAAAGTCGACGGTTGTCCGTATGTTACGCCCAATAAAAAAGCCGTTACTGATGAATCAGGTAACGGCTGTAAGTCTAAGTAGCGGGGAGCAGGATCGAACTGCCGACCTTAGGGTTATGAATCCTACGCTCTAACCATCTGAGCTACCCCGCCTTGTTGATGGCACAAAAGTAGGCAAAAATTGTCAGCAAGCAAACAGGCTCGTTGACTTTCGCAAAAAAAATCGTTTACCTTTGCTCATACCCCCTTTTTTAATGGCTGATATGGAGAAAATTAAATTTGTAGTCGAATACGAGCTTCGGGCGTCTCCTAAAGTACTCTTCCCGTACATCAGTACGGCATCAGGCCTTTCGCAATGGTTTGCCAGCAAAGTAAATACGCTACCGGAGCAGCGACTCGATTTTCAATGGGACAATGAAAGCCACATTGCCCGTCAGGTGTCCATGCGTCAGAATAAAGGGGTGCGGTTTGAGTTTCTGGAGACGGGGGATGCCGAAACGGAAAATAACTACGTTGACTTCCGGGTAGATCAGTCTGAACTAACCCAATCCACCTTTCTACGCATTACTGACTACTCGCCGACGACGGATGAAGACGAACTCTACGATCTCTGGGATGGTTTACTGGATAAGCTGAAAGAGATTGTCGGTAGTTAAAAAATACTAAATCTACCTACATAGACCGACTTTTTACCGACCGCTGGCGTTTCGTCAACAGGTGCGCGTATCTGTCTCGCTTCAGCCTATGTCTTAACCGGCTGCATGAAAAAAATAGATAAACTAGTACTCGGCTCATTCTGGGGGCCGTTTGTCCTGACGCTCGGCGTTGTCATTTTTATCTTCCTGATGCGACTGTTGATGTTTTACATCGACGAGTTCGTTTCCAAAGACCTGGACATTGCTACGTTCGGGCGGTTGCTTTTTTACTTTGCCCTGCTCACAATCCCTACCGCGTTGCCGCTGGCCGTTTTGCTGTCGTCGCTGATGACGTTTGGTAATCTAGGGGAGTTTTTCGAGCTGACGGCGATGAAAAGTGCCGGAATTTCCCTGACAAGGGCTATGCGGCCGCTACTGGTAACTGCGCTATTCATTAGTATTTTCTCGTTCTGGTTTAACAATAAGGTGTCACCCTGGGCTAACCTCAAGGGGTATAGTCTGTTGTATGATATTAAAACAGCGAAGGCAACGCTGAACCTGAAGGAAGGAATTTTCTACAACGACCTGCCTGGCTACAGTATTAAAGTAGATACTAAGGTAAAAGCTCCCGAAGAGAGTACGACGGGCGATCTCCTCAAAGGGTTGGTCATCTACAAACAGGCGACTAACGGCGTTGAATCGGGCAATCGGGAAATTATTCTGGCTGATTCAGGGCGGATGTATACCGACAAAGATCGGACGTACCTGGTATTTGAGCTCTTCAACGGCAACGATTATCAGGAGTATAGTAGTAACAGCTCGGTCAGCTACGCCAGCAACGGGGTCAATCAGGGCGGTCAGTTTGTCCGGAACGGGTTTAAAGATTACCGGCTGGTTATCAGCCTGGAATCTTTCGGGATCAAGCGTACCGACGAAAATCAGTTTGAGTACCATGAGTTCATGAAGAATCTGGGCGAACTGACGACGCTGACCGATTCCTTGAAGAAGGATTACACGAAGACCAGTCAGAACGTCGCTACTACATCGCGGCAGTATTATAACTACCAATTCAAGGCGAACGTAACGCCACCGGTTGTCACGCCAGCTCAGCCCAAACCGTTGAAAACAGGAAAATGGGTTGACTCGGTGCTCGCTAAAAGGCCAGCACCCCAGTCGGCCGTTGCGCAGATGGCTTTGGGACAAGCGCAGAACATGCTGTCGTACGCCAGCTCGAACGTAACGTACCTGAATGATAAAGAAAAAAACATCTGGCGCTACCAACTGGAAACCCAGCATAAATTTACCCAGTCGGTGTCGGTTTTTGTCATGTTCCTGATTGGCGCGTCGATGGGAGCCATCATCAAAAAAGGCGGTTTTGGCCTGCCGGTACTGGTATCAATTATCTTCTTTATCCTGCTCTACGTCCTGACACTGACGGGTGATAAATACGCCAAGGATGGATTGCTATGGGTACCATTGGGTGCCTGGATGGCTAATCTGGTCCTGTTTCCGATCGGTTTATTCCTCATGCAGCGCGCTCGTCACGATTCACGCCTGTTTGATAAAGACGTTTATGTGATTGCTTGGCAGCGACTCAAGCAGCGGTGGCAGGCCCGTCGCCAGCGATCGACTGAGCCAGCTGAAGCAGCCTCAGTCTAAAAATTGGGTGTTTTTCCGGAAAATGGCTCAGCAAAGAGCAATGCCAGACAAAAAATCCTGAAAATTTATTACCTTTGCCCCCTCAATTTATCTCAATTATTCATTTATTAGCTGTCTGAAGATGTATCTAACGACCGAAAAAAAACAGGAGATCTTCTCCACCTCGGGTCATGCCAAAAGCGCAACGGACACCGGGTCGGCCGAATCCCAGATCGCGCTGTTCACGTACCGGATCAGTCACCTGACCCAGCACCTGAAAGTTCACAAGCACGATTACGGCACACAACTGGGTCTGTTAAAATTAGTAGGTAAACGCCGTCGTCTGCTGAACTATCTGCTCAAAAAAGATATCACCCGCTACCGGGCTATTCTGGCCGAGCTCGGATTACGTAAGTAATCAATCTCCATAAAGAAGGGAATCCACGCAAGTAGATTCCCTGATTTTTTTGGTTTATTAAGTACCAGAACGTATTCTCGAAAACAAGGACTGTTTCAAGAACTGGAATGGCCTGTTTTGGGGTTATACCGCCAAGTAAAGCTGTTTTTGCTGTAACGCTGTAAGAGAAGGGAATTTTAAAAGTTATCTATGTTTAACATCACCACGCAATCCGTTGCGCTGCCCGATGGGCGGGAAATTACCATTGAAACCGGAAAACTAGCCCGTCAGGCGGATGGTGCGGTGGTCGTACGGTTGGGCGACACCATGTTGTTGGCCACCGTTGTTTCGAATAAAGACGCGAAAGAAGGCGTCGACTTTCTGCCGTTATCCGTTGATTATCAAGAGAAGTTTGCGTCGGCTGGACGAATCCCTGGTAGCTTTCAGCGCCGGGAAGGTCGCCTGGGCGATCACGAGATCCTGATCAGCCGCCTAGTTGACCGGGCGCTTCGTCCTATCTTCCCTGATAACTATCATGCTGATACCCAGGTGATGATCACCCTGATTTCGGCTGATCCTGAGGTGCAGCCCGATGCCTTAGCGGCTCTGGCGGCATCATCAGCCCTGGCCGTATCGGATATTCCGTTTAACGGACCAATTTCGGAAGTACGGGTGGCAAAAATCGATGGTCAGTACGTTATCAACCCGAAAACGGCTGATATCGAACGTGCTACGATCGACCTGATTGTAGCCGCTACCGAGAAAGATATCTGTATGGTGGAAGGTGAAATGAACGAATGTTCAGAAGCCGAAGTCGTGGAAGCGCTTAAAGCAGCGCACGAAGCCATCAAAGTGCAATGCCAGGCGCAGAAAGAACTGGAAGCGAAAGTGGGAAAGACCGTAAAGCGGGAATACAACCACGAAACGCACGATGAAGAACTGCGGGCTGCCGTTCGGGCGTACTGCTACGACAAAATCTACGAAGTAGCTCGTCAGCAGAACCCGAGCAAGAAAGGGCGTGCCGAAGGTTTCCGCGCTGTGCGTGAAGAATACCTGGCTACCTTCCCCGAAGATGCTGTCGTAAATGTTGGCCTGGTCAAAACCTATTTCCACGATCTGGAATGGGAAGCCTCCCGTCGGCTGGTGCTCGACGAGCGGACTCGTCTGGATGGTCGGGCGCTTGACCAGATCCGGCCGATCTCAGCGGAAGCGGGTTACCTGCCTGGTCCACACGGATCGGCGCTGTTTACCCGGGGAGAAACCCAGTCGCTGACGACGGTAACGCTCGGTACAAAAACCGATGAGCAGATCGTTGATCAAACCATGTATCAAGGATTCAGCAAATTCCTGCTACACTATAACTTCCCTGGTTTTTCGACGGGTGAAGTAAAACCAAACCGGGGCGCTGGTCGTCGCGAAATTGGTCATGGTAATCTGGCTCACCGGTCAATCAAAAAGGTATTACCACCCGAGGAAGAGAACCCATACACGATTCGGATCGTATCGGATATTCTGGAATCAAATGGTTCATCATCAATGGCTACTGTTTGTGCGGGTACCATTGCGCTGATGGACGCTGGGGTCAAAATCAAAGCACCCGTAGCAGGGATTGCCATGGGCTTGATTTCGGATGGCGAGAAATACGCTGTGTTGTCGGATATTCTCGGTGATGAAGATCACCTAGGTGATATGGACTTCAAGGTAACGGGGACTGAAAAGGGAATCGTTGCCTGCCAGATGGACCTGAAAGTAGACGGCCTATCGTACGAAGTACTAGCGCAGGCCCTGGAACAGGCGCGTGCAGGTCGGCTACACATTCTGGGTGAAATGCGGAAAGGTATCGCCGAGGTACGTTCCGATCTGAAACCACACGCACCACGCGCCGTTGTGATCAAGATTGATACGAACCAGATCGGTGCCGTTATCGGACCCGGCGGTAAAGTCGTTCAGGATATCCAAAAAGATTCAGGTGCGATCGTCAACATTGATGAGCACGACAATGCCGGTTGGGTCAGCATTTTTGCCACCAACAAAACGAGCATGGATAAGGCCGTGTCGCGCGTGAAAGGGATCGTCGCTGTACCAGAAGTAGGGGAAACCTATGTTGGTAAAGTAAAGACCATTCAGCCGTTTGGCGCGTTCGTTGAATTCATGCCGGGTAAGGACGGCCTGCTCCACATTTCGGAAATTAAATGGGAGCGTCTTGAGTCGATGGAAGGCGTTTTACAGGTTGGCGAAGAGGTGACAGTCAAGCTAATAGACGTCGATAAAAAGACCGGAAAATACCGTTTATCTCGGAAGGCACTGCTGCCGAAACCAGAGAACAAAACAACCTAGTTAAATGTTACCTACACGCGTAATACGACGTCTGAGAAAGGCGTTATTTAGTCACGCCACCGGTGTAAACGTACTATGAGACAGCTAAAAATTTCAAAACAAATTACCAACCGCGAGAGCCAGTCACTGGATAAATACTTGCAGGAAATTGGTAAAGTAGATCTGCTTACGCCCGATGAAGAAGTAACACTGGCGCAAAAAATCCGGGAGGGAGATCAACTCTCGCTGGAGCGTCTGACAAAAGCAAACCTTCGCTTCGTGGTGTCGGTAGCCAAACAATATCAGAACCAAGGGCTTTCACTGGGTGACCTGATTAATGAAGGAAACCTGGGATTGATCAAAGCCGCCCAGCGTTTTGACGAAACCCGCGGATTCAAATTTATTTCGTACGCCGTATGGTGGATTCGTCAGTCGATCCTGCAGGCGTTGGCGGAGCAATCACGGATTGTTCGTCTGCCTCTGAACCGGGTTGGTTCGCTGAACAAAATATCGAAAACGTTCTCCGACCTCGAACAGAAATTTGAACGGGAGCCATCGCCTGAGGAGTTGGCCGCCGTGCTCGAAATCTCTGCCGCTGAGGTTGTTGACACGCTAAAAATTTCGGGTCGTCATGTCTCGATGGATGCACCTTTCGTTCAGGGTGAAGAAAACAGCCTGCTGGACGTATTGGAAAATGACGGCGAAGACAAGCCTGATTCTGGACTGATCAACGACTCGCTTCGTAAAGAAGTGCAACGCGCGCTGTCTACGCTGACCCAGCGTGAAGCCGACGTGATCATGTTGTACTTCGGTCTGAACGGCGAGCATGCTATGACGTTGGAAGAAATCGGTGAGAAGTTTAATTTGACCCGTGAACGCGTTCGTCAGATTAAAGAAAAAGCAATTCGACGCCTACGTCACACGTCTCGGTCAAAAGCGCTGAAGACGTATCTAGGATAAGGTACCTTTTCATACAAAAAAGCCCTCTGCGAAAGCGAGGGCTTTTTTGTATCTATGGATCAGCTGCAGAGATCAGTCTTTTCCCAACTTGTTTATTAGCGAGGTGATCGTCGAAGATACCAAAACCAAAAAGGCCGAGTCAATTCGACTGGGCCTTTTTGGTTTTGGTATTTTGGTACTGCATTAATTCGTATAAATCCAGGCGCGAGTGCCAGTAATGTCACTTATTGTTTCGAGGTCAGCAATCACAACGTCCCGATCTGGGGAACCCGTGGCGGCTACCTTATATAATTGGCCTTTTTGTGTAGGAACGATAACAAAAGCATCGTCGTAACCGGCTTTGCGAAGTTGCCGCTTCAGGCGCTGAGCGTTTGCTTTGCTGGCGAAGCTGCCAGCAATCACCGTAAAATGGGGCGTCGAACGAACGGCTACTGCCGGAGTTTCAGTTGGCGTAGGAGTCGGTACTGAAAGAGCAGTAGGTTGCACCGAAGGTACTGATGCAGGCTCGGGTGCTACCACCGTAGGTGTCACCTCTACAGGAGATACTGGTTCAGGTGACTCACTGGTTACCGCTGTTACCTTGTTATTGGCAGGGACAACATCAGTCTGGGCCGGGGTGGTTTGCTGAGCAGGACTGGCAAACCAGGTAGCCGGTAACCGAAATAAATTGGCTGGATCGACGCTGCTTTGTAGCGGTTGTCCCGGTTTGATAACCGAGAAATAACTAACCAGACCAAGTGAACCAATCAACAGTACGGCTGCAGCATATCGCCAGTAAGAGCGAGCCGCGGGCAAAGGCATAAACACGGGTTCGTGCTCCAGTTGCCGAACCGGACCGAGCGCTACCGTTGGCGCTACTTCAATAAGTTGGGGCTCGATCGCTTGCGGTACTAATGCCCGGGCTGTTAAGGCCGTCATTCCATAGGCATCGCCAAAAAAATTGTGCCGCAGGCTTGGTTCAAATTGAAGTCGACTTTCCTCGTTGTAGGTGAATGTGCCGATTCCATCCAGGTCAAAATGACCCTGTTCCTGAATCTGCTGACGTAACCCGTCCACAAACCGGCCGATATGACGCTGGGCGCCCTCGCGGGTAAGCGGCTCATGCAGCATGATGTAATTCGCCAGAATACCGTCGTCGAGCCGTAACGCTTCGTTGAAAGCGACCCGTTTGCGGGGTGGGAGAAAGACTCCACTGGCTTCCACGAATGTAGCAGGCTGGTAATGCGTCAGGAAAGCTCCCAGGTCAGGAACGACCACGCAGTCATACTGATAAAGAAGCTTTTTGAGATATTCGTTTACAGATGCCATCGAATGCCGGGTCGGTGATTAGAACGAGTAACTAATTCCTCCCAGAAAGTTAAGCCCTTGGGTTGGATAATACAAATAGCGTTGATAGTTCTGACCAATGATATTATTTAACGAAACGAAGGCCGCTACCTGTTTACCCAGGAAATAGTCAATTTTTACGTTGAGGTCGTAAATAGGTTTCAACGTATAGACGGTATTAGTGACTAGGTTTTTATTTTTGATGCCCTCTAAAAAGTACAAATCAGCGGTAACGAATAACTTTTTGTTCAGGGTGTAAGAGTTGGTCCAGGAACCCGCAAAGCGAGGACGTCCCCACGCTTCGGTAAGCCGGTCGAGACCGTAGCGGAAAAAGTCGCCTTTCAGCGTCGAACGGAATTTATCTTTCTGGGCGTAGCTGAGTTGCCCCGAAACGGTCAGCAGTTGGGCGAGGCCGCCGTCGTAAAGAACAAAGAATTTACTGGTGTCGGGTAGGGTGTTATTGAAGGTCGAGAAGTTCCGGTACCGGGCAAATGACACCTTCCCTTCGTAAGAGAATCCGCCACCCAAAGCACCTTTGGAACCCCCGTAGATATCCAGCGCCTTAACAGTGTTAACCAACAGGACCTGAGGAGATAACCACTTATTCTCACCGAGCAGCGAACGGAGCGTATTTCGGTTAATATCGCCGTCTAAACCCGCAAAAAAGTGGATGTTGCCGGCTGGTACTACGTCTATATCCAGCACGGGGAACGCGCGGGTATTGTTGATGTTCTGGCGCTGGTCGGTTTGGTTAACGGCATTGATACCGGCCGTAATGGTGAACAGAGAAGATGTATATTTAAACGTGGGTTTAACCCGGAACAGGTTGCGGTTGTCGACGATAGGGCCATCGGTACGCTGCGTTACGTATGCATCGGCCGCTACCAATGCGAAGAAATTATCGCTGATGCCCAGCGACGCGTTGAAGTTGGTACCCCAGTCAAATTCCCCGGCATTGTACAAATCGCGTAAATTCGTAATGCCCGTCTGTAGCGAGTAATCAATAGCATTTTCGGCGTTTACATTCTCGATACCGATCTTGATATTGACGGTATTCAGGCGTTGCCGAATCGCGTCGCGGGAAACGCCTTCGGTGCCGGCAAACGCCCGGCTGTAGCCGTAAAAGCCGTATGAATTACGATCGAAGCCTAGATCGGCCTGTAGCTTAAAGGCATCCGTCAGGTACTTACCCGTTACGCGGGCGCGGGTATCGCTCTGGCCCGAGTTTCGCCCGTCGACCGGACCAATGGCCGATGACAGATGTCGGGCCGATGCTTCGAGCGACAGGTTTGAGCCGTTATCAACGCCCACAAACCCTTCGCCCAGAAACGAGCTGTAGTTGCCCGCACCGAGCTTGACGTAATTGGTGTAGGCTGGGTTCTCCTCGGCCTGGGTGGCCGACGGGGCCAGTACGCCGGGGGTGATACGTGGGTCGCCGACAGTTAGCTTCCGATCTTCGAACTCATACATCATTTTCCGCTGTTCGGCCGAAGGCTTAACCGATGGAATGCGGTTAAAAATTCGGTTAGCGGGAGGCAGCTCGATTCGGCGACTCTTCTCGATGGTAATTTCCTGCGTATCTACTTCACCCTCCTTGACGGGACGCGTAGGGCGCTGCTGCGCAAACAGCGTTGTCGACAGCAGCAATGAGGACAGCAGTAGGTAGGAACGATTGGGATGATGCATATACATTGAAACTGACCGGAACAAACAACAGGGAGAGGAGGCTTTTATTTGCCTTCCAGTCCCGTTAGTTTTTGTTTGGCTTCGGCAATGATTGTCTGATCCGATGAGTTTTCGATGATGGAGTTTAGAACGGCTTTAGCCTGGGCTAATTCATCCTGCGCGATATTGTTGTCGGCTACCAGCAGGAACGCTTTTCCCTTCCAGTACTCGAACTCGGCAAAATTCTCGTTGAACTTCAGCAGCGCAGCAACGGATTCCTTGTACTTTTTCTGCCGGAACAGGATGTCGCCGAGGTAGTACTGCGCTTCGGCACCGTTTACGTCCTTCGCCAGCGCAATCGTCTTGTCGAACTCCGTTTTAGCCGTTTTGTAGTCATTTCGCGCAAAAGCTACTTTACCCAGCATCAACTGCGCCCGGTTCTGAGCGCCCGGTACGATGCTGCCGCCAGCGGCTAACTCGCGGGCAATTGTCAGGGATGAATCTAGCTTGGGGTAAACAAAGTAGGTATCCATCAGGCCCAGTTGCGCCGTTACCTGATCCGCCCGGTTTTGCGCCCGGTTCAGTATCGCCCGGTAGTTCCGAATGGCCTGGCTGTAATTTTTCTGGCTGTTTTCCAACTCCGCAGCCCGCGTAGCGGCCCGTACCAGAAACTCCGTCTGGTTGCTGGCAACGACCTGATTGTAGTAGCGAATGGCGCTGGCCGGATCGTTGGTCTGCCGGTACGCTTCGGCCAGGTAGAACCGGGCTTCGTTCAGGTTCGGGCTGGCCGGATAATCCTGAAGGAAGGACTGCAGCGACTGAACGGCCTGATCGTACTTCTCGCTGAAATAAATGTTCTTGGCGTTGTCGAACTGAACGCGCTCCACGTTGGTGCTGGTGGGGTTACTTTTCTTGTACTGGCCCAGTACCTGCGAAAATTCTTCGGGACGCCCGGCGTCGTTGAGGGTATTTTGTATGCCCAGCAGCGCACTCTGTGCCTGTTCTGAATCGCCGTAGTCGGCCAGTATTTTCCGGTAGTCGCCAATGGCGTTGTCATATTGTTGCAGGTTCCCGTAAGCAATAGCTCGCTTCAGCAGGGCGGCTGGTACCAGCGCACTCCGTGGCTTATCGCGAATCAGCTTGGTAAAACCCTGAATAGCGGCCTGGTACGATCCTTTTTCAAAGTCTACGTTCGCCGTTTGTAGCAGCGATTCATCCACGAAACGAGAATTAGGGAACTGCCGTTGCACCTGATCGAATTGCGCTTTGGCTTCCGCGTCGCGGCCCACGTAACTCAAGATGACGGCTTTCTGGTAAGCGGCATAGTCTTTATCCGGCGCGTTCTGAGCAATGGCCTGATCGTAGGCGCGCATGGCGTTTTCGTACTGTTTACCGGCAAAATAGCAGTCCGCGAGTCGAATGGTGGCATCCTGAACCTGGGCGGCTACATCAGCTCCGTCGGCGCGGCTACCTTTGCTCACAAAATCGCGGAAATAGGGGAGTGCCCGGCTGTACTCTTTCTTGTTGTAGTACGCATACCCAAGGGCGTACAAACTCCGGATGGCATAATTACCCCCGCCCTGGCTAACGGTGGTGTAGAGTGGAATCGCTGTATCGTATTGACGCCCCGCCGAATAAGCTTCGGCTTTCCAGAACTGAGCCCCCTGTTGCAGGTCTTTATCGACCGGAAACTTCAGGGATTTGTCCAGGTTTGCTACCGCCTGTGGGTACCGTTCAGCGTTGAAATCGCTCACGCCCTGGTTGTAGGTCAGTCGTTGGTACGTACCGTTGATCTTGGGTGTTCGGCGTTTGAGTCCCTCGATGTAGGCAATGGCGGCCGGGTAATTGTTCGAGGCAAAATAAGCCTCGCTGATGAGTTCGTTGGCTTCATTTTCAAACTTGCTGCCGGGGTAATCCTTCAGAAAGACCGTCAGTTCTTTCACGGCATCAGCTCCATTGTTCTGGTCCAGTTGCAGCTTGGCGTGGTTAAACCGGGCTTCTTCCTGAATCTCGCGGTTGTACGACAATCGACCGGCCTGATCGAAGGACGATAAGGCAAATGTTGGGTTTTGTGTCTGTAAGTAACTAATGCCCAGTGTATAGGCTGCGTATTGCGCCGTGGTGTCTTTGCCGCCCGACAGCGTTTTCAACTGCGTAATGGCATCCTGGTACGAATTGGTCCGAAACAGCGACTGGCCGTACCGAAAACGAACGGCCCCCGGCGTGCGGGCACCCGCGGCCGTTACGTATCGTTTGTAATACGGAATCGCTTTCGCGAACTGGTTCTGCTGGTAATACACCTCAGCGGTGAACAGCGCTACATCATTCAGGTTCGCTGCGGAGGAACGTTGGAGCAGCGGTTCCGTGTAGGCCAGCAGATCATTGAACCGACGCTGGCGGTACAGGGCCTGCGCGATCCAGTTAGGCACCTGGTCCTGGTAGAGCGGATTCTTCTCGATCTTGCGGAAGTCCGTGACCGCTTCGTTGAAGTTCCGGTTCTGGAAATTGATCGCTCCGGCGTAGTAAGACGCAGCTGGTGCATCCGGCGAGCTGGCGTCATTCTTTACCTCGTTCAGCAACGGAAGCGCCCGTTGCAGATCCTGAGTGTTGTAATAGGACAGCGCCAGCTTGTATTTATTGGCCGTCTGTTGGGCGTTGCTGCCCCCCTGAGCAATAGCCTTCTCCAGAAAACCCGCGGCTTTGGCGTAATCCTGCCGGTTGAAGTAGTACGAGCCCAGATCGCCGTAGAGCTGGCTGGCTTTGGGGTGTTCGCTGTGGTTCTTGACAAAACGATCCACGAGCAACTCGGCGCCCGGCTCGTCGACGTACAGACTCGTCAGGGCCACGTAGTATTCGGCCTCTACCACGTTCTGATTATTCGTGTTCAGCAGCGTGCGGGAGCCGTTACCGCGTAGGGGCTCCAGATACTGTCGGAATTCGTAACGAGAGGCTGCGTAATTATTTTTTTCAAATAACTCCAGGCCGTTGCGGTAATGATAATCGGGTTCGGCGTAACTCTGGGTGCGCTGGGCCGAAGCTGCCAGCGTCGTAAACAGCCCAAGGATCAGCGTAGAAACGAAGCGGCCGGTTAACGAACCGACTGACTGGGCATGATCCAACTGGGTTTGGGAATGGGGCATAAACAAAATCAACGGTTGTGAATGCTTGGATTGCGTCGTAGCTTCGCTGACGAATTGCCAAATTTCAGGTCAAATCTGGACAAAAAACGAAGCATTCCGCTTTTCCGTATGAAAAAAAACGCCCAGCTACTTTATTTACTTACTGTCTGGACATTTTTTGCCCCCCTTTCCATATCCGCCCGACCAGGGGCTGCGGAAGAACCAAATCCGGCCGCGCCGATCCCTAGTGTTACGTACACACTGGCTATGCCGGAACCGCAAACGCACTACTTTGAGGTGACAATGCAGTTAAAAAACGCAGCCGTCGCAACGGCTGCGAAGAAGAACGGCTACGTTGATATCAAGATGCCCGTCTGGACACCGGGGTCCTACCTGATCCGGGAATACGCCAAGAACGTGGAAGGCTTTACGACAACGGCCAATGGCAAACCAGTGCGCAACGAAAAAATTCGCAAGAATGCCTGGCGGGTGTACACGAACGAAGACGAGCTGACCGTTCGCTACCGCGTGTACGCCAACGAACTCACCGTTCGGACGAGCTTCGTGGATGCCGACCACGGCTACGTGACCCCCGCCAGTATGTTCATGTTCCACGATGCGCTCAAGAACCAGCCGCACCGGGTCATTGTACAACCCTATACCACCTGGAAAAACGTCGCGACGGGCCTGAAACCAGTCACGGGCGCTACGTACACGTACGAAGCGCCGGACTACGATTTGCTAGTTGACTCACCGATTGAGATCGGTAACCACAAAACGTTCTCGTTCTCGGCCAGTAACGTACCGCATACGGTGGCGATGTTCGGCGAGGTGGATTACGACGAAAAGCGGCTGGCGGCTGACTACAAACGAGTCTGCGAAACAGCTGCCAGCGTGGTGGGCGAGCATCCCTGTAAAGACTATACATTTATCGTGCATCACATTCCGCAGGGGGGCGGTGGCCTGGAACACCTCAACTCCACAACCCTGGAAACGAATCGCTTTGCCTATTCGACCGAAGCGAACTACAAAGGCTTCCTGACGCTGGTAGCCCACGAGTATTTTCACCTCTGGAACGTCAAACGAATTCGACCCATTGCCCTCGGTCCCTTTGACTACGAGAACGAGAATTATACCCACATGCTCTGGCTGTCAGAAGGTTGTACGTCGTTCTACGAGGATTATATTCTGCGCCGGGCGGGTTACCATACGCCCGAAGCCTACCAGGATATTATCGCGCTGGACATTACCCGGGTTGA
The DNA here is from genome assembly GCF_054776615.1 of Spirosoma pomorum. Lineage (NCBI taxonomy): Bacteria > Pseudomonadati > Bacteroidota > Cytophagia > Cytophagales > Cytophagaceae > Spirosoma > Spirosoma pomorum. The sequence continues at coordinate 20,236 of NZ_BAAHBP010000021.1, forward strand.
GAACCAGCCGGGAAGTCATGTACAGTCGGCGGCTGAGTCGAGCTGGGATGCCTGGATCAAAGAATATCGGCCAAACGAGAATTCAGCCAACACAACGATCTCCTATTACAGTAAAGGAAGCGTGCTGGGGACTTTATTAAATCTGGCTATTCTGTCGGGAAGTAAAGGAGAAAAGAGTATGGACGACCTGATGCGGTATCTATACAACGAATACTATAAAAAACAGAAGCGTGGCTTTACGGACGAGGAATTCCGGCAGGCGGCCGAGCAAATCGCCGGTCAGCCCCTGAATGATTTTTTTGCTATTGCTGTCAATTCGGCCGAGCAGATCGATTATAACCGCTATTTCGCTCCGGTGGGGCTGCAACTGCAAAACCGGGCGGCTAAAACGCAGGACGGCTACCTGGGCGCAGCTACGACCGTAAACAACGGAAAAGTGTACGTAACGGGTGTGCGTCGCGGCTCCGCTTCGTACACGGACGGGCTGAACGTGGGTGACGAAATTATTTCAGTCGACAGCGTGCGGGTGGGTGACGATCTGTTGCGACTCATCAGCGGTCGCCGGGCGGGCGAAACGCTGAATGTACTGGTAAACCGGGGTGGCTTTTTACGTCGGCTGCCCATTACCCTGACGACAAATCCGCTGGCGAGCTACCGGCTGGTGCCATTGCCCAATCAGACCGCCGAACAGAAAGCGTTGTATACCAAGTGGCTGTATATCAATTAACGACCCGTTCGGGAAAGACAACAGCCGATAAAAATTACGGAGATAGATGATTGTAGTATCATGAATTTTCGTTAATAGATTAATTCGGGCTAATGATAGACCGTTTTTGAGTACGATTAAACATACCTTTTTTACATGGACTCGTTTCAGATTCAAAAAGCTCCGACCGTATACGACGTAATCGTCGTGGGTTCTGGTGCCGGGGGCGGCATGGCGGCTTATACCCTCGCTAAGGCCGGCGCTAAAGTAGCGCTGCTGGAAGCTGGTGGTTATTTCGACCCTGCCGATCCGAAGTACATTACGCAACTGAAATGGCCCTGGGAGTCGCCCCGTCGTGGCGCCAGCTCAACTCGTCCCTTCGGTGATTTCGATGCCGCCTGGGGAGGCTGGGACATCGAAGGAGAACCGTACACAACGGCAAAAGGAACGGAGTTTCACTGGTTCCGTTCGCGGATGCTGGGTGGCCGGACCAACCACTGGGGTCGGATTTCGCTTCGCTTTGCGCCCGACGATTTTCGCCGGAAAAGTATGACGGGGGTGGGTGAAGACTGGCCGATCGGCTACGATGATCTCAAACCATTCTACGACCGGGTTGACCGCCTGATTGGGGTCTTTGGCTCGGTCGAAAACATGCCATCTGAACCGGATGGGATCTTCCTGCCTCCGCCGAAACCACGGCTGCACGAGATGATGATCCGGAAAGGCGCCCGTAGTATCGGTATTCCCGTAATTCCATCGCGGCTGTCGATCCTGACCAAACCCATTAACGAAGAGCGGGGGCAGTGTTTCTACTGTAGCCAGTGTGGCCGGGCCTGCCAGGCCTACGCCGATTTCTCGTCGTCGTCGGTACTGGTTAAACCAGCCCTGAAAACGGGGAACGTAACGCTGGTGAACGGTGCCATGGTACGCGAAGTGCTGACTGATCCGGCAACGGGCTTGGCAACCGGCGTGAGTTACGTCAACACCCAGACACTACAGGAGGTAACCGTAAAAGCTAAAGTCGTCGTGCTGGCTGCCAGCGCGGGCGAAACGGCGCGGCTGCTGCTCAACTCAAAATCGAGCCGGTTCCCGACGGGACTGGCCAATTCGAGCAATGTGGTCGGTAAATACATCAACGACTCAACGGGGGCTTCCCGTTCGGCCTTTGTTCCGGCGCTGATGGATCGCAAACGCTACAACGAAGATGGCGTTGGGGGTATGCACGTCTTTACGCCCTGGTGGTTAGACAACAAAAAACTGGACTTCCCCCGTGGGTACCACATTGAGTACTGGGGTGGTATGGGCATGCCCGCCTACGGCTTTGGCTGGGGGATCGAAGGCATGAACGAAATGATTCCGGGTCGTGACGGAAAGAACAAACCCGGCGGTGGCTACGGCGCTGGCCTGAAAGACGATTATCGCCGGTTCTACGGGGCGTACGTCGGGATGGCCGGTCGCGGAGAACCCGTCCCACTCGAAAGCAACTACTGCGAAATCGATCCGAACGTCGTGGATAAATACGGTATTCCCGTACTCCGGTTCAACTACAAATGGTCGGACTACGAGGTGAAGCAGGCTAAGCACATGCAGGATACCTTCGAAGAGATCATCCACTCGATGGGCGGCATCGCGCTGGGTAGAAAGCCAGGACCCGAGAACAACTACGGTCTGGAAGCGCCCGGTAAGATCATTCACGAAGTAGGTACGGCCCGGATGGGTAAGGACCCAAAAACATCGGCGCTGAACGGCTATCAGCAGGCCCACGACGTGAAGAACCTATTTGTGGTGGACGCGGCTGCGTTCCCATCGCAGGGCGATAAAAACGTAACGTGGACGATCCTGGCGTCATCCATGCGCACATCGGAGTATCTGATTGACGAAGTGAAAAAGAAAAATATCTGACCATGAAACGCAGAGATTCCTTAAAAGCTTTATCGCTGACGGGTTTCGGCCTGGCCGTTACGCCCGTCGAAGCCGCCGTTCCAGCTCCACCCGAAAAACCGCTGGTTGTTCCGGGTGGCCGTCAAAAGTTTGAAGCTGAGCGTGATGCCAAACTGAACGCGCAGAAGTTCTTTACGCCCCATGAGCTTCAGACCGTAACGGTACTGTCGGATATCATTATTCCGGCTGATGAGCGGTCGGGGAGTGCCTCGCAGGCCGGCGTGCCGGCTTTCATCGAGTTTATGATGAAGGATATGCCGCAGAATCAGACCCCTATGCGGGGCGGTATTCGCTGGCTGGACAATACCTGCACGAAGCGCTACGGTAAATCATTCGTTGAGTGTACGAAAGCGCAGCAGATCGAGCTAGTGGACCAGATTGCGTACCCAAAGCTGGCTAAACCCGATATGACGCAGGGCGCGGCTTTCTTTACGCTCATGCGTAACCTGACCGCTTCGGGCTTCTATAGCAGCCAGATGGGGGTGAAGGACCTTGGTTACGTTGGCAACGTGCCTAACCAGTGGGACGGTGTTCCCGAAGACGTCCTGAAACAGTACGGCTTGGCCTACGAAGAACGCGAACTACGCGGTTACGATTACAAAGGTTAAGTAAGACTTTACCACTAACAGCCGAAGCCCCGTTCATTGAGCGGGGCTTCGGCTGTTAGTGGCTAAACCGGAGTTCAGGGTAACTAGAAGATAAGCTCGATAGGACTAGTCGAAAACCTTAGTGGATTACCACTGGTTAGTACGACGAACCCTAACCCAGAATTTATGAATATTACCCTTGCCCAAGCGCAGCAGGCTGTGGAGGCTGCCAAACAGAAAGCCAGCGAGATTGGCACGCTGATGAACATTGCCGTGGTTGACGCTGGCGCTAACCTGACCGCTTTTGTGCGTATGGATGGAGCCTGGCTGGGTTCCGTTGACATCGCCATGCGGAAAGCCCGTACCGCTCGCTATTTCGACATGCCCAGCGGTGAACTCGGCAAACTATCGCAGCCCGGTGGCTCACTCTACAACATAGAACACGCCAACGGTGGCCTGATTACGTTTCCGGGGGGAATTCCGATCAAAAATGCACAGGGGGAGATCATTGGGGCCATTGGTGTGTCGGGAAGTACCGTCGACAACGACCATGCTGTTGCCCAAGCGGGTGTCGACGCCATCGTCTAATTCCATAAACTAGTACTAAAAAAGCCCTCGACTGTGCAGCCGATGGCTTTTTTAGTACCTGATGGGTGAGACTGTTCAGATCAGTTGCCCTGCTCCCAGGCAGGGAATGACGCCAGTCCAGGTCATAGCTTCGTTCGGACAGCCATGAAAAAAAGCAACAAACAATAACCGCGGCCACTTGTCAGACGATCGCGATGCCAGGAAGGCTCCTGTTAGGAAAAGGAGCCCGTTGTATTCGCGCGCTCACTCATTCGCTTTATAGCTGGTCAGAGAAATAATGCTGGGTAAAACACCGGTAATCAGCCTACTGGCTCTGTCTGTCGCCGGAACGGGTAACTTTTAGTCAGAAATACCACGCGATCCCCCTAAATTTTGCGTACCTTTATGCCCCGTAACGACCAAAACAGGTTTGCATCATGGCGGCTACGGGACCAAAATCCGCGAAATATATTTTTGTTACGGGCGGGGTAACTTCATCACTCGGTAAAGGCATCATTGCCTCTTCACTAGCAACACTTCTTCAGTCACGGGGACTTACGGTAACGATCCAGAAATTCGATCCGTACATCAACATCGACCCCGGTACGCTCAATCCTTACGAACATGGCGAATGCTACGTCACCGACGACGGGGCGGAAACAGACCTTGATTTAGGGCACTACGAGCGCTTTCTGAACCGGCCAACGTCGCAGGCGAACAACATCACGACGGGACGTATTTATAACAACGTCATTACCCGTGAGCGCCGGGGCGATTTCCTGGGGAAAACCGTGCAGGTAGTACCGCACATCACCGACGAGATCAAGCGGAACATTAAGCTGCTGGGTGATACGGGAGAGTACGACATCATCATTACCGAAATTGGCGGCTGCGTGGGCGATATCGAGTCGCTGCCCTTCGTGGAAGCGGTACGTCAGCTAAAATTCGAACTCGGCGAACGGGATACGCTGGTAATTCACCTGACCCTGATTCCGTACCTGAAATCGGCGGGTGAACTGAAAACCAAACCCACCCAGCACTCGGTACGGATGCTGCTGGAGAACGGCGTGCAGCCCGACATCATCGTTTGCCGCACCGAGCATCCGCTGCCGCAGGACATTCGCCGAAAAATTGCCCTCTTCTGTAACGTGCAGGTTAGTTCGGTCGTCGAAGCGATGGACGCGGAGACGATTTACGACGTGCCGCTGCTGATGCAGAAGGAGCGGCTCGATCAGCGGGCCTTGTACATGCTTGGTATGTACAATGACAAAGACGCGGAGCTGGACGCCTGGAAGAATTTCCTGGGGCGGCTACGTAATCCCGGCGAAACGGTGCGGATCGGTCTGGTGGGTAAATACGTGGAGCTTCACGACGCCTACAAATCCATCGCTGAAGCGTTTGTTCACGCCGGTGCGCAGAACGAATGTAAAGTAAAGCTTGAATGGATTCAGTCCGAAACACTGGTCGACGAGCACCACTGCGCCGAAACACTGCGCGAGCTGGACGGCGTGCTGGTAGCACCGGGCTTCGGCGAACGCGGAATTGACGGAAAAATCAACGCCGTTCGCTTCGTGCGCGAAAATGGAATTCCCTTCTTGGGGATTTGCCTGGGTATGCAGATGGCCGTCATCGAATACGCCCGCAACGTACTGGGTATCGAAAACGCTCACTCGACCGAGATGGACCCCCACACCGACGCCCCCGTCATTAACATGATGGAGGAGCAGAAAAAAGTAACCGATATGGGCGGCACGATGCGCTTGGGGGCATATCCCTGTAAAATCGAAAAAGATTCACGAGCGTACCAGATTTACGGTAAAACGCAGATCAGCGAACGCCACCGTCACCGCTACGAGTTCAACAATGACTACCTGGAATCGTTTGCCAAGGCGGGAATGCGGGCAACGGGTATTAACCCCGAAACCGGCCTGGTTGAAATCGTTGAGGTAGCCAGTCATCCCTGGTTCGTGGGTGTGCAGTTCCACCCCGAACTGAAAAGTACGGTGATGAACCCGCACCCGCTGTTTGTGCAGTTCGTCAAGGCGGCCCTGGCCTACCACCGCCAGAAGCTGGATGTGCCCGTTACGTCCGCTGATGCCAGCGTTCTGACCGCTCCTGTATCTACCGAAGCAGAAACCGCTGGCGTGGTTGATTAACCGCCCAGATTGGCGTATTTTTGCGCGACACAAGTGACCCTGTCCGGTCGTGATGGCCAGACAGGGTTGACTTTCAAACTTATAGAATGGATCGTAATCAAATTATCGGCATTGTCCTGATTCTGGCAATGTTGGTTGGCTACCAGTACCTGGTGCCAAAACCCGCGCCGGAGAAGAAACCAGCGCAACAAACCCAGACGAGTAACCCAAAAACAGCGGCCGATGCGGCTGCTGCCATTGATAAGGCCGGGCCGCGTTCGGCTGAACGCGGCCCGGCTGAGCAGCCGCTGGATTCGGCGGCTGCCCGCGCCCAGTTCGGTGATTTTGCGTCGGCCGCTACGGGGCAGGAACAGGAGATCGTCCTGGAAAACAACGACATGAAAGTAACCTTCAGTACGCTGGGTGGACGCGTAAAGGAAGTGTTACTAAAGAATTACAAGACGTACGATCAGAAGCCGCTCGTGCTGATCGACGCGGAAAGCAGCCGGACCGTACTGGAACTGCCAACCCGTCAGGGTAAAGTTGACCTGCATCAGTTGTATTACCAGACGGATGCTCAGAGTGGAACCGTGGGAGGGCAACCCCGTCAGATAACCTTTCGGGCAACGACGGGTGGCGGAAACGCCGTAGAGCAGGTCTATACCATGCCCGCCGAAGGTTACGTACTGGGGTATGACCTAAAACTAAACGGGTTGAACAATACGGTAGCCGGTCAGAACATCCGCTTCTTCTGGGAAGACAAGATGAAGCAGTATGAGAATGACTTCATGAACAACCGCCGGGCTGCAACCATCGACTACCTGACGCAGGATGAAAATTTCGACAAGCTAAAGGAAAGCGACGCGAGCGAAGAAGCAACCCTGGAAGAACCCGTACAGTGGTTTGCTATTAAACACAAATACTTCCTGTCGGCTTTTGTGGCGAAGAACGCACCGTTGCAGAAGGCTACGTTTAAAGCGTTGGTTAATCCCGGCGATAGCATTGTCAAGACCGCCATTGCCGACGTAAGTCTGCCACTGGCCGACGTACAGGCGGGTAAAGGCCAGTACAAGTTCTACTACGGTCCGAACGATTTTCAGTTGCTGGGCGACGTTGCCCCCGAGTTCGATCAGAACGTATACCTGGGGTATTCGATTCTGAAACCGATCAACAAATACTTCTTTGTGCCGGTGTTTAGCTTCCTGGAGAAGTTTATCTCAAATTACGGGTTGCTGATCATCGCGCTGGTGGTATTCGTGAAGCTTTTGTTGACCCCGCTCACATACCGCTCGTACGTCAGTATGGCCAAGATGCGGGTACTGGCGCCGGAGATCAACGAGATCAAGGAGCGCGTGGGCGACGACATGGCCAAGCAGCAGTCGGAGCAGATGAAACTCTACCAGGAAGTGGGCGTGAGTCCGCTGAGCGGTTGTATTCCGGTGCTGGCGACCATGCCGATCCTGTTCTCGCTGTTCATGCTGTTCCCGAACCTGATCGAGCTGCGCCAGAAACCGTTCCTGTGGGCGGGTGATCTCTCGACCTACGATGCGTTTGTTACGTTCCCCACGATACCCTTCATCGGTAGTCACCTGAGTCTGTTTACCGTACTGATGACGGCTTCCTCGATTGCGTACGCGTATTACAACAACCAGACAACGCCTACGCAGCCCGGTCCCGTGAACATGAAAGCGCTGAGTTACGTCTTCCCGCTGATGTTCATGTTCGTACTGAACTCGTACCCCGCCGGTCTGACGTTCTATTACTTCGTATCGAATATCGTGACTATTACCCAGCAGCAACTGATTCGTCGGTTTGTGGATGAAGGAAAGATCCGGGCAATCCTGGACGAAAACCGGGCGAAGAACGCGAAGGGAGAGGGGAAAAAACCAGGCGGCTTCCAGGCCTTATTACAACGCCAGCTGGCGGCAGCCGACGAGGCTCGTAAGCAGGCCGAAGAAGCCCAGCGGAAAGCCAAACAGAAAAAATAAACCCCTGGCTTACGGCTGGACGGGCGAGTGACTTTTTGCCCCAAGACCCTACTTTTGTTATAACCAAAAGCAACGCCAATGCGTTGCTTTTGCGTATTCATCTAGACAATCCATGAACAGCCGCTTACTCAGATACACCGGATTGATCGTTAGTCTGGTTGGGTTGCAGACTGCCTGGGCACAATCCTTGTCCGACGGCAAAAGCCGGTACCAGGCGGCTGTCCGGCTGGTGCAGAATAAGGCGTACGAGCGGGCAAAAGCCGAATTAAACACCATTATTCAGCGGGAGGGGCCCTACGGTCCCTTTGCGCACTACTATTACGCGTTGGCGTCGTTCCGGCAAAAGAATTTTTCGCAGGCCCGGCTCATGCTGAAGCAACTCATTGCCCGGTATCCCGATTGGGTACAGCTGGACGATGCCCAGTACCTACTGGCGGCCAGCTGCATGGAAACGGGGCAGTACGAAGACGCCCTAACGGCCTTGGGTCAGATCAAGAATGCATCCCTGCGGCCCGTCATGACGCAGCTCGAACAGGCGTTTATTCCCCGGATTACTGACCTTCGGCGGCTGAAACAATTGAATCGGGAGTTTCCCGAAAACCGGACGGTAGGCCTGGCTTTGGTAGAGTTGATTCAACGGACGGGTAGTGACAAGTCCGACCTGGAACTATCGGATCGGTTAACAAACCGGTTTGGTGCACCAAGTAATGCGCCGGCTCCCGCCACTACACCCTCGGTCGAAACAGCGCCCGCCACCACGGCAAATACCCCAGCCATGACCCGACCGGGGCGGTCCCGAAACCGATATAACGTAGCCGTTTTGTTTCCATTCCGGCTGGAAGAAACCGATAAGCGCCGGTCGAATCAATACGTGTACGATCTGTACAACGGGATGAAACTCGCCAGTGAAAAACTCCAGACGGAGGGGATCAACGTGAACCTACTGGCTTATGACGTTGATAATGATGCTAATAAAGCGCTGGAGTTAGTCAGTTCACCGGGTTTCGCGCAAACGGATATGATTATCGGGCCGCTCTACGTTGAACCGAACCGAATCGCGACGGCCTTTGCTAATCAGCAGAACATCTGGCTGCTGAATCCCATTGCCACGAATAGTGATCTGGTCGCCGAACAGCCCATGGCTTTTCTGGCGCAACCGTCACTGCTCGAACAGGCCCGGGTGGCGGCCGCACAGACACAGTCCCTGTCTGGCCCGCGTCGGGCGGCAATTTATTACGGGACGGCTCGTAAGGATTCATTGCTGGCCGTAGCGTATCAGCAGGAACTGCTGGCGCAGCGGTATCAGATTGTCGACTTCCGGAAGCTCAGTGGATCGGCGCAGACTATGGCAACCGTGATGAAACTGACTACATCGAGCGCTCCTGCTTCATCGGGGACCAGCGCATCCGTCGGCCCGACGTTGCACCACGTATTTCTGGCCAGTAGCAACGAAAACGACGGCCCACGGCTAGTTGAGGCACTCAGCCGGCGCAAAGCCAATGCCCCCCTGGTTGCGACCTCAAGTGCGTTTGACCTTTACAAGAATCCTGGCTCGACCTTTACCCGGCGCGATGTCTACCTGATCAGTCCCGATTACGTAGACACGACTCGTCCGGTAGTAGCCTCATTCGACGAAGACTATCTGGCGAAGCGGAATACCATTCCATCCGTTTTTGCCCGACAGGGATACGATATGCTGCTCTTTTTCGGGCGACAACTGGCTAAAGGAGGACCCGGTCCCGTAAACCGGAGCGATATGCGTTCCGAGGCCGACGATTATCTGTCGTCTGGATTTGATTATACGCAAAACAATGACAACCAGGTCGTTCCGATCGTAAAGTATCAGGACGGCCGGTTTGTGAAAATTAATTAGTGAATGAGTAAATGAGTGAATGAGTGAATGCGCGAGTGAGTGAATATCATCCGGATTAGTAAACATGCGGTAGCTATTCACTCAGTCGCTCAATCACTCAATCACTCATTAATTCATTCGCTCATTCAAACTATGACAACGAGCGAACAACTTTTTGAGAAAGCGAAGACCCTGATTCCTGGCGGGGTGAACTCACCCGTGCGGGCATTTCGGGCTGTGGGCGGTAATCCGCTGTTTATCAAATCGGCCAACGGGCCGTATGTCGTCGATGAGGATGGTAAGCAGTACATCGAGCTGATCAACTCCTGGGGGCCAATGATTCTGGGCCATGCGTTCGAACCCGTCGAGAAAGCCGTTCGGGACGCCATTCAGTATTCGTTTTCGTTTGGTGCCCCAACCCGCAAGGAGGTTGAAATGGCTGAACTGATCACGCAGATGGTACCGTCGGTCGAGAAGGTCCGGATGGTGAACTCTGGCACCGAAGCCACCATGGCCGCGATTCGGGTCGCCCGCGGATTTACCGGCCGCGACAAAATAATCAAGTTTGAAGGCTGTTATCACGGGCACGGCGATTCGTTTCTGATTGCCGCCGGGAGCGGAGCCGTGACGATGGGCACCCCCGATTCGCCCGGCGTAACGAAGGCTACGGCCGTCGATACGCTGACGGCACCGTATAATGACCTGGCGGCTGTTGAAGCGTTGCTGGATGCCAATCATAACCAGATAGCCGCCATTATTCTGGAGCCTGTGGTGGGAAACATGGGCTGCGTATTGCCCGAGGCTGGTTTCCTGACGGGGCTGCGGGAGTTATGCACGAAGCAGGGTGTCCTGCTGATCTTCGACGAGGTGATGACCGGGTTCCGCCTGGCGAAAGGGGGAGCACAGGAGCGTTTTGGCATTACCCCCGATCTGACAACGATGGGCAAAATTATCGGGGGCGGCATGCCCGTCGGTGCCTACGGTGGCCGTGCTGATATTATGGACGTAGTGTCGCCGGCGGGACCGGTTTATCAGGCCGGTACGTTGTCGGGTAACCCAATCGCCATGTCGGCGGGGCTGGCCATGTTACGTCACCTGAACGAGCATCCCGAGGTGTACACCCGGCTGGAGGAAATTGGGGATAAACTCGTCGCTGGTTTCCGGAATGGACTGGCCAAAGCGGGGCTGAATTACACCATCAATCACATTGGGTCGATGTTCACGCTCTTCATGACCGAGCGGCCGGTAACAAACTTCTCGGAAGCTAAAACCTGCGACCTGCCCCTGTTTGGTCGCTATTTTCACGCTATGCTGAAGCGGGGTGTCTATCTGGCGCCGTCGCAGTTCGAGAGCCTGTTCCTTTCCGTCGCGCTGACCGATGAGCTGATCGATCAGGTTATTCAGGCGAACGAAGAAAGTTTAGTTGAGGTAATGGCTACGGCATGATTAAAGGCATAATCTTTGATTTTGACGGCACACTCGCCGATACGTTGCCCTTGTGCATCCGGGCATTTCGGTCATCGATCGAACCCCGACTGGGCCGCCCGGTCAGTGATGCGGAGATCATCGCTACGTTTGGCCCATCGGAACGAGGAACGATCCAGGCGCTGATTCCCCATGCGTACGAAGAAGGCGTCGCGGCTTATCTGGCACATTACGAACAGTACCATGCCGACTACCCTGATCTGTTTCCGGGAATACTGCCTTTGCTGCAGGAACTCCACAAACGAAACGTACAACTGGCGCTGGTGACGGGGAAAGGAGAGCCGAGCGCTCGTATGTCGCTGGCGTTTTACGAGCTGGCCCCGTATTTCAGCAAATTTGGCTACGGTGATTTGACTTCGAACAGCAAAACTGGGAACATTACCCGCATCGTTGGCGACTGGGCGGTGCAGCCAGGGGAGGTCCTGTACGTTGGGGATGCCCCCAGCGACATTCTGGCTTGTCGGCAGGCGGGCGTACCAATTGCGGCTGCGGCCTGGGCCAGTACGGCTGAACCGGAGCGGTTAGCCAGCTTACAGCCCGACGCGTTGTTTGAGTCGGTTGATGCATGTCAAGAATGGCTACTGCCCCGGTTATAAGTATGTTCTTTTCCGTTATTATTCCCGTTTATAACCGCCCCGACGAACTGCGCGAATTGCTGACGAGTCTTACCCGGCAGACGTATACCCGCTTTGACGTGCTGGTGATCGAGGATGGGTCCGTTCAAAAAGCCGACGGCGTCGTGGCCGAGTTTACCGACCGCCTGTCGATTCGGTATTTTGCCAAGCCAAACTCCGGGCAGGGCTTTACCCGTAATTATGGCTTTGAACGGGCAACGGGCGATTATTTTGTCATCTTTGATTCGGACGCGCTGATTCCTTCGCATTATTTTGAGGCTGTACAGCAACGCCTGACCACCGACTGGCGGGATGCCTACGGCGGCCCGGACGCGGCTCATGCTGATTTTACCCCGGTGCAGAAAGCCATCAGCTACTCCATGACGTCGCCCTTTACGACGGGGGGGATTCGGGGTAGTAAGAAAAATTTAGGCGGTACGTATCATCCCCGGAGTTTTAACATGGGTTTGTCCCGCCACGTATGGGAAACAACGGGGGGGTACAAACTGAGCCGGATGGGCGAGGATATCGAGTTCGCGATCCGGATCATCGAGTCGGGCTTTAAAACCGGATTGATTCCCGAGGCATTCATTTACCACAAACGCCGGACCAACTTCGGGCAGTTTTTCCGACAGATCCGCTTCTTCGGGCGCGCCCGGATCAATATTTCCCGCTATTACCCCAATGAACTCAAGCTGGTGCACACCTTTCCGGCGCTGTTTACCCTGTTTTTGTTCTCGGTTCCCCTCTGGGCGCTGATCAGCCCGGTCCTGTTTGGGTTGGCAGTGGGTGCACTGGCACTCCTGGCGGTATTGATCCTGATCGACGCCACCCGAAAGGAGCGGAGCCTGCGGGTGGGACTGCTGAGCGTCGAAGCGGCCTTCGTGCAACTGACGGCTTACGGGATTGGCTTTATCAGCGAAGGCTGGAAACGGCTACGGGAGCCTAAACATTTTCGGGAAACGGGGGCGAATATGGAATATCCATCGTAAAAATGCTCATCCGTAACTAAATTGGCGGGCGCTACGTTTCTAACGTATATACATACCTATCCCCGATTCGAGTATCGATGGCGAAACCTGGACAACCACCCGGCCAACAATTAATTAAACGCATGAGTACCCGCACCAAGTGGCTGCTGCTGGCTCCGGTCAGTCTGGTATTAATTGGAGCGGGGTTGTGCGTGTTCAGCGAAGCCGCCCATGCCAAGCATATGGATGCTCCGTTCCGGCAGTGGTTTCTTTGGGGGACGTACAGTTTGATCCTGATCAACGGAGGGCTGTCGCTATTCGGGCAGGCCGTGCGCTACCGGGTGCAGATTGACTACCGGCGGTTTGTGCGTCGGGAGCTGAAGAAAGTTAACCGGGACCGGTCCCGTCAGAAACGAAAAACCTCGCCAAGTAAGGGCGAGGCTTCCTGAATAAGCGAGGCAGACGAAGCTTATGCAGCTTTCTTCTCCGCGAACGATGCTTTGATCGCGTCTACGTCCACGTTTTTGATGATTGGCTTACGCAGCAGTTGCTTGATGGCGTTGGTTTTGTTATTGGCAACGGCCCGATTTTTACGGCCTTTACGTTTCAGTTCAGTTACTCCCATGACTTTATTTAATTGAAATTGTCGGTTCTCGTTCGATTGCCTGACAACAAGAACGCAGTCTGTTGACAAAGCAGGTCGCAAAAATAGCGTTTCTGCGGGAGAAAGTAAATGCTTCGCCGTAATTTTGCGGCTTGTTTAGGGCCTTTCGGTCGCTAAATGGCAATTTCTCTGGATTGATCGCCTGTCTACTCGTGACGGGCTCCCTGTTATCATGCAAAAACCAACCTTACCCAAAGGGACTCGCGATTTCGGCCCGACGCAGATGCGGAAGCGGCTTTTTATTTTTGATACCATTCGGCAGACATTCCAACGCTTTGGCTTTCAACCGCTCGAAACCCCCACGATGGAAAACCTGTCGGTGCTGACGGGGAAATACGGTGATGAAGGCGATCAGCTGTTGTTTAAAATCCTTAACTCCGGTGATTTCGCGGGTGGGCTGACCGAACCGGACCTGACGGCCGGGAGTAAAGCCCTGACACCGAAAATTGCTGAGAAGGGATTACGGTATGATCTGACCGTACCCTTTGCCCGTTACGTCGTAATGAACCGGAATTCGCTGGCGTTACCCTTTAAGCGATACCAGATGCAGCCCGTCTGGCGCGCCGACCGGCCGCAGAAGGGGCGCTACCGGGAGTTTTACCAGTGCGACGCTGACGTTGTAGGCACGGATTCACTGCTGTGCGAAGCGGAAATTATTCTGATGATCCACGAAGTCTTCCAGAACCTGGGCATTACCGACTTTACCCTAAAAATCAACAACCGAAAAATTCTGGCGGGCATCGCCGAAGCCATTGGTGTGCCGGGTCAGGAGGGAACGCTAAGCGTAGCCATTGACAAACTGGATAAGATCGGGCAGGATAAGGTACTCGATGAACTCCGGGAGCGCGGCTTCTCCGACGACATTGTCGGCCGCTTGTTGCCGCTCTTCACATTGGATACCAGCGACACCACCCAGTTGATGCAGACGCTGAAAACGTGGCTGGCTGATTCGGCAACCGCGCAACAGGGAATCCAAGAACTGGAAGAAACGCTGCAACTCGCGGAGCAATACGGTCTACGTGGTTCGAAGGTGCAGCTGGACCCTACGCTCGCTCGTGGGCTGTCCTATTATACCGGCGCTATTTTCGAAGTAAAAGCCAACGGCGTGAGTATAGGCAGCGTTAGTGGGGGCGGTCGGTACGACAACCTGACGGGCGCTTTCGGCATGCCGGGTCTGTCGGGGGTGGGCATTTCCTTCGGCGTTGATCGGATTTACGACGTCATGGACGAACTGGACCTGTTTCCGGCTAGTGCTGGCCAGGGTACGACCGTCCTGTTCGTACCCTTCGACGCGGAAGCCCGCGCGGTGGCCCTGCCGCTGCTGAGCCAGCTACGGGCCTCTGGTCTTGCCGCTGAAGTGTACCCTGATCTGGCCAAAGTCAAAAAGATGCTTGATTACGCCAACGCCAAACAGATTCCGTACGTAGCGCTGATCGGCTCCGAAGAGGTGCAGACCGGTACCGTCTCCCTGAAAAATATGGTTACCGGCGAACAGCGCCGGGTAGCCCAGGACGAGCTGGCTCAGCAGAGCTGGTCAGTCAACTGATCCTGTTTCAGGAGTTTCTTAGTAGAAGTTACCCGTTGCACCTGAACCGGATACGTACCGGTGAGGTTTGCAACGGGTATTTTGCGTTTGGGCCGGGTAGAAGCCGATAAATCAGGCTTTTTGAGTGTATGAACGGACAGGTCGGATGGGGTGGGAATAACTCTGCCGTGTGGCTGTGGCTGCTACTTGTGGTAGCGGTCGTCGGCTGTCACGCGCCCGATGCCGTTATTCCATCAGCTGGCCCTGCGCCGGTTCCCGTCGTGACCACGCCCCCCAGCGTTAGCCTGACCGTACCGTACGTCTATGTGGGCAGTTACGACAATCACCTGTACGCCCTGGATACAACTACTGGAGCGGTACGCTGGTCCTTTCGGGCTGATACGTCGATTCATTCTAGTCCGGTCGTTGCCTACGGCATGGTCTACGTGGGCAGCAACGACTACAGCCTCTACGCGCTGGATGCCGCGACGGGAACGCGTCGCTGGTCCTTTCGGACGGGCTCGGCCGTTTATTCCAGTCCCACCGTCGTCGATGGGCGGCTGTTCGTGGGGAGTCAGGATGGAACTCTGTACGCGCTGGATGCCACAACGGGGAGCTTGCTCTGGGTGCTGAATACGTCTTTTGGGCTGGCGAGCCGCGTGTATGGATTATACGGTAGCCCGGCCGTGCTGAACGGGATGGTATACATTGGTGGTCAGGATAATGACGTGTACGCCGTCGACGCAGCTACGGGTCGGTTGCGGTGGCGATTCCGGACCCAGGGCTATATCTTATCGAGTCCCGTGGTGGTTGGAAACACCGTGTACGTGGGTAGTTCGGACAAACGGCTCTATGCGCTGGATGCGGCTACGGGCGCCCGGCGTTGGGCCTATGTAACCGACGAGGTCATCTACGCCAGTCCGGTGGTCGCCAACTGTGTCGTGTACGTGGGTAGTTACGACAATAATCTGTACGCGCTGGATGCGGCCACGGGTACGGTGCGCTGGCGGTTCCGGACGGACACGTCGATTTACGCCAGCCCGGTCGTCGTCGGTAATCAGGTTTATGTGGCCAGTCGGGATCATGCGCTTTACGTGGTGGATGTAGCCACGGGGCGGGGCAATCCGCTGTTTCAGGCCAACTATGATCTGTACGCAACCCCGCTGGTGACGGGCGGCACGGTCTACGTAGGCAGTAATGACACCCGCCTTTATGCCATCGATCGGTCGTCTGGCCGATTACGCTGGTCGTTCCAGACGGGGGGCGTCATCGTGTCGAGCCCGGTACTGGCGCAACGGGATAAAACAGTCGGGGTCTATCCAACCATTAGTGGCGCCAAATAAATAGATGAGACAGGACAGGGAACGCAACGAAGCGGCTAATCGACGCCTGGTCAACTGGTTACTCCTAGGATTGGGGAGTTGGCTGTGTCTGCTCCAGGGCTGCGTTAGTCCCTACGATGCGAACGTACAGCTGAGTGCCAACCTGGTAGTCGTCAATGGGATCATTACGGATCAGCCTGGAACGCAGACCGTTTTTTTGAGCCGGGCGCGGTCGAGTGCGGATTCCAGCGCCACTACGCCAATTCAGCGGGCCGCTGTAACGCTGGCCGTTAACGGGGAAACTATCGTTTCGCTACGGGAGGTGCAGCCGGGTGAATATCAACTGCCCGACGGCTTCGTAGGAAAAGTGGGGAATACCTACCAGCTACGGTTTCGAACGGAAGAGGGAGTTGCCTATCAATCGTCGGTGGAAACGATGACTGGCGTACCGGCCATTCTGCGGACCTACGATACATATAACCCCCTAGGCCCCAAAAAAACGGCGGATGCATTACCAACGCCCGTCAACGAGATTTACGTTGATTTTCAGGACCCGGCGGGCACCCGTAATTTTTACCTCTGGCGCTGGCGACTCTACGAAACCCAGCAGTGGTGCGCCACCTGTGAGCAGGGCCGATACGTTGTGCAGGACATCGGACCGCTGGGCAGTGGCCCGCTGGCCGTGCTGGGCTGCGTGCGGGACACGACCCTGCCGACGCGGAATCTATTTGATTACCCGTGCCGGGGCCTGTGCTGGGATATTTTTTATAACCAGGACATCGATGTGTTTGCCGACAGTTATACCAACGGGCAGTTGCAGGTCGGGCATAAGGTAGCCAGCGTACCGATTTACCAGCTTAACAAGGCATCAATTACCATTGAGCAACTGTCGTTGTCGGCGGATGCATACCGATACTATAAACTGTTTGCCGATCAGACGCAGAACACGGGAACGCTGGCCGACTCGCCCCCAGCCCCGGTTGCGGGTAACGTCCGGAATCAGGCCGACCCGACGGAGAACGTCGTCGGGTATTTCTCGGCGGCTTCGGTGTCGACCAGCAGTCACCGGATCGTGCGGTCAAACGTACCATCGTCGGCGGGGCGGTTTCAGGGACTGTTCTACGCCGTCAACGGGCGGGTGCCGAACCTGGAACTAAGCCGGAATGGCGGACAAGGGTTTTCGGGCATTCCCTCGGCCGTCTGTATCCCTAGTCGCTCCCGGACCGATCAGGTGCCACCCGGCTGGTGAACGAGTTTCATGGCCGGGCGGGGCTCTTGTTTTTGCGAATAGTCAAACAACCGATTTATGGTGCTACGTATACGACTGCTGCTGGTAGGGGTGTTGCTGAGTGGGCTTGTTCGGGCGCAGACGATCCGGCTCAGTGGCATTGTCAGCGATTCGGCCACGGGTAAACCGTTGGTCGGGGCCGCCGTGATCATCGACTACCAGAAACACCTGACGGGAACCCACACGGACGAGCGTGGCCACTACGCCCTCGACGTATCGCCCCAGGAGCACATCATCATTGTCCGGCTGGTGGGCTACACGCCGGTGCGTCGGGTTGTTCCGCGTAGCACCGGTCCCCGCACCGTGAACATTAGCCTGGTGACGGTCGAAAGTCACCTGGAAGAGGTGATCGTGACCACAAAGGGGTTCGACCAGACAGTACGTCAACCTATCCTGGGTGTCAATCAGCTCAATATTAATGCGCTGCGAAAACTGCCGTCCGCGCTGGGCGAAGTGGATCTGCTGCGGGGATTGCAGGTACTACCCGGCGTCAGCAGCGTGGGGGAAGCCGCCAACGGGCTCAATATTCGGGGCGGCACCACCGATCAGAACCTGATTCTACTCGACGAAACGCCAATTTTCAATCCAACTCACATGTTTGGGTTGTTTTCCGTGTTTCCGCCCGACGTGCTTGGCTCGGTCAATCTCTACAAGGGCAACGTACCGGCTCGTTTCGGCGGGCGGGCGGCCTCGGTGCTGGATGTGTCCCTGCGCAATCCCGGCCTGGATTCGCTGCGGGGATCGGGGGGCGTTAGCGTGGTCTCTAATAAACTGACCCTGGAGGTGCCACTCGTAAAGAATCGCCTGGCGGTGCTGGTATCGGGTCGGGGAGCATTCAATGACTTTCTGCTGCCCCTGGCGAGCGAGCGGCTGCGGGGAATTCGGTCCCAGTTCGGCGATGGCGTGATCAAAGCGTTCTGGCGGGTAAACGACCGCAATACGCTGACGGGTATGGTATACGGCAGCAAGGATAAATTCCAGACGCCCCTGCTGGCAAATCTGCCCAACGTAAACGGCACCGCCACCCGCTACGATCACCAGACGGTGAATGGGCTACTTCGCTGGTTTACGGCCCTGTCGCCCCGCCTGAACCTGCAAAGCTCGCTGGTATACGTACATTACGTCCCCCGGATTCTATCGCCCGAACTAAGTGGTAATCTGGTTAGCCTGCGCTCCTCGGTGCTACAGCGGCAGGTTAGCTCCACCCTGAATTATCAGGAGCTGAACCAGAAACTGGAGGTCGGACTGACCGCCACCCACTACCGTATCGAACCCGGTACGCTGCTGCCGGGGCAGAGTCAGCAGGTAAACTACGTAACGACGCCCACCGAAAATGGACTGGAACTGGCCTTGCACGCTGATTACGAGCGAAATGTCAATGAGCGGCTGGCCCTGTCAGCGGGACTGCGGTACTCCGGTTTTTTATCACTGGGGCCGGCGCTGGTCCGTCGTTACGCAGCCGGGGAATCGCGGGATGACTTCTCGGTGATCGATTCCATCCGCTACCGGGCGGGGCAGGTGGCCAAGGTGTACGGCGGGCCCGAGCCTCGTTTGGGGCTTCGGTACTCGCTGTCACCCAACGCATCGCTGAAATTTGGGTATAACCTGATGCGGCAGTATCTGCAACAGGTCACCAATACCACAACGCCCCTGCCGACGTCGCGCTGGAAAACATCGGATGCCAACATCCGGCCTCAGGTGAGTCAGCTTATAACGGCGGGGTATTTCCTTAGTTTCAACCGGAACATCTACGAGCTGACGGCTGAGGGGTACTACCGAGCCACACAGCACATCATCGACTATAAACCCGGCGCTGATTTTTTGTTACAGCCGTACCCCGAAACGCAACTCTTGCAGGGACGTAGCGTGGCGTATGGACTGGAATTGATGGTGAGTAAGAAAAAGGGGGATTTGACGGGCTGGGTGAATTACACCTACGCCCGGACGCTGAATCAGGTGAATCAGGGCGTCTCGGTTGAGCAGGCGATCAACGCGGGTCGCTGGTACCGCGCCAACTATGACCGCCCGCATACTCTCAACGCCAATATGACCATCGACGTGGGGCGGCACAACACCTTTAGCTTTACGTTTGCCTACAGCACCGGACGACCTTATTCAAGTCCGACGGGCTACGTCAGTATCAACGGAGCGCAGTTTCCGTATTACGGCGAGCGGAACAACGAGCGGCTGCCCGACTACCACCGGCTGGACCTGGCCTGGAACATCTACAACCCCAGCATGCGGCACCGGCGCTGGGAGGGCCGCTGGGCGTTTACCATCTATAACCTGTACGGGCAACCGAACGCCTATTCTGTCTTTTTTCGTACGGAGAATGGGAAAACTAATTCGTATCAACTTCAGATCTTCGCGGCTCCGATTATCTCGCTGGCTTACAATTTTGTGTTTAAATAAGCCGCACACGACATAGTTCGCACACTTCTCGCTTCGGGCGAAACGGCTCCGTTTACCGAAAATGCATCGGTTGCTGCAACGAAGCGTTGCCTAAACACGTATCGGGAAATAAACGGAATTCGTAGAACTACTCAGGTTTGGATCTTCATCGTTGGAATTGACAACCACCCCCGCTGAGCCCGTCAGGAATCTCTTTAAAGGATTACGTAGCCATTTGCCGAAAAACAGCTTCGTTTACCGATAAGTAGTTTTGCCGGGTAATGCTCAGAAGAGTGAAGCGCGTTGAGTAGACAAATACCGGTCATTACTGGAGTTCTTTATACGTACAGTCAAGTTTTACCCGCATAGCAGCAATAGAAAAATATGGAACGGAAAGAATTTTTAAAGCGTGGCTTTGGTAGCCTGTTCAGTGTAGCCGCTCTGGCAGCCTGCAACCAGACAGATATTGATCCAACCACTTCAACGAGTACGGGTACCAGCACCTCGACGGGGGCGACCAACGGCAGTTCGGCCAGCAACTGCACCGTAACGAACTCGGAAACAGAAGGTCCCTTTCCAACGAAATCGCCCGCGAAATTTGTGCGGAGTGATATCCGCGATGGGCAGACGGGCGTAGCGCTGACGATGAACATTACTATTAAGAATGTCAATAATAGCTGTAATGCACTCGCGGGGGCGTTGGTTGACGTGTGGCACTGCGACAAAGGCGGGAATTACTCGGAATACGGTGGCACAGGTATGCAGAGTGTAAATTACACAACCGTTGATTTCCTGCGGGGGCGGCAGACGACGGATGCAAACGGGCTGGTGAACTTTACGACGGTTTTTCCGGGCTGGTACTCAGGTCGGGCTCCGCACGTCCACGTCCATATATACAATTCGGCGGGTAAGTCGCTGCTGGTAACGCAGATCGCCTTTCCATACGATATCTGTAATACGGTGTACACGACTGGACAGTCGTACGGATACACGAAAGGCGCGCAGGATACCTTAAACGAACGCGACAATGTCTTCGGCGATGGGTACACCAACGAACTGGCGACCCTGTCGGGAAGTCTGTCCGCTGGCTATACGCTCGCACACACGATCGTCGTAAATGGATAAAAGTAAAGAGCGAACGTGTGAATGAGTGAAAGAGCGAGAAGGCTGACGCAAGACTCGCTCTTTCACTCATTCACACGTTCGCTCTTTGATACTTATGAAAGGGTTGATTCGGCTGAGTTACCGGAAGGTTATTGATGGTACGTCGGCAAAGCGCTGGGACAGGGCCGTTTTTGATGAAACCTACCAGGAGTTTTACATGCAGGCCCAGCAATACGACCAGGCCGGTACTTATCAGACGCTTCAGGAGTTGATCGCCAACGTGCCCAAAGCGGAGCAACTGCATTACCTGACGAGCCGTGTGGCGATGGGCTATCTGCAACAATTAAATCAGATCATTCCCGATCTGCTTAATGCGTCGGGTCAGGAAGCCGTGCCGTTTACCCAGTTCAAGTTTGAGATTCTGGCGTCCGACATCAACCAGAAAGACGCGCATAAAGTAGCTATTACGTTCTATAGCGATCCAATTACCTGGATTGATACGTTAGGAAGCGCGTTATTTGTGGCCTATGGTGATCAGCGCCAACTGCTGGCGGAGGGAAAAGAAGTCAGCACGGATCTGCTGATGCTCCAGCCGAACCTGAACATCTGGTCTTTCCAGCCCGGATCACTCGTCCTATGAATACCCAAACCGACGCACAAATCTATCTGGCCGACCAGCGGGGCTGCTCGCAGACCAATTTAGTACGTACTTACCATACCTTTAATTTCGGGCGGTACGTAGCCGAGGGGCGAGAACCGTTCGGGGTATTACACTTACTGAATGAAGATACCCTACGGGCAGGAGCCGCGTTGAATCTGCGGGTGGAGGACGCCACCGACGTTATTCTGCTGCCACTGGAGGGGGGACTGGAGTACCAGATTCGCGAATCGACAGCCACATCCACGTCGGAACCTACCAGATCGACTCCTGATTTTCTGGAACCGGGTCAGGTGGGGGTATTATCGTTGCCAGCTGGAACGACGTATTCCGTAACGAATCCCTACGAAACCGAAACCATTACGTTCCTTCAGTTCTGGCTGCGACGGACTGAGGCAATAGCTGGCTCTACTGTCACGCACTACCGGTTTCTGCTACTCACCAAAAATATGTTGCTGCCCCTGTTTGGATCAGCGGGTGCTGGCTCCGATACCGCACTGACGAGCCGTGGCTTCATTGGCCAGTATGATGGACGGGGCGAAGGAACGTTTACGGTGCCCGCGGCAGGACGTAACGTTTTTGTGTTTGTACTGCGGGGCGTATTTGAAGTAGCCAACCGATTGCTGCACGAAAAAGACGGTCTTTCCCTTCGCTACGAGCCGGCCGATACCCATAGTGACATGGAATTTGAAGCGTTATCGGACGGAGCTATTCTCCTGCTGATCGATATGCCGCTTGGCCAGTAAACAAAAGTACCCAAACAAAAAGCCCTGACTCAAGCTGAGTCAGGGCTTTTTGTTGATCTAACATGATCAGTTACTCAACGTCCGTTGGGGTGTCCAGAGCGAGTAAGTTTGCTTTGGTTGCCGCGTTGCCCAGGGCCGCTACGTCGCCAACGACAATAATAGCCGGGTTATCAATGCCGCTGTCAATGACTCGTTGCTGAATATCGCCGACTCGTCCGGTAACAACGCGCTCGTTGGGGAGGGAGCCGTTCTGGATGATGGCGACGGGCGTGGCTGTTTTTCCGGCCTCGTCGAACGCTGCCATGATCTCCGTCAGCTTATGCATCCCCATCAGGATGACCACCGTCGCCGAGGATTGAGCCGCCAGGTGGAGGTCGGTCGAGAGTTGGCCCGCTTTGGTCGTGCCGGTTACTACCCAGAAGCTTTCCGAAAGCCCCCGTGTTGTCAGGGGAATTCCGGCGGAGGCCGGAACGGCGTAGCTACTTGACAAACCGGGTACCACGGCCGTCTCCAGACCGTGCTGTCTGGCATAGTCCAGTTCTTCGTAACCGCGGCCAAACACGAAGGAGTCACCCCCCTTCAGTCGCACGACATGACCGTACTGCCGGGCGTAATGCACAATCAGCGGATTGATATCTTCCTGTACGCAGGCATAAGCCCCCCGGCGTTTGCCAACGTATACTTTCAGCGCGTCGGGATGACAATGATTCAGCAGGTCCGGGTGCACCAGCGCGTCGTACATAACTACGTTGGCCTGCTGCAACGCCCGAATACCTTTTAGGGTGATTAGGTCCGGATCGCCCGGCCCCGCACCAACAAGGGTAAGTTTCATAAGGTCAATGAGTGAATGAGTGATTTGTGAATGAATAAAGCAGACGTCAGCCTATTCGCTCATTCGCAAATCACTCATTGATTTAGCTGTCTTTGGCCTGGACGAGTTCCTGAAGCTCGGGGAAGAAGCCCTCGCGTTCGATCTGGTCAGCGCGGAACGCCTGGACGGCACTGAGGAACGCTTCGGCTTCGGTCAAAAACTGCCGGGCAAATGCTTCGGTCGGTTCGTTTTTGTTGATGCTGAAAACGAGTGCTTTAAAATCGCCTTCCTGCTGGTGGAACAGCGATTCACCGGCAAAGACCCGGTCGAAGTCCGACACGATGCCGTGCTGTGTGTTCGTCGGTACGTCACGGCTCATCAGTCCCGCCCGGGCACCCGTGATAAACGTGTTGTACGCGTGGTAGATGGCGTCGGCCCAGCGCTCACCGGCCAGTGCTTCCTGCGCCCAGCTTAATTTTTCTTCGGCTTCGGTCAGGGTGGTGGCCACCAGGTCAATCAGGACGCTGGCGCACTCGCCGATGCCTACTTCGGTGACATACTGTTCGGTATGATCCCAGTCGATGTAATCCGTATCAACCAGCGTCTTTAGATCGGCCAGCGGTTTCAATAACTGGTAAAAATAGTTTTTTCCCTGCCGGGCGTAATAGTCCGAGTAGTACTCGCCATCAAAGCCGTTGGTTTCGTAATCCCGCAGGAGAAAACGTAACGAATCAGGCCCCCGCTTGGATGGAATCTTGATTACTTTGTCGGCGATCAATCCTTCACCCTTGCCGTTGAAACCACCGCCCAATAGCACCTGTAGGGCGGGTAACACGTAGGCTCCGTTTTTCAGCGACGAGCCGTGGTAGCCGATATTGGCTACCGAGTGCTGACCGCAGCCGTTCATGCAACCCGAAATCTTGATCTTGATGTCATCGTTGAAGACCAGGTCCGGAAACTCGTCGTGCATCATCGATTCGAGCGCACGGGTGATGCCGTAGCTGCTCGAAATGGCCAGATTACAGGTATCCGTACCGGGGCAGGTCGTAATATCAGCCGTAGTGTCGAAACCGGGATTCGCCAGCCCCAGCGCGCTGAGCGCCTGGAAAACGGCGGGCAGGTGTTCGGGTTTGACGTAACGCAGGAGGTAGCCCTGGTTGACGGTTACCCGTATATCATCGGCTGCGTACTGTCGAACGACCTGGGCCAATGCCCGCGCGGTGTCGGACGACATATCGCCCAGCAGCACCCGAAGCTGCACCGCGTACCAGCCCGCCTGTTTCTGTTCAAACACGTTTGTTTTCAACCAGGTCTGGTAAGCCGTATCGTTTTCTCCTTCCGACGTAACGCTGCCCGTCTGAGCTTTATCGTCGCCGTACTGGGGCAGCACAACCGGGACGTCGTCGTGCGAAACCGCGTAGGTCTGACTGCGTAGGGCAGGGGTTTCGTCACTAACCCGGCGAAGAAATTCCTCCAGACCGATGTCGTTCAGGAGGTATTTCATCCGGGCCTTATGGCGTTTCTGCCGTTCGCCGTACCGGTCGAAAACCCGGATAACGCCTTCAATAAATGGAATCACCCGATCTTCTTCCAGAAACTTGAAGGCCGTCTGCGCCGGGAACGGCTGGGCCCCCAAGCCACCGCCCAACACTACTTTAAAGCCTCGCTGTCCATCGCGCAGACGTGGAATCAGGCCCACGTCGTGCATGTAGCCATAAGCGGAATCTTTCTCGCTGGACGACACGGCAATCTTAAACTTCCGGCCCATATCCTGGCAAATTGGATTGCGCAGGAAATAATCGAAAATCGAGTAGGCGTAGGGCGTAATATCAAACGGTTCTTCTGGATCGATACCCGCGCGGGCCGAGCCCGTTACGTTCCGAACCGTGTTGCCGCAGGCTTCCTTCAGGGTGATACCCGCGTCTTCCAGATCGGCCCAGAGTTGTACCGAATCCTCCAGCTTGACAAAGTGAAGCTGAATATCCTGCCGGGTGGTCGCGTGCAGGTTTCCGGTGGCGTACGTATCGGACAGATCAGCAATGCGCACGAGCTGGTCGGCGGTAATCCGGCCGTAAGGTAGTTTGATCCGGATCATCTGCACGCCCGGCTGCCGCTGGCCATAGACTCCGCGGGTCAGTCGAAACTTGCGAAATGCTTCGTCGGCTATCTCGCCGGAGCGGAACGAATTAATTCTACGGTCCAGATCCAGAATGTCACGCCGGGCGGCTTCGCTTACCCGATCCGTCAAGTGAATAGCCATAAAGTATATTCTCTATAGAGTTAAAAGACTATGTAATAAAACGAAACGCCGATTGAGTTCGGCGTCTGGTTCTTGTGTATTTCAGGTACAAGTATAAGGCAAATACTCAGGGAAAAGGTTCAGCCCATGCCCAACTTCTGGTTATGGGCGATAACGATACGTTATCGAACAGAGACAAAGAGCGAAAGAATGAGAGAGCGAAAGAGCGATCTAACCGGATGGCTTCGCTCTCTCATTCTTTCACTCTTTATAAAAACGTATCGTTTCGCGCACCCGTTGCTTGCCAGTCGGTATCCATGGCCTGAAAGCGCTGGGAAACAGCCGTGAGGAAGGGTTCATCCAGCATCGTCAGCACATCGTTTATATCGGCTACGTCGAGTTCGCTGACCTTATACGTTTGCTCATACGGGCCCGCTTCGATTTTGACGATATATTTGCTGTTCCAGGCGTAAAGCCCAATGCGGAAGTGGGGATGGGGGATGTCCTGAACGAAACGCATGTGAAATGGCTGGTGTTATTGATCAATGATACAGTTCAGAATTGACCCGCGGCTGCGCACGCTAGCCTTAGGTATCTTGCTGGTAGGACAAAGTACGTTGTTTCTAACCAACTGTAATAGTCAGACCGACGAGGCCGCTCAGTTTTTCCTGAAAGGGAATCTTCAGTTGCAGAAGCGTGAATACCGGGAAGCCATCCGCTACTACACCGAAGCCATTGAGAAAAAGTCCGATTTTGCTGATGCGTACAACAACCGGGGATTGGCCAAATTCCGGAACGGCGACCGGGAAGGCGCATTGGCTGACTATACCAAAGCCCTCGATAGCGATCCTGATTTTGCCGCAGCTTACCTGAACCGGGCGGAGGTGCTGCTGGAAATGGGTGATGCGGCCGGGAGTCTGGCCGATTTGCAGCGGATCGAAAAAGACTACCGGGACTCAACGGGTTACCAGACCCGGCTGGGCGATACGTACGTGCGGCTGAACCAGACCGCGCCCGCTCAGGCCGCTTACGACCGGGCGATTCAACTGACCCCCAACAACGTCGAAGCGCTGACGAACCGGGGCGCGCTGTATTTTAATCAGAAAGCCTATGGCCCCGCCGAAGCCGATATCCGGAAAGCTATTCAACTCAATCCGAAGCAGGACGCAGCCCTGAACAACCAGAGCCTCCTGCTGGCTCGTCAGGGGAACTACGCCGAAGCGTTGGCCTTTGTGGACCGGGCGCTGGCGACTCAGCCTAACCAGCCTTATTACCAGAACAACAAAGCCTACTTGTTGTTGATGCTAAATCGACCCGCGGAGGCCCTGCCGTTGATTAACGAGTCGTTACGGCTGGACGACCAAAATGCCTGGGCTTATCGTAGTCAGGGAATTTATTACCTGAAGCAAAATCAGGCCGCTAAAGCGGTCTCGTCGTTTCGCCGGGCCGAGCAACTCGACGCGTCGGTGGATCAGCTCTATTATTATATAGGTACAGCCGAACGGGCAGCGGGGAATACGGCAGGGGCGTGTACGGCCTGGCAGCGGGGGGAAACAGCCGGGGACGAGCTGGCGCGTCGAGAACGACAAACGTACTGTCGCTAGCGATTGCTACTGGAGTCTGACGCGAAACAGACCTTTGCTGAAACGAACGGTTTGACCGCTGGTGTCCGCCAAGTTCAGCGCAAACTGCCCGTCAATAAGTCCCGAAGCAGGATCGTATCGATTGACTCGCAGCCAACTGGATTTGGGGTCTTGAAGCAGAAAGGCACGTAAAATGCCCGAACCATTGGTCAGCAGCCAGTAATGAGATGGCTTAGCCTCCGTGGTTCCATACGGGTCAAGCCTGGCGATGCGATAACGGCCTTTCCGTAGGGGAATAGCAACGATGTTAAGGCGCTGGGTAGGCATACAGTCGCCCTGACAGCCCGTGGCAACGTTACCTGACTGACTGCCCTTGATTGGTAGGTCAGTCTTGATCAGTAAGTCGAACCGATTCCCCGGGCAAGACGATGGTGTCGCGCTGACTGCTTGCCCAGTGGCGTACCAGGTAGAGTCATCCCGTAAGCTGGTGATGTTAAAGCCGCCTGAAGGCAGGCTTGGTGGCCTGCTACAACCAACCCCTAGGAAACTGGCCAGCAATAGAACTATCCACTTCATGTTGTTCCAGCATATAACAGGTGTGTCCACAATCTCTATTCTAATTATTACTACCTATAGCACGAACAACTATAACTGTAGTTTTAGTTGTTCGTGCTTCTTTGCCAAGCGTTTTTGTACTGGGCAAACTGCTCCTGATTCTGGTGTTTATCGGTTGTGATCTCCAGGAGCTGCGCCCGGTCGCCTGGTTGGAAAAAGTCGGGGAGGAGGGACTGTAACGCTGGCAGTTCATTGCATACGTGGTAGACTACACCAGCGTCTTCCGCGGTGTTCCTGGCTGTGTACCCGTGGGGCGTTTCGAAATACGTTTCCAGTTCGGGTTGGCGGGCGGGCCCATCGATCATTCGGAAAATATGTCCACTGTCGTTGTTGAGCAGCACGATGCGCAGGTTTGCCGGGACGGTGGCCGACCAAAGGGCGTTCCGATCGTAGAAAAAGGCGATGTCGCCGATGAGAACCGTAACGAGCCGATCGGGGGTAGCCAGGGCCGCGCCTACGGCCGTACTCAGACACCCATCAATGCCGCTGACGCCCCGGTTGCTCCAGACACTGATCTGCTGCGACTCGTCTACCCCGCACAAATTCGCGTAGCGCACGGGCATACTATTTGCCAGGTGCAGCGTAGAATCAGTGGGGAGGTGCTCCAGTACCTGTTGCACGGCGGCCCAGTCGGTGAGGGCTTGACTGGTCTTTAACGTTTGCTGCACGAGTCGGCCCGCCCGACGATCAGCCTGCTGCCAGGTTGCCAGAAATGTTCCAGGCTCGTCGGTGTCGTCATCACCTTGTAAAAACTGCTGGTAATCAATGTCAGCGACCAATTTTCCTAAGAACGTCAGGGGATCGGCGGGAATCAGCGTGGTCAGACTTTGGAATGAATCGTTGATTCGGTCTGTGGTAGGTTGCAGGTGCCAGTGCCGTCGGGCAGGATAAGTCCGGAAAAACGTTTTCAGATTCCGGGTCAAAAAGGAATTGCCGAATGTAATTAGTAGGTCAGGACGAAGCTGTTCACCGAGATCAACCGGCAGACCGGACAGAAACGTATCACTATGGGTAATGAATCGGTCGTTACGTGGCAGGTTAGCCGTAATTTCCCCGACTACCGGAATGCCCCATTCCTCACTCAGTTCGCCGAGCAGTTTTAACAGCGCCGGGTTCCGTGGGTGCTGACTCACCGCAATCAGAATTCGTTCGCTTTGATCCCATTCCCGGAGGAGGGTATGCCAGGTGTTGGGGGCCAGAGTTGGCTGTGCTGTCAATACGTCAATGATTCGGGGGCGTCCGTAGTCAAAAACTTCGTTAGGGGTGGGATAGAACGGTTCCCGGACCGGTACGTTGATATGGACTGGGCCGTAGGGGGCCGACTGGCTGAGATTGATAGCTTCGTTGAGGGACCGCTCGATAAACCAGCGGGCGTCCGGGTGGGTGTAATCGGCGGGGAGATCGTAGCTCCGTTTTACCTGCCCGCCGAAAACACCGATCTGGTCCATCGTTTGTCCGTCCTGCTGGTGCAGCCACTCGTGGGGGCGGTCGGCGGTCAGGAGAAGGAGGGGGACCTGTTGAAAAAACGCTTCGGCGACGGCGGGGGCCAGGTTGTAAACGGCGCTGCCCGACGTACAGATGACGGCGACCGCCCGACCCTGTTGCTGAGCCAGTCCCAGTGCCACAAAGCCGGCCGAGCGTTCGTCGGCCAGTACCCGAACCCGTAACCGGGGGTGCCGGGCCACGGCGAGCGTGAGCGGGGCCGAGCGCGAACCGGGGGATACAATGACATCGGTAACGCCTTGCTGAACCAGAATCTCGGTGATCGAGAGGAGGGGCTGTAGAACGGGCATACGTAATGATTAAACAGTTGAGTTTGCAAACATAACCAATGAAGCGGGCACCCGCGTCGGCCATCTGTGCTGGATTTTCTGTTACTTTGTTTATAGGATACGTTCATCGGCTCGTTGTGGGATAAACGAAGCGGGCTGATGCTACGTTATAGACCTGAAACCGATTTGCCGCATGAACCGTATTACGTTCGAAAACGAAAAAGAGATCCGGCTGAAATCCCTGGCGGGGGCGCTGGCCATTAATGTGGCGCTGGTGATCGTCCTGCTACTCGTGCATCTGTCGCAGACAATGCCCATGACGCCACCGCCTATTCAGTTCGTCGAAGTGAACTTCGGCACCGACGACCGGGGGAGTGGCCGGATTCAGACGCGAAACAAAGCGTCGGATTCGCCGAATCCCGTCGATGTCCGTCCGTCTGATAAACGGCCTGACCCCAAAACCAACACAACTCCCCGGCTGGAACGAACGCGGGTGACGCCCGTTGCTAAAGCGGAGAATGCTAAATCGGCTAAAACAGCCACCGAAAAGCCGGACATTAGTAGTAAGGTCGAAAGCCCGGTAACGAGCCCACCCCGGCCTGAACCCACCAAAGTGGCGACAAAGACAACCGCGCCCGTCGAACGGGTTGCTCCCCCCGCCCCGCCGACCAAAAAAGTCGAAACGGTAAATAATGACGCGCTCTTTAAACGCTCCTCGGGGGGCGGTGGCTCCAATGGAACCGTAGGAAAAGCGTCCGGTACGGGCGGAAATAACAATGGCGACGATGCCAGTGGGGTTGGCGACAAAGGAAATCCGAACGGAAAGATTGATGCTAAGTCTTTATACGGTACGCCGGGTGGGTCCAGTACTGGTGTTGCCTTTGACGTATCAGGCTGGGCGATGGCCGGACGTCCGAGCGTGAATGACGATTCGGACGAAACCGGTAAAATTGTTTTTGAAATTAAAGTCGACGGGAGCGGGGATATTGTCAACGTCCGAACCCGTCAGACCACCGTTAGCCCTTCCGTGGTGGATGTGTACCGGAAAGCGGTACAGCGTCTCCGGCTCCGGCCCAAAGGTGGCGCTACACCACCCAGCGCTACCGGAACGATTACGTTTATCATTACCTCTAAATAAATGCAGTATCCGGAAGCAATCGACTACCTCTATAGTCGGCTCCCCGTTTTTCATCGAATTGGCCCGAAGGCGATCAAGCCGGGCCTCACCAACATCATTCGCCTGTGCGAAGCGCTGGGAAATCCCCAGCACCAGTTTCAAAGTATTCACGTAGCCGGTACGAACGGTAAGGGAAGTACCTCCCACATGCTGGCGGCCGTTTATCAAGCGGCTGGGTATCGGGTGGGGCTGTATACGTCCCCTCACTTGAAATCCTTCACCGAGCGGATTCGCATCAACGGTCAGCCTATTCCCGAGTCCGAGGTCGCGGCCTTCGTCACCCGACACCGGGAGCTGATCGAGACTGTTGAGCCATCCTTTTTTGAGGTGACCGTCGTTATGGCCTTTGCCTACTTTGCCGAACAAAACCTGGATGTAGCGATCATCGAAGTTGGGCTGGGAGGACGGCTGGATTCGACCAATATCATTACTCCACTGGCATCTGTCATCACCAATATTGGCTATGATCATACCGATATATTAGGGGATACCCTGCCGCAGATCGCGGGCGAAAAAGCGGGTATCATCAAACCAAACGTACCGGTGATCATTGGTGAAACCCATCCCGAAACGGAGCCAGTTTTCCGCTCAATCGCGGAAGCGAACCGGGCTCCCATTATGTTCGCTGACCAGAGGTATCAGATCGCCGACCTAGGCTTGATCGAAGGGAAGCGACGGGTGAGGGTAGTCGCCGTAACAGATCAAGCTGGTGATTCGCGCCATACTACTGCCCGCTCCGAAAACTCCGAATTTCTGCTGGATTTAATCGGCTTGTACCAGCTCAAAAACCTGGGGACGGTACTGGTTACGGTTGCGGTATTGCAACCAAAATTCCCCGTGACGTTGGCGGCTCAGCAGGAGGGCCTGGGCGCTGTTTCTACGTCGAATGGTCTGCTGGGCCGCTTCCAGACGTTACAGACATCCCCTCGTGTCATCGCTGATACAGCCCATAATGAGGCCGGATTAACGGCGCTCTTAGAAACGGTTTACTCGCTGTCGTATGACAAATTACGGATTGTAATCGGGCTAGTAAGTGATAAGGACCGGCAGAAAGTACTGTCTATTTTACCCAATCATGCAACGTATTACTTCTGCCAAGCGCAGTCGCCACGGGCATTACCAGCGGATCAATTACAACGAGAAGCAATTGAACATGGTAAACAAGGTATGTGCTACCCAGGCGTGAATGATGCGCTAGATGCTGCTTTACAAATGTCAACAAGCAAAGAATTGATTCTTGTAACAGGAAGTAATTACATTGTTGCTGAACTACATAATTTACAATAGTGACACGAAGGAAACAACACCGATTTGATTATAATTCACAAAGTTCAATAGTTGTTGAGCGAGGAAAAGAGATTTACAATGATATAAAGGGCCGTTGGAAGGTAGATTACTTTTGTAATTCACAACCGCTTGTCGTTGAACTGGCTTGTGGCAAAGGTGAATACACAGTTGGTCTGGCTCAGGCTTTTCCTGACAAGAACTTTCTGGGCGTTGATATTAAAGGTGACCGGATTGCCCGGGGGGCTAAGCAGGCTGAGATACTGGGCCTAAAGAATGTTGGTTTCCTACGCACGGACATTAACTTTCTGCGGGAGTTCATCGTCAATGGCGAGATTGATGAACTGTGGATTACCTTCCCCGATCCCCAGCCTCGGCCTAAGCAGGAAAAGCACCGACTGACTCATCCGCGATTTTTGGCCACGTATAAAGAGTTGTTAGTGCCTGGTGGTACATTACACCTGAAGACTGACAATCCAGAGTTATTTGCTTACAGTTTAGAGACGGTCCAGGAGACGGGCTTTACGGATTTGCAATACACGACGGACCTGTACAACTCGCCATTAAACGCAATCCACTTAGGGATAAAAACGAAGTACGAGCAGATCTTTTTCGACAAAGGATTTTCGATCAATTACCTGCAATGTAAAAACGGGCGCAGCTGATTAGCTGCGCCCGTTTTGGGGTAATGAAAAAGCCAAGGGGGGCTGCCATTGGCAGCCCCCCTTGGCTTTTGTTGCTTATGCGAACAGTTTCGCGATCAGGTCAGCCACCCGGCTTGAATAACCGTATTCGTTATCGTACCAGCCAACTACTTTTGCCAGCGTACCGTTGGTTGTCGTCAGTTTCGAGTCGAAAATACACGAGTGTGGGTTGCCCACGATGTCGATCGAAACGATTTCATCAACGTTGTATTCTAAATAACCTTTCAGGCCAGCCTCCGATGCCGCCTTCATTGCGTTATTGATTTCTTCGGCGCTAGCTTCCCGCTTCAGAACAACCGTCAGATCGGTCAGCGATCCGTCTGGTGTTGGCACGCGCATCGCGTTACCATCCAGTTTGCCTTTCAGCTGAGGTAGTACCAGACCTACGGCTTTAGCAGCACCCGTCGAGGTTGGAACGATCGACAACGCAGCGGCCCGGGCACGACGCAGATCAGAGTGGGGAGCATCCTGCAGATTCTGGTCGGCAGTGTAGGCGTGGATCGTCGTCATGTATCCTTTTTCGATACCGAAAACGTCGTCCAGAACTTTCGCCATCGGGGCCAGACAGTTTGTGGTGCACGAAGCGTTCGAAATGATCGTCTCGTCACCCGTCAGCGTATCATCATTAACCCCCAGTACTACGGTTGGGATGTTTCCTTTAGCAGGAGCGGAGATGATCACTTTTTTCGCACCGGCTGTCAGGTGTTGACCTGCACCCGCTTCGTCAACGAAACGGCCGGTTGATTCTAATACTACATCAACTTTCAGGTCAGCCCAGGGAAGTTGCTTTGGATCCCGTTCGGCATAAGCGTTGATTTTTTGACCATTTACGGTCAGACTCTCACTGTCTGAGGTAACCGTGCCGGGAAATTTACCATGAACGGAATCGTATTTGAGCAAGTGTGCTAACGTAGCGTTATCTGTCAGGTCATTGATAGCAACAACCTCGATGTTTTCTTTGTCAAGCAGTCTTCTAAAGGACAAGCGACCAATGCGGCCAAAGCCATTAATCGCAACGCGGATTTTTTCCATGGACTTAAAAAGAATTGTTTATTTCCGCGGCAAATATAAGCTTTTAATATCCCTAATGAAATCCGATACAAAAGGGGATGAGCATTAGTATTCTTATAATAATAGCATACTTTAGCAATTAGTACTCTTAAGAGAAACGAATTAGTAAAAGGGTTCAATTTAGCCAATCAACACTTAGTAAGTTAGTATTTTTATACTAAAATTAGCTAAAATCATAACTAATTACTACCGGTAATGGTATGATTGCTAATGTATATCGTTGTGTTACTAATGATGATTGTTTGTAGCATATACTACACATTTCTGAGGCTTATTATTCATACTATCGATGGGGGGTAGGAGTCTTTACTAAATTAAATGTACTTCTGTTATTGCACTAAATGGCCATTTTAAGCTCATATTAGGCGTTTATAACCATTTTAACTTAGCTATTTTAGAGTTTGATCCATTGCGGCATTGTTCCTGCCTACATAAAAACGTACAGTCTATTCAGATACCTAGTCTATCTGGATCGATTAATTCTTGTACAAGTTCTTTTCTTTCTAGGTATATAGAGCGTATCATCCCAACGACGAATTCAGACTGGAGTAAATACGTATCAGGGACAATCTATTTGAACTACTCATCCTATCATCTTGGCAAGTTAGTAGGAGAAGACATAAGCAATTAACCAATCCTTATAGATTCGCCCAATTGGCTTGGTTCTGTTTTCATGTAGTTCTTCCGAGTTAGCTTCACTATATAATATTTATATAATATTATGGACTACTCGAGCACGACACGTTACGAATGATTAATAGCCTCCGTTCATTACAACGACCCAGGCCATTCAGCAAAATCGTGTTGACTGAGAATCGAACCAAGTTGCACTAGGTACGCCGAGCACTGGCATAGACTGCATTCCGTTCATTCGACACCGTCGGGTGAACGGCTAACTGATGATTCGAGTGTATTATAGCTCCGCGCTCCAAATAGCTGTTTTCTTTATTCGCTTACACTGATAGAACAGGGGCGTTGAAATCATCATCATTCTCACTTTTTTTCAGCTTATGTTTCAACTATACATGTCTTCTATATACCTTTGAGAACGCCTTACTGATCATCTATCAGCTCTATTTTATTACCGAATTAAATTTTGCTGATATTTATAAAACATTATAGATCAGTATGTTATGATACATAAATACAACCATTACTTTACCAATGATTGAACAAATTGAGCAAATTTGGTCGAACCGAGACCTGCTGAAACAACCCGAATCACTTCAG
The DNA here is from genome assembly GCF_054776615.1 of Spirosoma pomorum. Classification (NCBI taxonomy): domain Bacteria; kingdom Pseudomonadati; phylum Bacteroidota; class Cytophagia; order Cytophagales; family Cytophagaceae; genus Spirosoma; species Spirosoma pomorum. The sequence goes on from NZ_BAAHBP010000021.1 coordinate 55,266, forward strand.
TTAATTAGGGATATAATCAATCAGTTAGATAGGGGAGAACTCCGGGTAGCAACTCCACCTACGGCCGAAGGGGGCGATTGGACCGTAAACGAATGGGTCAAAAAAGCCATCCTTTTATACTTCGTTAGCCAGGAGATGAAAGCGGACGAGGTTGGCATTTTTTCTTTCAACGATAAGATTCCCCTTAAGTCTAATTTCGCCGAAGCCAAAGTTAGAGCCGTACCGCCAGCTGTGGCTCGCTATGGATCATACCAAGCACCCGGCGTTATTTTGATGCCCTCATATGTTAATATAGGTGCTTACGTAGATGAACGGACTATGGTTGATACGTGGGCGACAGTTGGTAGCTGTGCTCAGATTGGTAAAGATGTTCACCTCAGTGGGGGGGTTGGTATTGGCGGGGTCCTGGAACCACCCCAAGCAGCACCCGTTATCGTGGAAGATGGTGCCTTTATCGGATCGCGCTGTATCGTTGTTGAAGGAGCCCATATTGGAAAACGCGCCGTTCTAGGTGCTGGCGTGACCATTACAGGTTCCTCTAAAATTATTGACGTGACGGGCGACCAGCCAGTAGAATATAAAGGGTACGTTCCTGCTAACTCAGTGGTGATCCCAGGAAGTTATGCTAAACAGTTCCCAGCCGGAGAATTCCACGTTCCTTGTGCGATCATTATCGGCCAGCGAAAAGAATCAACTGATTTGAAAACGTCGCTGAATGACGCACTCCGGGAGAATAACGTAACTGTCTAATAACTAACAAGAATTTCTGTTTATATATGTAATATTACAAAGCTCAATCGTAACGGATTGGGCTTTTTTATTATATTTACATTCATAATTATACATTTGTAATTATTGTTTGATCAATACATTTGTGATGTGTAATATGTAAACAGTTGATATATGACAATTAATGACAAAATTAAACAGATACTGATTGACAAAAATCTAACGCCTTCCTATTTTGCCGACGAAATTGGCGTTCAGCGGTCAAGTATTTCGCATATTTTATCTGGACGTAACCGCCCTAGCTTCGATATTATTCAGAAAATAATTCGTCGCTTTCCAGATCTGGGATACGACTGGATTATGGAAGACGAGAGTGATAATCAATTCTCGGCTCCGAGCTACGGAGCCCGTTCTATGCCCAACCGCCAACCGACTACTGGGACAGGTAATCGAGAAGTATATGGAAACGTACCAACAAATCCTGTTTCAGCTAACCAGCTCGCTGGTCGACAGCCACAACGGACTGAGTTACCACCTGAACAATCAATCTACTCCGAGGAAGAAACTGCAGTTGATCGACGAATTGAACGAATTCTGGTTTTCTATACAGACGGGTCCTTTCAAGAGTACACACCAGCTGGCTCTTAATTAATACAGAGCAGTATACTGCAGTATACGAATGTTAACAGTGATATATTTTAATGTGTCACTGTTTCACGTGGATTTCATGGAACATATTTGTAAGATTGCAAAAAGGCCAGCATGAATAATTTCGTGCTGGCCTTTTTAGTGTAAGCGCTACTAGTAGCGCTTAGTAGATAGGGGGGATCACCAGTCTAATACGATTCGTACTCATAGTACACCCGCAGCTGTGGTAGTTATCCGACTGATTGGAAGACTTGACGAATTATATGTATAGCTGTAGGTTATCGTTCCATTTGCGGTTACAGCCGATAAGACATTGTTTCGACTTAAATTAAACAGATTGTCAGTCCCACCATACAATGTGTAATAAGGACCGAAACTCCCTGCACCCGCGAAGGAATGAAATACACCTGGAGCAGGAATAATAAATACGCCATAGAACGGGTTGAGTCTGTCATCGAATGTATACGTTGTATTGACTGATCTACTATACACAGCAGGAGCAGTAGGTGATCCACCCGTCCGGAACACCGAAAATACATCCAAGGCAGTCGTTACGTTTTTTCCGGTGAACGTGAGCGTACCACTGTGGGTGGCCTATCGGCCACCCACAGAAATTCCCTTGCTGTAACCAGTTACCACATTCCCCAAATTATACTGGGGCGATATACTGAACGTTGACAGCGAGTTTGATAACTCCGCCACTTGATTGGCACTATTGTACGTAAGCGTGTACGTTTCTGAATTTGCCCCACGGCGAACTACAGTATGCCGAACCTGGATTAATCGACTTTGCGAATCGTATTGATACATCGTATTTTCCACCGGAGCTACGGCACTGTCTGGCAGTTGATAGGCCGTGATTAAATTCAGTCGCCCCTGTACATCATACGAAAAGGCACTAATCATACTTACGCTGGCTGTACCGGTTACCTGAGTTATTGTCTTAACCCGTGCTCGATTGACACCGGGCGTAACAACTTGTCCCTGATGATCACTACATCCCATAAACTCACTGGCTACAAACAGGCAAAGAATTCCCGTAAATAAACATTCTGTTTTCATGAGTGCTAAGAGTTTGATTCCGAGTCAATGTATTATAATCCTCTTTTCGTTAGACTACTCTTTACGTAAACGGCTTTAATCCAGACCTGCATTTTGTTGTATAATTTATATTATGTTAAGTAGAGTAGTAAATGAAAAGGCCAGCTAAGATAGCTGGCCTTCCCTCTTTGCTTATTTCGCTGCCTCCACGCAGACAATCTTACGTTCCTCGTACTGCTTCAGTACGTTCTGTAGGTTCTCTAGATTACCATTCAGTTCAGCATCATCTGCTTTAATCGATTTTGCTTTCGTGAAATATGGCAGAGCCAGTTTGAACTTGCCGCAAACCTGACCATCAATCTCTTTACCACGTTTGTTGTACTCGGCCATGTCCATATTATCAACCGACCGTTTCATCTCTACGGCGTCGTTGAAATAATACACGCCCATGTTGTAGTTCGCATCGTAGTTGTTACCATCAACGGCAATTGCTTTCTGGAGATAATCTTTCTCCATACCCTTTTGCTCATCGTACTGCTTTTTCAGTTCAGCCAGTTTGGCTTCGGCACCTGCACTTGCGGATGGATTAGCCGCTGCCGCTTTCGCATCCGCTTCCAATTTAGCTACCGTAGTCGCCTGCTCGGTTGCTTTCTTCTTCACATCAGCTAACTGACGGGTAACGTCCGGCGTCTTCGGCTTCTTCGCCGTTAACCGTTTGACTTCTCCGTTGTACGTTTCCAGCAAGCCTTTTGCATCAGCCAACGCTTTACCGCTACCACCGGATTTTTTCGTTTGCTCGCTCAACTGACGAATCTCGTCACTTAACTTACCCGCACTGTTGTTGTAGATAATGGATAAGTTTACCAGATTCTGAACGTTATTCGGATCTTTCTCAACCATCTTCTTCATTCCCGCAATGGCATCATCCATACGGTTTGACGATAGCATCAGGTTAATCCGCTCGTTCGACAAATCTTTGTTGGCTGGGTCCAGCGCCAGGCCCTTGTCCAAAGCGGCCAAAGCTTTGTCTACTTCTTTGTCGTTCCGGTACAGCATAGCCAGCGATCCGTAGATCGAGGCATCCTTGCCACCATTCGCGATATATTTCTCCAGTTGCTCTTCAGCCGTTTTGTTATCCTGGATTTGCTGCGCACCAATAGCGGTATATAACGGAGCCAGTGTATCGCTTGGCAGCACAGTGCTCGCCATCGACATCGTTTTCACGGCTTCCTTATAGTTCTTCGACTGGAATCGGGCTACCCCCTGCTGCATCAGTGCGTTGTAGAAGTCACGGCTTTTCAGTGCTTCCTCCGCTTCTTTTGCCTGCCGACCAGGTCCGCCTTTTTTATCTTTGTCCAGTTCAATTACTTTTTTGTACGCATCGTACGAGACCATAGCCGCGTTCGAATCCAGCTTGATGCTCTGGAGCGCAATGTTCTGATACGTTTTGGCCCGGTTCATCCAGGTAGCAGCCTTACTGGCGGCTTTTTCGTCAGCGATATCTTTGTCGCTTTTTTCCTTGTCTTTTTTCATCGACTCAGCCAGAGCCGCATCCATGGCACCGCCCGCGGCTGGTTGATCCTGACTGTACGCTATCCCAGTGGTCAAGGCACATCCAAGCATTACTAAGGCAACAGATCTCATGTTAACGTTTGTGTTGGGTGTTTAATTTAAGAACGAAAGTACGGAATCAATCTATATAAGCATGACGTTACCCGAAATGTTTGAGCCGGTTATTCTAGATAAATTCCAGAATAACCGGCTCAAGTTTATATTGATCAGGCCAATAACTACTCTTCTGTCGTTTCGCTAACGGAGGAGTCTGCTCCCTCCTGCTCCGTATCCTCTACCTCCTCGGCTTTAATCTTGGTCACCGACGAAATCGAATCACCGTCGCGCAGGCTGATCAGCCGTACCCCCTGCGTGTTCCGACCAATAACACTGACATCCTTTACTGGAGTCCGGATCGCAATACCCGATTTGTTAATGATCATCAAATCGTCAGTATCCGTTACGTCCAGGATCGCCACCAGCTTACCAACCTTATCCGTCACTTTCAGCGTACCTACACCTTTAGCGCCCCGGTTGGTAATCCGGTATTCGTCAATCTCCGACCGTTTTCCGTACCCTTTTTCCGAAACAACCAGCAGCTGAGCCTCCGACGAAGCGATACACACCATACCAATAACATGGTCGGTCGTATCTTCATCATCAAGCGAGATACCCCGCACCCCGGCGGCTGTACGACCCATCGGCCGCACCCGGCTTTCGTGGAAGCGAACCGCCTTACCGGCGCTGGATGCAATCACAATGTCGTTATCGCCATTGGTCATGCAGACACCAATCAGTTGGTCGTCCTCATCGATGGTAATCGCAATGATCCCATTTTGCCGGGGCCGTGAGTAGGCTTCCAGCATGGTTTTCTTGATCGTGCCCTGACGGGTACACATCACAATATAGTTATTGTTGATGTAGTCTTCGTTCTTCAGGTCTGATACGTTGATCACCGCCCGGACTTTATCATCCGATTCGATATTGATGAAGTTAGCCAGTGGGCGACCCTTCGACGTACGGGATCCTTCGGGCAACTCATAAACCGGCAGCCAGTACAACCGTCCCTTCTGGGTAAAGGCCAGCAGGGTATTGTGCATAGTCGCCGTAAACAGATGCTCCGTGAAATCCTCTTCTTTCGTCGCAGCTGCCTTGGCACCTACCCCACCCCGGCTCTGCGCCCGGTATTCTGTCGTTGGTGTCCGTTTAATGTAACCTTCGTGCGAGATAGTAATGACCATGTCCTCATCCGCGATCAGTGAGAGGTCGCTGATATTACCGTCACCCAGCGGATTGATCTCCGTTCGGCGGGGATCACCATACCGGGCACGAACGTCGGTAAGCTCGTCACGAATTACCTGCCGTTTCCGTTCTTCACTGGCCAGGATCGCTTTGTAGTCAGCGATTTCCCGCATCAGCTCGTCGAACTCAGCCTGTAATTTATCCCGTTCCAGACCCGTAAGCCGCTGCAGACGCATCTCCAGAATCGCCTTCGCCTGCACGTCGCTTAGACTAAAGCGCTCGATCAGGCCCAGACGGGCTACTTCCGGATCACGCGACGAGCGGATCAGCTCAATCACCGCATCGATGTTATCAAGGGCGATCAGGAGTCCCTCCAGGATATGGGCCCGCTTCTCCGCTTCGCGCAGTTCGTACTGCGTCCGGCGGGTAATTACATCAAACCGGTGTTCGACGTAATACCGCATCATGTCCTTCAGGTTCAACAATACCGGACGCCCTTTCACAAGCGCGACGTTGTTGATGCTGAACGACGACTGAAGGGCCGTATGCTTATACAGGTTATTCAGAACTACGTTGGGGATAGCATCCTTACGCAAATCATAGACTACGCGCAGCCCATCCCGGTCCGATTCATCCCGGAACGCCGTAATCCCTTCAATCTTTTTATCGTTGATGAGCTCGGCCGTTTTCTCCAGCATCACCGCTTTGTTCACCATATACGGCACATCCGTCACGATGATCTGGGTTTTGCCTTTGTTCTCTTCGATGGTAGCATGCGCCCGCATTACAACCCGGCCGCGACCGGTTTTGAACGCCGACTTCACCCCTTCCATCCCGTAGATCGTAGCGCCCGTCGGAAAATCTGGGGCTTTGACGTACTGCATCAGTTCCTCAACCGTAATATTGGCATTATCCAGGTAAGCCAGGATACCGTCAACCACTTCGGTTAGGTTATGGGGCGCCATATTCGTGGCCATACCAACGGCAATCCCCGACGAGCCGTTCAGCAGCAGGTTTGGCAGTTTGGCGGGCATTACGCTCGGCTCTTCGAGGGAATCATCAAAGTTGGGCTGGAAGTCAACCGTTTCTTTGTAGATATCCATCAGCATCTCTTCGGCAATCCGACGTAACCGGGCCTCCGTATAGCGCATTGCCGCCGGAGAATCGCCGTCGATGGAACCGAAATTTCCCTGTCCATCCACGAGTGGGTACCGCAGCGACCAGTCCTGCGCCATCCGCACCATGGTATCATACACCGACGCATCGCCGTGCGGGTGGTACTTACCCAGTACTTCCCCAACGATACGCGCTGATTTCTTGTGTGGTTTGTTGTAATTCACTCCCAGTTCGGCCATTCCGAACAACACCCGCCGGTGAACAGGCTTCAGCCCGTCACGGACGTCAGGCAACGCGCGGGAAATGATAACCGACATTGAATAGTCAATGTAGGCACCGCGCATTTCGTCCTCAATGTTGATGGGAATAATGTTACTGGGCGATTCGAGGTCGGGATTTTCTTCCGCCATGTGCAATAGGAGTTTCGCAGAAAATTACTATTCCGGCTCACACAGTCTGTGCTAACCGCTGTATAGACAAATATACAAATTTTTCCGGAAAAATGGAAGAAATCGGCCAGAATACCGGCTATCGGGCTTCAGCGCCAATTTTTAACGTGGTTTCATCCTCCTCTGCTGATGTGCACTATAATCTATATGGAATACAATTCTATTTCATCTAAAACCCATCGATATTTTTCCTACTTTTTGCGATAAGTTACCGGGAGCGAATAAATAAACGCTGACCATACAGGTAGTCACACACCCAGCACTAATGACTCCATAAACCAGCTACCACCAGTAATAAACCAATCATCGCTGCCCCGCAGGCAATTAGCAGGTAAGCGCTGGCTAATCGGGCTGGAGAAAGAGGCTGAAAGCCTAGTTGCACCTGTAGCAGCCCGTAAGCCACCAGCGCGCTTACGGCTGTTACCGAAAGAACCAGTCCCCCGAAATCACGCCGACTCTAGTCAGGACTTAATTCGTGGGTCAAAAGTGAATGGATCCGTTCGCGTCAGTTGAATTCTCGGAAAATCCGGATGGGCTGGATTCAGCAGGTAATTCCACTCGTCGACAATGATGGCTGACGGCACCCGGAGTATTGGCGATTCACCCTGCTGTAGCCAGGCATTCCCCAACATCTGACAGGAGCCGTACTGCTGAAAATCAAACCAGTCAGCGGGCAGATCCGATAGACGTATGGTTGCAACGGTCAGCTCATCTGGTATATCAATGACCATCACCCGAAAGTCATCGGCTAGCCCTTCCCCACTCCGGTGAACCACATTCTCCAGACAGGCCAGCGCGCGCGTGGCCGCCGTGTAAATAACAAATTGTCCCCGACTGTTCCAGCGAGCGGCACCTCCGGATGCCACGAGCCGATCAGCATACTGGGCTTTGGTAATTCGGTACACCTGCATCCCCTACGCCAGATCCCCGTATTCAATCCGCACCACCTCGTCCAGTACGAGATCGATGCCCCCAGAGGTGTGCAGTAACGTAAACGGGACCTGATTCCCTAAGCCATAAGCCGGTTTATCCATCCACCGCCGGAAAGAATCACCCGAGCCAAAGACTGCTTCCCCCGCCTGAAACAGATGAATAATCTTCAGCACTTTCTCACTGTCCTGTGGGTTCAGCTTTTTATGCTCCCGCTCGTACCGTTGAAACGTTTTGAGGGACGTATCAAATACTTCGGCGAGTTGTTCCCGCTTGTACCCCGTCAGATCTGCCGTTTCAAAGAAGCGCGTAGCGGGCACCCCATTTAGCGCCGAAAAAACCAGCGCGGTTCGGTCAAGCATAGTCATGATACGTAGCGAATCGATTGATCAGCAAAGAAAAGGCCATTTGTCTATCAAACCAAGAAAATTGTCTGATCGTTTCATAGGTTGTCCCAGACGGCCAGCGTTACTGATAGCCAGGAACCCTTTTCTTACTTTCCTCAACAATTAGGTAAACCAAAGGTTATCTGCTTACCATCACCGGACGCCAGCTTTTTGACGTTATGCTACCGCCTACCCCCGATCTAGTCACTCCCTCCCCACCGCTTCCCTCCCTTGTCTTTGACGAATTCTCTCCCGCTCCGGATTTACGTATTTCGGTCGTTGTTCCCGTACGAAACGAAGCAACCCACCTGATTCAGGTATTGGATGCGCTCCGTCAACAACAGGATGAACAAGGGTCTGCCCTTTCGCCCACCCGTTACGAGGTCCTATTGCTAACCAACAACTGTACCGATACCTCCCCTGAACTAGCCCTTCGCTACCAGCGACAGTTTCCGGGCTTTCGGTTACTGCTGGCTGATATCTGCCTACCTGCTCCCCACGCCAATATTGGTACCGTCCGGCGGCTTCTCATGAACGAAGCGTACCGGCGGCTGACGAGCACGGGACATAGTAATGGGATTATTGCCTCCACGGACGGCGATACAATCGTGGACCGGCATTGGGTGAATCAGATTATTCGGGAGATCGATCGGGGAAACGATGCCGTTGGTGGACGGATTCTGACCCAGACCAGCGACAGCCCCGTACGGTTAAATTACCTGCGGGACGTTACGTACCGAACGCTGGTGGCGCAGGTTGAAGCCATTCTCGATCCACTGGCGCACGATCCCTGGCCCCGGCATTTTCAGCACTTTGGCGCCAATCTGGCCGTAACCTGTACCATGTACGAAAAAGCAGGACGGCTCCCGCTGGTGCCCCATCTGGAAGATGAAGCCTTTTACCGGGCGCTCCTGCGACTGGACGCCAAGATCCGAAAAAGCCCGCTGGTGCGGGTCGTTACGTCGATGCGGATGCAGGGCCGGGCTACGGTTGGTTTCTCGGAGCAGCTACGTTACTGGGATACCCTCAACCGCGACGGCCACTGCCAGCTGGCAGAACCGGCCGAAGCGGTCTTGGTCCGGCTGCGAAACCGGCACCGGCTGCGACGCTGCTGGCAGGCCGACCCCGCCATTGATCCGACAATGCTGCTACGTACCGTTGCTACCGAACTGACGCTTCCTTTGGAATGGCTCTGGAACACCATGAGCCAGAGCGTCTATTTCGGGCAGCTCTGGGAGCAGGTTGAAGCCCGGCTTGCCACCGGGCACTGGGCTGCTACCTGGTCCTTTACCCCTATCACGGCTACCATCCAGGGCCTCCGTGCTTTTTTAAACGATCAGTACGCATCTCCCCTATCTATACCTGCCGAAACGTATCCGACGAATCTGCGTCAAGGCTTTTGAAACAAATCAAGCCGGTATTTATCCGTTCTCTGGTTCAGCAGATGGGTTAACTGCCCCTCGGCAACCGACGCCGTAAACTGGTCATGCACTTCATCACCCGTCAGGGGATAATCCGGCACGAACGGGGTCCAGTGCACGAGCAGTAACTGCCCCCCCGGCAGTAGCTGATCAAGGATGCGCTGCCGCAACTGGTGCAAGTCAGCCAGGGAGAGATAGTAACCTACTTCGGACAATAGAATCAAATCGAAACTACCGGCCGAAAACTGGGCGGGTACGTATTGCCGCTCCACCGTTACGTGGGGGTACCGGGCCAACCGTTCCCGGGCCGCTCTCAGAGGCAACTCACTCGCATCCACCGACAGGAGTTTATCACAGCGCTCGGCCAGCAAAGCACTGAGCACTCCGATGGAACAGCCGATCTCGTAAGCGCTTCGGTAACGGGCGTTGGGCAAAGCAGCTAGGGTAGCCGTATACTTCTCCCGTTCGTAGGGACTGGTAGCAAACTGCCAGGGATCCTCATTGGCCCGGTATACGTCGTCGAAATACTGTTCGGGCAGGGTTATTTTTGTTGTTTCCATAATGTCGGGCAGCCGTTACTTATCCGTTTTTAGCTTCCAGGAATAGTTCACGGGGTTGGGCGAAATGAGTCAGTAGTGCAGGAGACAGATAGAAAGCAGTGGGGTCATCATCAATCAGTCTTGTTACCTGCGAGCGGTGAGCCGCGATGGCCCGGTCCCGCTGCGCCATCACCCTACCGATGTCCACCCGCCAGCCAGTCATCTCTTCGACCCGCGGCATATCCGCTTCGTTACCCAGTTCCCAGAGCCAGATCAGGTATTCCAGCAGACGGGGCGGACACTCAAGCTGCGTAATGGCTTCCGTCAGGAGTTGCCACGACGCCCGATGATCAGGATGGGGATCACGGCGCCAGGGAACGAGCACCGTATCAGGCGCCCAGCGTTCCAGCAGCTCGGTGACGTACTGCACCGTCTGGTCGAAACCGGGCTTATCCGACGTAAGTACCTGCCGGTCTTTCTGCCGCATAAAGTGAGCGTTTGTGTCGGGTACGTTTAGAATACGCAGTGCTTCCAGCGCTTCAGCCTCCCGCAACTGCCGCAGGCGGTCGGACGGGTAACTCGGCGAATTGGGGTGCGACAATGTTCCATCGCTCACAAAGAGAACGTACACGGGTAGATTCAACTGCCGCAGTAAAGCAATTGTCCCCCCACATCCCAGCGACTCGTCATCCGGGTGGGGTGCAACAACCAGGGTCGTCCCCAAACTACGCAGGTCCGTCAGCGGCTGGGCCAGGTCTTCAATAAGATGGACTTTATTAACGCCAGAGATCATGGGCGGGGGCAGACTGTTTAAGTACGTACTGACCAATGTCGACGAGCGTGGCGTCGGGAGCGGGTTGCCGCAGGTACATCGTCAGGTCACGGTGAATACGCTCGAAGGGCTGGGGACGTAACAAACCGCGTGCGCCCACGCAACGTTCGGCCAGGGGCATCACTCGCAGGCAGATTTCTTCGATGGCCGTTCGGGTCATGTTAGCGTATGCCACGATGGTTGACCAGTCTTTCCCCCCGGCCAGCCACGTATCCGTTTTTTCCCCGGCCGACCGCAGCCATTGGTTACCGGATTCGATCAGGTACGCCATTTCAGCCAGCCGCGTTCGTTGGAGCACGTCGTCGGTGCGGCCCATACCCATCAGAAACTGACGGGTAGCTTCGTACACGGCTTCAGCCCCCCCTAGTTGTACAGCCGCAAACCGGATGGCGCCCCCACTGAAGTAGGGCTGTTGCAAGTACTCACCCGGCTGCCCCAGCATATCCTCCTCGGCTAACTCTACTCCCGAAAAATCCAGCTTGAAGCTCGCCGATGCCCGCATTCCCAATGGGGTCCAGAACTGATCGTCCTGCGCAATGGGCTGCACTCGCTCGGTCGGTACAACAGCCATTTGCCAGCCACGTCGCTTGTCGGTTTGTATCTCCCCCGTTATCAACGGCCGTGCGATCCAGCCCGCCCCGGAGCAGAATGTTTTCGCGCCACTCAGCCGGTATTGGCCTTCTTCGGCCAGGTGTATCCGAACGCCATCGCCCGCCTGGGTATTCCAGACGCTAAACAGCATCTTCCGGTCCCGGACATCGGCGTACCAACGATCCCGTTGTTTGGCACTAGCGTACAGGTGAATCAGAAAAAGCGCGTTAATATGCCCTTCGTACACTCGCCCAACGGCCAGGTTAGCGCCACCGATCCGTTTGAGTAAATCCAGGAGTTGGGACGTCTGCGCTTTAGCAAAATCCAGCGGGGCACCGGGCAACGTAACCGCCAGTAAACCTCCCCTAGCTAACTCAGCAAACGCATCAATCGGAAAGTCGCCCTCTACATCCGTTTCGGGTGCCAGTTCAGCAATCCGTCGGAGCAAGGCATCGAACGCAGGTCCCTGTAGGGAAATGATCTCGGGTGGGAGAACGGTAGAATCAGACGAATGAAATGGGGCGGTATGGGGGTTCATACCCATACAAGCCAGCTACCTTCTGGATTGTTTGTTTGTTTGGCGATTCGGTTATATTTCGGTTCAGCGGTTGACGTATTGCACCGTAGCATACCCGTTTATCAGCGTGACCTTCGTCACCGCCCCGTAATCCAGATTGAGCCGGTACGCATTCGCCAGGGGCAGCTCCAGCAGGCGGCACAACAACGCCCGAATAACACCCCCGTGCGATACCACCAGCACCGACTGGCCCGGCTGCGTTTTCGCCAACGGCAGTATCTGCTCTTCCCAGAACGCCCGAACCCGAGTGGACAAGTCGGTGAAGTTTTCCCCGTTAGGAGCCGCTATTGATACAAAATCCGCCATCCAGCTATCCAATTGAGCGCGATCAATAGCATCCCAAGGTTTCATTTCCCAGTCGCCAAAAAAATATTCCTTGAGCCGGTCGTCGTACCGTACCGCCAACGAATCGGCTTGTGCCTTTATTGTATCCCCATCGGGCCTAGTCTGCCCTGGCGCAACCTCGATTGACTTACTCATCGTTACCGTCCGGGCCAGATCCTCGGCGAGTCGACGGCAACGACTCAGGGGCGACGAAAACACCACCGCTGGGCTCTCCGGTAAATGGCGCGACAGTTGTTCCCGCTGCTCGTCGTAAGTATCAGCCAGCGCTACGTCGGTATGCCCGTAGGCTACGCCCCGCCCAACGGCAACTTCGGTATGGCGAATAAGATAGATATTCATAAGAAAGGAAGATGGGACAAGGATAAAGGGGAGACTTGTTCCCCAATTTAAATCGACACCCACACCAGCGAGACAAACGATAAGAACAGGATTACTTCGGTGAGTTGCTGGGTCGCGCCTAGGCAGTCGCCGGTATACCCCCCAATCCACTTGTTGAAAAACCAGATTAATCGCCAGCGTACCAGCCACAGCGGAATCAGAAAGGCCAGGTAGATCCAGAGGCCGGTGTATAGGGTCAGCATCACCAGAGGAGCCAACCCCAGACCAGTAGCGACCAGCAACTGGCCATTGGTTAGCCCCTGAGCAACGGGTTTTGCTTTACCGTCGTCGGCGTCTTCGCGGGCGTAGGGTAGCGCCCGGATAACCGTCACCGCCAGCAAGCGACTAACGCTGTGTGCCGACACGTATTTCAGGACAACGCCCCAGCCAAAGGCTTCAGCCGATAATAGCGCCTGCAGGGCAAAGAACTTGACCGCCAGCAGCAGTCCCAACCCGACCAGGCCGTAAGTTCCCAACCGGCTGTCTTTCATAATCGTCAGTATGGTTGCCTTGGTCCATCCCCCCCCGAAGCCGTCGCAAACGTCGGCGAAACCATCTTCGTGAAAAGCACCCGTAATCCAGACTGTAGCGATCATGCTCAACAGCACTGGCAGGAACTGGGGCGGAAACAGCACCATACCAAGCCAGTACGTCCCCACGCCCACCAGTCCGACCAGCCAGCCAATCAGCGGCAAAAACAACGTAGCGCGGTTTAACGCATCCGGCGCATGATCGATACCTTTCGGTACCGGCAGCCGCGTATAAAACATCAACGCTGTAAAAAATAACCGCATAGACAGATCAATAATAGGATGAGCGCAAGCGAAAAGCGTCCTCCTTTCCCGCTTTCGCTCGTTGATTTATAACACGTCCATCGTAGCCATCTCGTTGAGCATGTTCACAGCGGCCTGAACCAGGGGATAAGCCAGCGCGCAACCGGTACCCTCGCCCAGGCGTAAGTCCAGCGTCAACAAGGGTTTCGCGTCCAGGTAGTCGAGCATAAGCCGGTGACCCACTTCGTTTGACTGATGGCAGAAAATACAATGTGCCCGTACCGACGGGTCCAATGCCTGGGCTACCAACAAAGCCGCCGTAGCAATGAAGCCATCAATCAGGATAGCCATACCGTTCTCAGCCGCCTGAATCATGCCGCCAACCATAGCCGCAATCTCCAGCCCTCCCATAGCCGCCAGAATAGCCATCGACTCCGTCAACGACGCGTACCGATCAGCAACGGCCTGTAGGATAGCTCGCTTCTGCTGCATGCCCGTTTCGTCCAAACCAGTTCCCCGACCAATGCATTCGGGGAGGGGAAAATCCGTAAACCGATGCATCAGCAACGCAGCCGACGACGTGTTCCCAATGCCCATTTCGCCGAAACCGACAACGTTGCAATCCCGGTACTTAACACCGTTAACCAGCGTTTTTCCGGCATCCAGGGCCGCTGCGCACTCGTCGGCTGTCATCGCTGGTTCATGGCGCATATTCCGGGTGCCGGGGCAAATTTTGAACTTGACGAACTCGGGCGTATTCTCAGCAAACGTTCCGTTGACCCCCACGTCGCACACCAGCAGGGCCAGGCCATTCTGCCGACAAAATACGTTGATGGCCGCGCCCCCGGCTATAAAATTACGGACCATCCCGTAGGTCACCGCGGCTGGATAGGCACTGATTCCCTCGGCGGTCAGGCCGTGGTCACCCGCAAAAACCAACAGGTGCGGATTCAGCAAAACGGGGGTTTCGGTCTGTTGAATTAGGGCAAGCTGAACAGCCAGTTCCTCTAGTTGACCCAGTGCACCAAGTGGCTTGGTCTTTTGGTCGATCCGTCGGCGAACAAGCTGTTCCAGGGTAGTATCGGTAGGTATCATTATAAAAAAACTAGGCGGCAAAAATCGTCATTATTACGTGTTTCCACAGCCTTTTATCGAATTTAAGTACGGCTACACTATCCATTAGCTACGCGGCCAGACCGGCACTGATCACCAGAATCGTCGCCCCTATTGCCCGCAACAACTCTCAATACGTCGCCAGCACACCTGCTACCTCAACCATTCATCAACACTACTAACCGTCTATCATCCACTAATACCAATTAGTATATTTAGAAGTTTATCTATTTATTTAGACATTTGGCTAATTATATTAATACTCTGTAATGAATACGCTATTCAAAGCCCTGAATGATCCTACCCGTCGGCAGATTTTAGATTTGCTTCGGGAGCGCGACCTGAACGCGGGAGAAATTGCGGAGCACTTCGACATGAGTAAGCCCAGTATTTCTCACCACCTTGATCTACTACGGCAGGCTGGTCTGGTCGACTCCGTCAAACAGGGGCAGTTCATTACGTATTCACTCAACACGACGGTGCTGGACGACTTACTGACCTGGCTCATGAGCTTCCGGCAGTCGGATGCGGATGAGCCTGTCCCCTCTTCCTCCGTTGACACCCCGGCTTCTCATTCCTGACTAAACACTTATCCATTAATTATTATGAAACTCTCCCTGAACCGCGAATTGCTCATTGTTGGTTTTTTGCTGGCGCCTTACGTGTACCTGGCTCTGATCTGGCAGCAACTTCCCGATACCATCGCCACGCATTTTGATTTGCAGGGGCGTCCGAATGACTGGATGGACAAGACAAATGCGGTCCTGCTACTGGGTGGTATATCGCTTTTTCTATATCTGCTGCTTCGGTTCCTGCCCCAAATTGATCCGCGCAATCAGGTGCAGACCAGCAATTATCAAAAACTACGGTTGGTGGTTACGGTCGGTCTGGCCGCTATTACGGGCTGGCTTTGGTACGTAGCCGCGAGTCCCGACCCGGGCGAATCGATGGCGGGTATCGTGCTGGCGCTGGTTGGGGTGATGATTGCTGGCATAGGCAATTACCTGACCACCGTGAAACCGAACTGGTTTGTTGGTATCCGGACGCCCTGGACATTAAGCAGCGATACGGTCTGGCGCCGAACCCATCAGCTGGGCGGTCGATTGATGGTCGCCGGTGGGTTACTGGGGGGTGCCCTTGCGCTACTGTTACCCGCAGAATCACGTCTGTGGGCCTTTCTGGTGATAACTGTGCTTAGCTCGCTGGTACCGGTTGTGTATTCCTACGTGTGCTTCCAGCAGGAAAAAGCCCGGTAAACCAAAGCGTACCCGTCCATTCCAATTCAATATTCTCTCCTAAAACTACCTGATCATGCTTCGTCATATCCTCTACGTATGCGGCCTTTGCCTGCTTCCCGGTCTGTCGGCACGCGCGCAGTCCGAAGAAACGATTCAGTACACCATTACGCAACCCGCTACCGTCAGCCTGACGCTGGAAGGCACGCTGACACTCCCCGGGGAACTGACAAAACCAGTGCCGGTGGTACTCCTCATTGCGGGCTCCGGGCCTACCGACCGCGACTGCAACAGCGCCACGGGCCTACAATCGAACGCGTTCAAGATGTTAGCCGACAGCCTGGCGCGGCTCGGAATTGCGGTCGCTCGCTACGATAAACGGGGGTCGGGTAAAAATCTCTGGCTTAGCGCCAGCAAACTAAAACCCCAGGAACACCGATTCGACTTTTACGTAAGCGATGCGGTTGGTTTTATTCGGCAGTTGCAGGCCGACAAGCGTTTTTCGGGCGTTTATGTAGCGGGTCATAGTGAAGGGTCACTGGTGGGCATGCTGGCAGCTCGTCAAACCAAGGCCAAAGGATTTATTTCGTTGGCCGGAGCGGGCCGTAATATTGCCGACGTCATGAAAGACCAGGGCCGACGCCTGGGCAACCCCGCCGATACTCAGCGGGAAGTCGATTCAGCCCTGGACTCGCTGAAACAGGGCCATCTGGTGCACCCTACGAATCCTATCCTAAAAAGTCAGCTATCGCTCGCTGCTCAGCCGGGTTTGATCTCCTGGATGAAGTACGACCCGGCCACGGAATTAACGGCGTATACCAATCCGGTACTAATTATTCAGGGCCGGAAAGACTTGCAGGTCAGCGTCGCCGACGCCGAACGGCTCCAGGCCGCCAGGACCACATCCGGTCGAGCCACGTTAGGCCAGCCCAGCTCCCGACTGCTTTTGTTCGATGACATGAATCACATTCTAAAAAACGTGACGGGAACCAGCCAGGCCGATAATTTTGGTACATATAACAAGCCAACCCTTCCCCTTACCCCCGGCCTGGCCACCGCCATTGCGCAGTTCGTTAAGCAGTGAGAGCTTATAAGAAAAACGCCCAGTTAGGGCGTTTTTCCTGGCTTCGGTTGGTTAGCTCAGCTCCTTCCGCACTCGTTCGAGCAGGGTTTTGGTCGCCTTAATCCCCTCGGCTGCGGGCAGATAGCCTCCGTCCGGATTGTACATATTCATCAGGCCACCTTCGTATTCGATACCGACGTATCCCGTGAAGCCCGCGTCTTTGATGATTTTAAACATCCGCCGAAAATCCGTTTCGGTTTCGTTGCCCTGGGCGTCAAACTTGTGCGTTTTGGCGCTAATCCCTTTGGCGTAGGGCATCATTTTCCGGACGCCTTCGTACCGGTCGTATTCTTTCAGACAGTGCGTACCCATAATCCCTTTTATGTCCTGGGTTTCGGGTTTACTCCGCTGACGGCAGAAATTACCAAAATCAGGCAGTAGTCCCGCATTAGGCATGTTGACCGCTTTGAGGACGCCAACCAGCCAGTCAATATCAGTCGAGTTACCAAAATGGTTTTCGACAATGACGTTCAACTTCTGACTGGCTGCGTATTCCAGTAATTTGTGGTAGCCGTCGGCCGCTGCTTTAGCGGCCTCCTCAGCGGGATCATCGGGCACCCCCGACATGGCTTTGGTCGTATCGCCTAGGTTGACCCGGATAGCGCTACAGCCCAGCCGGGTAGCCGCGTCCAGCCAGGGCCGATGTGCGTCAACGGCCTGGTTCCGCTTGCTGGCATCCAGATCGGCCAGGTTGGCCCCGTCGACCATAATCAGGTGATTTTTCATCCCCAGATCATCAACCCGCTGCTTGAGGTCCTTCAGGTACGCCTGATCGGTATGTTTGTCGTTGAAGAACATGGAGACGTACTCCAGTACGTTAACCCCAAACTCTTTTTTAGCGCGGGCCGGAAAATCCAGGTTACTCATCTTCCCGGACATGATTTCGGGGAAAAAGGAAAACTCGGCCAGCGACATGTCAAAGGTGAAGGGCTTGGCAGCTGATTCGGCGAAGATTTCGGTTGGTACCATAGGCGTCAGGCTTAGCCCGGCAGCCACCAGCCCAAGCTGGTTTAGGAACTGACGACGGGATGAATTCATAGGAATATATATAAGGAAACGCGTACACGCGCCTGTAACCTACAAAATCCCCTGCCTGCTTACAACTACTCTTCACTGTTTAATAAAATAAGGGCAATGTATTAGCTTGCTAATTTTGCCATAAATAAACCCCAGAGGGCACATTGGCTCGGACGTATCCAGTCCGCTGCGTCCCTGGGGCTACTGGGCTGATAAAACGATTCGGCTACGTTACGCTTTCTCGGCGTTGCGTTTGCGCGTAGCAGCTGCCTTTTTAGCCGACGCCGACCGTTCCTCGGGCGTGCGGGACGCGGAAGCAGTCCCTCCTTTTTTGCCGCCTTTTTGCATAGGCTCCTTATTTTCGGCGTGGCCGCGTCCTGAGCCGCTCTTCTTACCACCGCCCGATATTTTGTTTACGGTAGCCCAGGCCCGGCTCTCGGCTTCCTCTTCAGGAACACCCCGTTTCTCGTATCCTTCCTCAATGTGTTCGGCCTGCCGAATCTGCTTGTCGGTGTAGGCCGATTTATCTCCCTGTGGCATCGCGGTATTGATTTCGTGTTAGAAACTCATTTTACCCCTAGAACAACTAGGTCTCGACCGGTGTTTTTTTTCGTTGCTCAATTGTCGTAGACAAGGATCTGGCCAAAACCTGATGGCCGAACGCTACCGACGTAGAGCGGTAAACACCCTTGTCAACATCGGTCATTTGATCGCCCCTCTCCGCCGTTTTAGATAGTCAGTAGGAAGCTTCAGGCGCTGACTTTACAAACGAATACGTTCAGTTCTTAAGCTAACCGACTGTGCCAGCAACGGACCGTTATCCCAATCTGGCACGGCATCCTTTCCAGCCACTGACCTATGAAACATTTCCTTCTTTTCTGGCTAACGTTTTATCTCGCCCATACTGCCTTGGCGCAGCGTCAGGCTACCTTCGACGGGCTGGACATGAACCTCGGGAATCTGTCGCGCTTATCCAACGCGCAGACCCGGTCCATCAGCCCCGAAAACTTTACGGGGGAACGGAGTAAAGGGGGGATGGCTGACCCCATCAACCAGAAAGGGCAGCGGAATGTCGCGAATGCGGCCAACGAAGCCCGCGACCTGGGGCAGGGCTGGAAAGTCAACCCATTTATCATTGTCGAAAAAGGCGAAACCATCACCATTGCCGAGATGGAAGGCCCCGGCGCTATTCAGCAGATCTGGATGACGCCAACGGGTAACTGGCGCTACTCGATCCTGCGCTTTTACTGGGACGACGAAAAAGTCCCCTCGGTTGAGGTACCCGTTGGCGATTTTTTTGGCATGGCCTGGAATGAGTACGCTCCACTCAACTCGCTGGCTGTTACGGTCAACCCGGGGAGTGCTTTCAATTGTTACTGGAAGATGCCCTTTCGTAAAAAATGCCGGGTTACGCTGGAGAATCTGAATCCCGATGAATCCATGCGGCTCTATTACCAGATTAATTATACCCTAACTTCCGTTGGCGACGACGAAGCGTATTTCCACGCCCAGTTCCGCCGGTCTAACCCAACCAAAGGATCGCTGCACACGATTCTGGATGGCGTACAGGGGAAGGGGCATTACGTGGGTACGTTCATGGCCGTAGGGGTACGTAATAATGGCTGGTGGGGCGAGGGCGAAATCAAGTTCTTTCTGGATGGCGACCGTCAGTTCCCAACCATCGCCGGTACCGGTACGGAAGATTATTTCTGCGGATCCTATAATTTCGAGAACAAGAAAACGCATCAGTACGAAGCGTTCTCAACGCCTTACGCGGGGTTGCACCAGGTCGTCAAACCCGATGGCCTGTACAAGTCACAACAGGCGTTTGGCATGTACCGCTGGCACATCATGGACCCCATTCGGTTCGAAAAAGAACTGAAGGTCAACATTCAGGACCTGGGCTGGCGCAGTGGCGGCCGCTACTATCCCCAGCAATCCGACATCACAACCGTGGCCTACTGGTACCAGCGTGAACCCCACGCCCGCTTCCCCCAACTACCATCACGTAACGAACTGGAAGTCCCACGCTAGCCCCCTGATGCGGTTTGCGTTCGTCCATATAATACGTTGTACGACGCTGGGTATTTACACTTTCACCATCCTTTACATCGGTATTTTACGTCGGTTCGACGTGAAATACCGATTACTCCTGACCATTATCAGGATCATTTTCTTCGCTAAGTAGAATAGAGTCCAGCATTATTCAGGCACCCCTGTCGCTGGCAGCTTGCTTCATTGGGTGACAAGTCGAAAAACGGCCGTCGCGTATAATACTTTCCCCCCGCTGTTTCGTTCTAGTTAGAATTAGGTTACCCTCTATTTTATGATTCTGACTATCAGCCGCGCTAGTGTACCCGTTCTTGTCTGCACATTTTTCCTGGTCAGCTTAACCCAACCCGTCGATAAATCGTCAGTAACAATTCCCAAACCAGCCGTCGAGTCGCTACAGGGGCCGGACGAGCAGTTTGGTAACTTATTTGAAGCGGTGCAGCTGGGCCGCGTTTTTCCCGATTCCAAAACCTTCGCGGATTGCACGCCCAAGTTTGCCACTGCTACTATCCTGGCAAACTACGAACAGGCCCGCAACCAGCCCGGCTTCAACCTGAAGGCGTTTGTTGATAAGCATTTTACCCGCCCCGTTACGCCCGCTACGGGTTATACCAGCAAAGCGAATCAGTCAGCCGAAGAACACATTACGGCCTTATGGCCCGTCCTGACCCGCCCCGCTGATGCGCGCCCAAAAGCGGATGGCCCAACGGGATCACTGATTCTATTACCCAAACCATACGTCGTACCGGGCGGCCGCTTCGGTGAGATCTATTACTGGGATAGTTATTTTACCATGCTGGGATTGCAGGTATCTGGCCGATCGCAGCAAATCCAGGACATGATCGACAACTTTGCCTTTCTGATCGACCGCTTTGGTTTTATCCCGAACGGAAACCGGACCTATTTCCTGGGACGGTCACAGCCACCGTTCTTTTCGTACATGGTTGGTCTGCTGAGCGAAGTACGCGGACGCCGGGTCTTATTGCAATACCTTCCTGAGTTGCAGAAAGAGTACGATTTCTGGATGAATGGAAAAGAGCAGCTTACTGCCCAGCAACCGGCCTACCGGCGGGTTGTCCGGCTGGCCGATGGAGTTTTTCTCAACCGCTACTACGACGATAAAACCACCCCCAGACCCGAATCCTATCGCGAAGACGTTGAGTTGGCCCGGCGTAACAAAGAGCCGCAGACTCTGTATCGACACCTTCGCGCCGGAGCAGAATCAGGTTGGGATTACAGCAGCCGTTGGTTTCGCGACGGAAAGTCGCTCCGAACGATTCACACCACCGATTTTATTCCCGTCGACCTCAACTGCCTGCTCGTCAATCTGGAACGGACGCTGGCCCAGGCGTACCGACTGAAGGGAGACGCGAACCAGGAAAAGCAATACACTCAGTTGGCGAATCAACGCCAGGCTGCAATTCGCCAATATTGCTGGAACGCCAAACGGCAATTCTTTTTCGATTATGACTTTGTCGCTCGCAAACAAGCGACGGTCTATTCGCTGGCGGCCGCTTACCCGCTGTTTACCAACGTAGCGACGATGGTTCAGTCGGTAGCAGTAGCCCGAATGCTGGAACGTAATTTTCTGAAACCCGGTGGACTGACTACTACGCTTAACCGCACGGGACAGCAATGGGACGCTCCCAACGGCTGGGCTCCCCTGCAATGGGTCACGATCCGGGGGTTGCGGAATTACCGACAAACGGCGCTGGCCAACCGGATCAAGCAACATTGGGGAACCGAAAATCTTCGGGTATACAAAGCGTCGGGCAAAATGGTGGAGAAATACGACGTCGTCAGCACAGCAGCCGCCAAGGGGGGCGAGTACCCGAATCAGGATGGGTTCGGCTGGACCAACGGGGTTTTGCTTCGCTTACTGAAAGAAAAATAAAGTTCGGCGCCAGTAAACGCGCCGTAAAGCGAGGTCACCGGCAAACAAAGTCGTTATTTTCGGAGTACTAGCTGTGGAGCTGGTAACGAACCAGCTTTACTTTTACTCAACCTTGTGAATAGCCATGCTTAAATTACTCCTCGGTGCCCTGCTGATCTCAACAACAGCCCTGGCCCAAACAACTAAACCAAGTTCGCAAACATCAATTTCTGGTTCTAATGCCAAAAAGCCCGTATCCAAAACGGCATCGAACAAACCAATTCCTCAACCCTCACTCGACGAAAAAATGACGAGTAAGGACAATGCCATTCCTAGCTATCGGATGGCGAAGGAACGGGACAAAGACGCTAAAATGGGCAAAGGCCGGCAGTACGAGCCCCGACGAAACGCTTCGGGTGCTCGGAAAGACACCATGCATTGACAGCAATACTGTAGTCGACCCGATTGGATTCACGTTGCACTAGCTGCCGTAATATGCCGTAAAGAAATAGGCAACTGTGCGGCAGCATTTAAAGTAGTAAAAGCCGATTTTTCATTCGTCACTATATTTCTTACTCAAAATACGGGCTCGGCTAACAAAGTCGAGCCCGTATTTTTTTCTCGTTTAATCTGACTCTTCTTTGCCTCATTACCCTGCTCCAACCCCCATATTCTATCTTATTTGCTGCCGACAATCTCTATTTTTTCCTCGTCTCGTCACCGCCAGAGTGAACGACCAAACGGTATTCCGCTTTCCATAGCCAGGCACGACAAACAATTTACTCTATGGACTATAATCAACCAAAGCTGATTCATGGCACTTGGCAACAAGCATCTCTTTTTGAGTAAAACAGAGTTAAGATAAAGCGATAAACGCGCAGAAATTTACGCCTTCGTTTTACTACTGTCAAATTATCGCCATCTAGCACTCAACTAATTGGTATCTACCCTTATTTTTTCAAAAAATACGTTCGCAGCAGAGCAACATCGCCTGGCAACCAGCAGCAAGTTGGTTTATTTTTTACGTTCACTTCCAGTAATTACCATACTAACGAATCCAGTAACATACATGAAAACTCAGTAATTTATTGATGAATTGATGAGTTTACCTTACCACATCTACGCTTACTCACAGCACGATTAGTAACGATAAAATAAATTAATCATACTGATTTGCAGAGAAACCCATATTTATTAGGATTAAATAATAGACTTATTTTTTTAACATTTAGCTTTTTAATCAACAACAAAGCAGACTAGTTACTACTAATCAAGTATCTATTCATCAGCGGTTTATAAGAAAATTTATAATCTTTTATTCTCCCAATAAATAGTCTTCTAAAAACTCTTTTTCGATGATTAAAAAGAACAGCTTTCACTATTTCTCGCTAAACGGTGGAACAATTTTCCCTAACTTTCCACTTAACTAAGCAGGCTCATTCAGTAAAACTGTTAGCAGATGTATATATTTGCGCAGACAAGAACATCAATCACTCAGTCTCTAAAAATGAAAGCTCCTAAAATCTATTTCTTCAAACAGGAAGACAACAGCGAAACTCAGGCAAAAAGCGCCCCTAAAGTAAAGGAAGCTCCTGCAACTGGCTATGTCTCATCAACAGGAAAATTAGTTTTTCCAACAAAATCAGTAGCTCAGCTTGGCCTCGAACCAGATGGAATTTCGTTCCAGATTGGTGCTCAGGAAGGCAAACGTAAAATCAAATCACTGTACGTAATTCCCGCTGCTGAAGAAACAAACGAAACGTTTCAGATGGAAAAAGGAGCCAAAAGCTACACCATTCCGTTGGCCGTTATTCTTCAGAAAGGTAAAATTGATTACAGCGGTACGAAATACGTCTTCACGATCAAACCGTTTGACTACGAAGACGATATAACGGGCTATGAGCTACAATTAGAGCCGGAAACCAAGCCAGAATACACGGGCAAACCTCGTGGTCGGAAAAAGGCCGTTACCGCGGAAGAATAAGCACGCAGCTACCTGCGTCCAATCGATGCGCGACGCTCCGGAAA
Source organism: Spirosoma pomorum (assembly GCF_054776615.1). Lineage (NCBI taxonomy): Bacteria > Pseudomonadati > Bacteroidota > Cytophagia > Cytophagales > Cytophagaceae > Spirosoma > Spirosoma pomorum. The sequence goes on from NZ_BAAHBP010000021.1 coordinate 79,255, forward strand.
CATACTGTTTTCGGAGCGTTTTTTTTCGCGGCTAATCCGGGACGAGTCAGGATGAATTGAAATATTTTTCCGATCTTTTCTGTTGAAAAGAATATGACGCGTACCGAACTCAACGATTTAATCACGAAAGGAGAGAGTAACAATCTGGAATTCAAACGATCCCTCTCCTCAGCCCACCGCATTGCCCGGACGCTGGCCGCTTTTGCCAACGGCTCAGGTGGGATCTTGTTGATTGGCGTGTCTGACGACGGGAAAATTCTGGGCGTAGCGTCGGAAATTCGCGAGCTCCGGAAACTGGAAGAAGCCTCCGATCAATTAGTTGAGCCAGCCCTGTCTATAAGTTACGAAACACTGTCCCCCGATGGCAGAAAAATTCTGGTAGTCACCGTTCCCCCAAGCGCGGAAAAACCGCACTACGCCATCGATGAAGCCGGTAAGCGTATTATTTACGTTCGATCGCGCGATAAATCGGTACCAACCAATAAGCTGATTATAGGCAACGAATCCGTTGACGCCCAGCTTATAAAAAGCCCAACGGCCCGGACTTTGATTCAGTACCTACGCAAAAACGACCACATTACGGCCGACAAGTTTGGCAAGCTTATTAACATTTCTGAATACCGGGCGGGTAAGCTGTTACGCCAGTTAACCGAACAGGGATTGCTCCTGCTGATCGATAAACCTCGTCCAACGCGCTACGCCCTGAAACTGGCAGAATAATATTTTCCTGCGACCTTTGCGCCATGATGACTTCGGATCACACCATTACTCAGACTACCATTACCACATTTTTTCAGGACCTTCAGGATCGTATCTGCCAGTCGCTGGTCGAAGCCGATCGGGAGGCTGGTCCTCTACAAAGTTCATCGTTTCGGGAGGATTCCTGGCAACGACCGGGCGGTGGCGGAGGCCGCTCCCGCACGATGACAGGCGGTAATGTTATCGAGAAAGGGGGCGTTGGCTTTTCGGCGGTCCACGGTGAGGCTACCGAAGCGACGCTACGGTCGTTGAATCTGACCCAGCCCGCCGAGTTCTTCGCGACGGGGGTTTCTATTGTCTTACACCCCCATAGCCCTCTGATGCCGATCATTCACATGAATGTCCGGTATTTTGAAATGAGCACCGGTCATAGCTGGTTCGGGGGCGGGATTGACCTGACGCCCCATTACGTTGTCGACGAAGATGCCCGTTGGTTTCATCAGCAGTTAAAAACTGTCTGCGACAAACATGACCCGGCGTATTACGCGAAGTTCAAACCCTGGGCCGACGATTATTTTTACATTCCCCACCGGCAGGAAACCCGTGGTATTGGCGGTATCTTCTTTGATTACCTGAAACCCGAGAATCCGGCGCAAAAAGCGGATTTGTTTGCTTTTGTGCAGGACATTGGTAATGCCTTTGCTCCCATCTACACGCATTTCATGCGAAAGAACCAATCTCTTCCTTACGGGGAGCGCGAAAAGAACTGGCAGTTCCAGCGCCGGGGGCGTTACGTTGAGTTCAATCTGGTCTGGGACCGGGGCACCAAATTTGGCCTGGAAACAAACGGACGCACCGAATCTATTCTGATGAGTATGCCCCCGCAGGCTAACTGGACGTACGATTTTCAGCCCGAACCCGGCAGCCGGGAGGAGCAGACACTCGGCTTGCTCCGAAAAGGAGTCGATTGGGCTCACTAAAGCGGTTGGGCCGGTTAGGGAAGCTGCAGGTCGCTGGCAAGCAGCGGCCCCAGGTGCCAGGGGCGTTCGGGATTAAACCGAAGATAGCCCTGCTGAATGGTCAGCGGACTCTCGAAATTATTGTGATACAACTGACCCGTACCCAATCCCTGGGGCATCAGGTGCTTAAACTGAGCCGTGTACTGAGCGATTGCGTTCAGGCCAATGTTTGACTCCAGCGCCGACGTCACCCACCAGCCAATGTTCAGTCGCCCGGCGATTTCGATCCACTCGTTGCTGTGCGTAAAGCCACCGAGTAGCGCCGGTTTCAGGATAATGTACTGCGGCTGAATTTTCTTCAGCAACCGGAATTTATTGACGTATTCTACGTGCCCGATTAGTTCTTCGTCCAGTGCAATGGGCACGGGCGAATGCTGACAGAGTTCGGCCAGCAGCTCATGCTGGCCAGCTTTGATGGGTTGCTCGATCGAATGCAGCGTATATCCCGCCAGCCGCTCCAGTTTCGGCATGGCCTCCTCGGGACGAAAAGCACCGTTGGCGTCCACCCGTAACGTAATTTCTTCGGGCGTATACCGATCCCGGATCATGTCCAGCAGGGCGCATTCCTGCTCAAAGTCGATAGCGCCAATCTTCAGTTTGATGGTCGTGTACCCAGCCTTTAGCTTTTCGTCGATCTGCTCCCGCATGAACTGCGGGTTTCCCATCCAGATCAGCCCATTAATGGGGAGAGCGCGCTCCCCCATCGTAAAGTCTGAGGGGTAGATAATTCGCTGACCACCGGCCAGAAAATCGAGCATGGCCGTTTCAAAGCCGAACAGAATACTCGGAAACTCCTGACCAAATACCTGATCCAGGATAATGGGGACGTTCCAGCTGAAAATCTCCAGGTCCAATTCGGTGAACTCCCGGCAGGCTCGTTGCAGACAGGCCTCAAAATCAGGCCGGTCATCAACGCTGAGCCCCGCTAATGGTCCACACTCGCCATACCCCACCAGTTGGGGATTCATTGTATCACAAAGCCGAATTAGATAGATTGTCCGTTCCGTGAGGGTGCCCCGCGACGTACCCGCTTCGAAGCGAAAATGTAGCGTATATTTCAGGTAATCGGCTTTCAGGCTCATTGGACCGGTGAACGATGGCGGGCTTTCGGAACCCTAAAAGTACTACTTTTGACCACTTAGTAAAGATGTAATTTCGAAATAATTCCTCGATTGCGGTATGACTTCCTGGCTTCTCCTCCCGTTCAGTGCTCTATATGGATGTATCCTGGCAATACGAAACTGGCTATATGACAACAACTTATTTAAAAGCGTACAGCCTAAAACCTATACCCTCTGCGTTGGTAACTTAACGGTGGGCGGAACCGGAAAAACACCCATGATCGAGTTTTTGATCGAATGGCAACGGGCAAATTCCGGGTTGACAGCTCCGCCAAACGGCCATGTCCATACGCAATACGCGCTGGCAACCGTCAGTCGGGGGTACGGCCGGCAGACGCGCGGCTTCCGGCTGGCCACTCCCGGCGATACCGCAGCAACAATTGGCGATGAACCCTTGCAACTCTACCGCAAGTTTAGTGATTTTGTCCGGGTTTGCGTAAGCGAAAAACGGGTTATAGCCATTCAGCAGTTGGAAGAACGTTTCCCGGAAACGCAGCGCATTCTGCTCGACGATGCTTTTCAGCACCGGGCCGTCCGCGCTCATCTGACGATAGTACTCATGGATTTTAACCGACCTTTTTACCGGGATCACCCCTTTCCGGCTGGCCGGTTGCGCGAACGACGGGTTGGTGCTCGACGGGCCGATGCCATTGTTGTTACCAAAAGTCCGCTGACGTTGTCCGTTGCCGAACAGCAACGGATTACTGAAGAAATTAATCGGTACGTCCGACCCAACACGCCTGTTTTTTTTGCGGGTTTGCGTTACGCGCAGCCCGTTGCTTTTGGCGACGAAGTCCGCAATCGGCCGGAGCGAGTCAGGCTGGTTACCGGTCTGGCCAGCGCTGGTCCGCTGGAGCAGCACGTCCGGGAACAGTTTACCCTGGTGGAACACCGGCCATTTGCCGACCACTACGCGTACACCCGTGCGGACGTACTAGACCTGATAAGTGGGCTACAGCCTGACGAATCGATTCTCACGACGGAGAAAGACTGGGTAAAATTGGCCGCGTTGCTAACGCCCACGGAGCAGAAGACGCTGCCGTTCTTTTACCTGCCTATAGCCGTGCAGTTTTTACCGGGCTCAGCACCCGCCTTTGACCAGTTTTTGCAGCAGCACGTCGGCCCCCTAAATTAGAGGTAATCCTTTTTGGCTTCGTCCAGATCCGTTTCGGTCAGTTCGCCCATTTGCCCCAGGATCGTCAGCGTTTCTACCGTGTGCGCCCGGTCAGGATCTTTCGACTTGTCGGGCTCGATATCGCCGTAAACGACCTGTTCGACCGCATCCCGAAGCTGCCGGACATTAGTTTCGGCAAAGGTTTCTTCTGAATGTTTTTCTACCGGACTTTCTGTGGAATTACGTACTGTGTTCATATCTCCGTTGTATCTATTGTTTTTCGCTTGTCTAACGATACTAACTGACTTACCAAGGCTGGTGTTTGTCCGATGGAGTGGGATTAAGCGCGAAAAAGAATGATATAAGGTAGCGGTTTCCGTGAGCCTTTCTCTCGCCTTCTGGTACTCCTGTCAACGTTAACTTAGTAAAGGTAAACGTAGCCATCAGCGTTGCCAGTCAGCCTGTTCCGACCGGAAGTCACAAAAAGGCAGCAATTATTGGTCCAGGGCGCATTTTTGGTGAGTAGTGGATCCGGCCACATCGCTTTTCGACCTGGGTCCTGTCAACGTAATTTTTCGAATCCACTTTAACAGACGGGCTATCAATAGTCTGCAAGAGACTTGCCAGCTAGTAGGCAGGCTCCTAAACGTATGATAAACTATTTCTTTTCTTTTCCGGCCGCCCTCGTTACGAGCCTTACCATTTTTCTGACACAAACCACCTGGGCTCAGCGAGCAGACTTACCAACCCGCTGGACCAAAGCAGCGATGGCCGCCCCAACACCGCTCAGCGAATACCCGCGTCCCCAGCTTCGGCGAACCGAGTGGCTTTGCCTGAATGGAACCTGGAATTACCAGGGTGGGCCATCCGTCGCTTCAGCCTTGAATCCGGCCAGGGCGGTCACCTTCGCCAATACGCCTGAAACGATTCGGGTCCCCTACTGCCCGGAATCAGTCCTATCGGGCATCAAGCGAAAACAGGAAACGAATATGTGGTACCAGCGGACGGTTACGATTCCTGCCGCCTGGACCGGCAAACAGATCCTTCTTCACTTTGACGCGGTGGATTACAACGCGACCGTATTTGTAAACGGCCAGAAAGCAGGAAACCACGCCGGTGGCTACGATGCTTTTTCCTTCGACATCACCGCCCTGCTCAAAAAAGGTGAAAACAGCATTGTTGTAGCCGCCTATGACTCGAACGACGGGCGTACGCCGTCGGGCAAGAACGGGCCACGTGGTGATTATACCTTTACCTCCGGTATCTGGCAGACGGTGTGGCTTGAACCCGTCAATAAAACGTACATCAAAACCGTCCGTCTGCTGCCAGACCTGGCCGGTCGGCGACTGAAGATTGACGTAGATGCCAGTACCGGAGCGAACGTAACCGCCACCGTCCTCGACGGAAAGAAAACGATTGTCAGCGCTGACGGGAATGCCGGAACGTCGTTTTACGTACCCATTACGAACCCAAAGCCCTGGTCGCCGGATTCGCCCTTCCTTTATGATCTGAAAATTACGCTCAAATCAGGCAGCGGTGCCGCGTTGGACGAAGTGACGAGTTATTTCGGGATGCGGGACATCGCGCTGGGCAACGTGAATGGAATTGTCCGGCCTCTCCTGAATGGTAAGTTTATGATGCAGCTTGGTTTACTTGACCAGGGATACTGGCCCGACGGTATTCTGACCGCGCCAACCGAGGAAGCGCTGAAATCGGACATTGAGTTTACGAAAAAAGCGGGCTATAACCTGATCCGCAAGCACATGAAAACGGAGCCCCAGCGGTTTTATTACTGGGCGGATAAACTGGGACTGCTGGTTTGGCAGGATATGCCCGCGATCTGGTACCCCGACGAAGATACGCTCAAAACCCGGGCCGCTTTCCGAAACGAATTCAAATCAATCATTGACGCCCATTACAATTCCCCATCGATTATTTGCTGGGTGCCTTTTAATGAAAACTGGGGAGCGTTCGACGTAAAAAACATCACCAACTGGACAAAAAAGTACGATCCTTCCCGGCTGGTCAACGGAAACTCGGGCTTCAACAATAATCCGTCCTACCAGAAAGCGTATGGTGACCCCAAAAACGGCGACTTTGTGGATACGCACATTTACGTCGGTCCTTACAAAGCGTCGGTACCGGATAGCCAGCGGGCGGCCTCCCTGGGCGAGTTTGGGGGCGTTGGTTTATTCGTGCGCGGGCACATGTGGCCGGTTGAAAACAACGCCTATGCCTACGAGCCAACCAAATCTGCCCTGACCGATCGGTACATTTTTTTACTGGACCAGGTAGAACAACTGATGCGGTACCGGGGGCTAAGCGTGGCGATCTACACCCAAACGACGGACGTTGAACACGAAGTAAATGGGCTGCTGACCTACGATCGCGACGTGGAGAAGATGGATGTAGACCGGATTCGAGCTGTCAACCAGGCTGTCATCCAGGCTGGTCACAAGCTGGCTTCTCCCGACAACTAGCGCGCGTCAACGCAAGTCTAATCTTTTCTACGGCAGCAGTAGACCGTGCGTTCTAGCCAATCGGGCCCACTATGCAATGGCATGGACACGCGTTAAAATTAGTTAAGCACCGAACGGTCGTTTCGGGTATCCGGCTTTTGGCGTATTTTTGACCCGATGAAGTGGAGTTTACTTGTTCTTACGCTTTTAAGTCTGGTCAGTGTCGTCCTTCGGGCTCAGGTCCCCACGACGGGTTTCCCGAATGGATTCGGTGGGCAGCAGAGCCGTCCCGGCAGTACAACCGGCGTTACCAGCAGTAACGGGATCGACGATTCAACCAAAGTTATTTACGGCCCGAAATCCACTCGTTACGTCCTGGAAGAGGACATTTTCAACAACCGCAAGAAGCTGTACTTGGTCGATACCACCCTGGACGACGCGCACAAATACACCTACGTCCAGCGCAGCAATTTTCTCTACCAGGATCTGGGCAACCTGGGTACGCCCATGCACGCCGTTTTCGTGCAGGTACCCGATCAGTTGGGTGCGCAGACGGGCTATTCGGTCTTTGATCCCTTTGCCTACCAGACGATGGGGGTCAAATATTTTAATACCCGATCCCCCTTCACGGATATGTACCTGGCGCTGGGGGGACGTAACCGGAACATCCTTCGCTTTAATTTCTCCCAGAATATCAACCCTCGCTGGAACGTTGGCTTCGACGTGCAGCGGTTTACGTCGCAAAAACAGTTCGGTACCAGCGGCAGCAATGACCTCAATAAGCTCCTGGCGCAAAACTGGGGCTTCGTGGGGCATACCAACTACCGGTCGAAAAACGACAAGTATACCCTCCTCCTTCATTTCATCAATATGAATCACTCGCTGGCCGAGCAGGGGGGCGTTCTGCCCGGTGTTCGTACCAACTCGGGGGATACGCTGGTCAATTTCTACGATTACGAGGGTAACGCCCGGCTCACGAGCGTGAACGGACGCGAAATCCGGAACGACTGGCACCTCTACCACCAGTACGTGCTGGGCAATGGCTTTCAGCTGTTTCAGCGGCTCGACTACCGACGACATAAGAATTACTACCAGGACGATACGCTGCGGCAGAACCAATCCACTAAAATTATTGATAGAATCGTCTATCCTGGTTTTTATCCAACCATCCTGGGCGATACGTCCCGCATTGAGCAGGATGCCCGGTTTCGGCTGGTCGAGAACATGGCGGGAATCAAAGGTATCTACCAACGTAACGGGTCCGCGTTCAACTACCGGGCTTACCTGCGTAACCGGATTTACGGCCAGTACACGCGCTATAACTCCAGCCGAACCCAGCACAACGAATACGAAACCCGCCGGCTCGAAACGTTCGTAGGCGGCTGGCTGGGCTATTATTTCCCCGACAGTCTGTCGCAGGTTACGGCCGAAGCGGAATACCAAGTAGGCGGTGGCTTTCGGCTCCAGGGCCAGTTCGACAGCAAATTCCTGACGGGCGGCTACACGACGATGCTGGTCGATCCAACCCTGTTGCAGGAACGGTACCAGAGCAAAGTCTTTTTCTGGCGGAATGAAAATTTTCGGTTACGTGGCTATAACTACGCCTACGGAAAGTTGAACCTGCGCTACCGGGGTATCCGGCTGGAGCCCGGTTTGGACTACTACCTGTTGAGCAACTACATTTATTTCGACACCGACGCCATTGCCCGGCAGGCTACGGGCTCGTTCAGCGTCCTGCGGGCGGGGCTGGGGTACCGGGTTCAGGCGGGCAAGTTTCTGGCATCGGGTCAGACGTATTACACGATCCAGTCCCGCACGGATATTTTACGTACCCCGCCTTTCTTCGCTAACGCGCTGTTTCAGTACGAATTTCTGTACGCCAAGGCGTTGTACGTGCAGGCGGGGGTTGAGTTGAACTATAAATCGTCGTATTACGGCGATGCCTACATGCCGCTTACGCAGCAGTACTACCTGCAAAACAGCCAGCGGACCGAAGGCTACCTGCTGACGAACATCTACGCGAACTTCCGGGTCAACCGGACCCGGCTGTTCGTTAAGCTCACCAACGCCACCGAGGGCTTGTTTAACCAGGGCTATTACGCGGCCCCTGGCTTCCTGCAACTCCGCCGGGCGTTTGCGTTTGGCGTCGACTGGTACCTATTCGACTAACCGCAGCTGGGTTCGGCTCGATCATTAGTGTGGTAGCCGGATTCGGGCGAGCGTTGGCTGGCGTATTTTCGATCAATCAGTTCCGCCACGAGTCCCGTCCAGCCCGTCTGGTGACTGGCTCCCACGCCCCGCCCGTTATCGCCGTCGAAGTATTCGTAAAACAGAATATGATCCCGGAAATGCGGATCGCGGTATTTGGGGTGTTGACCAAAAACAGGCCGATTCCCATCAGGGCCAACCGTAAACAGACTAATCAGCCGGTCCGTCAGTTCACGGGCGACATCGCGCAGGGTCACCTGCTGGCCCGAGCCAACCGGATATTCAACCAGAAACCCATCGCCGAAGTATGCGTAAAACCGCTCGATGCTGTTAATGAGCAGGTAATTTACGGGCATCCAGACCGGCCCGCGCCAATTGCTGTTCCCCCCGAACATACCGCTCTCGCTCTCGGCCGGTGTATAAGCCAGTCGGAACGTATTGCCATCCAGCGTGAATTCGTACGGATGTTCCCGGTACAGCTGCGATACAGCCCGTACGCCGTGGTGGCTCAGAAATTCGTTTTCATCCAATACCCGCGCCAGCAACGACTTTAGCCGGAATCCGCGCAGCAAACTCAGCAGTCGGGTTTCGTCCTGACCGACCTCGTTGTAGCGCGACACCTGGTTATACAGATCCGGCCGGTGACTCTTAAACCAGACCATCCGCTCCAGAAAGGCCGGTCGCGCCCGCAGCAGAGGATCGCTCAGCACCTCAACGGCGAACATCGGAATCAGGCCCACGAGCGTCCGGACCCGGAGCCGCTCAACGCTGCCGTCCGACATGCGTAGCTGGTCGTAGAAGAACCCATCTTCCTCGTCCCACAGACCTTCCCGATTAACGCCGGTACTGGTCATCGCCCCCGCGATATACAGGAAATGATCGAAGAACTTAGTCGCCAGTTCGTCGTATACCGGATCATGATTGGCCAGTTCCAGCGCAATCCGCATCATGTTCAGGGCGTACATGGCCATCCAGCTCGTGCCATCGGCCTGCTCCAGGTGGCTCCCGTTGGGCAACACCTCATTCCGGTCGAACACCCCGATGTTGTCCAGCCCCAGAAATCCGCCCTCGAAAATATTGTTGCCCATGTTATCCTTCCGGTTCACCCACCAGGTGAAGTTGAGCATCAACTTGTGAAAAACGGCCCGCAGAAAAGCAATATCTTCTTCGCCTTTTGGTTTGTGCTCTTTATCCATGTGGTACACCCGCCACGCGGCCCAGGCCTGCACGGGCGGATTGACGTCGCTGAACGCCCATTCATAGGCCGGGAGTTGCCCATTCGGATGCATGTACCACTCGTTGGTGAGCAGCATCAACTGCTGCTTGGCGAAACCCGGATCAATCATCGCTAACGTAACACAATGGAAGGCCCAGTCCCAGGCGGCATACCAGGGGTACTCCCAGGTATCGGGCATCGAGATAATACCCGCGTTGATCAGTTGCAACCAGGTGTGGTTACGGCCTAGTGCGCGCTCGGGGGGCGGGGGGGGCTGGTTGGGATCACCGGCCAACCAGCGTGATATGTCGTAGTAGTAGTACTGTTTGCTCCAGAGCATGCCAGCGAACGCCTGCCGCTGCACCCACTTTTCGTCCTCGGTGGCCTCCGCCGGATGAACATGGTTGTAGAAATCATCCGCGTCGGCTTTACGTTGTGCGACGATGGCATCGACGTCTGCCAACGTTACGGTATCAGTAGCCGGCTCGTCCACGCAGGTCAACCGCAGGCGAATGCTGACTTCGGCGCCGGGTTCTATCGTCAGAATGTATTGCGCAGCAGCTTTAGTCCCCGTCTGCGCTGGATTGACCGTCGGTTTCCCCTGCACGACGTAATCGTTGATGGCATCTTTGGGATAGGACGCTCCGTTGTGGACATCGTACAGCCGGGCTTTGTTGGTCTCGTTGTCGCAGAACAGCCAGGTCGGATGACCAGCGATGGGGCTGTTTTCAGCCTGCCAGACGTAACGTCCCAATTGAACATGCTGAGCCAGTACCGTCCCGTTGGGTTGTAAAGCCAGGCTGGGATGCTCACTCGGTACACCATCCGAATCGTCCCCCCATACCCAGGTATTGCGAAACCAGAGTGTTGGTAGCAGGTGCAACGGTGCCGCGTCCGGTCCCCGGTTGACTACCGTTACGACCATGACGATATCCTGGGGCGACGCCTTAGCATACTCCACCGTTACGTCGAAATAGCGGTCCTCGTCGAACAGGCCAGTATCCAGCAACTCGAACTCCGGGTCCAGCCGCGACCGGCGTTGGTTTTCGGCCAGCAGTTGCTGGTACGGAAATGCCTGCTGCGGATACTTGTACAGCATCCGTTGGTAGGCATGACTGGGCGTATTGTCCAGGTGGAAATACAGTTCTTTTACGTCTTCGCCGTGGTTGCCTTCGGCGTTGGTCAGTCCGAAAAAACGTTCCTTCAGGATAGGGTCCTGCCCGTTCCAGAGAGCCAGCGCCAGGCATAGCTGCTGGCGATCGTCACAGACACCCGCAATCCCTTCTTCGCCCCAGCGGTACGTATAACTGCGTGCCATATCGTGCGTGGTGTAGTTCCAGGCATCACCATTGGCGCTGTAATCTTCGCGTACAGTCCCCCACTGGCGATCGGAGACGTACGGTCCCCACTGCCGCCAGGCCGGGTCGGTTAGACGTGATTTTTCGGGGGGCATAAGATAAAGAGGAAAGGGAGGAGGGGGAGGAAAGGAGGAAGAGTGCCTAAGGAAGCCGGAAAAGTGGTAGATCAACTATAAGATTCTCTATACGCTCTATAAATCCCTACCCTCTCCTCCATCCTCCTTTTACTCCTTTTTTATCCATTATCAACAAAACTCTCCAATACCGTCATGCCGCCATCAATGAAGATGCTGGCACCGGTGATATAATCCGCTTTGTCGGAGGCCAGAAAAACGGCCAGGTTACCAATGTCCGCGGGCTGGCCGATCCGGTTGTAGGGAATGAGTCGCATCAGGCTATTCAGGGCTTCCGGCGTTCCCCAGGCGGAGTGGTTGATGGGCGTCTGAATGGCCCCCGGACAGATACTGTTGACCCGGATCCGTCGGTCGCCGTATTCCTGGGCCAGCGACTCCATCAGCAATTTTACGCCCCCTTTCGATGCCGCGTAATTGATATGACCCGCCCAAGGAATCGACTCGTGGACGGAACTCATGCAGATAATCTTTCCGGTTGCACTGGAAACGTCCGGCCGCGGGCCCCGGCGCAGAAATTCCCGGATGGCCGCCCGAGCGCAGAGAAACTGCCCGGTCAGATTCACGCTGATAACGGCATTCCATTGGTCGATCGTCATCTCGTGAAATGGCGCGTCCCGCTGGATACCCGCATTGTTAATCAGAATATCGACCGTTCCCAGTTGCGCAACAACATCAGCGAACATCTGGTTGACCTGATCCTCGTTGCTAACATCGCACTGGTACGTTATCCCCTGACCTCCCTTGTCGGTGATTTCTTTCAGGACGGCGTCGGCATCCGCCTTACCAGCTGCCACCGGGTAATTGACAACAACGATCGCACCCGCGTCGGCCAGACTTTGGGCCACTCCCGCCCCGATTCCACTGCTAGCCCCGGTAACCACGGCAACTTGTCCCTGTAATTCCTTTTGCATGCGTATGTCTGAGTTTTTAGGATAAATCGGTTTCAGCCGCCTTTGGTTTACGTTGCCGTCTTTATCGGGCCTAGTTTTAAATCAAAAATCGTTCTTGAACCAGCTCTGAATTTGCCTTACTCATCCACGACCAAACCGCTATTCATAGCCGATTTGCCACTGGTATTTCCAGGCAAGGAAACCCCCTCTACATTTTAAAATTTTTTAAAATTGTACTTTTAGATTGAAAAGTAGGTACCAAAAAAATTAAAGTCCTAAAAATTAGAATTATTAGAAAAATACAAACTATACGCAATAAATAGGGACTTGTTGTACTTTTCTAATAATCGCGCGAATTTGCCGATATCGAATATAAATTTTAGATGAACATTACGTAAAACGCTGATCATCAGACCCTGTCCTCTTGCATCAAACCGTACCTATCCCCCACCTTTGTCACGGAAAAACAAAATTTCAAGCCAATGAAAAAATTCCGTTTATCAATCGCCGTACTGTTGTCAGTATGGAGTCTGGCAGGTCTGGGAGAGGCCAAAGCCGACACTGGTTTGGGAGTTAGCAGCGTCAAAATCGAGAAGTCAGATAGCAAGAAAGTTCGCATCTATACAAAACCAGGCTCGCCCGTTGACCTTACGCTGGTCGATGTTGATGGCTACGTTTTGTACCAGGGTCTGACTTCGGCGGGTAACCAAACAGGCGAACAGGTTTTCAACCTAAACAACCTACCCGACGGACGTTACTTTATCACCGCCGGTAACAATGAATGGTGGATGTCGCAGGGCATCACGATCCGTGGTAACGTGGTTACAATCGATGAGCGTAATTTACAGCAAATGGCTCAGCCTACGCTGACGACCTACGCGAAAAACAAAATCGAGGTAACGGTTCCCGGTAAAAATCTGGACGACGCCAGCGTGTCGATCTACGACGCTAAAAATGAGCTGGTATTCAGCGAAGCCTATAAGGGTGGAGCACAACGGTTTGATCTTTCGACGCTGCCAACGGGTACGTACACGTTCGTAGTTGGCCTCGAGCAGAAGCACTTCTCATCACGCGTAACGGTTGCGGAATAACCGCTTCTCTGCATTAAGCCTTCGGGCTGATTCCGTATTATCCAACTGAAGATATAGTTGCGTCGGTCACCGACACCCAACTTAATCCCCCATTCCCGCCTGCTGCGTTCCCAAACGTAGCAGGCGTTTTTTTTTGTCCTGATGGATCAGGACGTTGCGCTAGCGCCACCAACTGCTACTCGCTTGTACCATGTACTGATTCCGCCGGGGATGATTTGAGTAGCTTCTGCACGGCAGGTGGGATATCGGGGTTATCCCCGCGCAACCGCAACAGCGATAATTCCTTCATCTTGGATTCAAACACAATGTCGACTTCCTTGCCGTACGTATTGACGGGCGAGTACAGCCAATCGGCATGGGCTTCGCGACGGGCGCGGGGGTCTTCCCGTTCCTGCCGCGAATCGGAATAGTGAAATACCGGCCGGACGTCCCACGTGTTGTAAGCCGTTAAAAATGCTTCTTCTTCAGTCTGGAAGCCGGGATTCAGCGAGTGATGAAAGTAATCGAACACAATGGGAATCCCAATGACCTCATGCAGCGATAGCAGATCGGTAACGGTATAGAGACTAGGTCGATCATCGTTCTCGACGGTCAGCCGGGCGCGCAAATTCTCGGATAGTAAACCAAAGTTTTTGGCAAAACGGGCCAGCGTTGCCGATTTGTCGCCGTAGGTCCCCCCCGCGTGGATATTAATCTTATTCCAGTGCGACGGCTTTAGCCCCATCAGGTCAAACAGCTCGGATTGGTACTCCAGGTCCTTGATGGTATTGTTCAGCACGTTACCCTGTCCCGCCAAGTGATTGAACGGACCGGGATGCGTCGTCAGGCGAATGGGGCGGCTTCCAACCTCCTCCAGCGTTGCCCGAATTTCCGTAAAATCAGGCATGTCCGAAATCCGGTACTCTGACGCCCACGGAAATAATTCCGACGAAATCCGGAATAACCCAATGCCGTGCTCCAGGTTCCAGTCGATGATTTTTAGCAGATCCTGCACGTTTTTCAGCGCCAGCTCTGACGCATACCCCACTCCCTTCTCGGCGAATGTCTTTTTGATCATTCCCCGGCTGGTCGTGATTTTTTGCGCCTGCAGGCTTAGATTGATGCAGGCATACCCTACGTTACTTGGCGTCAGTATCATGGTTGGTTAACCATAAACCCTGGCTTGCGGTTTGGTAAATAACCGTTGGGTCAATATCCCAACCAGAAGCACGATTTGACCCAACCGTCGCTTAACTTCCGACGATTCCCTGCTGACTTATGCGAAACTACGTCCTGTTGTTTATTACCCTCGGCAGTAGTTGGCTGACTGGCTGCGTCAATCTCAGATCAGTTGATACGTTCAGTTCCTCGGCCGTCAAGACCGTTCAGCAGGGATCTTCCCTCCCCGCGACGTTCTCGTCCGTGTATCGCAACCGAACGCAGACCGACTCCCTTGATCGTCACCCCTTCGCGAAAACCCCGGTTATTGGGATCGATTTTGTGGACCGGGTCCGGCAGGATTCGCTTCGCTCCTACCGGCTGGCCGATAGTCTCACCCAGAGCGGCCGCGAACTGATGCAGGCGTATTTTCAGACATTGCATAATCTGTCAACGACCGGTAAGGATTTTGTCCCCATTCAGCTTCGGTCACCGAGTTTCGAGAGTTACCTCAAAAACTCACGGGTCCAACTCACCGCCGATGAGGTGCTGGCGTTTAATCGGATTGTCAATCAGATCGCGGCAGCAGCCACCAGCACGTACCGACGGCAGAAACTAGTGGCCTTCCTGGAAAACAGCTACCCTGATATGCAGCGCCTGCTGGCGGTTGAACTCTTTGCCTACAACCGACTGGCCGACGTAGTTGCGATCAGTCGGGAGCAGCAATACAATTCGTACAAGAATCGGCTGATTCGCGATCCGAAACTGGGTTATTCCGAAAAGTATGAGCTGGCCCAGCAATGGCTTCGCACCTTGACGACCATCAACCAGACTCAGCAATCTGTGCTCACGTACGTGAAGGGTTTACGTACGCTGCAGATGGGGTACGACGAGTTATACCGCCAGCGTCGCGAGCTAAAACGTCGGGATGTCCTACTTGCCTTAACTACCTACGTAGCTAACCTGAATCAACTCCAGGCCGATCTGGAACAACTTAAACCGGTTTATGGAAGACTTTACCCCTGAACAGCTGGTGGTGTTAGCCAATGGTTACCTGAGCATTGCCCGGGCGCTAAACGAGTTTCAGGTTAGCCACTGGCCCGATCTTTCGGTCGAGCAGCACCTCGATCTTAATGCCTACCAGAGTAGTCTGCTGAACCGGGCGCAGGACTTACATACATCCGCCGTTCGCCCGGCGTTTAAGGATGCCGCTGACATCATCGCCCGGCTTCAGCAAGCGATGGAGCAGGCGCAGACCAGCCTGAAACATCTTCAGACAATCAACACGGCGCTCAACATCGGTGCTATTACGGTAGCGTTGGCCTCCTACGTGGCGCGCGCCAACCTGCGCGGTATCGAAACCGTGCTCCGCGAGCTGAACGACCTGCTGGCGGGACAGGATGAAAACTAAAAAGCGAAAGCTAGAAAGAGTGAACGTGCGAACTTGACAGTGATCACTGCAAAACGCACGTTCGCTCTTTCTAGCTTTCGCCCTTCAGTAAACGGACTATTTAACGCCAACCAGTTCTACCTCAAAGATAAGCTCCTGGCCCGCCAGCGGGTGGTTTGCGTCGAGGGTTACGGTTGTCTCCGTCAGATCCCGGACGATGACCGGAATGGGACGGGGATTTCCATCTTCGTGCATATTCAGCGTACCCCCTACTTCCAGCGGAATATCGGCCGGAATGTCCGAGCGGTTTAGCGTAAAGATCATCTCTTCATTAGCCGGACCATATGCATCCTCAACGGGAATGTTTATCGTTTTTTTCTCCCCCTGGTTCATACCGGCCACACCATCGTCGAAGCCTTTGATGACTTGTCCGCTACCTACCGTAAATTCCAGCGGAGTACGTCCCACGGACGAATCGAAGATAGTCCCATCGGTTAGGGTACCGGTGTAGTGCACCTGAACGGTGTCACCGGATTTTGCTTGTGCCATAAGTTCGTTGGTTTGGTTAGCGTGGCTCAAAAGTACCGGAAACTCCGGCTAAAACCAGACTACACGCTAACTTCTGACCAACTTGTAACAAGGGTCAAAAGTTCACGCTGAATGGACATCGTCCGATCGGTATTGTACCAGCGTTGCGCCCGTTCAACAACCTCCTGAAACGGAACCTGTTCGACCTTCCAGTCATTCATCAGCGACTGCAACTCGGCCGGACGTGGCCCCCAGGTTCCCAGTTCCCGCGACAGGTTCGCCTTACGTAAGCAGATCAGTTTGGGAATCGATTTTCCGCCGTTCGTTAGGTAGGCGTTCATCACCGCCGGGTTTTTGTCCCGCAGTAGGAACCGAATCTCAATCTGGGACGAGGCCAAAGCCATCTGGTGGAGCACGGGTACGCTCTGGGCGGCATCCCCACACCACGATTCGGTCAGCACCAGCCAGATCCACGATTCTGGAACCTGCGCCAGCGCAGCCGTCACCTCGGGCAGCAGGGTTACCTGCCGGTCAAGCCGACTCATACGCGCCAGATTTAACTTCGCGTACCCCAGGATATCGGGCGTATTATAATTCGCTTCGTCGGAGGTTGTCCGGCCCTGCGCCAACCGCTCGGTCGACAGGGCGACGTACTGTTCGTAGGTAAGCGCCGACGTAATGAGATCGGACGTAATGAGCGGAGAAGGTACTGTCATGAGGATGCGTTTGTATTCATCACGACAACAGGATGCGGCCGGTCTTTTGTTCGCGTCGATAGCCAGAAAACCGGCCCAACGACGTAAGACGTAAACCGGACTTTCCCTCAACAGTCTTCAAACGCTCGTGAGGCCTGCTGAGGGAAAGCCCGTTCGTCCTAAACCAGTCGGGGGAATGGCACCAGCAAGCACCACTCCCCCGACTGACTCCGTTTCCTAATTATTTAGTAGCCGCGCGTTAGTAAGCGCGGGCAAAGACAACCCGACCCTTCGATGGTTTCCCCGAGAAGAAGTCAATGCCTTCTTCGGGTTCCTGATCGAAAGGAATACAGCGGATGGTCGCTTTGGTCGCTTCTTTGATGGCCTCTTCTGTTTCGGACGTACCATCCCAGTGCGCCAGCAGAAAGCCGCCTTTTTCGATCTGCTCCTCGAACTGTTCCCGCGTGTCGACCTTGAAGGTGTTCTCCTGCCGAAAGGCAAAGGCTTTTTCGTAGATCGTCCGTTGAATATCGTCGAGCAGCGCCAGAATACGTTCCGTCAGGCCGTCGAACGCAACTGTTTCCTTCGTTTTCAGGTCGCGCCGGGCAATTTCAACCGTACCGTTTTCCAGATCACGAGCTCCCATTGCCAATCGAACGGGTACACCGCGTAATTCATACTCGGCAAACTTCCAGCCGGGCTTGTTCGCATCCGAATCGTCATATTTCACCGAAATGCCCGATTTCCGCAATTCCTGAATCAGCGGTTTCACTTTCGCCGAAATAGCGTCCAGTTGTTCGTCGGTCCGGTAGATGGGTACGATGACCACTTGGATTGGAGCCAGTTTTGGCGGCAGTACCAGCCCGTCGTCGTCCGAGTGCGCCATAATCAGCGCGCCCATCAACCGGGTGCTAACGCCCCAGGAAGTTCCCCAGACGTAATCCAGTTGATTCTGTTTGTTGAGGAACTGCACATCAAACGCTTTGGCAAAGTTCTGCCCCAGGAAGTGCGAGGTCCCTGCCTGGAGTGCTTTCCCGTCCTGCATCATGGCTTCAATGCACAACGTATCATCGGCACCGGCAAAGCGCTCATTCGCCGTTTTCGTGCCCCTTACTACCGGAACGGCCATCCATTCTTCGGCAAAACGGGCGTAAATGTCCAGCATCTGGCGGGTTTCGGCCTGCGCTTCTTCCGAAGTAGCGTGGGCAGTATGGCCTTCCTGCCACAGGAATTCCGATGTGCGCAGGAATATCCGCGTGCGCATTTCCCAGCGCACAACGTTGGCCCACTGATTAATTAACAGGGGCAGATCACGGTACGACTGAATCCAGTTTTTATACGTACTCCAGATGACTGTTTCCGATGTGGGGCGGACAATTAATTCCTCTTCGAGCTTGGCTTCCGGATCCACAATGACGCCGGAGCCATCCTCGGCATTCTTCAGCCGGTAGTGAGTTACCACGGCGCATTCTTTCGCAAAGCCTTCCACATGCGACGCTTCTTTGCTGAGGTATGATTTGGGGATAAACAGCGGGAAATAGGCGTTGGAGTGGCCTGTTTCCTTGAACATATCGTCCAGGGCGCGCTGCATTTTTTCCCAGATAGAGAAGCCATACGGCTTGATTACCATACAACCGCGTACGGCAGAGTTTTCGGCCAGATCGGCGCGTTTGATGAGTTCGTTATACCATTCGGAGTAGTTTTCGCTACGGGATGGAATTGCTTTGGCCATGGGTACAGAGAGAAAGAAGCGAGCCAGCGGAAACGCAACGGGACTATAGCAGCAAACCGGGCTGCTTTTTTTAAGAGATATTAACTTTTTTCCTGCTTGCGTTTAAACCTTCCGGGCTTAATTGGAATCTAATGAATAAGGACTTGCAAAGATAGGTTTTTCTCTTATTTTTGTAATCAATCGCTCCCAATCTGTGTTTATAAGTAGGAAACCGACAAAGAGCACATACTCTACCGTTTACATAGTGTAAATCCTTTACCAGATGAATAAACAGCCCCTATATCGTTATCTGACGCTGGCGGCCCTTTTGAGTTTCTGGAGCTGTAGTTCCAGTCTCAAGACGGCGCAGAGCGCGGGTGAAACGGATGACCTGTACGGCACGTCAGCCACGGCTGAAGTGTACGCCAGCAACTCATCCGATGTGGCCTCGGTAGCGCCACGTGCCAACCGGTACGAACGCCAGAATCGCTCGTATCGCAACGCCAACCCTGACTACATTGAAGATCAGCAGGGTTACGACCGCAATACGGATGAGTATTACTCAGACTTGAGCACCCGGAAACTAAAACGGGGGTTATCGCCGGATCCAGGCTGGAACGACGCTGACTATTACAACTCAGGGTACAGCAATGGCTATAACTCGGGCCTTGCATCGGCGTCTAGCTGGAACCGTTGGGGGAATTTCTACAACGGATTTGGCCCAAGTCTAGGACTGGGACTTGGCCTAGGCTATACCGGATTCAACGTTGGCTTCGGCAATCCGTTCTACAATTCTTTTTACTCGCCATTTGGTTATGGTGCGTACGCGTACAGTCCGTTTAACTCGCCCTTCGGTTATGGCTACGGCGGTCTGTATGATCCATTCTACAGCTCCTATGCGCTCGGCGGTCTGTATAGCCCATTCTACTCACCCTTCGGCTACGGCGGTTATTATGGAGGTGGCTACTACGGCAATCCCGTTTACGTAAACAACCCAACCATCGTAGGTGCCGATCCCTATCGGAATGCGCGTACGTACAACGGTACGGCAAATCGGAGCTCGGGTCGATACAACAACGATTTCGACAACTCGAACCGGACCTACAATTCAGGCGCGCGTCGTGCCGCGGGCAACTCAACGTACACCAATGGTTCAGGCGCGACGGTTGTTCGGGGTGCCAACGGCAACTATTCGTCGCCACGCGGAGGCAGTCGGGGTGGTAATTACTACTACGACAATAACACGGCGGGTAGCAGCGCACCGGCTTATAGCAGTGGCGCTAATGCAACAGGCAATACCTACTACTCATCACCACGCGGTGGCCGGTCGAACAACAGCGGCTACAGCGGTAGCGGTGCTCGTTCAGGATATAGCCAGAGTCAGCAAACGTATCAACAGCCCCAGCGCACGTACCAGTCTCCTCAGCAGACGTACCAGCAGCCATCGTATCAAAACCAGAGTCGTAGCTACAGCCAACCTAGCTTCAGTGCCCCCTCATCGGGTGGCTTCAGCGGGGGCGGTAGCCGCGGTGGTGGAGGTGGTTCAGTTGGCGGGGGCGGTGGTGGTGGCCGTGGTCCACGCTAGTCCTAAACTGATTTAAACAAAAAAACCCCGTCAATGTCTTACAATTGACGGGGTTTTTCGTTTTCTAAAACGAAGGGATGACTCACGATTAAACGAATGAGCCTTCTACTACTCTAAGCAGTACACATACGTCCCTGAACTAGGCAAACTTTATGAAAAACCATTTTCTATCGACAGCATTTTTGCTGTTAATGGCCCAGGCAACATTTGGGCAGGGGGTCGCTACGGATTACGCCGATGACGCGTTCCGGTATTCTGACTTCACTTTGAGCGGTACAGCTCGTTTTCGGGCCCTTGGAGGGAACCACGCGGCCCTGGGCGCTGATGCCAGTAACGTAGCGGGTAACCCCGCTGGTCTGGGTTTCTACAACCGGTCGGAGTTCAGTATTACTCCTACGTTGAATAGCATCAACAACCAGAGCAATTTTCTGGGTACGCAAACGATCGGGCAAAAAGACAAATTCAGCGTTGGTCAGTTTGGCCTAATCCTGGCCGGGCGCGACAATGGCGGTCAACGATGGCGTCGATCAACGTTCGGCATTACGTATTCCCAATCGCTCAATTTTAACGACTACACGAGTGCTCGGGGAGTTAATAATAACCCAAACTCGTCCATTGCTCAAACGTATGTTAATGCTGCTAACGCGGGCGATGCAGATTACCCCAATGGCTACACGGGGCCGGGCATCGACAATTTATATAACTTTGATCTGAACCAGGCAGGGTCCGCTGCCGCTGCGGCCTACCAGCTTTATATAATCGATCCAACCCGATTCGTTGGCAAAGACAACCAAGGAAACGATATCTACGCAGCCCCTTTCGCCCGGGGTGATGCGAACACGCAAAAAGAGCAGCGGGCCACCCTTAATCGGTCAGGAGCTCACTCGCAGTGGACACTGGCCTACGCGGGCAATCTGGACGATAAACTCTACATCGGTGGATCGATCGGTATTACGCGGCTGCGCTACTCGTCCGAATACGTTTTCACGGAGTTACCGATTGGCGGCAACACATTCTTTAACTACGGCCAGAACAACCGCTTTACGGTCACGGGTACGGGTATCAACGCTACGCTGGGCCTGATTTATAAAGTAGCGCCGGAGCTGCAACTGGGCGCAGCGTTAACGACGCCAAGCTTCACCAGTGTGCGGGAAACCTTCGCGCAAACCATTTTTGCCCAGCCTTCCGATCCGAACCTTATAAACAGAAGGCCCCCCAGCAGCGTCGATGTGGTAACACCTTCTGATAACTTTGATTATACGTTGCAAACACCCCTGCGGGCTTCGGGGGGCGCTACGTTCTTTCTGGGTAAATCCGGCTTCATTACGGCCACGGCCGAATACGTAGGGTATGGTGGCATGCGGGTCCGTACGTCGGTCTTCTCGTCGGCCGGCGACAACACCGCTTTCCGGAACGACGTTCGTCAGGCGGTGCAGGATACGTACCAGAGCGTTGTCAACCTGCGGGCCGGTGCCGAAGTCAGAGCAGGCATTCTGCGGTTACGTGCCGGAGTTGGTTACCTGCCCACTGCCTATAAATTCAACCTGGACCGGGTACCGGCATCAGACCGCGCCAAGCTGCTGATCACCGCCGGTCTTGGTATTCGGAACGAGCGCTTCTTCGCCGATCTGTCGGGGGCCTACCTGACCTACAAATCAGGCTTTACGCCCTACTCGCTTCCTGCTGATAGTGACACCCCAACGGTGTTGACCAACAATCGCAACACCAACGTAAGTCTGTCAGTTGGTACATTCTTTTAGTAGCGTTTATACGTCAAAACAGACAAGGCCACCTGACTGGGTGGCCTTGTCTGTTTTACTAGGCAGTAAGTCATGTCGAATTCCTTCCCGAAAATCAGCCACTATAGCCACTCCCCGATCCGACGTAAAATTTCGTCTTCCTGGATTTCACCCGTTATAATTACATTGGCCTGACTGTAGAACGGAAGCCGATCGACGTACCGCTTCCGGAGACTGTCTATCAGCTCGGGATCAGCATGATTATAGTGTGGCCGGTCGCCCTGCGCGTGATCAACGATTCGCTGCGCCAGCACCTCCACCGGCACATCCAGAAAGACGGAAACGCCTGTGGCATTGATATAGGTCATATTATCGTGAAAGCAGGGCATTCCCCCACCCGTCGATATAACCAGACTGTTGCCCGCCTGGATGGTGCGCAGTATAGTACGTTCGGCCTCCCGGAAATACGCTTCGCCGGATTGCGCAAAAATATCGGCAATGGACCGACCTTCCTCCCGCACAATGAGCTTGTCGGTATCCACAAATCGGCACTGTAGACTATCCGCAATCCGTTTCCCCAGCGTACTCTTGCCGGATGACGGCATTCCAATCAGAAAGATGTTTTTCATTCACAATGAGTGAATGAGCGATTGAGCGAATGACCGGGCCGCCGGTGCGGTGAATAGCCATTCGGCATAATAAGCTTGCGCCAGCTATTCACCGCACCGGCGGCCCGGTCATTCGCTCATTCACTCATTCACAATTTTCTTGACCTCCTCCGCGTCGGGGGTTGTGTTGTAATGCCATTTACCGCGAACGACGCCGTCACTCAGCAGCCAGGTACCGGGGTTCGAACGCATTATCGTTTTTAGCACGGTCGCGTCAGCTTTGTAATAGGGAACGTTCTCCAGTTGAAACTCCTTCCGGAAGGACTGTATCTCAGCGTCACTAGTCGACGTCAGGATGTACGTAGCCACCCTATACCCTTTGAGGCCTTCCACCAGCGACCGGATCGCGGGAATGCTCCCCGCATCAATATCATTGGTGTTTTTGACGATAATGAACAGCTTGTTACCCTGGAAAGACGACTGAGTAAAGTCACTTTCCTGATCGCTCCCGTCGGTCCAGATTCGGTAATCCGTGATTTTAGGCCGGGCGTTTTCATTAACCAGCACCATTTCTTTAAACGTATAGCCAGCCTCCGTCGGGTATTTATCCATCGTTACTGTCTTGCCGTCTTTCTCCATGATGTACTCGTACCGCAGTGGTTCAGAGGGTTGCATCTCCGCCGGAATGCTTTTGCCAACAGCATAAGGGAGCATGTCAACCGGTGGCAGGAACATAATGGCATAAACACCTAGCCCGAGCGTTAGCAAGGTGGTAATCGCCACGACCCAACCCGTCTTCCGGGGTTTAAGTCGATTGCGGTGGCCAATGATAAACAGAATCAGCACTGACAGGACCACGTCCTTATAAAACGACGTCCAGGGCTTGAGCTTGATGGCGTCCCCGAAACAGCCGCAGTCGGTCACCCGGTTGAAATAGGCCGAATAAAACGTCAGGAACGTAAAAAAGGCGATCAGAAAGAACAGCAGCCAGACGGTCAATTTAGGTTTATACCCCACCAACAAAGCTACGCCCAGAATAACTTCGGCCGCGCAGAACAGGACCGACATCGCCAGCGTGAACGGCACCAGCCCCATGAAAAAATCATGCAGTAATGGCAGGTCCTGCGCAAATACTTCGAAGTATTCTTCGAATTTGATCTGCGTTCCAACGGGATCGTTCAGTTTGATCAAACCCGAGAAAATAAACACAACGCCAACCAGCACTCGGGCGATCTGGGCGGCAATAAGCATCGGCTGGGTACCGGTCTTGATTTTAGGAGCAGGAGCAGCAGTTTGCATGAATAAGGGTACGAAGAAACAGACGAAAGGAACTGTTATGGTGGCTGGTCAGCGGGCGGCAAACAACGGGCCGGTTCACTCAACCGCTACGACTCCGCCTGCATCTTAATTAAGCAGAAAACGGCGTAGTTGATCATATCCATATAATTAGCGTCAACACCTTCTGACACCAGCGTGTTCCCCTGGTTGTCTTCAATCTGCTTCGTCCGTAACAGCTTCATCAGGATAATATCCGTCATGGAGCTGATTCGCATCGATCGCCAGGCTTCGCCATAATCGTGGTTCTTAGCGAATAACAAATTCATCACCTGTTCTACCTGCTGGTCGTAGAGCGCTTCCAGCTCATTCGTAGGTATATCTGTCCGTGTATCCTCCCGCAGTTGAAGCTGAATCAGGGCCATTACGCAGTAATTAACGATACCCACGAATTCAGGCTCTACGCCCTCGCCAACCTTGCTAACTCCGGTTTCCTGAAGCGTCCGGATTCGCTGGGCTTTAATGAACAGCTGATCGGTAATGCTGGGCAGACGAAGAATACGCCAGGCCGTGCCGTAGTCCTGATTTTTTTTAAGGAATAAACTTTTGCAACGCTGGACGATGTCCCGATATTCGGTTTCCGTTTTTGCTACTGTCATTGATTGACCCAAATTGTCATGGCGTATCACGGATTGTTCCAACCAGGATAACCGGTCTCGCATGACCACCGCTGACGGATAATAAAATTAAATGGATGAACAAAACTACGAAGAAAACCCTGAACTGCCGGGGGCGACTCATCGAATTAGCGAACGGGGATACCGCGCCGGCCGTCATGGGCATTCTGAACGTAACGCCCGATTCTTTTTTTGCCACGAGCCGGGTCGCCACCGAAACTAGTCTGGAAACAGCCGCCCGGATGCTGGCCGACGGCGCTACGTTTCTGGACATTGGCGGGTATTCAACCCGACCGGGGGCAGCACCGGTCGAAGCGGGCGAAGAAGCCGATCGGGTTCTTCCCGTCATCGAAGCCATTCTCGCCGAATTTCCGGACGCGCTCCTGTCCATCGATACGTTCCGGGCTGATGTGGCCCGGCAGGCCGTGAAGGCGGGCGCCTGCCTGGTCAACGATGTCGCCGGTGGTACGCTCGACCCGGCGATGTTCGAAACCGTCGCAGGACTGGGCGTTCCGTACGTACTCATGCACATGCGCGGCACCCCCCAGACCATGCAGACGATGACGACCTACCAGAACGTAACGCTCGACGTTATTGATGAACTGGCGATCCGGCTCGCTGAACTGCGGGCGATGGGCCAGAAAGATATCATTCTGGACCCAGGATTCGGTTTTGCCAAGACACCGGCACAAAATTTTGAACTACTCAGTCACCTCGACGAATTTCAGGTATTTGACGAGCCACTCCTGGTAGGTCTTTCCCGCAAAGCAACCATCTGGAAAACACTGGGAATCACCGCTGATCAGGCCCTGAATGGCACGACCGTTCTCAACACAGCAGCTCTGCTGAAAGGGGCAGCAATTCTGCGCGTTCACGATGTCCTCGAAGCCGCAGAAGCAGTCAAATTAACGCAGCAACTAACTTTTTTTTAGATCAACGCTTGCGTTTACAAAAACGAACTCCTAGTTTTGCAATCCCAAACGACAACGACTCGTTTTCGCGACGGAAAAAGATCTGGTAGCTCAGCTGGTAGAGCAATACACTTTTAATGTATGGGTCCTGGGTTCGAATCCCAGCCGGATCACAAAAAGGCCAAAAGCCGCTCTTGAGAGCGGCTTTTGGCCTTTTCTGCATTTAGGTATTTCTCCTCCCCCGTCAAGAAGAGCATTCTCAGGTATTTCCGTACTCAGGCTATATAAAGCCAATTTATTCTTTGTTACATTTCCAAGAACAAATATAATCAAATTCACAATTCGTGCTACTTGCTATTAAATTCTAATAATGCCTGCATTTACCAAATTTTTTTAGTAGTATATTGCATGACTTTATCACAAACGCTCGTTAACTGGCCATCATCTTCTGATCTGAGTATCCGCCAGGGCTGTTCATTAATTTAGCTTTTATCAAAAAACGCTATTGTTTTTTGCGAATCTGTCAATAGATCGCTTAAAGCAAGAGCCTCACCCAACACTGTTACGACTATGTCTGATCAGGTTGATCAAGTAACCGGTACAACAAACCAGCATCTTCAGGGCTTTCCCCAGCAGGACACGAGTCAATTGGGTCTTTACCGGCCCGAGTTTGAACATGACAACTGCGGCATTGGCTTTGTTGCCCACATCAAGGGGCGCAAATCGCACCAGATTGTCTCGGATGCTCTACAGATGCTCCGTCGCATGGAGCACCGTGGCGCTGTTGGTTCAGAACCTAATTCGGGCGATGGGGCCGGATTACTGATTCAGCTTCCGCACGAGTTTTTTGTTGACGAAACCCGTAAACTTGGCGTTCACCTGCCTCCAGCGCTGGAGTATGGCGTGGGTATGGTTTACTTCCCAAAAGACGTTTGGCTGCGCGAAGAATGCCGGGCCATACTGAACCGGAACATGAAGAAGCTGGGGCTTGAACTGCTCTGCTACCGCGTCGTTCCGGTCAATAACAGTGATCTGGGCAACGGATCGCGCTCGGCCGAACCACAGATGGAGCAAGTGTTCATCAAACGCCCAGCCACGGTTACGAATGCCGATGATTTTGAACGCAAGCTGTACATTCTGCGCAACTATAGTACCCGTATCATTAACGAGACGGTTAACGGCGTTGATCACTTTTACTTCTCATCACTGTCTTGCCGGACCATTACGTATAAAGGACAACTGACAACGTTGCAGTTGGAGCCTTATTTTCCGGATCTCCAGCAGGAAGACGTTGTGTCGGCACTAGGTGTTGTTCACTCGCGCTTTTCAACCAATACGTTCCCATCCTGGAAACTGGCCCAGCCGTTCCGGTATATCGCCCACAACGGTGAGATCAATACGGTGCGGGGTAACGTCAACTGGATGAAGGCGGCCGAAGGTCTACTCGAATCCAGCAAGTTTACCAAGGAGGAGATGGACATGCTGTTGCCCATCTGCGACCCCCGTCAGTCTGACTCGGCCAACCTCGACAACGCCATTGAGTTGCTGGTGATGAGCGGCCGTTCGCTGCCGCACGTCATGATGATGCTCATTCCCGAAGCCTGGGATGGCAACGAGCACATGGACCCTATCCGGAGAGCGTTCTACGAATTCCACGCGGGTCTAATCGAGCCCTGGGACGGCCCGGCGTCGATCTCGTTCACTGACGGTCGTATAGTCGGCGCTACCCTTGACCGGAACGGCCTGCGTCCATCGCGCTTCTGGGTAACTAATGATGACATTGTCATTATGGCCTCTGAAGTAGGCGTCCTCGATATCGATCCGGCTAAGGTTGTCTCGAAAGGTCGTCTGCAGCCCGGCAAGATGTTTCTGGTCGATATGGAGCAGGGGCGCATCGTTTCGGACGAGGAAATCAAAGCCAGCATCAGCACCCGAAAACCGTATCAGCAGTGGCTGGACGAGAATAAAATTCGGATTTCGGACCTGGAAGCGCCCGTCCGGGCCTACCACAAATACGAACCGGCCAAGTTGCTCCGGATGCAACAGGCGTTCGGCTTTACGTCCGAAGACCTGCGCATGATCATTGGGCCGATGGTCGAAACAGGGAAAGAAGCCCTTGGCTCGATGGGCACCGACGTACCGCTGGCGGTTTTGTCGGAACAGGCTCAGCACATGAGCCATTACTTCAAGCAGCTATTCGCGCAGGTAACCAACCCCCCGATCGACTCGATTCGGGAGCGGTCAATCATGTCGCTGATTTCGTTTGTCGGAGCAACGTACAACCTCCTCAGCGAATCGCCGGAACACTGCCGTCAGGTCGAGCTAGAGCAACCCGTGCTGACAACGCAGGAGTTTGATAAGCTGCGGTTTATCGACAAGCCGAGATTCCAGGCCAAAACCATTAACTGCCTGTTCACGGCTGATGGTGATGGTAAATCGCTGGAACGCGCCCTGGCCCGGATTTGCCGGTACGCCGAAGACGCGATCCAGGACGGCTATTCGATTCTGGTGCTGTCGGATCGGGCGATTGACTCGAACCACGCACCAATCCCGTCGCTGCTGGCCACGTCAGCCATTCACCACTACCTGATTCGGCAGGGGCTGCGCGGCAAAATTGGTATCGTCGTTGAAGCGGGCGATGTTTGGGAAACCCACCACGTAGCGACGCTGATCGGTTACGGCGCATCGGGAGTAAACCCTTACATGGCGTTCGAGACGATCGCCAACATGAAAGAAAAAGGCTTGCTGCAGGTTGATTACGATCTCGACAAGCTGTACAAGAACTATATCAAAGCGGTTAACGGCGAGTTGCTCAAGATCTTCTCGAAGATGGGTATCTCGACCCTACAGTCGTACCAGGGCGCTATGATTTTTGAGTGTCTGGGTCTTAACGAAGATGTGGTAAGCCGGTACTTTACCGGTACGGTATCACGCATCGGCGGCATGGGGCTGGACGAAATCGCGCGGGAAATCCTGATCCGCCACAGCGTTGCCTTCCCGGATTCGCCGGCGGCAGCACCTCGCCTGGAAGTTGGCGGTATTTATCAGTGGAAGCAACGGGGCGAAAAACACATTTTCAATCCCGACACCATCCACCTGCTGCAACAGGCTACCCAGCGGAACGATTACAACATCTTCAAAAAGTATTCGCAGCTGATCAACAACCAGGATCAGAAAGCGATTACGTTACGGGGACTTCTGAAGTTTAAAACGGCCACACCCGTTCCGATCGACGAAGTTGAGCCTATTGAAAGTATCTTCAAACGGTTCGCGACGGGCGCAATGTCCTTCGGTTCGATCTCGTGGGAAGCGCACACGACCCTGGCCATTGCCATGAACCGCATCGGCGGCAAAAGCAACTCGGGTGAAGGTGGCGAAGATGAACTGCGGTACAAGCCGCTGGAAAACGGCGACAGCCTGAATTCAGCCATCAAACAGGTAGCTTCGGGTCGTTTCGGCGTAACGAGCTATTATCTGACCAACGCGCAGGAGTTACAGATCAAAATGGCACAGGGCGCTAAGCCCGGTGAGGGAGGTCAGCTTCCAGGCTTTAAAGTCGACGATTGGATTGGTCGGACGCGGCACTCGACCCCAGGCGTGGGTCTGATTTCGCCCCCGCCCCACCACGACATTTATTCGATCGAAGATCTAGCGCAGCTGATCTCTGATCTGAAGAACGCTAACCGCGATGCCCGTATCAGCGTGAAGCTGGTATCAGAAGCAGGCGTGGGTACGATTGCGGCCGGGGTAGCGAAAGCTCACGCTGACCACATCCTGATCTCGGGACATGACGGCGGTACGGGAGCTTCTCCCCTGTCGTCGATCCGCCACGCGGGTCTGCCCTGGGAGCTGGGTCTCGCCGAAGCCCACCAGACGTTGGTCCGTAACAAACTACGAGGCCGCGTAACGGTGCAGGCCGATGGTCAGATGCGTACCGGGCGCGACCTGGCGATTGCCGCCCTGCTGGGTGCCGAAGAATTCGGCGTGGCTACGGCAGCGCTAGTTGCTGCGGGCTGTATCATGATGCGGAAGTGTCACCTGAATACCTGTCCGGTTGGAGTAGCCACGCAGAATAAAGAACTGCGGGCACTGTTTACCGGTAAGCCGGAGCACGTTGTGAACATGTTCACGTTCATCGCCATGGAACTCCGTGAGATCATGGCCGAACTCGGGTTCCGCACGATTAACGAAATGGTTGGGCAGGCGCAGATGCTCGAACTCCGTTCGAACCTGACGCACTGGAAACATAAGAACCTCAACCTGGATGCGCTGCTCTACAAAGGTCCAACCAACCTGGATGTCGCCCTGTTCAAACAGGAAGAACAAAATCACTACCTGGACGACGTACTGGATCGCAAGCTGATCGACGTAGCGCAACCCGCACTGAATTCAGCCGAGTCGGTTTATGCCGAATTCCGGGTGCAGAATATTGACCGCAGCATTGGCACGATGCTGTCGAACGAGATTTCGAAGCGGTATGGTGGTCCAGGTCTGCCCGACAGCACGATTCATATCAAACTGCGCGGAACAGCCGGTCAGAGCTTTGGTGCGTTCAGCACGAGCGGTATCAAACTCGAACTCGAAGGTGACGCCAATGATTACTTCGGCAAAGGTTTGTGTGGATCGCAGCTGATCGTGTACCCTGACCGGGTCGCTACGTTCAAGCCGGAAGAAAACAGCATCGTCGGTAACGTGTCGTTCTACGGCGCTACGTCGGGCGAAGCGTTCATTCGCGGTATGGCCGGCGAGCGGTTCTGCGTTCGGAATTCCGGAGCCAAGGTTGTTGTCGAAGGTATCGGCGATCACGGTCTCGAATACATGACGGGTGGTCTCGCCATCATTCTGGGCGCTACGGGCCGTAATTTCGCGGCCGGCATGTCGGGTGGAGTTGCCTACGTCTACGACCAGGACGGCACATTTGCCTCGAAAGTCAATCCTGAAATGGTGACGCTGGAAACATTGACCGACGAAGATCAGCTCATCGTCCGGGAATACGTCGACAAGCATTTTCAGTACACGACCAGTAACGTGGCACTAGCACTGATCCAGAACTGGAAGGAGCAGCTTGGCAAATTCGTGAAGGTCATGCCGGCCGATTTCAAGCAGGCGCTGGCGGGTCGCGGTATTTCACTGGCCGACCAGATCCGCGACAAGAATATTGTCTATCAGGATATTACGGTTGATGTGACACAGGGGTAGCCAGTGAACCTGGAACCACTATTGAGTAAAAGAACACTGGAAGCAGACTATTAGCTTACAATGGGAAAACCTACCGGATTTTTAGAATTCACGCGCGAGCTACCCAAAAAGCGCGATCCGCAGGAGCGGATTCATGATTACAAAGAGATTGAAATGCCGTTCTCGGAACAGGACTCGCAGCGGCAGGCTTCTCGTTGCATGGACTGCGGTACACCGTTCTGTCACAGCGGCTGCCCACTGGGAAACATTATTCCCGAGTTCAACGATGCGGTCTACGAACAGAACTGGGCGTATGCGTACGAAATTCTGAGCTCGACTAATAACTTCCCGGAGTTTACGGGTCGCATTTGTCCGGCTCCCTGCGAAGCGTCCTGCGTACTGGGTATCAACAAACCGCCGGTAGCGATTGAGTTCATCGAAAAATCAATCATTGAAGCCGCTTTCGAGAAAGGCTATGTGGTTCCTAAGCCGCCCAAAACCCGGACGGGTAAACGTGTGGCGGTTGTTGGCTCAGGACCAGCCGGACTCGCGGCTGCCTCGCAGTTGAACAAAGCGGGTCACAGCGTAACGGTATTCGAGCGGGCCGATCAGATTGGCGGCTTACTTCGGTATGGTATCCCCGACTTTAAACTGGAAAAATGGACCATTGACCGGCGTCTTGCCGTTATGGAAGCCGAAGGTATTACGTTCAAGACAGGCGTTAACGTTGGCGTTGACCTTAAAGCAAAACACCTGCTCGAACAGTTTGACCTCGTTATGCTGACGGGTGGATCAACCGTGCCCCGCGACCTACCGATTCCGGGTCGTGATCTGAAAGGTATCTACCCAGCTATGGAGTTTCTGAGCCAGCAGAACAAGCGGAACGCCAACCGTCCCGTTGAGGCTGACCATCAGGGAATGCCTTATGCTGACGGCGAGCTACTTGCAACGGACAAGCACGTTTTTGTCATCGGTGGTGGCGATACGGGCTCCGACTGCGTGGGTACGTCGAACCGGCATGGTGCGGCCAGCATCACCCAGATTGAACTGATGCCAATGCCACCAACCGAACGGGCGTCAAATACCCCCTGGCCAAGCTGGCCGATGATGCTCCGGACCAGCTCCTCTCACGAGGAAGGTTGCGAACGGGAGTGGTCCATCAATACGAAAGCCTTTATTGGCGACGAGAACGGAAATCTGAAAGCGTTGCGGCTAGTAAACCTGGATTGGAAATCCGAAAACGGTCGGATGCAGATGGTTGAAATTCCGGGCTCGGAACGCGACGTCCCCTGCGACCTGGCGCTGCTGGCCGCTGGTTTCCTTCATCCGCAGCATAACGGACTGTTGGACGACCTTAATCTGGAATACGACGAGCGGGGTAACGTAAAAACGAAAGATTATCAGACAACGACGAACCCGAAGGTGTTTGCCGCCGGTGATCTGCGTCGGGGCCAATCACTGGTCGTTTGGGCAATCTCCGAAGGGCGCGAAGCCGCGCGCGCAGCCGATTGTTACCTGATGGGCGAAACCCAGCTGGAAGCCAAAGCAATCTCGATGCTGGAAGTAGCGTAAGTTGTTTACCTGTTGACAAGACATAAAAAATCCCCGCCGGATCTCGGCGGGGATTTTTTATTTGATCGCTATCACCTCGACCTCGACCAGAACGTTGTCCTGCACAATCTTCGGAATGTTTTTGAGTGTCGTCAGACGCGGGCTATTCTGGGTTAGGTACTTGCCGCCTACGCTGTTTACCTGCTGGGCGTCCTGCGTACTCACCTGCCCCGTGACACCCCGGAGGTGGTAGGTTACCTGTTTGACATCGTCCAGAGTCATGCCTACCTGTGCTAGTGCCGTTTTGATGTTCGTAAACGCCTGCTCCGTCTGCGCCAGCAGATTACCTTCACCGACGACATTTCCATCGGCATCAAATGGGCGCTGTCCACAAACGTATACCGTCTTCCCGGCCGATCCACCATCAACTTTGTAGGTGTAACCCGGCGCTGGCTTTTCGGCAGTTTGTGCCTGCGCCAGCGAAACCGTCAGTCCCATCAGGAGTAGAAAACTAAAGCAATATTTCATAAGAACAGAAAGATTAGAGCGTAACAGGTTCGTCCTGCTCATCGAAGAACAGATAGTTTAACAGGTCGCAATACGGCTTAATAATCTGGCATCCCCGTACGATTTCATCGGCAAAATTGGGCTTTAGTACTTCCTTATCGGTGTATCGATGCAGAAAAAATAGCTCTTTCCGACGTAACAGCTCAATTTCCGGATGGTCGGCGGAATAGCCTTTCGGCGTTGTTTTCATCGTTTCGCCGGCTGCTTCGGGAAAATACGCACGAAAGTCTTCCGCTTCAATGATCTCTTTGAGTTCCGTTACGTTATAGTCAACTTCCTGCCGAAACTTAGCAAGCTGAGCGGGCGTTGGTTGCCACATCCCCGCCCCCAGAAATGACTTGTTACCGGGTTGAATCTGAACAAAGTAATCAATGCGGCCGGAGTGACGGCCACCAGGTCCGATGGCGAAGGCCAGATTTGACTTATACGGGGCTTTATCCTTCGAAAAACGAATATCCCGGTTAATGCGAAAAATACAATCTTTTACGGCGGTATTGTGCACCGGTTCAAACGTACTCACTCCCGCCAGCACGCGTTCTACCACCACATATAATTCTGTCTTGGCCGCATCGTAACGGCTTCGGTTTGCGTGAAACCACTCGCGGTGATTGTTGTCAACAAGATCCCGAAGGAAGTCAAGAGTAGCTGCGGTTAAGGCAGACTTGGAACCCGATTTCGTTGTCATAACTAATCAAAGATACGTAATCAGGCGCAGTCCTGACGTAGCGCTCGCTTAGTTTGACCGAAAAAGTTGTTGTTTGAACTGACGGGGTCCCACCTGCTCGACCGAGCGGAAGGCGCTGCTAAAGTGGGTAATGCTATTGAATCCTGATTCGTAACAGGCGTCGGTTACACTCTTGGCGGGATCGCTTAAAATAACCTTAGCCCGCTGGATGCGCTCGGTTAGAATGAACTGCGCCGGTGATACGCCAAGCTCACTTTTGAACAAACGGAAGAAATGCGCCTTGGACAGGCAGGCTTTATCGCACAGTTCTTTGGTCGACAGGTCCCGGCTGAGATTTTCGCGAATGAAGGCCACGACGTATGCCAGCCGGTTCGTGGTTACGTACTGATTCGTTTGGTGCAGTAGGCCCAATCGTACCTGGGTTTGGGACAGGCGGATAATCAGTTCCCGCAGCGTATTCTTGATGAAGAACCGTTTGAAGGGATTGTTCTCCCGAAACAGCCGGATCAGCCGGTCGATCAGCGAGCTGATTTCGGGATCGTTCTGCATCAGGTAGTTGTCCGTGTTCAATAACCACTGGTCCGAAGTTTCGACGCGCGGTACCTCTTCGTTCAGCTCCGCCACAGTTTCCCGAATCAATTCGTCCGATATGGTCAGGGCCAGACAGCGGGTTGGCTCGTCGGTGGTAGCGTCTGGAAAATCAATTTCCATGAGTCGGTCCGACGGCATCAGTAATGATTCTCCCGGCCGGTAATTAAACGGATCCATGTCAGGCAAATGCATCACTTTACGTCCGGTCAGCATGGTGGTCATCACGGGCGCATTGAACCGTAGCTTCACCAGGTCCGCCATCTGGAATGTCTCGTACATGTGCAATTCCGCAGCGTCATGGTGGAGCGTGAGTTTGTTTTCCACCAGCGTTGAAATCTGATTTCCCCAGGCGCTGACCGCCTGTCCTGACCCTTCTGGCTTCTTTTTCATGGCTACGTCAACATGAGACCTTTGCGCAAGTTTATGAGACCCTGACGCAACAATACTTGAACAATTACAGCAAAATTTGTGAATAAATCAATTGACCATTCTAAAATCCCTTTTCAACATGCAAACGTTAGAAGCGCCCAGCAAGGTATTACCCCGGCCCGAATTCAAATCTCAGTACGAGAATTACATTGGCGGTAAATGGGTAGCCCCCGTTGATGGTGACTATTTCACGAACTACTCCCCCGTCGACAACTCGGTTATTTCTCGGGTACCGCGGTCGAAGGCGGCTGATATTGAGTTAGCGCTCGATTCCGCTCATAAAGCATTTAAAACCTGGTCGAAAACCTCGGCGACCGAACGGAGCAACATCTTACTGAAAATTGCGGATCGGATCGAGCAGAACCTGGAGTTCCTGGCCCGAGTCGAAACCGTCGATAATGGAAAAGCGGTTCGCGAAACCCTGGCGGCCGATCTTCCCCTCTGCGTTGACCACTTCCGCTACTTCGCCGGGGTAATCCGTGCCGAAGAGGGTTCGGTCGCCGAACTGGACAAAGACACGGTATCCATGATCATCAAGGAGCCTATCGGCGTAGTGGGCCAGATCATTCCCTGGAATTTCCCGCTACTAATGGCTACCTGGAAACTGGCCCCGGCCCTGGCCGCAGGCTGTTGCGTGGTGATGAAACCCGCCGAGCAGACGCCAACCTCCATTCTGGTGTTGATGGAAATCCTGGAAGGGCTGATTCCGGATGGGGTTGTCAACATTGTCAATGGCTTTGGCCCAGAAGCTGGCAAACCGCTGGCGCAGTCCAAACGCGTCGCGAAAGTGGCGTTTACGGGTGAAACAACCACGGGGCGCCTGATCATGCAGTACGCGTCGGAAAACCTGATCCCGGTTACGATGGAACTGGGCGGCAAATCGCCGAACATCTTTATGGAGTCGATTGCCGACGCCGATGATGATTTCTTTGACAAATGCGTCGAGGGGGCGGTTATGTTTGCCCTAAACCAGGGCGAGGTATGCACCTGCCCATCGCGCCTGCTGATTCATGAACGCGTGTACGATCGCTTTATCGAGCGGGTGATCCAACGGACCGAAGCCATCAAGCTGGGCCATCCATTAGATCCCGATACGATGATGGGGGCGCAGGCCAGCAATGACCAGTACGAAAAAATCCTGTCGTACATCGACATTGGAAAGCAGGAAGGGGCCGAAGTGCTGACGGGTGGCGGTCCGGCGGGGCTGGTTGGCGATAGCCTGGATTCGGGCTACTACATCAAGCCTACGATTCTGAAGGGCAACAACAAAATGCGGGTGTTCCAGGAGGAGATCTTTGGGCCAGTCGTGTCCGTAACGACCTTCAAGGATGCGAACGAAGCCCTCTCACTGGCCAACGATACGTTATATGGCTTGGGCGCCGGCTTCTGGTCGCGGGACGCGCACGAACTGTATCAGATCCCCCGTCAGATCGAAGCGGGACGCGTGTGGGTGAACTGCTACCACCAGTATCCGGCCCACGCGCCGTTTGGTGGCTACAAGAAATCAGGCTTTGGTCGCGAGAATCACCACATGATGCTGAACCACTATCGGCAGACCAAAAATCTGCTGATTTCTTACAGTAAAAGCAAATTAGGTTTCTTTTAATTAATTGTGAATGAGCGAATGAATGATTGAGTGAATAGGCTGACGCTAGCTGTATTTACCAGTCTTATTCGCTCATTCACTCAATCGCTCATTCACCATTGAAAACACGTATCGACCTCACGCCGGCTGCGGCTGACGTTATTGACCAGCTCCGGGCACAACATGGTCCCCTGATGTTTCATCAAAGCGGTGGCTGCTGTGATGGGTCGTCGCCAATGTGTTACGCCGTGGGCGACTTTATCATTGGCTCATCGGATGTGTTGCTGGGGCAGATTTACGGCTGCGATTTCTGGATGTCGGGCGATCAGTTTGGCTACTGGCAGCACACGCACCTCACCGTCGACGTAACACCCGGCCGGGGAGCTAGCTTCTCGCTGGAAATACCGCTGGGCGTCCGATTTTTGATTCGCTCCCGGTTGTACGAACCCGGCGAAATGGAACAGCTCCCTCCTGTTCATATTGGCCCACTGGAAGAAGTCTGACTAACGTTTTAGGGGTAAATTGCCGGCCTGTATAAAACATCAACCTATCTAATTGAGTTATTTTATCGACTAATCAATATCGATTACGATAAACACTCAACGTCATGGCTGACAAAACTCTTGAGAAAGTAGAAGAAGAATATAAGGATCAGAAAGCGGGTAGTGGTGGTGACAACGGTACGGGTCACGGCAGTGCCGGACACGGTCGCAACGCAACCTCACACAAAAGCAGCAAGCACTCGAAAGGGTCCAGCAGCGCTGGTAGCTCAACCGGTGGCAGCAAAGGCGGCCACAGCAATTAGTCAACGTATTGCCCGAACGGCCACTTCCCAGCGGAGTGGCCGTTTGCGTATTTCAGGCCTCAAACTCGTTTACTTCCTATGAGTCAGTTCGTTTCGACCCGCTACACCGCCAGCGCAGTCAACGGCGCGCTGTTGTTGTTGCGCCTTGGTGCTGCTCTCCTGATGCTTCCCCATGGTTACCAGAAACTCAGCAAGTTCGAAACCATGCAAAGCCAGTTTGTTAGCTTCATGGGGTTGGGGCCCAAATTGTCGCTGCTGCTGGCTATGTCAGCCGAGCTGGGCTGCACGCTCTTGGTAGCAGTCGGTTTGTTCACCCGGCTGGCCACCATTCCGCTTATCATCACCATGCTGACAGCCTTGTTTTTGGCCCACGGCGGTGATCTCTTCGGAGATGGCGAAAAAAACGGATTATTCATGCTGATCTTCGCCACCATCCTCATTCTCGGACCAGGGGCTCACAGTATCGACGCCCGACTGGACAAGCGCCGGTTCTAAGTCATCAGAAAATATACCGGATCGAACACCAGGGAATCTCCTCCCGCACCAGCTGCTCGAACACCGCAATCATTTTGGCTTTAAGCTGATGATCGTAACGAATATTCCAGCCACCGTACTGGCTCACTTTATTTTCCTGAATTTCGGGCACCCAGAGTAACTCTTCGGCTTTCGGATTAATCGCCAGATTCGCCTGGTGCTGTCCCTGATTGTGCGTTAAGAAAATAACCTCGGATTTCATTTGTGCTTTCACCTCGGGCCGTAGGGCGGCATCCAGTTGCCGGAACAACTCCCGGTAGTCGTTACGCCACTGTTTACGGTCGCCGTCGGGGCCACTGTATACGATCACCGGCGAGAAATTGACGTGAACCTCATAGCCAGCCTCGTAAAAGTCATTGATCGCGGCAATTCGCTTCTCGACCGAGTCGGTTCTCACGTCAACCAACTTACTCACGTACGTCGGCAGCAAACTGAACCGAATCCGCACTTTACGCTGCGGATCAAACGCCAGCATATCCCGGTTCACAAATTTCGTCGCGAACGTCGCCTTGGCGCGGGGATGATCACGAAAGAACGAGAACACCTGCTGAATGCCATCCGATATGCCGTAATCGACCGATATGTCCGAATTACAGCCAATGTCATACGTATAGAAATGGGAATCAGTCTGATTGATAGCTTTGGGCCACGGCTGGCTCATGACGTGGGTATCCAGCGTCGCCAGAATTTCATCAACGTTTGTAAATAACGTAATGGGGTTGACCTGTTTGTGCCGATCAACGTAACAGTAGGCACAGCCGCCAAAACAGCCATTCGCCAGGCTTGGCGCAATAAAGTCTGAACTTCGCCCACTCCACCGAATCGTCTGTGATTTCAGCGTCCCCAGCACCAGCACATCAGACTTAATCTTGAAATGGTTCATACCCAGATCGGGTAGGCGGTTATGCTGTTTGATCGCCATCGTTTCCGCCTGCGGAAACTGGGCTAGTACCGCTTCTCCCCGTTCGTTCATCGCGTCGGCGGTGTAGAGTATGTACGCTGGGTTGAAATCAGGCATTTACGTAGTTAAGGTTGTCCTTTCATAACACCTGCCCGTCGATGAAGGTTCAACCATACGATTCAGCAAAATCACTGTATTACAATTGATTACAATCTATTTACAGACCTATTACAGCAATAAAAAGGCCTGTCCAGATATGCATCCAGACAGGCCTTTTCGATAGAATTGTATCGGTCTATTAGCTGTGTTGCGGCTGAACGTCGCCCGGCGTTTTGCCTTCCTGCTCCTGCCGTTCTTTCGCTTTTACTTTCA
This sequence comes from Spirosoma pomorum, assembly GCF_054776615.1. Lineage (NCBI taxonomy): Bacteria > Pseudomonadati > Bacteroidota > Cytophagia > Cytophagales > Cytophagaceae > Spirosoma > Spirosoma pomorum. Next base: position 118,018 of record NZ_BAAHBP010000021.1, read on the forward strand.
GGGCTTCCAGACCTTTTTTGCCGTAAGCTAGTCGCGTGATGCCTACGTACAGCACGGGCACGACGAAGATAGCCAGCGAGGAAGCGGCCAGCATCCCGCCCAGTACCGTACGGCCAATAGTGATCCGGGAAACAGCTCCGGCGCCACTCGCAATTGCCAGCGGGAACACCCCCAGAATAAACGCCAGCGAGGTCATCAGAATCGGCCGGAGACGCAGCCGAACCGCTTCAATCGTCGACTCCAGCAAATCTTCTCCCTTATCAACGCGTTCCTTCGCAAATTCCACAATCAGAATGGCGTTTTTGGCCGCCAGACCAATTAGGGTAATCAAACCGATCTGCGCGTACACGTTGTTGGTCAGGTACGGGAACAGGGTCAGCGCCAGAATAGCGCCCAACGCCCCGATCGGTACCGACAGCAGGACGGAAAACGGCACGGACCAGCTTTCGTAGAGAGCCGCCAGGAACAGGAAGACGAACCCGATCGACAACATAAAGATGTACACCGAACTACTACCGGCGTTGATCTCCTCGCGGCTCAGCCCCGCAAATTCGTAGGAATACCCCTGAGGAAGTACTTTGTTCGCTACGTCCTGTAACGCTTCGTTGGCCTGGCTGCTACTGAATCCTTCCTTGGCCGACCCGTTCAATTCTACCGATCGGAACAAGTTGAAGTGCGAGATCAGCGGGGCGTTTTCAATGACGCTGGTTTTCATCAACGTACTGATCGGTATCAGTTGCCCACCCGCGTTGCGCACGTAGTACTTGTCCAGGTTCTTTATATCCATGCGGTACGATGTATCAGCCTGGGCCACTACCCTGAATTTACGCCCGTAGATGATGAAGTCATTGACGTACTGACTCCCCAGGTAGGTCTGCATCGTTCGGTAAACGTTGCTGACCGACACGCCCAGTTTCTTGGCCTTCTCCCGATCCACCTCGACGCGGTAGGCCGGTGTTTTTGCCGTGAAGTACGAATAGGCGCGGCCAATTTCGGGCCGTTTGTTGGCTTCGGCCAGGAAGTTCTGTACGACGTTGTCGAAGGCCTTTACATCGTCGTTGGTCTGCCGTTGCTGAATTTCAAACGTAAAACCGGATGACTGTCCCAACCCTGGAATAGCAGGCGGCTGTACCACCTGAATTCGCGCATCGTTCAGGCCAGCAAATGCTTTCTGGAGTTTACCCACCAGCGAGTCGGCCTGCATGCCCCGCTCTTTGCGTTCTTCCCAGGGCTTCAACTGAATAAAGACCGTACCACTGTTCGATTTCGAGGCAAACGTCAGCGCGTTCAGGCCACCCAGCGCCGAAAAGTGGTTTACGTACGGCTGCTCTTTCAGAATCGCCATCATTTTGTTGATAACCGTCAGACTTCGCTGCGTAGACGACGCTTCTGGAATCTCGAACGTAACGATCAAACGTCCCTCATCCTCGGTCGGAATGAAGCCCGTTGGTTTGTACTTGAACAACAAGCCAGTACCGATGTAGACCACAATCAGGCCCACGATAACGAGGGGTGTTGCTTTGATCAGGCGCTGGACGGCATTGGAGTACGAGTTCGTTACCTTCTCAAACCACTGGTTAAATTTGAAGAAGAACTTATCCAGCCCTTTAGCATTTTCGTCGATTTTGTGTTGCCGCAGCAGCAAAACGCACAGCGCCGGGGTCAGTGACAGGGCCACGAAGGCCGAAATCAGAACCGATACGGCGATGGTGATCGCAAACTGCTGATACAGCCGCCCGACGATACCGGGGATGAAACCAACCGGCACGAATACGGCCGCCAGGATCAGAGCGATGGCAATAACCGGCGCCGAAATCTCCCGCATGGCTTCGCGGGTCGCTTCCTTCGGCGACATACCCTTGTCGAGGTTTACCTGCACGGCTTCCACCACAACAATGGCATCATCGACCACGATACCAATGGCCAGGACGAATGCAAACAGCGTCAGCGTGTTGACCGTAAACCCAAGGGGAATGAACAGGGCAAACGTACCAATGATCGATACCGGAATGGCCAGCAATGTAATGAGCGTAGCCCGCCAGCTTTGCAGGAACAGGAATACCACGAGGATCACCAGCACCAGCGCTTCGATCAGCGTTTCAACTACCTCCGAAATCGACACCTGAATAACCGACACCGATTCAAACGGTACGACGTACTCAATATCTTTGGGGAAAGTCTTTTTCAGCTCGTCCATTGCCGCGTAGATGCCTTCGGCGGTAGCCAGGGCATTGGAACCCGGTAGCTGATAAACCAGCAGATACGAGGCCCGTTTGCCATCTACGAACGAGTTACTAACGTACGAGAACTTGCCCAGCTGTACCCGCGCTACGTCCCGTAGGTACACCAGCGACCCGCGCGCCGGATCACCCCGCACGACGATATTTTCGAAATCTTTTTCTTTGCTGAGTCGACTGTTTGTGAAGACAGTGTATTCAAACGCCTGGGTATTCGGCTGGGGTGGTGCTCCAATCGACCCACCGGCCACCTGGAGGTTCTGCTCCTGGAGAGCCGCTGTCACTTCGTCAACGGTCATTCCCAGTTGCGCCAGTTTATCGGGTTTCAGCCAGATCCGCATACTGAAGTCGTCGGCCCGGCTGAAAATATCCCCAACGCCCGGCACCCGCAGCAGCGCATCCCGGATGTAGATGTTGGCGTAGTTGTCCATGAACGACACGTTGTGCGTACCGTTTGGCGAGTAGATGGCCACCAGCATGAACAGCGATGGATTCCGCTTCCGAACGACCAGCCCCAGACGGGTTACCTCTTCGGGCAACTGCGGCTGCGCAATCCCGACCCGGTTTTGTACGTCCAGTGCGGCAATGTTCACATCAGTCCCCACGTTGAACGTAACGTTCATACTCATCCGGCCGTCGTTGGTGGCGTTGGTCTGCAGGTAGCTCATGCCGGGCGTACCGTTCACCTGCGTTTCGATGGGAGTCGCCACGGTCTGCTCCACCGTCTGCGCATCGGCCCCGGTGTACGTTCCGGTCACCTGCACCACCGGGGGCGTAATATCCGGATACTGGCTGACGGGCAACGTCAGCAGCGCCAGGATACCCAGCGCCAGAATGACGATGGACGACACAATGGCCGTTACCGGCCGATTTATAAAAATATCTGCGAACATAATTTTAAGGGAGGCAGGAAAAAGGAGGCTTGGAGAGAGGTTTTAGCGGAACATTTCCTTAGTCCTTTCTCTTCTTCTCCTTTATTTCCCTTGATTACTAACTTTTACCTTCGCGCCTTCGCGTACTTTCTGAGTGCCTTCGGTAACAACAACTTCGCCCTCTTTCAGCCCATCTTTCACGATGACTTTCTCGTTGATACGCGAACCCAGCGTTACTTTCTTCTGCGTTACCTTGCTGCTGTCGCCCACGACGTACACGAAGTATTCGCTCATTTGTTCGGTAACGGCCTGATAGGGAATCAATAATTGAGGCTGGTTGGTACTGTTACGAATACGTAGATTCCCGTTCAGCCCTACCCGCAGACGCCGTTCTGGATTGGGGAAAGCTATCCGCACCCGGATCGTGCCCGTCTGCGGGTCAACCGCGCGGTCAACGATCTGTATTTTTCCCGGATATTTGTAGCGCTCACCGCCCGGCAGCTCGAAAATAAAGGTCGAATCGCGGGTAGCGTTTTTCTGGCCCTGTAGCATGAGAAAACGGCTGATGTCGGATTCGTCGGCCTGAATATCGACCGACACCGGATCATCCTGCGAGACAATGTTCAGGGGCATTGCTCCGCCGGGCGCAACAGCCGCTCCCAGCCGAACCTGTGAAATACCGATCGTTCCATCCATCGGTGCGTAGATCGTCGTGTATTTCAGGTTCGTACCCACCTGCCGGATTCCCGCCTGCGCAGCATCGACCTGGCGTTTGGTGGCTTCCAGTTCGGCCACGGAATTATCGAGGACCTGCCGGGCAATAGCATCTTGCTTAGCCAAGGTCGTATAGCGGTCGGCATCCTTCTGTGCTCTCGCTAGATTGGCCTTCTGCACGTTCAGGTTCGCCACGGCCTGATCATAGGCCGCACGGTACTGCTGCGCATCGATAGTATACAATTTTTGTCCCCGCCGAACTCGCTGACCATCGTCAAAGAAAATACCCGTAACGTTCCCCGCCACCTGTGGCTGGATTTCTACCTCGCGCAGGGCCGTCACCGTTGCCGGGTAATTATCGTAGTATGTCGCTGTTTGTTTAGCAGCTTTTACAACGGAAACAGGTGTTGGTGGTGGCGCAGCTTGCTGCGTATCGTCTTTTTTGCCACCGCAGGCCGTCAACAGACTAACCATTGCCAAGACAGTCAGCGATGGAGGTAAAGCGCTTCTCATGGAGCTGAGTGAAAGTAACTGATAGGATTGCATGGATGCGAGTGTGGGCCGACTGAGTCGAACCCGAAAAACTAATTAGACCTGGATAATTCCCAGCGCCCGCTGGACGTCTAGTTTGCTGATCAGTACCTGATACAGCGCATTGAACACGTTCAGCCGGGCCGTTCGCAGATCGGCTTCAGCGACCGTTACGTCCAGGTAAGTTTTAACGCCGGAACGATACTGCAGGTTAACAATGCGATATACGTCTTCGGCAAGGACCAGGTTTTCGTTTAGGGCCTGGTACGTAGCCAGACTCCCTTTATAATTAGCCAGTGCCGTTGCGTACTCGGCATCAATACTGCTGGTCAGCGCGGCTAAGTCCCAGTTCAGCCGCTGCACCTGCAACTCGGCAATTTTTGTCTGTTGCGTGCGTCGTCCTCCCTGAAAAATAGGGAGCGCTACGGTCAGACCAATCAGCGAGTTTGGAAATGTCTGGTTATAGAGCTGCGGGAAAATGTTGTTCTGGTAAAGAAAGTTGTAGTTAGCCGTGGCACTTACGGTTGGTAGATACGACCAGCGATTGTACCGTACATTGGCCTCCAGTAACTGGCCCTGCGTCTGCAGCAACTGAAACTCGATACGACCTCTGGGATTAACCAGCAACGTAGTGTCCAGATTAATTTCATTGGCCAGTTGCAGGGTATCGTATGTCAGCTTGAGCGCTGAGTTGGGCGGATAGCCCATGAGTTGCTTCAACGTCTGGAATTTAGCCCCCACGATGTCCGAGAATTGCTTTCGCTGGGCCAGGGTATTATTGAGCGCAATACGGGCTCGCTGCGCATCGGTTTTGTCCACCACCCCGCTTTCGTATTGATTCGTGGCGTCCTGCAAGCTGCGTTGTAGGCGGACAATATCCTCACTCAAAATCTGGATCTGGCGTTGCGTCAGAATGACATCGTAAAATGCCTTACTGACATTAACCACTACGTCGATTTTGTTGTTGACCGTGGTTTGACTGGCCTGCGTACGGTAAATGTCGGCTGTACGGCTCGCCAGCAGCACGTCGCGGTTAAAAATTGCCTGGTTCAGCGAGAAGGAAACCGTGGATGTGTTCTTGGCCCCCAGCGCAACGGGTCGACGTTCGCCCGTTGTGGCGTCAGGAATCAGCGTTACGGGTAGCTTTAAGTAATGAAGCAGATTGTAACCGCCACCGATCTGTGGGTACCAGGCCGCCAGATTACTCTTAACCGTGCGATCGGCAATCTCCTGATCGATGAGGGATTGACGGACCAGCGGTTGATTTTCCAGCGCGTACTGGACACAATCGGATAAATAGGCTTGCCTGGCTAGTGAATCAGATGTTCTTTGCGCAAAGGCACTGGCAACGGAAAAGAAAAAAAAACAAAGGATAGCGACGAACCAACTATTTTTCATGACGCAGTGAATGTCGTATACACGAACAGATGTAGTCAACTGTGTGTACCACCTGTTAACTATCGAATCTCGGCTTTTGGTTCATAAACTTTTTTTATTTGCTGACTAGCAACCTACTCTGACACAGCTATTAAGTAAGGATACTCACGTATTTCCCGCATACTGTCTGCCCGGTACCTTACGACGTATAACCCGTAACCCTTACTAAAGTTTATTAGGCCTGTAGGCTATCGATTATACGCTGAAAAACAGTGTTTTGATCGAACAACCGATCGCTGCTATGTCGGCTTTCCAAAGCCTAATCGTTGTATACGATATAGCTTGATCGTAATACTACTCACTAATCCGGGTGGTATCTAATCTCCGAGAAAAGGCATTGAAAAATTTAGCAACGGGCCTCGCTCAGACTCTCGTCGCGGAGCTGCGTATAAACTACCATTGCACTTAAAACAGTAGCAGTATATTTGAGCAAGTAGTAAAACCGGATGTTGACTTTTACAGAGGGGGTGAAGCAATGCGTGAGGAGAAAAGCAAAAGGCCTTTAAACCAATGGTTCATCAAAGTAGCGCTACACCCTTGCAGGGGATACTCCCAAAATACGTGCTGGTAACGGGTAAAAAAAGTTATTTCGACTATTTTCTTTCGGCTCCTTTCGTAATCTTTACATTACCAGAATGTTACGTTGTTTCGTACTTCTCTAGCATTTCTTCTCGGTTGAAAGAGCTTGCCTTGAGGGGCCAATATTGCGTAAACTTGCAGTAGACAAATGGAGAACAACGCACGCCCCAACGCACACCTTCGCAAACCTTCGGCTTACGCCGGTGGCCGTCAACAGGCTGGTAATCACTGGCTTGATACGGGACTTGGTAAACTGCCACCTCAGGCACTGGACCTCGAAGAAGCGGTGCTGGGCGCGCTGATGATTGAGAAGGATGCGCTATCGTCGGTAGTCGACATTCTAAAACCGGAGACCTTCTACAAAGAAGCGCATCAGCGTATTTACAGCGCTATTCTGACGCTGTTCGGTAATTCCGACCCCATCGATCTGCTGACCGTTACGCAGCAGCTCCGTAAAACCGGCGAGATTGAACTCGTTGGTGGCGGTGGTTACGTATCGGAATTAACGTTTCGGGTTAACTCGGCGGCTAACATTGAGTACCACGCCCGGATCGTATCGGAGCAGGCGCTGAAACGAGCGCTTATTGCGATGTCCTCAACGATCCTGCGGGATGCTTATGAGGATACCACCGACGTATTCGAGCTTCTCGACCGGACGGAGCAGTCGCTCTTCAAGATTTCGGAATCGAACATCAAGAAGAACTACGCCGACATGAGCACCATCGTCCGGATGGCGCTGAATGAACTGGAAACCAAGAAGAACCAGGAAGGTCTCACCGGCGTCCCATCCGGTTTCACAAACCTCGACCGCGTTACGTCCGGCTGGCAACCTACGGAATTAATCATCTTAGCCGCTAGGCCAGCTATGGGAAAAACGGCGTTTGTTGTGTCGGCGCTGCGGAATGCGGCTGTGGACCACGGCAAACCCGTCGCTATTTTCTCACTGGAGATGTCATCGGTGCAGCTGGTCAACCGTCTGATTTCGGCCGAAGCGGAGATCGATTCCGAGAAAATCAGGAAAGGTACGCTGGCTCCCCACGAGTGGACGCAGTTGCACCATAAAATTCAGCGCCTGACCGAAGCGCCTATTTTCATCGACGATACTCCTGCCCTGTCCATTCTGGAACTGCGGGCCAAGTGCCGCCGTCTGAAAGCCCAGCACGACATCCAGATGGTCGTCATTGACTATCTCCAACTGATGTCGGGTGATTCCTCGAATAAAGGGGGCGGTAACCGCGAACAGGAGATTGCGTCGATTTCACGGGCGCTGAAAAACCTGGCGAAAGAGTTGAACGTACCGGTTATTGCGCTCTCGCAGCTGAGCCGGGCCGTGGAAACGCGGGGTGGCGACAAAAAGCCGCAACTGTCTGACCTTCGGGAATCGGGATCCATCGAGCAGGACGCCGATATGGTCTGTTTCCTCTACCGACCTGAATACTACAACATTACGCAGGACGAAAACGGAAATTCGACCGTAGGGATTGGCGAAGTGATCATCGCCAAGAACCGGTCTGGTTCGCTGGATACCGTACAGCTCCGATTCGTGGGTAAATACACCAAGTTCTGCGATCTGGATTCATACTTTGAACCAGTAGCCACGCAGGGCTTTAGTCCTGATGTGAACGGACTAAGCAGCTTCGACCGGAGTCCCGCACCCGATCCGCAGCCATCGGCGGGCAGTGTCTTTAAGAGCAAGGCGAATAACCTGTCGAACTTCGGTAATGCCGATCCGAGTCAGGAAACCCCGTTTTAAGCCACGGTTGTTCGTTGTTAATATGCTCTGATGTAGTCGTCAGCAGTCATACCAGTAGCTTGCCTTACCGTTCAACCCTTGTTCGCATCCATGAAATCAGTAGGTTTCCTCGTCTGCCTGTTTCTTGTCGTTACATTCGCGGCTGAAGCCCAAAAAATGCGGGGCCTGGATAAAAGCCCGATGGATATGGCGTATTACCCCGACGACTTTGCCCACGACCGCAAATTTGCCCCGGCTAAAGTTGGTGATACTGGCTATGCCAGGGTAATTTACAGTCGTCCGGCAAAAAACAGTCGGGAAGTTTTCGGCAAGCTGGTCCCTTACGGCAAGGTTTGGCGGGTTGGAGCCAACGAGGCTACAGAAATCAAACTGCTCAAAGACGCTACGATTCAGGGCAAGCCAATCAAAGCAGGCGTTTACGCCCTGTACGCTATTCCAACGGAAACAGCGTGGACTGTTATTTTAAATAATGACCTCGACCAATGGGGTGCCTACAGTTATAAGCAGGACATGGACGTACTGCGCGTAACTGCTCCGGTGAAGAAAACGGAAGAGCCCATTGAGAACCTAACCATCCAGTTTAGAAAAGCTGGCGACAACGCGAAGGAATCAGTCATGATGATTGCCTGGGATACTACGCTGGTAGAGGTTCCTATTTCCTTTTAGTCGATCAGTTAGTCGTTAGAAAGGCCCATCTATCACGTGGTAGATGGGCCTTTCGTTTTTACCAGCAACCGACTTATTTCATAAATAAACTTAAAGCGCTTATATAGAATTGATACAGTTGCGTTGAGAAGGAACATACCAACCTACTCATCTATATGCGATTTTTGAACAGTGTACTCTTCACAGCTTTATACTTCCTTTTCCTTTCCGTCCCGGCTATTGCTCAACCAATCAGGTCGGAGCAGCAGAAGTGGCAGCAAGCCTTCACGCCCTTTCATTACCAACAACTTACGGACACAGCCCAATTTGACCCTGTCAGTGAGTTGGTCCGGGGAAAATCGATTGTGGCGGTCGGCGAAGTAACCCACGGCACAAAACAGGTCAATCAACTCCAGGTGAAGGTGGCGATGGATTTATGCCGACATGATGATTTTCGCATCGTTGTACTGGGCGAAACCTACACCGCTTCGACGCTGGCCCTGAATCGTTACGTCCTCTTCGACGAAGGTACGCTGGACGAAGCACTGCAAGACATGGCGGATCACCAGGGTGTGGTCGTTGAGGAGACCCGCGAGCTGGCCAAATGGGTCCATGACGAAAATAGGGCCCGGCCGTTCGACCGGCGAATTTGGCTCGTTGGTGCTGAAGTTGCTCCGCCCGGTTTACTAGCCGACGTATTGCTTCGGCAAGGGAGCGCTCACTGGCCCACTCCGTTGACGGATAAATTGAGTACTATTGCCCGAACACCCGCTCACCTAACCGCGCTGAATTTTGGTCCTGCCCCCGATCAGTTCATCAGACAGACTTTCGCTCAGGCACTTTCGTTACTGCAACCGGGAACGAACCAAGCCGAATCATTGGAACAGCAATGGCAACGTCAGCTAGTCAGTCAGTACCAGTACGCTTCCGATATTTTTATTCGCCATCGGGACCCCGAACGAGAGTTAGGCATATTCGAGAATATAAAATGGCTTAGAGAACACCTGCCCGATCGCAAACTAGTCATTATCGACGCCCATAACGGGCATGTCCAGCGACACCATTGTTATCATCGTGATTATTTTGTCTATCAACGCATCAAACGATTTGGTCATTTCCTACACGAAGTATACCCCGATGATTACTTTGTTATCGGCACGGAGGTACAGCGCGGTTATTTCAACCGGGGATTCGGCAAAGAGATTAATCGTATACCGGAGCACCCAAAAAAGATAGGCACCATCCTGGGTGGAGTTACTGACAGTCAGTATGGGTTGCTTCCAATGAACAAGTGCCGGTCACTGGGTTTGTTCCAGCGCAATGATTATCGGCTAAGTTTCGGCACTTCTGATCAGGTGAAGGGCCAAGTGGCCCTATGCAACAACATCGCCGACGCGTTCGATGCGTTGATTTTCATTCGCGAGTCGGAGCCCGCTGTCCTGCTCGACTCGCTGGCGAGCAAACCAATTTTTTCTGTTTACCTGAACGTAGCGCAACCCGTGATCGACTCAGTTACAGCATCGCGCCGGATGGCGGTTAACCTAACAGATATCCAGTTTGCGCCTAGCTCATCCAGGCCATCGTCGCTGAATCTACAGGTGTATATCCACACGAAACGCAAGCGGTTTTTGAAGCTGGCTAACTTCCGGTTGCAGCCCGGCGATTCAGCCTCGATTATCCTTCCGGATATGCCTAAATCGGCAAAACTGATCAGCATGATGCTCGTCGGAAAGAACATTGAACAATGTCGGGTAGGGAAACTGGCGATCAATGGTCATACGGTCGCAGGACCGGAATTTTTGCTGGTCGAGCCCAGCCTGCATCAGCTGACAGCCGCAACAAGAGGAGGCTTTGCGGTCAGTTCACGTTGATGATGCCTTGCTACACGTAAAAAAGCCAGTCTATGTACATAGACTGGCTTTTTTACGTGTAGCAAGGCAAACCTAGTCAACTAGCGATGCAGCCCCCGTTTGCGGAGGTAGGCGATCAATTCGCGGGGGCGGTCGGTTTGGATCATCGTCGCGCCATGGTCGATCAGCCAGCCCCAGCCGTCGTTGGGTTTGCCTTCTTCCACGCTCCGTTCGTCGTCGTGGCCGGCATCCTGACTAGCCCAGAGGCTGTTGAGCCAGATTTTAGACCCCGTCTGTGGAATCGTCCGGTAATTCGAATTGACCAGCGCGCTGTCGGTGGCAAAGTTTAGTTCATAAGCCACGGGCCGGAGATTGGCCTCGTACGACCGGATCGACTCCTTAGCCTCCGGCTTAGCCATATTAATGATGGGCATGTAGGCCAGCTTACCGCCTAAGAGGTCTCCATTCTCCGCTTTTACTTCTTCATACGTCTTGTATGATTTAATGATCGCGTGATCGACGGTACCGGTTTTGACCAGCACGTCGTAGGCCTCTTTGTAATAGTCGTAGCCCTTGTCGATGTTGATCATAACCCGTCCTTTAGCCGTGTTCATGCATTCTTCAAACGTCGGAACGCGCTGACGCGTTGGACCGCCGTGCTCGTTCTTAAGCGTCATCTGTTGAATTTCAGCCCAGGTGTAGTCGGCGGGTTTACCATGACCGGAGGTCGTCCGATCAATCGTCTGGTCGTGCATCAGAATTAGCACGCCGTCCTTCGTTTTCTTAAGATCAATTTCGACTACGTCGACGCCCATACTGATAGCATCCTCAATGCTGCGTAGTGAGTTTTCGGGATTGTTACGCCAGTCACCCCGGTGCGCGACGACCAGTACCTGCTTGCTCTTGGGGTCATGCAGTTGGCGGATAATCGGATCGACGGGACGCGTTTGAGCCAGCGCCGAGCTGGCCAGCAGGATGCCAATTAGGGGGAGAAACTGACGCATATGAGCGAGTAAATGATTTGTTGACAGATAATTATGAGCGTATTTCTGTCATTCCGAGGAACGAGGGATCTTCGCGAAAGGACAAAACGTAATCACGGCCGAAGATCCCTCGTTTCTCGGGATGACAGAAAAAACAAAGACTGGGCAAGCGTTTATCAATACCCCGGATTCTGCTTCATGCTGGGATCAGTATTGATCTGCCCCTGCGGAATCGGCATCAGCAAGTTGTTACTGGTAATTGAAACCTGAATATTATTGGTCTTAAACCAGGTATTCATCACCGCCACCGCATTGCCTGACCGGATCAGGTCGAACCAACGGTGCCCTTCCCCCACCAGTTCGAACCGTCGTTCGAGATCGATGGCAGCCCGAAGATCGCTCTGGCTCGTAGCGGTCGTTGAAGCCAGCCCGGCGCGGGTGCGAATCAAATTCAAATTCGTAGCGGCTCCGCTGGTATTGCCCAACTCATTCTGTATCTCGGCCAGCATCAGCAGCACATCAGCATAACGTAGCACGACGACATCGCTGCCCCCGTCGGTAATGACCGTCGTTGGCTGGGTCAGTTTTTTACTCCAGGGCGTATCGGCCGACGTGACCGTCAGGTACGTTCCTTTACGTTTATCGGCACTGTTGTACAGGGCATACAGGCTTTTTGTCGGCAGATTATGCCCTTTGGCCCCCGAAACGGTTCCCGACGGGCTGAACTGCTGGAACATGGTGCTGCCTTCGGTGTTCCCGTTGACGCCCGAAGCAAACTGCACCGCAAAGATGATCTCCTTATTAGTTTCGTTGCTGATGCTAAACACGTCGGCGGGGTTGCTCATCAGCGTATGTTGCCCCGAACTCACGACGGCCTGCAATAGCGTCTGCGCGTCCGCGTAGTTTTTCTGCGTCAGGTGTACTTTGGCCAGCAATGCCTGCGCAGCCGTTTTGACCACCCGGCCTGGTTGCGACGTCGTTGTTGGCAACACGCTGCTCGCTTCAGTCAGATCCTTTTTGATCTGGTCGTACACCTGCGCGGAGGAGGTACGTCCCTGTCCGAAATACGCGTTGGGGTCGCTGGTTTCCTGCGTCACCATGGGCACATCACCGTACAGCCGAACGAGGTTGAAATACAGCAGCGCCCGAATAAATTTCATCTCGCCGATACGGGCCTGCTTGGTCGCATCGGTGGTATACGTAATCGCACCAATCCGATTGAGTACCGTGTTTGCTTTCTGAATGGCCTGGTACGACTGCGTCCAGACGGTTGTGATCAGGCTATTGGATGGAATCGTCGCGAACTGATCCAGTTGCCCATAAATACCGTCGTCGTTAGCCGGTACTTCATCATACGTATTGTCGGACTGAATTTCGCCAAAAGCGGTCATATACAGACCATACAAGCCGTTGTTCTGCAGGTTGGCGTACACAGCGTTGACGTACTCCTCGGTTTCGGTTTCATTCCGAAGGAAGTTGTTCAGCACTTTCGAGGTCTGGGGCTCCTGAAACAGTTTGTCTTCGCAGGCCGAGGTCAGCAGCGCCCCGCCAAGCAGGGTGGTAATTACTAGTATTTTTTTCATGGAGATGAATGCTTTGTCTTAAAAGTTGACGCTCAGACCCGCCGTGTACGAGCGCGCTACAGGATAATTGGCCTGAGAAAAACCGTTGGTTAGTACGTTACCCGTCGAGGTGGCGTCGGGATTATAGCCCAGGAAGGAGGTGAGCGTAAACAGGTTGTTAGCCGATACGTACACGCGGGCACCCGACAGCTTCACCACCGACGCCCAGGTCCGGGGAAGATTATAGGCTACCTGAACGGTCCGCAGCCGCAGGTAATCGGCGTTCTTGAAGAAGATACTGGATGACCGGATTTGCCGACGCGCGCTGGAGAAGTTGCCGAGGTTAGGCTGCGCCAGGAACCCGTCCGGGTTGTTGACGGGGTGGTATCGGTTGTTAAAATAATACGTATTCGGTACGCCAAACCCTTCACCCGACTCTTCCTGCGAGGATAACTGCTGATCAAAGATTTTCCGCCCCTGGATGCCGACCAGCGAGAAGCTTAGCTCGACGTTTTTGTAAGCAACGTTGCTCGAGAAACCGTAGGTCAGTTTTGGATTGTAGGTACCGAAGGTTTTGCGGTCGTTCAGGTCGATGACGCCGTCGCCGTTCAGGTCCTCCACGATGTAATCGCCCAGCAGTGTACCGGTTAGGTGCGGTGTACTATTGAGCTGTTCCTGAGTCTTGTAGACGCCGATGATGTTGTAGCCGTACATCTGGGCAATGGGACCACCTACTCGCGTTAAAAACTGGCTGACCGAGCCAGCGATGATCTGACTCTGACCGGGTGCTAGTGCCAGTACTTTATTCTGGTTCGTGGCAATGTTCCCGCTGAAGCCCCACTTCACGGGACCAAGGTTGATGTTAGTACCCGATAGCTCCAGTTCAAGTCCACCGTTCTGAATTTTACCCACGTTTTGAATCGACGAACTGAAACCCGACTGTTCCGGCACGGGTACGTTCAGAAGCAGGTCTTTCGTCACTGAGTAATAGTAATCGGCCGACAGGGTGAATTTATTCCCCAGCCCCAGGTTCAGTCCTACGTTAGTGGCGGTTTTGGTTTCCCACGACAGGTTTGGGTTGGCCGTTGTCGTAGCCGCAAAGCCAGCTGCCAATGTATTGCCGTATACGTAATTATCGCTGTTCACGAGCGCCTTTGAGCTGTACGAACCAATCTGGTTGTTTCCCGACTGGCCCCAGCTACCGCGCAGTTTGGCGAAGGTGATCAGGCGGCTCTTCGGGAAAAACGCTTCGTTCGATACAATCCAGCCACCCGTCAGCGACGGAAAATTCCCCCATTTGCGATCGTTGCCGAAGCGCGACGATCCATCACGCCGGATCGTCGCTGAAAAAAGGTATTTGTTTTTGAAGGCGTACTGCGCCCGTGACAGATAGGAAATCTGGGTCCACGTGTACCGGTCGGCCGAAGCAACAAACGCACTGGCCCCAGCGATGTTCGTAATGTTATTATCGGCAATACTGGAGCCCGTTACGGACGAGCTGGCCCCGTTCTCCTGCTGATAGGTATAGCCCGCCAGCAGATCAATTTGGTGATCCGTAATTTGTCGGCTATACGTTATCGTGTTCTCCGTCAGGAAGTTACTGATAAAGTCCCGTGATTCCGTGGCAACTGCTGGCTTGGGAGCCGCCGTTCGGTAACCGCCTACGTCAGACGGATTGTAGAAATCGAAGAAGTTACTTCGTACGTCCCCACCCAGCAGCGTTTTGACCGTCAGTCCGTCGATGGGTTGGTAGCTCAGGTATGTATTGCCGAAGGTGCGGAAGAGATTACGCTGGTTTTTAATCTTGTACGCCAGCGCCACGGCGTTTTCGCCCAATGCTCCGTCTTCGGCCGTGTTGGCCTTAATCTGCGTACTGATGGCGTAACTTCCATCACTGTTATACGGGCTAAACATTGGATACATGATGTATCCGTTGGCAACGGGGTCATTGGACCAGTTGGCGTCGTTAGTAAAATAATTTTGCGTGTTGAACGACGGATTTACGCTAACGCCCATGCTGACCTTGTCCGACAGTCTGGAGTCAATCTTCACGGTACCGCTGTAGCGTTTCAGCCCGTTGTTGATCACGATCCCCTGCTGATTGAAAAAGTTGGCCGATACGTAATAATTCGTTTTAGCCGATCCTCCCGCAAAAGACAGGTTGTAGCTGCTGATGGACCCTTTACGAAAAATCTCATCCAGCCAGTTGGTATTGGCCAGGCCGGGCGTCGCCACGCCGGGCGTCACCACGCCGGGCTGGTTGTTGAGCCATGGATCTAGATAGTTTAGTCGGAGTTCGCGCAGACTGGCCCCCTTACTCAGGCGGGTAGCGCGGTCATCGGAGATACTACGTCCGGTTGGGTTTTTCGAGATATACCCCCAGTCGCGGGCTTCGGTGAAAAACTGGGCGGCCTGGTACGCATCCACGTATTTTACGTTGTCGGCCCGTTCCTGAAAACCCGTGTAGACGTCAACTGCTACACTCATTTTGTCTGCTTTCCCTTTCTTGGTCGTAATCAACACGACGCCATTGGCCGCCCGCGAGCCGTAGATAGCCGCCGACGAGGGATCTTTCAGAATGTCGATGGTTTCGATATCCTGCGGATTGATCGAGTTCAGCGACGATCCTTCAGACAACGGAAATCCATCCACCACAATCAGTGGATTACGCCCAGCGGTGAGCGTACCAATACCCCGGATAACAATTTGCGGATCGGAGCCGGGCTGCGCCGACGCGTCGTTGATCACCACGCCAGCGGCTTTGCCGGCCAGTTGTTGCGCGAAGCTGCTGCCGCTGTAGCGGGTTAACTCCTGCCCTTTTACCTGCGAAATTACGCCCGTTACTTTCGCTTTTGACTGCGCTCCGTAGCCAATCACCACGACGTCATTCAGTGTACGCTGTTCGGGTTTCATCCGGATCAGCAGGCTGTTGT
The DNA here is from genome assembly GCF_054776615.1 of Spirosoma pomorum. Taxonomy (NCBI): domain Bacteria; kingdom Pseudomonadati; phylum Bacteroidota; class Cytophagia; order Cytophagales; family Cytophagaceae; genus Spirosoma; species Spirosoma pomorum. The sequence goes on from NZ_BAAHBP010000021.1 coordinate 134,114, forward strand.
TGTCGCCTGCGTTGATCAGGAAATTAGGCGTCATTTGTTTTTCGTAACCGATGTAGCTGGCGGTAACCGTGTAGCGGGTACCTGCTTTCAGGTTACTGAACGTGAACAATCCTTTGGCGTCGCTGGTGGTGCCCCGGTTGCCGCTCTGACCGGTCGTTGTCCCACTAGGTTCGTCGATGAGAATGGTGACCCCAACCAGCGGTTCACCGCGCTCGTCAAGTACGGTGCCACGCATCTGGGCAGTCGGTTGGGCCATTGCCTGTACCGCAAGCAGGAGAAAAAGCAGACAGCCCGCTAGTCGATTAAATACGGTAGGTTCTTGTTTCATTGGTTATTAGTTACAGAAGTTGGACAAATGCAGTCCCTATCACCCCGTTTTGGGGCGCTCAGGGTGGCCGCCGGAGCGACGTATCAGGAAAATAAATAGGTTGGTTTTACATGATCGAATTAGGGCAAGCGGCTTATGGTGACCCGACCCGCTTCCTGGACAAATGACAGATTGTTGGTCAGGCAAACGGCATTTAGAACCACCCGCAGCGAATCAGCCGCGGCAAATGATCCCGAAAACGACAGTCCCTGCACGTCTGCCGGGTTGAAGTCAATGGGTACGTTGTAGCGCTGGCTCACCCGGTTCAGTACGATTTCCAGTGGCTCTTTGGCGAAAGCCAGTCCCGACGGTGTTGAGCGAACTAGTGGTACCATAGGCTGGTTAGTCTTCGCTGCCGACGCAGAGACAGACTGGAAAGCTGTCACCGACAGTTGGGCCGACCGCGTGTCAACGCTCAACTCCTGACCGGGACGCAGATACGTATCAGTCATGGTTAATCCACTCGCTGGCGTGGCCCGCACCACGACCCGGCCTTCCAGCAGTTGTACGGACACGCGATGCTGATTTGTTACGTTCACTCGAAACTGCGTACCCAGGGCGGTTGTCGTAATACCTTCGGCCAGCACGGTAAACGGGTGTGCGGGATCTTTCGCGACGGCGTACAATACATCGCCACTCATGCTGATGTCGCGCGACGATTTACCGAACGGTTCGTAGTAACTGACCTGGCTGCCCGGTTGCAGAGTCAGGGTAGAGCCATCTGCCAGCGATAGTCGTTGAGGAGTTTTAGCATGGTTGGTGTGATGCGTCAGCTGCCAGCGTACCATCGGTTGTCGTTGCGCCAGTGTTGGGTTGTGTTCCACCGAACGGGTGTGCATCCATATGGCTAGCCCAGTCACGAACAGCAACATGGCTGCAGCCACCCACCGCCCCCATTGCCACCAGATGGCCAAACGAGGTTGTCTTTCGGACTCCCCTACGATCTGCCGGTGTATCCGCATCAGTACCCGCGCCGATTGCCCGTCCGTCAGTGGGCCGCTGGCCGGATTTTGCTGCTCGAACGCTCGACGCAGGCCCACCTGCCAATCGGCTTCGGGCGATTCAAGCGCGTCGGACAGCCGCTGTTTCTCGGCGTCGGTGGCGGTGCCATTCCAGAATTTATCGATTAGCTGTTGGGTAGTTTGCTCCATACTCACCCCTAAATACTCTACCCTCTGCGTTTAGGGGATGCCTTTTCGTATTATAGAATTGTTAACTGTGAGAGCGCTGGAGCAATAGGCCTTTATAAACGGACTTTTCTATTCGTTCAAAGGGTTTGGCCAGCCTGCTCCGTTGTTCGATTAACCCTAACCAGCCAGAAGAAACAGCCGGCTACCAGCAGCATAAGCAGACCAAAGGAATTACCGATCCGGGTGTATACCGTAGCCTGGTAAAACGTTGGCACGGTTCCTAATAAAGCGGTTTTCCTGCCGGTTGACGAATTTGATTCGGCCAGTACCCGACCGAAAGGATCACTAATGGTCAGGCGCCCCTGCCGGGCTGCCCGCACAACCGAGCAGCCGTTCTCGACGCCCCGAAAAATGGCCATCCGCGCGTGGAGCCAGTCGTCTATCACAAAGTCATTGGCCGGTACAAATAGAATGGCGGCCCGCTTAAGACCGTACGCCCGAATATGCTCAGGGAAATCAAGGTCTTTACAGGTAGCCACCCCAGCGGGTATCGTATCCAAGGGAAACAAGCCAATCTGATGGCCGGGTGTAAACTGGCGCTCGAAGCCACGAACCAAGTGATGTTTGGTATAATCGGTTCTTGTATTTCCGTTCGAATCAATTACAACAGCTGCGTTGCGCTTGGCCGATTGACTGTAATCCGCCAGACCGGCAATGAGTTGTATACCATTCTTCGTGGCTATGTGCTGCAGGGTAGTCATGACCAACAGCTTGTTTTCCGATGTAATCCGAAAGGCCGTTTCAGGAAGCAATATTACGTCGGCCCCGGCGTATGCCAGCTGTTTAATAGACCGCGCATACTCACGCAATACCGTGCGAATCTGCTGTTCGTTACGTTGCTGGGTGACGTAATGAACGGGCTCATCCAGCACAACCAGACCTGCCTTGATACGGCTTCCTGGTAATGGATTACCCAGTCGGTGATACCCGTAAAATACCGCCAATGCATAGAGCAAACCGGCAAAACCTACGGCCTGGGTCAGCCATTTTTTTCGCTGCTGATACACCAGCCAGCCGTATGCACAAAGTGCCGGAAATAAACTAACCAGAAACGTAATTCCCAGCGAGCCCGTAACCGAAGCCATCTGACTAATTGGTAACACATTAGCTTGGGTATAGGCCAGACTGGAAGCCGTTCCGTCGGGTGAACTAAGCTGTATAACAAACTCCAGTGCCGTCATCACCACCGGGTAGATAAAAGACTATAACCGGCCTGAAGCGTAACCATTTGCCGACCGGCGTAAACGGCGATACGAGCATACGCGTAAGCCAGTGCGGCCGTCAGTAAGACGACCAGCCAAAGGGGCATGACCGTGTACAAATAAGTAAACCAGCTTAGTCTACCCAGCAGACAAGCCACCAACGCCAGCCGGAAGCTGAGCCGCGTCGGGTGGTAAAACGAACTGACCAGTGTTGGAATCGGTGCCAACCAGACCAGATACCAGTACTCGCCGGATAAGCCGTTTCCCCAGTACCAGCAGGCCCCTGTCAGGATAATCGGTAAGGCGAAGTTTATCAATGAGGTTATGTTACGCTTACGCGCCAAATGAATGATCTGCATCAGTTGATTACTTCCTGGAAGACTTGGATGAATACGGAACAAGCGTTTTTAGATCGAGCTCCAAACAGCGCATGATCATTCCGACCTAATGGCCAGTGTAAACAGGAAGAATGACGCAAATAACCCACTCAACAGCGTGTCACCAGCATCGTTATTTATTTTTCTGCTCTGAATCAGCTCCCGGCGCTAGTCCAGGTAGAACAGCAACCCGACAACGAGGGTTAGTTGAGTCGGGCTGGTACGCGAGCGAATGTAGGTGCGAATGAAGCGGGTCGACTGCTTAAGGTAATCATTGACCGATGCGACTGAAATACCCGTCGATGCGGCCACTTCCTCGGCCGACTGGCCGTCGAAACGACACCGCCGAAATACGTCGCGCTTGCGGGCGGGCAGGTGTTCAACAGCCTCTTCGATCAGGGCCAGTTGAAGACCGTACAATTCTTCGTCAATGGGGTCCTCGACAGGCGACGCGTCGGGAAGATCAGCCTCCCATTGGACAACGGCGGCTTCACGCACTTTTTTCTTTAACACCGATAGCGCTTTATTGTGACTCACCACGAAGAGCCAGCCGCCCACAGATTTGCTGCTGTCAATTTTCTGGCGGTTTTCCCACAAACCGACAAATACTTCCTGAAGAATATCCTCTGCCGTTTCGGATTGCCGGATCAGTTTCAGGATGTTGGCATAAACGGGCTGTCGATAGCGATGGTACAGCGCATCGAATGCATCCAGCTGACCAACGGACAGCGCCTGGAGGAGTTCTGTTTCAGAGCGCTCTGCTTTCATTCGGTTATCGTCAGAAGCAGCCAACTACATTTTACCCTGAATCGAGCTGGCCACTCGGAATCATGGGTAAAACTACGCATAATCCCGGCCACGCTATTTTAAGAAATTATGAATTACGTTCATTGGCAATGCCTGGCGCACGGACGTTTAGACGTATCGGGAGTAATCATGTGGTACCTCATGATCAGTCCAAAAGGCCCTAAGACGAAGATTCCCCGGAATCGCCAACGGGTCATTGGGGATTCCGGGGACTATATACTCCTAAGTTACACAGACAAGCGATGCCTGGACAAGTACTCTAGAAGTTTGGCTTCAACAAGTATTTGCTGTAGAACTCATCAATCACCTGTACCGCTTCGACTGGCGTATCAACAACGCTTATCAGTTTCATGTCCTCCGGGTTAATGTTGTGTTCCTGTTCCAGCATCACAGTTGTTATCCAGTCGATCAGCCCCTGCCAGTACGAACGGCCAACCAGCACGATGGGGAAGCGGGCAATCTTACGCGTCTGAATCAGCGTGATGGCTTCAAACAGTTCGTCGAGCGTACCCATACCGCCGGGCATGACCACAAAGCCCTGCGCGTATTTCACGAACATTACTTTGCGCACGAAGAAGAAATCGAAATTGATGCTCTTGTCGGGGTCGATGTAGATGTTGCTATGCTGCTCGAAGGGAAGTTTTATGTTCAGACCAACGGATTTTCCACCCTGTTCGAAAGCCCCTTTGTTACCGGCTTCCATAATACCAGGGCCACCACCCGTGATAACCCCATATCCGTGGCGAACCAGCTTGGCGGCAATTTCTTCCGTCATTTTATAATACGGATTATCGGGTTGCGTCCGGGCCGATCCAAAGATGGACACGCAGGGGCCAATTTTGGCCAGTTTATCAAAGCCTTCCACGAACTCGGCCATCACCTTAAAAATGACCCACGAATCGGCAGTTTTAATTTCATTCCAGTTATGATCCTGAAACGCTTCCTTAATTCGTTGTTCGTCGGGAGTTAGTAACAGTTCATCTCGTTTGGGTAGGTCCTGAGCAATGCGCTCAGTGCTCTGCGTTTCAGAGCGTTGCAGGTTTTCTTTTGATGCTTCCATTGGGTACTAAAAAAGGCAGTGGGTGTAAAAAAGAACTCACTATCTGGTAGAAAAATATCCGCCCAATCGGCTTAGAAAAACCATATTGTCAGCCATGCAGACTAAGTTTTCTCCGGGGCGGATTAGAATAACGAATAAAGCACTAAAAACGTTTCTCCGTATTTATTCACGTGGCTAGTTGGTATCGTTTTCTGTTTTAGCGGCCATTCCCTATCCACCGATATTGCAAATTCGCCTGCTTTTCATCTACTTGTCTTCGCTTAACCGCTTTTGCTTTCTAAACCTTCTCCCATGCTTAAAATCAGCGCTGCCCTTTTGGTAACTGGACTGGTCTTTATTTTAACGCAGCCCCTCGTTGCTCAGCCTGCTACCAATAAACCCCGCACCATTGTCACCACCGACGGCGAGGTAGACGACGTCGATACGTTTGTTCGGCTGCTGCTGTACAGCAATGAGTTCAATCTGGTTGGTTTGGTGTACAGCAGTTCGCAGTGGCATTACAAGGGGGATGGCAAGGGCACCCGGTTTACATCCGAACTGGACAATACGGCGAAACGCTATGGGGAACGGACAGAACTACGCTGGCCGGGAACGACCTGGATGGAGAGTTATATCGACAAGTATGCCCAGGTGTACCCGAACCTGGTCAAACACGCTAAAGGTTATCCTACCCCCGACTACCTAAAAAGCCTGGTACGTGTCGGTAATATCGACTTTGAAGGGGCAATGGACAAAGACACGGAAGGATCTGATTTCATCAAGAAGATTCTGCTCGACAACGATCCCAGTCCCGTTTATCTCCAGATCTGGGGCGGCACCAACACCGTGGCACGGGCACTGAAGTCCATCGAAGATCAATACAAAAATTCGGCGGACTGGTCGAAAATTCAGCAACGGGTATTCGACAAAGCGATCATCTACGCCGTACTGGATCAGGACGCTACGTACCAGAAATACGTGGCACCGAACTGGCCCCGCATCAAAGTTCTGTACAACTCGGATCAGTTCTGGAGCTTTGCCTACCTCTGGCCTCGCGTTGTTCCCGCCGAGTTACAGACGTACCTGGACGGAAAATGGTTTGCCGAAAACATCCGCAACCACGGGCCACTACTGGATGCGTACTATCTCTGGGGGGATGGTAAGCAATTACCCGGCGATCCCGAACACACACACGGCGACATGGCCGAAGCCAAAAAGTACAACCGAAGCCAGTACGATTTCATTTCAGAGGGCGATTCCCCGGCGTTCTTCTACCTGATCGACGTCGGACTGCGTAGTAAAGAAGACGTGTCTTACGGCGGCTGGGGTGGCCGGATGGTGCAGTCGCCCGCCAATCCTTACCGCTGGGAAGACGGCAAGGACGTAACGGATTACGACCCTTATACGAAGAAGCAAGAAACGGCTTATCCACAGGTGCGCTGGATTCCGGCTATTCAGAACGATTTTGCCGCCCGCGCCGACTGGTGCATTAAGCCCTACAAAGCAGCCAATCACCCACCTGTCGCGACGCTAAACCACGCCCCTGACCTACGCGTGAAACCAGGACAAACCGTTACGCTCAGCGGCTCAGGCAAAGACCCCGACGGGAACGCCCTGACGTATCGCTGGTGGCAGTACGAAGAAGTGGACAGTTACAACGGGAAAATAGATCTGAAGAATCCCAACTCAGCCAAAACGTCGTTCGTCGTGCCCAACGACGCGAAGCCGGGCAACACCATTCATCTGATCCTGGACGTAACCGACAAAGGTACCCCTGCCCTGACCCGCTACCAGCGCGTGATTGCTACGGTTACGGAGTAGGCCGAACGCGTCCGCACGCGTCAACTTTGGTTGATGCTCCTGTCAGCGTAACGGCTAATTGTCAGCCATTACGGCAGACGAACGATTAATTCCGGCTCCAGCATCACGCACTGAAAATCCGTTGCGGGCTGTTCCGATTTTGATTCGACCAGGTTCAATAAAATTTCGACCGCTTTGCAACCGATCTGATACGGGTGTTGCTCTACGGACGCCAACGGTGAATGATCCATGTACGCGGTCAGCGGCAGGTTCGCGAAGCTCACAAAGGAGATAGTCTCGTTGATGCGAAGTCCTTTTTTGCGGCAAACCTGCATGGCGTCCAGGGCAACGTAATCGTTGAAGGCCAGCACCGCATCGGGTCGGTGGGCGGAGTCGATCAGCTGTGTCATTTTCCGAAACGTATCATCAGACGTCAGGTCTACCCGTTTGATAAGGGCATTCTCGACGGGCAACTTTTCTTCTACCAACGCCCGGATGTAGCCGCGATACCGGTCTTCGCTGGCCACCAGTGGATAAGGGCCGTTCAGCAGGGCAATGCGCCGAAATCCCTGACTGGCCAGCCATTTCGTGGCGTCATACGCGCCTTTCTCCATGTCGCACCCCACCTGATGCGTATTGATATTCGGCGGAATCCGGTCGAACAGCACAACGGGAACACCCCGGTCGATCAGCTGCTGAATGTGCCCAAATTGCTGCGATTCCTTCGCGACAGACAGCATAACGCCATCGACCTGATTTCGGCTTAGTATGGACAGAATCTGCCGTTCCCGCTCGTAGGAATCGTGCGATTGATAGAGCGCCACACTGTGGTGGTGACTGAAGGCCAATTCTTCCACGCCGTTTACCACTTCCGAAAAAAAGTTTTCCCGGATCTCAGGCAGTACCAGCGCAAAGGTCCCGGTTTTGCCACTGCGAAGATTTCGCGCCGTCTGGCTGGGTGTGTAATGCAGTTGTTCAGCCAGTTCCCGGACCGCGTCGCGCGTTTTCTGGCCAATCCTTGGATTGTCCTGCAACGCCCGGGAAACCGTGGACGGGGAGACCTTCAATTGTCGGGCAATTGCCTTTATGGTAATGGCTTCTTTCATCAGACTACGCGATCACTTCTACAAAATAACTAGCAGCATCCAAATGACAGATTTTTTTTTGGTTTTAGACAAACGATTGCGCACGGCTGAGCAAACGATTGCGCAGCACAAATGCGCCCTTTTCTTCCAGGCAGCTCCCCTACAGCTCTTTACTCTCGTGTCTATTCCGTCTAATTTTAGTAACATCTTTTTAGCTGAACTGACTCGAAGTCAACCTTTTCACGCTTAACTCATATCCTTATCTTATGGATCAGACCACGCGTCGCTCCTTTTTGAAAACTGCCGCTCTGGGCGGTGCTGCGGCTTCATTTATTCCCTCGTTTGCCACATCGACGATGGCCAATCTACGGCCACCGGCATTGGCCAAAGTCCGGCTGGGTTTCATTGGTGTTGGCTTACGGGGTCGTAGTCACCTGCGGCAGGCGCTCTACCGCAACGATGTCGAAGTCACCGCGCTGTGCGACATCTCTCCTGATTCCATCGCGCAGGCAAACGCCATGATCGAAAAAGCGGGACGAAAAGCGCCGACCGCTTATACCAAGGGGGATGAAGCCTTTCGGGACATGCTCAAACGCGACGACATCGACGGTGTAGTGATTGCAACGCCCTGGGAGTGGCACGTACCCATGGCCGTTGCCACGATGAAAGCGGGTAAATATGCCGGTATTGAGGTATCGGCAACGGTGACCCTAAAGGAATCCTGGGACCTAGTCGATACGTACGAGAAGACCAAATCGCACTGCATGATCCTGGAGAATGTCTGCTACCGGCGCGACGTGATGGCCATCCTGAACATGGTCCGGCAGGGAATGTTCGGCGAGATGACCTACGCCCACTGCGGCTACGAACACGACCTGCGGAACGTCAAGTTCAACGACGGCAAAGGCCACGGCGTCGGGGCCGAATTTGGTAAAGGTGCCTTCTCGGAAGCCAGCTGGCGCACCCAGCACTCCGTCGACCGCAACGGCGACCTCTACCCTACCCACGGCCTGGGACCAGTAGCCCACTGGCTCAATATCAATCGGGGCAATCAGTTCGTGCGGCTGACGAGCATGGCCACCAAAAGTCGGGGCCTGCACAAATACGTTGTCGACAAAGGTGGCCCCAATCATCCTAACGCCAAGGTCAATTTCAAACTTGGTGATGTGGTGACGACGATGGTCGAATGCGCCAACGGGGAAAACATCGTTATCATCCACGACACGAACTCGCCCCGCCCCTACTCGCTGGGCTTCCGGGCACAGGGCACGCAGGGCATCTGGATGGACGACAACGACATGATCTACCTGGAAGACGCCAATGGCAAGCCCCTCAGCCCCAAGGCGCACACCTGGGAGCCTTTTGCTCCTTATCAGGACAAGTATGATCACCCGCTCTGGAAGGAACACGCGCAGACGGCTCAAAATGCGGGTCACGGCGGCATCGACTTTTTCGTGTTGCGCGCTTTCATCGAGTCAATAAAAAACCAGGTTGCTCCCCCCATGGACGTGTATGATGCCGCGGCCTGGAGCGCCATTAGTCCGCTCTCGGAAGAAAGTATCGCCAAGGGTAGCAAAGCCATCGATATCCCGGATTTCACCCGGGGCAAGTGGAAGACAAATCGGCCCATTTTCGGGCTGAATGAAGTCTATTAATTCCGGATTATGGCGATAGTGAATGTCCTGGTCTGCTAGTAGCTGGCAGACCAGGAACGCTATCGTTATGCCCTTTACCTGACCAGTACGGTGCTTACCACTACACTTCATCAACCTACAAATACTTGATTACTAACAACATCTACGTACCTAAACTCTACTAACCGACCAATACTATGCCGCACGTACCTCTACCAGTAAAAGTCCTGAACTGCCAGTTGCCCGGCTGGCTGATAGGCGTCTGTCTACTTTTTCTGCATCTATCCGTTCATGCCCAGTCATCGGCAACAATCAGCGGTATCGTTACGGATGCGGAGAACGGGCAGGGATTACCCGGCGTTAACGTCGTCGTTAAGGGCCAGACGCGCGGCACAACTACGGATGGTGCGGGTCGATACCAGCTTTCTGGGGCTGATGCTAGCGCGGTGCTCGTCTTCAGTTCGGTGGGTTATCTCACGCAGGAATTTACGGTCGGGACCAAAACAGCCATTGACGTAAAGCTTTCCAACGACAGCAAGAGCCTGAACGAGGTGGTCGTACTCGGGTACACCAGTACGACGCAGAAAAACCTAACGGGATCGGCGCAGGCCGTCTCCGCCAAAGAACTCAAGGACGTAACGGCCAACAACGTCGGGCAATTGTTGCAGGGAAAAGCGGCCGGTGTCTTTATCGGAAATAGCTCGGGGGACCCGCGTACTCCGCCCAAAGTGCTGATCCGGGGCGTCGGTACGCTAACGGCCAGTTCGGACCCGCTTTACGTCGTGGATGGCGTGATCGGTGGCATTCCCAACCCCAGCGATATCGAATCGATCACCGTACTGAAAGATGCTTCCGCCACCGCCCTGTACGGGGCCCGAGCCTCGAACGGGGTGATCGTAGTCACGACGAAACGCGGGGCGTCGGGCAAAACGCAGCTAACAGCCCGATTTAATAAAGGCATGGGCTACCTGAGTCTGGGCAATTTCCGGCTGCTCAACGGTCAGGAACTTTACAATCTGCAAAAAGGTGTGTTCCAGCGCGACCGGCCAACGGGGATCCTCAACGATTACCTGCCAACGCCCGAAGCAAACGCCAATACCAACTGGTTCGATCAGGCATTCCGGCCCGCCACTAATACGCTGGCCGAACTGAGTGCCGCCGGCGGCAGCGACAAGAGTCGGTTTTATTTAAGCGGCAACTACTATCAGGAAGAAGGTATTTTAAAAGGAACGGGTTTAAACCGGTTCGGGCTGCGGCTCAATTTCAGTCACAACCTGAGCGATAAATTTCGGGTTAGCCTCAACAGTGCCGGTACCTACACCCGTGGGTACGACAACAGCAACGGGGCGCTGTACGGAGCCTATACGTATCTCCCTTACGACGATCCGTACTACAACGGCGTTCCCTACAACCCGGTTACGGGCGCCAAACGGTGGTATGGTCGCGACAACGCCAATTTTATCTACAACCAGCAGTTCAACACGTTTTCCGAAAATACGCTGGCGGGCGACGTGCTGCTGAAAGCCGAATACGATCTGCTGCCCTGGCTCTCTTTCTCAACCACTAACCGGGCGCAAACGTCGATCTACGGCAGCGAAAGTAACCAGGATGCGCGCGGGAATGCCGCGGCCGACGTGCTGGGTCGACTCAACAAATACGCCAGCCGGAACTACACCCTGCTGACGTCGAACCTGTTCAAGTTCCGGCGCAGCTTCGGCAACGGCCATAGCCTCGACGGGCTGGCCGGTTACGAATACCAGACGTACTACTTCGAATCGCTGGGCGCCACCGGCAAAGGCATTTTCTCCGGTCTGAACATTCTGGATGCGACATCCCAACCAGAAAGTATCACGGGCACCAAAACCGACAACGCGTTTCAGTCGGTTCTGTTCCAGGCCAATTACGGCTATAAAGAGAAGTACCTGGTCACGACTTCCTTCCGACGCGACGGCTCATCCAAATTCGGCCGGGACCGAAAATACGGAAATTTTTATGCCGTGGGGCTGACCTGGATTGCCTCGAATGAAGCCTTTCTGAGCAACAACGCGACGTTAAACAACCTGAAATTCCGGCTTAGCTACGGCACCACCGGCAACGCCGACGGCATCAACGATTACGCAGCTCAGGGGCTATATAATCTGACGGGGCAGTACGCCGGCATACCCTCGGCGTATCCGACTCGCATCGAAAACCCCAACCTGTCGTGGGAAGTCTCCAACAACGCCAACATCGGCGTGGATGCAACACTGTGGAATCGCCTGAATATCTCCGTCGATGCGTACAACCGCCTGACCAACAACCTGCTGTTCAATCGACCGTTGCAGGGAACCAGCGGGTACGCGTTCATTACCGAAAACATCGGGGCGGTTCGCAATCAGGGACTTGAAATCGTGCTGGGAGCCGACATTCTGCAACAATCTGCGTTCCGGTGGCGGGCCGAACTCAATGCCGGGCTGAACCGCAACAAGGTAACGTCCCTCTACGGCGACCGTACGTTCGTGGCGAACGGGATGCGGCCGTTTGCGTTGGATATGCCCCTAAATAGCTGGTACATGCGCCGGTGGGCCGGTGTCGACCCCGCCAACGGCGATCCGCTCTGGCAGCGTGTCAACACCGATGGCACGACCACGACGACCAACAATTACAACGAAGCCACCCTGCAATTTATCGGCACGAACGCCAATCCGAAACTCTTTGGTGGCATCCGGCAGGTGCTGAGCTGGAAAGGGTTTGAGCTGAACGGTTTCTTTACGTATGCGGCTGGTCTGACGATCTACAACGGCGACCGGAACCTGTTCGACAATGATGGTGCTTACGACCGTTACAACCTGCTGGCACTGCAACCCGGCTGGAACCGCTGGGAAAAAGCGGGCGACCAGGCCACACACCCGAAATACGTCATCGGGGGTAACAAAAACGCCCAGCGTCCGTCATCACGCTTCCTCGAAAGCGGCAATTACCTGCGTTTGCGGAACGTTACGCTGAGCTACGACCTCCCTAAAGCGCTGGTTAGTCGGGCCAAGCTCGGCAGCGTCCGGGTAACGGCCTCGGGCGATAACCTGTTCACCATCACGAAATTTTCGGGCATCGATCCCGACGTAACGGAGACCGGCGAAGTCGGCACGAAGTATCCGTTCAGCAAAAAGTTTGTGTTAGGCGTCCAACTCAGTTTCTAAACAGCACCATCCATGACCAATCCATTTATCCGTATCTCCCTACTGGGGCTGGTTCTGCTGACGTCAGCCTGTAGCATCGACAAGAGTCCGTACAATGGTCTGCCTGACGGCGCCATCCTGCAAAACGCGCAGGGGCTGCGGGCGGCAACCGACGGTAACTATACCTTCATCAAAGACTCTGACTACACCCGGAATCTGTTTATCATGAACGAGTTTCCGGGCGATAACATCACGCTGAGCGGTACGACAACCGATCCCCTGTTTTTGACGTATACGTACCGCCATACGTCCGACCAGGGTAACGCCCTGCAGATTTACCGAAAGGGCTATCAGGCGATTATTGGTTGCAACAAGGTCATCGAAGCTATTCAGGAGGGTACCTCCAAAGAGCTGGATCAGCTCCTGGGCGAAAACCTGTTTCTGCGGGCAATGGTCCATTTTGATCTGGTCCGGCTTTTCGGACGACCCTATACCCAAAGCCCCGAAACAAACCTGGGCGTTATTATCAAGACCGATACGAAGGCCGACGACAACGCCAGCCGGGCGACGGTGAAAGACGTGTACGCCTTTGTGCTGAGTGATTTACAGCGAGCGGCCAAACTGATCACCACGGTCAAGACCAGCAGCTACGCCAGCCCGGCCGCGGCCAACGCACTACTGTCGCGGGTGTACCTGTACATGAACGACAACGCTAACGCGATCAAATACGCCGATTTAGTAATTGCCGACGGTCGGTTCACCCTGGCCACGCCGACGCAGGTTCCCGATTTTTACGCGCAGGAAAATGAACAGAACCGGGAAGTGATTTACGCCATCAAACACACCCTGAAAGATGACCGCACCTGGAACTCGATCGGGTCGATGTATTACACTTCGCCGGGCGGCATCGGCTGGGGCGAGGTGTACGCTTCGCAGGAATACCAGGATCTGGTGAATAAGTACCCAGCCGACAAACGCCGATCATTTCTGGTCAAAAAGTTGACGTCGGCGGGGGCCCAGGAAAAACGGAATGGTATCGACAAGGTGTACATCACCAAATTCTCCAATCAGGGCGGCTTACCCACACTGAGTTCACCCATCGTGCTGCGGCTGTCGGAGATGTACCTGAACCGGGCCGAAGCGTACGCCCGAACCGGCGAACCGGCAAAAGCGATTGCCGACGTAAACCTGATCCGGCAGCGCGCCGGCCTGACCGGCACCGAACTTTACACCGCTACCGACCTGAAAGGGTTACCTTCTGCGCTGGACGTCGTGTTGCAGGAACGGCGACTCGAACTAGCTTTTGAGGGACACCGCGCGTATGATCTGTTCCGCAATAACCGGAGTCTGGTCCGCAACTATCCAGGTTTCCATAACACGACCAACGGCCAGCAGACGGTTCCTCCCGACGATAAGCAGGTAGTGAATCTAATTCCGGAGTCGGAAATCGTGCTAAACAAAAACCTGAAGCAGAATCCGTTATAACTACCCTGATCTGTTGCTGATATGATTCGATTGACTGGGCTTTACGTCCTTGCTCTGCTCTTACTTACCTACTGCTCAACGGTGTTTCCCCTTGACACCGTTGACAGCCACTTGCCAAACGTGGTACGGGTGCCGGTTGGCGGCAACAGCTGGCTGTCCCCGTCATCGAGCGGTTCCGCAAAGCTCGGAGCCAACGGGTTGACGAACTGGACCGAAACTGCGACTAAGGTAACGGCCTATGTCCGCTTCGATAAAGCGGGACAACTTACGGTGTCGGTTAGGCTGAACGTGCCCGAGGGTAACAGCCGCATCCGGGTTACGTTATTAGGAAAATCGCAGGACGTTGATGTACAGGGAGCCGCATCAAGGGACTATACCTGCGGGCAATGGACAATTCCGAAAGCCGGGTATGTTCCTATAACGCTGGAAGGCGTACGCAAAACGGGAGCTGTCTTTGCCGACGTCACCGACTTCGGTATCAGTGGCGACGCAGTTGATGAACGGACGGCCTTTGTGCGGAACAACGAGGACAATTTTTTCTACTGGGGTCGGCGAGGACCGTCGGTACATTTGCGTTACGCCATTCCGGAAAGCGTTGACCCCGAGTGGTTTTACAACGAAATTACGGTACCCGCCAGCAACGACGTAGTGGGGTCTTACTATATGGCCAACGGTTTTGGCGAAGGGTATTTCGGGATGCAGGTCAACTCCCCCACCGAACGGCGGGTACTGTTTTCCGTCTGGAGCCCATTTCACACCGATGATCCCAGCCAGATTCCCGACAACCAAAAGATTCGGCTCGACCGGAAAGGACCAGCGGTCGTCACGAATGATTTTGGTAACGAAGGGTCCGGCGGCCAGAGCTTTTTGCGTTACAACTGGCAGGCTGGTCAGACGTACCAGTTTCTGTTGCGAGGAGTTCCCATTGGTGACGGTTACTCGCAGTATACGGCTTATTTTAAACCCGCCAACGAACCAAACTGGCAGTTGATCGCCAGCTTTAAGCGGCCCCAGACCACGACCTACCTAAAATCGCTTTATTCGTTTCTGGAAAACTTCTCCCCCGAAACAGGCAACATCCAGCGCGAAGCTGCCTTTGGCAACCAGTGGATTCGAACAAAGACCGGCCAGTGGCGGGAGATTACAACGGCTCAGTTTACGGGCGACAATACGGCCCGAAAGGCCTACCGCATGGATTACGCCGGTGGGCTCAGCGGCCAGCAGTTTTTCCTGCGCAACTGCGGTTTTTTTGCTACGTACACACCGCTCAAAACTGATTACAAACGTCCTGCACATCAACAGCCCCCGGTCATTGACATTACCGCTTTACCCTAAACCTAGTATGACGACCCAAGCCATTCGCGTTTCAACCCCCGGCCGTATCTGCCTGTTCGGCGAACATCAGGATTATTTAGGACTACCCGTCATTGCGGCAGCCATTTCTTGCCGGGTTCAGCTAACCGTCGAATCGACCGACCAGCCATTTGTTCACCTGCATCTACCTGACATTGGCGATCAGGAGCGATTTAGCCTAGCGGAGGCCCCTTTGGCGTACCAGCACGGTCGTGATTATTTCCGGAGTGCCGTTAACGTGCTGCGGAGAAATGGCTTTCAGTTTAGCTCGGGGATTCAGGGTGAAGTAAGGGGTAGCATTCCGATTAACGCAGGGGCATCCAGTTCATCGGCTCTCCTGATCGGCTGGCTCAACGTACTAACCCAGTTGGCTGACAATCCCCGGACGTTGTCCGCGCTCGAACTGGCCGAACTAGCGTACGCGGCCGAAGTGCTGGAGTTTGGCGAACCCGGTGGGATGATGGACCATTACTCAACGGCCGTTGGGGGCGTCATTTATCTGGAATCACAACCCGCTATCCGGCTGGAAACGTATCAGCCCGCGCTCGGTACCTTTGTGTTGGGCAACTCTCAGGAGCCAAAGGATACAGTCGGTATACTTGGTCGGGTGAAACACGGCATGCTGCGGATTACCGACAAGCTACGTCAACTGGACCCCACCTTCTCGTTGCAAACGACCTCGCCGGAAACCCTGTTCGCCTACCGACGCTGGTTGGTTAATGATGACTATCTTCTTCTAGAGGGAACACTGGCGAATCGCGATATTTTACGCGAAGCCCTGACACTTTTTCAGGAAGCCGGTTCAATCGACAAACCCTTGAACAGCATTCGCTTAGGCCAACTTCTGACCGCGCACCACACCAACCTGCGCGACAAGCAACGTATTTCAACGCCCAAAATTGATCGGATGCTTGATGCGGCCCTGGCAGCTGGCGCGTTGGGTGGTAAAATCAACGGTTCGGGCGGGGGTGGCTGCATGTTTGTCTACGCGCCGACGCATACCGAGGCCATCGCGGAAGCCATTGAACGCGAAGGCGGTAAGGCTTACATCGTTTCGGTCGATGTGGGCACAACGTCAAAATGGCTTCCTGCCTTGTCAACCGAATCAGTCTCCTGAATTAGCCTTGTCAACTAAAACGTAATCGGGTGCATGGTTTGGCGATTGCGGACTTATCACTTCCGGCGACTTTCCAGAAACGCTTCGATCCGGTCGAGCGCGATGGTTAACTCATCGACCGTTGGCAGGCAAACGATCCGGAAATGGTCATTATGAATATAGTTGAATCCCGTTCCGGCCACAACCAGTACCTTCTGCTCCACCAGCAGATTATACACGAAGTCGTGGTCGTCAACGAGTCGAAACTGACTCAGATCTATTTTAGGAAAGATGTATAACGCCCCTTTCGGTTTGACGCACGTAATACCCGGAATGGCCCGCATCCGGTCGTAAGCCAGCATCATCTGCCGATGTAGCCGCCCCGTGGGTAATACCAGATCGTTGATACTCTGGTACCCTCCCAGTGCGGTCTGGATCGCGTACTGCGTGGGCACGTTGGCGCATAGGCGCATGCTGGCCAGCAGGGTCAATCCTTCGATGTATGACTTAGCCCGTTGCCGCGCCCCGCTCATGATAAGCCAACCGCCCCGAAAACCGGCCGCCCGGTAGTTCTTCGACAAACCGCCCATCGTGATACAGAGCGTTTCGTTGACCAGCTTGGACATGGGGTAATGTACCGCTGCATCGTAGAGAATCCGGTCGTAAATCTCGTCGGAGAAAATAATTAGCTTGTGCCGCTCGGCGATGCGGGCAATGCCTTCCAGCACCGATTTGTCGTACACCGCCCCCGTTGGGTTATTGGGGTTGATCACGACAATCGCGCGTGTACGAGCCGTGATTTTACTTTCCAGATCGGCCAGATCGGGATTCCAGTCGGCCGCTTCGTCGCAGATGTAGTGAACAGGCTTACCACCGCAGAACGCTACTGACGCCGTCCAGAGCGGATAATCCGGCGTAGGAACCAGCACCTCGTCACCCTCGTTCAGCAGCGCCTGCATCGACAGCATGATCAGCTCACTAACGCCGTTGCCGATGTAAATATCATTGATCGTAATGCCGGGGATACCAAGATTCTGCGTGTAGTGCATCACCGCTTTCCGGGCCGCAAACAGCCCCCGCGAATCAGCATACCCCTGCGCGTTACGAATGTTCAGGATAATGTCGTGGACAATTTCGTCGGGCGCGTCGAAACCAAACGTGGCGGGGTTGCCGATGTTCAGACTGATTATTTTGTAGCCCTGACTCTCCAGTTCAAGGGCTTTTTCGTAGATCGGCCCCCGAATATCGTATTTGAGATGCTCAAGCCGATCGCTTTTCCTGATTTCTATGCCGGACGGTTCCATGGCGCAAAAGTACGGAATCGCCCGGCACTACGTAACAGGAACAAGAACTTTGGTGTCTTCAGTTAAAGACCATTGCTTTACCTTCGGCAGGAACAATAAACAGCCGTTCCTCGATTTTTTTCGCCTGCAGTGCTTTTTTCAGGTCAGTCGCGGGTTCAAACAGCCCATCGTCGCCCTGTTGAAACGTACCAAAGTGAATCCCAATGGCCTGTTTGGCGTTCAGGTCCAGCAGCGTCTGCACCGCGCCCGCAGGTGACATGTGCACCGGTGCCATGAACCACTCCGGGCGGTAAGAGCCGATGGGCAGCAGTGCCAGCTTAATGGGCTTGCCGTTCGTTTGCTGGGCAATTTTCTTATAATGGGCACCGTATCCGCTGTCACCGCAGAAAAACGTCAGCCCATAGGACGTGTCGAGCATGTAGCCTGCCCACAGCGTTCTCTCCCGGTCACCGAGTCCCCGGTTACTGAAATGCTGCGCCTGGGTGCAGGTCAAGGCCAGTTTGTCGTTTACCCGCAGCGTATCGCCCCAGTCCAGTTCCTTTGCCGTACGACCACCAACTGATTTTGGCAGGTACGATACGCCCAGGGGCGTCACAAACAGTGGGTTGTGGGCTTTCACCAGCTTTTTGAGCGTGGGCAAATCCAGGTGATCATAGTGGTTATGGCTCAGCAAGACGACGTCAATGGGCGGTAGTTCCTCGAACTTTAGCCCCGGTGGACGGTGCCGTTTTACGCCCAGCCACGACGTAGGCCCAACGCGCTTGGACCAGACCGGATCAGTCAGGATATTGAGCCCGTTGGTTTGCAGTAGAAACGTGGAGTGGTTGACGAACGTAACGACCATACTGTCCCCCTCTATTCGAGTAGTGGGTCTGGGGCCAACGTAAGCGTCGGGCTGATCGGGCCAGGGGCCTTTATCCCGGTTGAATAACCATTTCAGCAGACCGCCCGATGCTCGCTCCGGCATGCCGGGGTTGAAGAATTTCTTGCCGTCGAAGTGATCCGTTACGGGGCCCTTGTACCGGGGGGCGCAGCTCAGAACGGCACCCAGCAAACCCAGGCAGGCGGCAAATTGAAAAGCGATTGTCATGACGTTGAGGGAAGCGAATTAAAACAGGGATAATTGACCGGGCGCGACGACTGGCGATTTGCCCTTTACCATAACCGGCCAGGCTCCTTCATGTTTCAACAACCACTCTTTTCGCCAGAGTCCACCCGCGTAGCCCGTTAGCGACCCGTCGGATCCGATAATCCGGTGACAGGGCACGACAATCCAGAGGGGATTACGGCCATTGGCAGCCGCTACGGCCCGAATGGCTTTTTCGTCTCCAAGATGCCGGGTCAGTTCCATGTAGGACTGCGTGGTACCAAACGGTACGTCACGTAACACTTTCCAGACCGCCTGCTGAAAGGCAGTACCGGCCGGATTAATCAGGAAATCGAACGTTTGTCGCATTCCGGCGAAGTATTCGGTCAGTTGCCGGGCGGCTTCGGCTACCGGCTCGTCCAGGAATGTCTCTTGCTGGGCTGGTCCGCCACAGCCACCGTCCAGACAAGATATTACGCTCACGCCCTTTTCGTCCCCTTTTATAGCTGTCAGCCCCAGGGGCGACTCAACGTATGTCGTGGTCATGGTAATATCTTAGCCAAGAGGAAGGTCAACCCGATTTCCTCTTGGCTAAGATAGCGACTTTATCGATTCCGCAGCGGGCGGAAGAACGTCCGTAATTCGTCAGCCAGTAGTTCGGGTTCCTCCAGCGCAGCAAAGTGCCCTCCCTTCGGCATGTCAGCCCAGTGCTGAACATTATAGAATCGTTCGGCAAATTCGCGGGGAGCGGGCACAATGTCCTTCGGGAAAATTGTGATACCAGTTGGCACCTCAATTTTGGGCAGGTTACTCTGGCTTTCGGACTCTTGTTCGTCCCCGTCGTTCGGCTGTTCTTCATCCCAATAAGGCGTAAAGGAAGAGCGGATCGTGTTGGTTACCCAATAGATCATGACGTTGGTCAGCAGTTCGTCTTTCGTGTACCTATTTTCGAGCTGCCCATTTGTATCGCTCCAGGTGTAGAACTTTTCGATGATCCAGCCCGCCAGCCCCACGGGGGAATCGCTTAGACCATACGCCAGCGTTTGTGGTTTTGTCGATTGCATCATGGCATACGCACCCTCCTGCATCTGCCAGTGCTGACCGGCCTGCAAATAGTGTTTTTCCGGCTCGGATAACGCATCGGGGTTCGTAGCAAACAGTCGCCAGTAAGGCACATCGATCAGATGAATCCCCGTCAGGGCGTCAGCGTGAAGCATCGCCAGGGCTTCGGTAACCCCGCTTCCCACATCGCCCCCGTGCGCTCCGTACCGCTCGTAACCCAGCGTTTCGGTCATGAGTTTATGCAGCAAATTGGCCGTCCATTGGTTGTAGTTTCCCGTTTTTTGGGGCTTGTCGGAAAAACCGAAACCGGGTAAGCTCGGCACGATTACGTCGAACGCGTCTTCGGCCCGGCCACCGTGGGCGGCCGGGTCAGTCAGGAGAGGAATCACCTTGGCAAAGCGGTAAAATGAATCCGGCCAGCCATGACTCAACAGCAGCGGCATAGGCTTCTCCCCTTTGCCGCGTTCGTGGATCAGGTGCAGCCCGTACCCATCGATCTCGGTTCGGTAGTGAGCAAACCGGTTCAAGGACTCTTCCTGTTTCCGCCAGTCAAAACCGGTTCGCCAGTGCTGCACGAGTTGACGTAAATAGCCAGGATCGGTGCCGTACTGCCAGCCAGCGTTAACGATTTCGTCGGGCCAGCGGGTATTGGCCAGCCGGGCCTGTAAGTCATCCAGTATTTCCTGAGAAATGTTGATCGGAAAGGGTTTCATCGTCGTTTGGTTTAGCGAACAGCCAACGCGAGTTCTGGTATTCCGGGAATTACTTGTCGCTGGCAGTATGTCCTTGTGCGTTATTTCGCTTAGTTAGTATGGATAGTGTCGTGAACAATAAGCCGATCCACTTCCAGCTCACCAATGCGGAGCTTGCGAATATACCCCCGTCCAATGGCGAGTTGCCCAATGGCGATTGTCCCGATTGCCAACGCTCCGATGGCCACAGCGCCTACGGCCAGCGCACCAATAGCCAGCCGTCCCGCAGCCGCCTGACCAATTTTCCGACTGCCGATCTTAATCGGCCAATGAATCTTTTTCATGAGTTTGCTCGATAAACTAGTTATTCAGGTCGACCTGTTACAGCCGGGCCGGCCCTTGAAAAGTAACCACATTGATTCAAAAGGGTTTAGCGCTCTTTTACGTTACTCACCAAGCCAGGACCACAAACGATTCGTCGTGTTAATCCACGACTTAGTCCGTGTTGCCGTCGGCTTCGATCCTATTATCGCTCCCTTATCAATTACGTTCTTTCCGGGCAAACTCATTGGACAAGGCGTTTGCTTTCTGCACCTTTGTGTAGATACTCCGCTGCCAGAACAGATGTCATCCGTTCGAACGGCGCTACGTAATCGTCCTGGCTTTTCGCAGCAGCGAACGTATGACTAAATTTTTCTGCCTGATTCTTTTTTGTTTTGGAATTCTGACGGAAGGCTTTGCTCAGTTAGGCTGGCCCCCTGTTTATGAAATAAAAACCGATACGGCTCTCCTTAAACCGGATACGACTTACTTTCAGGTTCTGGACGATGCTACCGGCACAATGACCTTTGATCAGGTCCGACGCAGCGCTGATTTTCAAACAACTCCTTTTTACAATCCCAAACGGCATGCGCACGTCTGCTGGATTCGGATGCGGGTCAAAAATACCCTCGCCTATCCACTTGACCTGTACTTCTGCGATTTTTCCAGTAGCTACCTTGATTTGTATTGGCAGGATTCAAGTCGGGTATGGCGTCACAACCGGACAGGGGTGCTGGTTCCTTATAGTGAACTACCAGACAGAAAGGGAAATAAAGAGCGAAGTCGGCTCTTTCTCCACCTTCAACCTGGCCAGCAAATCGTTCTTTACGAGCGGGCCGAAAACACGTTCTGGCAAGCTCCTTTGAGGTATATCTACCCCCAACTTCAACCCGAAAAAGATCGTATTCAAGCCGCCTATAACTTCGTCCGAGTCGAGCGGGGCCTAGAGGAATATTTCTTCGATGGCATCAAGATCGGCGTGCTGTTTCTGGCGGTCTGCTACAATCTATTTGTGTTTTTTTCGATCCGGGATCGCGTCTACCTTTACTTCAGTATCTCGCTATTCTTCTTTATGTTAGATCGAAACCAATACCGGATTCGATCGGTCTTTTTTGAGCAACAGCCCTATCTCTTTACCCTGATTGGCAGCTTCTTTTTCCTTACGTTTTTTGTATTTTTCATCCAGGCAATCCGCAAGTTCATTCAGCCTGTACCAGAGCTTTCCCGACTCAACAAAGCGGCTGGCCTATTCTTAGTGCTGACTGCGCTGGTAAACATCTTTCAGTTTCTGTCCCCAAGCTTCCTGCCGCTACCGCTTGTGGAGGTAGCCATAGTCCTTGAAATACTGATCCGGATAACCTTTCTGCTTTGTGTTGTTCTGACCATGCGCATGATCAGGCGAGGCTCCACCGACGCGCGGTTTGTGTTGCTGGCTACAGGCCCATTATTCCTGTACTGGATGAAAACGTTAGTCGGGCGTTTGTTATGGACTTACTTCTCATACGACCTACCTGAACCGATAAACATTGAACCCACCTACCTTGAAAATGCCTGTTTTGGCTGGTTAATTCTTTTCTTCTCCGGAGCGCTCATTAACCGCTATAATCTGGCTCGTAAACGGGTGGCGGAGCAGGCCCTCGAAAAAGAACAGGTCGAGAAGGAACGGGAGATCGAACGAAATCGACTGATGGCCAGCCAGAACGAACGGTTGGAACAGCAGGTAAAAGAACGTACAGCCCAGTTGCTAACGTCACTGGATGAATTAAAGGCAACGCAGGCTCAGTTAGTCCAAAAGGAGAAGTTAGCCTCGTTGGGCGAATTGACGGCGGGGATAGCCCACGAGATCCAGAACCCGCTGAATTTCGTCAACAACTTCTCCGAAGTCAGCAGCGAACTCGTTACGGAACTTGTCGACGAACGCCAGAAGCCTGACCGCGATACGGAGCTGGAACAAGAGCTACTGGACGATCTGAAAGTAAATCTGGAAAAAATTACGCATCATGGTCACCGGGCCAGCCGGATCGTCCGGAATATGCTCGACCACGCTCACTCCGGGAGCGGTGAACGCACAACCGTTAACCTCAACGACTTGTGCGATGAGTACTTACGCCTGGCGTACAATGGCGTTCGTCGGTCTGGCGATCCGCGGTCCGGCGATCCGGCCAAGGACAAACCGTTCAATTGCGAGTTGGTCACCCATTTCGATCCCAGCATTGTCCCGGTAGCGATCGTTTCTCAGGAGATTGGCCGCGTTCTGCTAAATCTATATAACAACGCTTTTTACGCTGTTCACGAAAAACGTAAGACCGCTTCTGCGCCTTACCAGCCTCAGGTCAGTGTCAGCACCAGCATGAAGGGCAGCCAGGTAGAGGTTCGTGTTGCCGATAATGGCATTGGCATGGATAGCAGTATACAAGCTAAAATCTTTCAACCATTCTTCACCACCAAGCCCACCGGCGAAGGTATTGGCCTTGGTCTTTCCCTGAGCTACGATATCGTTACCAAAGGCCACGGCGGGTCACTACACGTCGAAAGCCAGCTCGGCCAGGGAACCGAATTTATCCTTAGTCTTCCAGCTCATAGCTAGTCAATAGCGTAGTACGATTGGGCAACCGTTCGTCCGCGAAATAGAGTCCGGAAGCTGATTTGCCGCGGGGCCAATTAAAACCCTATCCTTCTGCCCGTCGTTAGATGAGTAACTACTTTTCTGTATGGTCGTTCCAGCGCCAAAAAAATTCGTTTCCGTTCTTCGCCTGATCCGGGAAGCCTTCACGAACCTAAAGGCTAACGATCCTATCCGGATGGCGGGAGCAACATCTTTCTTTACGTTTTTTGCGCTGCCGCCCATTGTTATCCTGCTTAGCAACGTACTAAGCCCGGTCCTGAACGAGCGGCATCAACTGGTCAGCTACCGCCTGTTCGCCGAATTAAGTAAGTTGCTGGGTCCCCGGAGCGCCGATCAGCTTCAGGATATTTCGCAGCACCTCCAGAACCGGCCTCCCACATTACCGATGACACTCGTTGGTTTGTTTCTTTTGCTACTGGCCTCGACAACGTTATTCAACGTCGTGAAGAACTCGCTCAATCAGCTCTGGAACGTCCGCCCAAAAGCTGGCCTGAGTTTTATCCATAGTCTGAAGGACCGGGGAATTGCCCTAACGATCATTCTCTTTTCAGGATTATTATTTTCCATATCGCTGACCATTGATCAACGGCTGGTACTAATCCAGCAAAATATGCTTACCAGCACGCCCACCCTACGCGACTGGTTGTCAAGCGGGGGGAATTACCTACTGTCAGTCCTTGTCATCACCTGCTGGTTCGCCAGTATCTTCAGGTATCTTCCTGACGTCCGGGTTCCCTGGCGAGCGGTTTGGGTAGGCGCGTTGGTAACGAGTATTCTATTCAAACTGGGCGAATTGATTTTAAACCGGCTCTTGATTAACAGCCAGGTGGCAAACTTGTACGGTGCCTCCGGGTCAGTTATTCTGCTTTTATTATTCGTCTTTTATTCGTCCCTCATTTTTTATTACGGGGCATCCTTTACCCGGACGTTTGCCCGACGTAGTCAGCCTGATCCGGAGCCAGCGGCCACTGCCGTTAGCTACGAGATCACCGAATTGCCCGCTTCAGTTCCTGCGGAAACTACTGGCAAAGAGGAAAAACATTGAGGATAATTCCTTATTTTTAAGACTAAATTTTCTCTATCTTATCACCATCTGACTATTTTTTGGTAGTTTTACCATAGATAATAAACAATCTGTGAAGAAAGCGGTTTCCATAGGTCTTTTCCTCCTCTTGGTCTATCACACGCTGGCCCATGTGCTGGTGTGCGCGAGCGCCTGGTGGCAGGCAGAGCATGACCTAACGGAACGACTGCTGATCTTTCGGTCGGTAGATAGTATCGTCGAGTTTCAGATTCCACTGACGGGCACCTCCGACGCCACCAATCTGGTGAGTACCACTACGGAGGGCTTTAGTTATCATGGCCACTATTATACCGTAGTGAGCATGGATCTCAAAGGTGATACGTTGCACATCGCGGGCCTGGAAACGCAGAACCGCTCGTTCTGGCAAAGTGACCTGCTGGCGTTCATGAACAAACACCTGGCGACGTCCAACGACCCAAACCAGCACACCAACAAACTACTTAAGCTTCTCCTGAAGGAGTACTCTCCCAATCCACCCCTGTCGTTCGCCTTTCTCCTGCCGGGCTGGCAGTCGGCTGTTCGCATTCCCGAACAACTCTTCTTCGTAGCCACCCGCGCCCTGCCTGTTCATGCTCCCCCACCAGAAGCGTGCTAACACGAATCAGTCTGTTTATTTACGCCCATGGCTTACGTAGCGATGGTCTGTGAAAGCTGTTGAGTCTTTTGGATTAAGTAGATTTTTGTTCTCACGGGTACGCTTCTGATAAAAGAAACCCGTGCTGGTAACCCAGCGCCCAGCTTTAAGCGTGCGCTCTAGGTCTCAGGACAAAATTCCAGACAGCTTCATAGCCGCTACAGGTATTTGTCGCGTCAACTGAGTGCTCTCAGCACTAGGTGATACAGCATCAGTCCTGCTACGTATGGGTTAAACAACTCACTGATTAGCCCTCTCCTACCGGGTTCAATGATTCCGTACTCACGGTCATGTTCCCGTATTTACTTACGACTCCGTAAGTCTTTCTCTTTTGTCAGAATCGGGTGGTCTATTCTTCCTGCTTCTATTTATTACAAGTTATTAATGATGGTACGTTTATCCAACACGTGGCTGGCTGGCGTTTTCCTGCTCTTGACAGGCGAACTCACGGCTCAGACGCCTGTTTACAGGAAAAATACCGATTCCTTAACTGCCCGTACGCTACGTCAGGTCACCGTTAAAGGGGCCAAGCCAACTGTTGTGGAGGCTTTGCCCAACGTGTACGGTACATTCCTGATGGGCGGTAAACGCAGTGAAGCTATCCGTATAGCAGATATCGATGCAACCGTAGCCGAGAAAACACCCCGGCAGTTATTCGCCCGGATACCTGGCGTTTTCGTCTACGACATGGACGGCACAGGCAATCAAATTAACGTTGCCACGCGGGGGCTAGATGCTCACCGGTCCTGGGAAAACAACATTCGCCAGAATGGCGTGATCACAAATTCTGATATGTACGGCTATCCCGCCAGCCACTACTCTCCGCCGATGGAAAGCATTGAGCGGATTGAATTGCTGCGGGGAACGGGCTCACTCCAGTACGGTGCTCAGTTTGGCGGGATGCTCAACTACGTAACAAAGCGGGCCGACACAACCCGCCGGTTTAGCTTTGAGACAAACAATTCCGTAGGATCGTACGGGTTACGCAGTACCTACAACGCCATCGGCGGACGCCTTGGCAAATGGACGTATTACGCTTATTATTACCGGCGTCATTCGGATGGGTATCGTCAGAACAGCCGCTCCGACGCGCAGGCACAGTTTGCCTCAATTCATTATCAGGCGAACAATCGGCTGGGCATTACGGCCGAACTGGGACGATCTACGTACGTGTATCAGATTCCAGGTCCATTGACCGATTCGATGTTCTACCAGAACCCGCGTCAGTCTACCCGCAGTCGGAATTATTTCAACCCGGACATTTACGTCCCCTCGCTGAAACTCGACTGGCGGCTATCCGACCGGACACAACTCTCGTGGACAACGTCAGCCGTACTGGGTGCCCGCAACAGCGTGCAACTCGACGCGTTTGCTACCGTACGGGATGTCGTTGATCCAGCAACGGGCCAGTACCGCAACCGGCAGGTCGACATCGATCATTTCAACAGTTATACCTCCGAACTGCGGCTCCTGCACCGCTATCAACTGGGTAACGTAAGCGCTACGGCTGCGGGTGGGATTCAAGTAATGAGCACCGATCTGCACCGGCAACAGCAAGGACAGGGAACAACGGGCGACAATTTTGACCTGACGCTGGTCAACCCCTTTCGGCGCGACCTGCATTTCCGGACCAACAACCTCGCGATCTTCGCGGAGAGCCAGTTTCAGCTGACCCCGAAGCTGACCCTTTCGCCCGGTATTCGGATTGAGAACGGACTGACTCGCATGCGGGGAACCATCGCGTATTACGCGCCCGAAAATCTGCCCAATGACATCAGCCATCACTTCGCGCTGCTGGGTATCAATGGCCAGTATCAGCTTACATCAGCTCTGAAAGTATACGGGGGCTGGTCGCAAGCCTACCGGCCGGTGATCTTCAAGGATATCATCCCTACATCGGTGTACGAACAGATCGACAAAAATCTGAAGGATGCTCGTGGCTATAATGCCGAACTAGGTATCAGCGGCCAGTGGCAGGGCCTGCACATCAACGTAGCGCTCTTCGACCTCCTCTACCGCAACCGCCTGGGTACGCTGCTGCAAACCAATGACGATGGCAGTAACTACGTCTTCCGAACCAATATCGGTGACAGCCGGAACCGGGGCGTTGAAGCGTTGATCGAAGGGCAAATTGCCCAGCTCGGCCGGGTTCAACTCAGCGGCTTTACCTCAACCGCCTATCTGGATGCCCGGTATACCAACGCCCGCGTCTCGACGGGTCGCGACAACCGGTCAATTAACGGCAACCGGGTTGAGTCCACCCCCCAGTGGACCAGCCGCAACGGCCTGACGGCCCGCTACGGTACCGCCAGCCTGACACTCCAGTACAGTTATGTTGCGGCTAGTTTCTCCGACGCGCTAAACACAGCCACCCCTTCGGCCAACGGAGCCGTGGGACCAGTTCCCGCCTATAGCCTCCTGGATCTGAACGGCACCTGGCGCATCGGAAAACAACTGACCCTGCGCGGTAGTGTCAACAACCTGCTGAACCGGCAGTACTTTACCAAACGCCCAACGTTCTATCCGGGGCCAGGCGTATGGCCTTCCGACGGACGTAGCGCCGTGCTATCCGTTAGTTTTCGTTTATAAAAACCTCGCCAATCCCATTTTACGATGAAATCACTTTTAAAGTACCTGTTCTTTCTACTGCCGCTCGCGGGTTCCGCGCAGATGCCACACGATGCCATCTACATGAGCAAGGGCTCCGTTTGCGTAGCTGGTATGTACAGCCATACCTCCTGGAATAAATACTGGGAAAACTCGTTTAAACGCGAGAATTTAAATATTGGCACGCTTACGACGCAAAGCGCCATGGTTATGCCAGCCATCGGTGTCAGTAATCGGGTCAATATTATTTTAAGCCTTCCTTACGTCTGGACCGAAGCCAGCGCGGGTAACCTGATGGGGCAGCGGGGGATTCAGGATCTGTCGGCCTGGATCAAAGTAAAAGCCGTTAAAATCGGTGGTTTTTCGCTGCATGGTATCGTTGGGGCATCAATTCCGCTGGGCACCTACGTACCCGATTTTATGCCAATGTCGATTGGCATGCAGTGTCGTACGGCCACTGGTCGTCTGCTGGCCAACTACAAAGAGCCCAGAACGGGTCTGTACGTAACCGGCCACGGTAGCTATGGCTGGCGTAGCAATATCAAAATTGACCGCGATGCGTATCAGGCCGACGACCGGGTATATAATACAAATCAGGTGCAGGTTCCTAATGTGTACGATGCCGGAGTGCGGCTCGGCGTGCTGCACCGTACCTGGCAGGCGGAGGTCTGGGCAGAAAAAACGGGCTGCCTGAAAGGTGATAACATCCGCCGGAACGACATGCCATTCCCAACTAACAACATGCAGGCTACGTCGGTAGGCTGGTATGGTAAGTTTCAGCCTCGCAACATTGGCGTCAATGCCCGCGTGGGTTACGTCGTCGATGGCCAGAATGTTGGTCAAAGCACCAGCTATACCGTTGGCCTCCTTTACCTATTCCGTCTCTAAGCTTTCCGCTTCCCAAACGCCATGAAACATAATATTTCGCTGTCTACGATCAGCAGTTTATTCCTTGTTTTTTCACTGCTACTAACCTCCTGTAGCAAAATGCTTGATGAGCCGCAACGTTCGGCTTATCAGCCTACCAGTCTGGATGCTCAGGCAGGGACCTGGAAAACATACGTACTAACGGCTCCAACGGAAGTAACGCTAGCCGCGCCGGCCGGTGCTAACTCATCTGAGTATCAAGCTGAGTTAGCTAGTTTAAAACAACAGTCAGCTTCGCCGACCGGTACGCAGAAAGACGCCGTAGCCTACTGGGGTGCCGGAGCCGTCTACCGCTGGAATGAGATTGCCCGCGAGCTGTGCGCTCGTTACAACATCCCCCCAGCATCGACCGCAGACGGGAAATATCCTGTTCCTGATGCCGCTAATCCGCTGGCCGATCCTAAGTTTCCGTTTGCCAATCCGCCTTACGCATCCCGGGCACTAGCCTACCTGGGCGTAGCACAGTATGACGCTCTGGTGGCGGCCTGGAAGTACAAATTTCAGTATAACCGGATGGCTCCTAGTCAGGTTGACGCCAGCATCAAATCACTGTTGCCGGTCAGTAGCCTGCCAACATACCCCTCGGAGGATGCCGTCGTAGCGGCTGCTTCAGCGACTATTCTGAAAGCGATGTTTCCCGGCGAAGTGGCTTATCTGGACAGTAAACTGGCCGAACACCGCGACAGCCGACTCTGGGCCGGGATGAACGTGCAAAGTGATCTGACCGCTGGACTCGCTCTTGGGAGTGGCGTAGCGGCTAAAGTAATGGGTCGCGCCCGAACGGATGGCATGAGTGCAGCGAACAATCAGACGGTAACAGTTAACATGATCAAAGGCGCTCAAGAGCGTGGTCTTAGCGAAGTATGGGTTAGCCAAGAATCCCCCCTTCGCCCTCCTATGCTGCCCAATTTCGTAAACGTTACGCCCTGGAACTTCGATAAAGCAACGATGATCGGTCTGCGGCCCGGTCCTCCACCAGCCCTTAACAGCGCGGAGTTTACCAAAAACCTCGACGAGTTGAAGCAGATTAACAAAAGCCAAACGCGGGAGCAGGCACGGATCGCCAACTACTGGTCCGATGGTGCCGGTAGTTATACCCCCCCTGGTCACTGGCTACGCACGGCGGCCAATGCTGGTCATGACGCTCAATTCAGCGAAGTACGCATGGCCCGGACACTGGCTCTAGTTGGTACAACCCTCATGGATGCAGGAATTGCCTGCTGGGATACCAAATACTACTACTACTATCCTCGTCCGCAACAGTTTGGTATGAAAACATCCGTCGGTTTGCCAAATTTCCCGTCGTACACATCCGGGCATTCGACGTTTTCGGGGGCAGCTGCCGCTGTACTGAGCGACCTATTTCCAAGCCGGGCAACGGAATTCGCGGCTCAGGCTGATGAAGCGTCAACTTCCCGAATCTATGGTTTGATCCATTACCGCTTCGATTGCACAGTCGGGCTGGACCACGGCCGTAAAATCGGACAATACGCCATTGCTCGCGGCAGAGCCGATGGAGCTGGCAATTAAGCACATTTGGGACATACCCGCATTTTTTAGACAAAAGAAAAGGCGCAGAAACAACATTGTTTCTGCGCCTTTTTCCTTTAGACAGGGGTTTGTTACCTTGGTCACACCACCCAGCTATATTTTTTTATTTTTATTCTTGGTGGAAGTTCGCGTAGCGATCGTAGAGCTTGTCCCGGGTTCGCTTCAGCCTCATCTTTACCGCGCTTTCGGTAAGCTGAAACCGCTGGGCAATCTCTTTTATCGAGACTCCCTGTTCGTATTTTAGTTGCAGCAGTTGCACCTCTTCCGCAGGAATCCCTTCCATCAACCGACTCATGTCCCGTAGTTTTGCTTCTACGTCGTCTCCGGTGTCGGCTTCTGACATCGTATCGGCCAGATTGTCGTCCATCGATTCGGTGTTCAGTCGTTTTCCTACCCGTAGTTGATCCAGACAGTAATGGTGTGAAATGGAATACAACCAAGTCGAGAATTTCGAGCGCTGTTGAAACGTATTCATTTTACTGAATACTTTGATGAAAATGTCCTGCGTAAAGTCTTCGGCTGACTCCGAATCTTTCGTCATAGACAAACACTTTTGATACACTTTACCTACGTAACGGCTGTAGAGCATCTCGAAGTATTCGTCTTCGTTCGTCTCCTGATAGTTGGCAACCAACTGTTCGTCTGCCAGTTTCAGCTTTTCCTTTCTCATCAGTGTACTGAATGGAGATTGTATCCATTTTGTTGCCACAAAGATAGAGTAGAAACTCATATGTAACTCTACGTTACATAAATAATGTGTTTCTACATTTATTGTCGTAACATCATCCTTATTTTAGTACAATTCCATCTTGTTTAAGTAAATGAAATGTAGGATTTTGCGATTAAATCAGCATCCTAAATTGCTTTTAAGACTACCTTACTACCAAAAATGTTTACTATTTATCGATAAAATGTTACAAAAAAGACCTATTTAGGTGCGTTTTAGGCAATAGAGCGACTACCGCTTAGTAAATTTTCATTTATCTGTACCTATAGATAAAGGAACATTATCGCTGTTTACGTGTAGTTAGCTCCTCTAACTTTATCCTTGGTCTTGAATAACTTGGCCTATCGAGACCTACTGAATGAACTCAAATCAGTCCGTTTTTAACGGGTCGTCCAGAAACTGGCTTGGCGTTTTCTGATAGAACGCTTTGAACGTTGTTGAGAAATGCGATGGACTTTTAAACCCTGTCAGATACGCCACGTCTGTTACCGAATTCCCCTTTTTAAGTAACTCCGCTGCCCGCCGAAGTTTATACTGCCGGATCAGATCCGTAGTCGTGAGTTGTACCAGGCTGTCCAGCTTTCGATTTAGCGTTTTGGTGGATGTTCCTAGTTGGTCCGCCAGCCAGGGTACGCTCACGGATGAATCCAGCGACTTTTCTAAGATGTCGTATAGCCGTTTCAGAAATTCATCCTCGGGCTCAAGAAATTTGTCAGCTGAATCCAGCTGTGCTAGCTGATTACGAAATTTCTCCCGGAGCAACTGCTGGCGGGTCAGCATGTTCCGCAGCCGGACTTCAAGCTCTTCCAGGTCGAAGGGTTTAGCCATGTATTCATCGGCTCCCTTATTCAGACCATCCATCACACTGGTATGGGCCGTTCGGGCCGTCAGCAGCAACACAGCAATATGAGCCGTCAAAGGGGTTGTTTTAATCCGTTCCGTCAGCTCAATACCGCTCATGTGTGGCATCATTACGTCCGAAATGACCACATCTGGCAGTTCTGCCTGGACCAGCTCCCAGCCTTCGCGTCCATTTTCAGCACTTATTACCCGGTAGTGCTCGCTCAATTCACCCACGATGAAATTGCGCAGGTCGGCACTATCTTCCACCACCAGAACAACGGGCCCCGTCTTAACACTGGCAGGCAACGGGTATTCCGCAGTTTTTAGGAGTATTTCTTTTTCTACAAGGCGGGGTGTTGTAACGACCTCTTCGGCTCCTATCGCCATTTTCAGGGGCAATCGTACATCAAACGTTGTTCCAACGCCGAGCTCGCTCGTAGGCGTGATCGTACCTCCTATTAATTGGGTTAGTTCTTTGACCAGCGCCAGTCCGATTCCGGTTCCTTCGTAGAGACGAGTCGCGGAATCGTCGACCTGGTAGAATCGATCAAAGATGTGCGGTAAATGCGTTGGTGAAATGCCAATTCCCGTGTCCGCAACGGTGATATGGGCTTCCGCAATCGCATCAGCCGTCTTTTCTATTACCAGCGTCACCGTAATCTGCCCGCCACTTTCGGTAAACTTCAGGGCATTGGATAGCAGGTTCGTCAGGATTTTCTCCCATTTATCGGCGTCGAACAGCCACTTGCTTTCCTCCTCTTCCGCAGTGTAGATCAGTTGAATCCCTTTCTGCTCAGTCGCCGAAGAAAACGTATCGACCAACAGCCCAACGTATTCCTGTACGTTGCCTTGCATCAGCGATACGCCCATCAGATTTGATTCCAGCTTCGAGATATCCAGTAATTGATTGATCAACCGGAGTAATTGCTGGGCGTTTCGTTGAATCAATCCGAGTTTCCGGTTCGCTTCGGCATCCAGTTGGTTGTCGCTCAACAACTGCTGAACCGGCGAGATAATCAGCGAGAGGGGCGTTCGAAATTCGTGGGTGATGTTTGTAAACAGCCGGGTTTTGATGCCATCCAGAATTTTAAGTTGTTCTGCCTCCTGCTGCTGCCGGATACGACGCGTCTGCGCGCGCAGAATCAGCCCGATGACTACTATTGCCGCTACCACATAGAGCGAGTAAGCCCACCAGGTACGCCACCAGGGAGGATGAATAACCAGCTGAAAATCAGCTAACTTTGGCGACCAGACCCCGTCACTGTTGGTGGCCTTGACCCGAAAAGTATAGGTGCCAGGCTTTAGGTTTGGATAATTGGCAAATCGGCGGTTACCGCTCTGTACCCAATTCTTATCGACGCCAACGAGTTGATACGCATAGTGGCTTTGTTCGGGTAGCACATACGTTAGCGCCACGAACTCAAAGGCCAGGAAATTCTCATTGTAACGCAGTTCGGTAACGCCCGCTGTCACGGGTCGGCTGTTATCCATCACTTTAAACCCGGTGATGTACACCGGAAACGGTCGTTTATCCGCCCGGATGCTATCCGCATTAAAATGAATCAACCCATTCTGCGTACCAAAATAAAGTCGGTTTTGTTGCCGGAAGACAGCATTCTCCAGGAAATCGTTACTGGGCAACCCATTGCTGATGTCGTAGTTCTGCACCCTCCCAGTATTCGGGTCGTAGCGACAGAGACCCCGGTTGGTCCCTAGCCAGAGTTGACCTTTTTTATCACTCTGGATACTCACGATTCGATTGCTGGGCAGGCCATCCCGGGTTGTTACGTACGTAAACCGGCCCGTTTTCGGATCAAATCGGTTAAGACCGCCCTGGTTTGTTCCAACCCAGAGTATACCCTGCAGATCCTCGAAGAACGTCAGTACTTCGGAGTTGTTAAGGTGTCCAGCGGTGGTGCTGGCCGGATAATACGTAAACCGACCTGCCTTCGGATCAAGTCGACAGATTCCTTTCCCGTTGACGGCTACCCAGACATGGCCGGTTCGGCTAGCCAGTAACGCGTACACAAATCGATCAGGCAGGCCCGCCGGATTGGCGGGATTATGTTTATAATACGTATATCGTTTTGTCGCCGGATCAAAGGCGGCAATTCCTCCGTCACCACCAATCCAGATCGGGCCTGCTCCGTGCTGTGACATGAGCTGCGCCCAGATCTCAGACGGGTAGAGGGTATACCGATCAGTGGTATTATCAAATTGCATAATCCCCTTCGTACTTCCCAGCCAGATTCCGTTCTCACCGTTGGGCAGGAAATTCAGTACGTAATTGAGATTATCAGCGCTCGAACGTAGCTGACCCGGCGCTACGCGTTGGACGGGCTGGGTTACCTCCTTCCGGTATATGTCGTAGACGTTGCTAATCCACAACCGCTTTTTTGCGTCGATAAACAGGTTATTAACCCTGTTTTCCAGGAGGTTCGTTTCCCCAGAGTTAGGTTTCACCTGATACGTAACGAACGGCTTGTCTGAGGTTGACTGGCGATTAATACCATTGCTGGTACCTACCCATAACGTTCCCGCCCGGTCGTGATAAACGGCCTGAGCATTGTTACTGCTTAGCCTGTTATCCGCTTCCGAATCAGCCCTGTACGTGATGACCTGCTGGCGGGCGGGGTCAAGCTGATGTAATCCTTCCGTTGTACCAACCAACAAGTCCCCCTGTTTGCCGCAATGAACGGCGTTTAAAAACACATTCAGGCCAATTTTTCCTCCAGAGTTGAACCGACGAGGCTGGGCTGTCGGATCATTAAGGTCGAATTGCAGCAATCCCTGGCCCATTGAACCTATCCAGAGCCGGTTGTTTTTGTCCAGGCAAAATGAGTTGAGCGAGGGCTGCGTGGTGGATTCCTCCCACGGCACCGGGGTGTACTGACCCGTTTGCCGATTCAGGCGAAACAGACCGTATGAGGTAGCCACCCAGAGCTGATGTTGCCGATCTTCGAGGATCATTCTAACCTGCATATCGACCCTTGGCACCGGGTACAACACAAAATGGTGTCGATCAGGCTCATAGCGGGCTAATCCGTTGTACGTACTTACCCACAGAAACCCCTCCCGGTCTTCGTACATGGCAACCTGATTATCCCAGCGATGCCCGTCCGGTGCCGGAATGGGATGGGGCGTCACCTGTCCCGTCTGCTTATTGACCTCGTGCAACCCGCCCCCCTGCGTTACAGCCCAGAGCCTGTTCTTGCGGTCTTCGTGCAGGGCAATGATTCGATTATTCAGTAAACTACGGGTCGGATTAGTTGGATCGGGCTGGAGTACCGTGAACGTATAGCCGTCGTACCGATTCAGGCCATCGTTCGTACCAAACCACATAAACCCTTCCCGATCCTGCAGGATACAGTTAACCGAGCTGTTGGATAAGCCGTCCCGTACCGAGATCCGATCAAATTGTTTGACGATGGGAGGAACAGCTGCCTGACTCAGCAAACAGCAAAGCCCGAACAGACCAACCATCAGACTACGATAGCCGTTGATTAGACCACGCTGAGCCGGCTCCGACGCATTAAACCAGATTACCCTACTCATGGTGCTAGCGGATCAACCGAAAATAGATAGTGGTAAATACGGCATCAGCCCATCGAGCTGGCAGTATTCGCGAAGGTTGATCAGAAAAAGGCTGCGTAGTTTTTTTACCAAACATACTATTGAGTTACGATGAGCAAACGCTACTTTCTTATCTGTCAACAAGATATCTTCTTCGATACTGGACCGAATCAGCAACGCTTTATTTCAACTCGAAAAATACGCACTTTTGCCTAAAAAGAATAGCTGGTTGTCACCTAATTCCCGACAAGATACCTCCACCTTAACAGACGACTTTCTTCTTCTTTTGGTCCCTAGCCCGTTACCCTTTTGATCCTGTTGTGTTACGCTCATTTTTTCAGCGCTGCTGGCTAAGCATGAGTGAGAGAACATCCCCGAAATCTGAATGAGCGTTTCATCGGTAGTAATCGCCCGTAAGGCTGCACTATAGCCGGACGTTTAGCAACCCTCCGGGACGCAGATGAGTTATCCTGTCAGTTATTGTCAACCTTATTACGTTGAGGCTTTTGCTTGGTAACCGGCAGAAGCCCTACTATTTTACGTATGCCTTTTTATCAGCAAATGCTACAGCTTCCCGCGTTCCCGCGTGGTTTTCATCTGATCACGAAACTTGTTGAACGGGAATTTACCGAAATACAGCGGATCAAAGTGGGAATATTACACGTGTTTATCCAGCATACTTCAGCCAGCCTGGC
This sequence comes from Spirosoma pomorum, assembly GCF_054776615.1. Lineage (NCBI taxonomy): Bacteria > Pseudomonadati > Bacteroidota > Cytophagia > Cytophagales > Cytophagaceae > Spirosoma > Spirosoma pomorum. The sequence continues at coordinate 170,437 of NZ_BAAHBP010000021.1, forward strand.
GATCAACGAAAACGCGGATTCGACTGTTCGGGGCGATTTTGAACGGTTTTTTAACAAGACTGTCCCCGAAAATGCGCCGTATTACCAGCACAACTACGAAGGTCCTGACGACATGCCGGCTCACCTCAAGGCGGCTATGCTCGGTCACTCCGTCACAATTCCCATTACCGATGGCCATTTGAATCTGGGGACCTGGCAGGGTATCTACCTGGGCGAACACCGCGACCACGGCGGCAGTCGCACGATTGTGGTGACGGCGTGGGGAGAGTGAAAAGGAAGAAAGGGAGGAGGGGGAGGACGGAGCAAAGGAAATTGAGAATGCTTTCTTATTCCTTTCCTCCATCCTCCCCTCTTCCCCTTCCTCCTTTTATCTTATCCCCTTCCAGGCTTCTTCCACGCTCGTTACCGGGAGTTGACAGGCGCGATTGTAGCAGACATAGATAGCGGTCTGTCCATTGATGGGGCCGCGTTGCTGTAACAGGGGGAGATCGCTGCGCCCGGTGGAGCCGCACAGCACTTTGTTGAGGTAAAACTCAGCGTCCAGTTGAGCGCGGTACGTATCGGCTTCAGGGCCAGCAATGGCGATTTCGACCGTTAGCCGAACGCGTAGCGCGTATTGTGAGGCCCAGTTGGTGAGATAGTCTGCGTTCTGTTGCACCAGCGGCTGCATCTGTCCCAGCATCTTGTCTGCACGTTCGGCGTAGTCCGGCCGTTCGAGTAGCAGGCTCAGGACGTAAAGGTTTTCGGCCATCATCGAGTTGGAGGCTGGGATGACATTGTCGAACAGTTCCTTCCGCCGGGCAATCAGTTCCTCGCCATTTTTATCCGTAAAGAAAAACAGGGCATCGGCCGATCCGTCGGTCCGTTCATCACTGAAGTTGGTCAGTACGTACTGCATCAACTGATCCGCTTCGGTCAGCCAGCTCTCGGTGAAGGTAGCCTGGTACAGCGCCAGCAATCCATCGATTACAGCGGCATAGTCATCAAGAAACCCCGCCTGCCGGGCTCGACCATTTTTATACGTATGCCACAGCCGTCCGTTACGACTATCGCGCATCTTTTTGAGCAGGAAAAACGCCTGACGTAACGCCAGCGTCAGAAACTCAGGCTCGTTGAAGACCCGGTAGGCCGTCGCCAGTCCTTTTAACATCAGCCCGTTCCAGGAACACAGGATCTTGTCATCCAGTCCCGGTCGGATCCGTTCGTTCCGTACGCGCAGCAAGCGGGCATGCGTAGCGTCAAGCCGCAGGTTCAACTCCTCCAGCGTCCACCCCATTCGGTCGGCAAAGGCGTCGTCGCTTTCGGTGCGGTGTAAAATATTTCGGTGTTCCCAGTTTCCAGCTTCGGTAATCGAATACAGTTGCGCGAACCAATCGAAATCGTCACCCAGAATGTCCCGCAACTCTGCCGTTTCGAATGTATAAAACTTCCCCTCTACCCCTTCACTGTCGGCATCGAGCGCCGAATAAAAGCCGCCTTCGGGGCTTAGCAACTCACGCTGGGCGAAATGAATGGTCTGATAGACGACGTGCTTATACAGTGGACTCTTCGTCAGGCTATACGCTTCGGCGTAGAGAGTCAACAACTGCCCATTGTCGTACAGCATTTTTTCAAAGTGCGGAGCCAGCCAGTCAGCATCAGTCGAATAGCGCGCAAATCCGCCACCAAGCTGGTCATAAATCCCACCCAATGCCATCCGGTCCAGCGTCAGTTTTACCTGATGTAACACCTGGTCTGACGTAATGCGGTCGGGCGTCTCGGCTTCTTCCGTCGCCCCGGACGGACGGATTACGTCGTAGTACCGGAGCAGAAACCGCCAGACGCTGGGCATCGGAAACTTGGGAGCCCGGCGCATGCCTCCTTTCTCGTCGTCGGCCTTGACCGCTATTTTCCGGTACATGGCGTCAAGCGTATTGGCGTCGACCAAGTGGTCCTGCTGCGTCAGGCCGTAGCGCTCGGCGTCGCTGAGGTTCAGCTCACGGGCAAATCCGTCGGCCGACTGGGCCAGATCGGTCCGGTGCTCGTCGAAGGCCGACCGGATGCTGGCGAGCAGGTTCATCCAGTTCTGCGGTGGCAGGTACGTAACGCCGTAGAACGGCTTGGCGTCCGGCATCAGAAAGACGTTGAGCGGCCAGCCCCCCTGCACGCCCATCGCCTGCACGGAGTCCATATAAATTGCATCCACGTCGGGGCGTTCCTCGCGGTCTACTTTGATGCAGATAAAATTCTCGTTCATCAGCCGCGCCACACGCTCCTTTTCGAACGATTCCCGCTCCATTACGTGGCACCAGTGGCAGGCTGAATAGCCAATACTGACCAGAATAGGCTTGTCTTCGTCGATGGCTCGGTTAAGCGCTTCTTCGCCCCATGGGTACCAATCGACGGGATTGTTGGCGTGTTGGAGCAGGTATGGGCTGGTTTCGTAGCTGAGTTGATTCGGCATGATTGACAGGAATTCGGGCGGTGTTTTACCGGGTGATGATCACTTGCTGGGTGTGAACACCGGTTTTGTGCCGCATGCGCAGGAAGTACGTTCCAGCGGGCAAATGCGCAATTGACAGGTCTTCGCGGTTGCTGCTGGTTAATTTTTTAACGACGACCTGACCACTTATGTTCAGCAGGTTCAGCTCGGCGGGTTCGGTAGGCGGCTGGCTCAGGGTTATGGTCAGCACCGTACTGGCAGGATTCGGAAAAATCTGCACGACGGGAGCTACGGGTTCATTCGCGGTAATGGCACTCATGTCAAACTTGCACAGGTACACCTCCCGGCCCGTCAGTTCGATATTGCGAGACCAGTTTTTATAACGAACAGTCAGCGTAGTCGCCTGCCCCTCGGCCGCGTAGGAGTTTTGAGCCGCGATCAGTATCTGGTTTCCCTTCACAATACCCCGCCAAACGGGCAATTGCTTATCCATCAGGTCACGAGCGGTGGTTTCGATTACCCGTTCATAGCTGCCCTGAAACATATCGGCGAACTGCGATAGTCGGTAAAGCCCGTGGGTAAAATGCTCGTAGGCCGCGTACACGTCAGACCGCGTGTTTTCCAGATTAGGCTCTTCCCACAGCCACAGACCCGCAGCTCCCGAGAAAACGGGAAAGATAGCGGTAGCTTCTGCCATGAATGGCTGGACAAAATTTGGGTAGAAATTACTGGTGTTGTGGTACCGGAGCCAGACGAGCGGCACAATGGGTTTGTTACTCCACGCCCGGTTCACTTCCACCTGAAACAGCAGATAGGGTAAATAATCGGACGCGAAGGGATTGGGGTAATCGTAGAAATAATACGCTGAGGGCGACAAGATATCCAGTTGCGTGTAATACGGTCCGCCGACAGCCTGCCCGGTCGAATCTTTTACCAGGTAATTGACCCGGTTTAGGTTCGTTGACCAGTCGGTCCAGGAAAAACCCGTTACGTTAATATATGTATTCAGGATGGGCGTATCGGCGTAGCTACTCACGGTCACGCCGGTCAGGTCGGCGCGTTGCCGGATATAACGCATGCCTTCGGCGTAGAGATTCCGGATGGCGTTTTTGTAGGCGACGATAAAATCGGCATCGCTCAGCTGGCGGTACTGCGCCGGTACGCTGCTTACCTGCTTGAGTTGCAGAATTCGCGAGTCGGTTTCGCGAATCCGCTCCAGATCCAGCGTTAGCCGACTGGCCGGAAAGATATATTGTCCGTCCGCGTTCTTCTGGCCGCCCGAGATTTCCAGCAGCCACTGTTCCCACTTGGCCCGGTAGGCCGTCAGGTTGTTTCCCCAGGGACTTTCCAGCGTTTCCCAGGGTTGGTTCAGTCCCGTTGCAAATCCGTAGTAAATAACGCCCCACTGCCCTTTCTGCACCAATGAGCCGTACTCATTATTTTTGACGTTGACCAGATGACTAAAACCATGTTTGAGCGGACTAGCCTGCGTATCGGTAAAGCGTGGGCCTCCGTACACAACCGGGAAAGGCAAACTAAAAGTCGGAAACTTGTCCCAGCCGATTTGGTTGACCTGCGTAACGGGCGTAAAGTTGAGTCGCTCAGCACACTGCACCTGCGCCCTACCCTCCGGTGTCAGGCCCAACGCAATACTTAGCAGACATAGCAGGAAAACGTTGAGTCGAACGTGCATAAACTTGTAATTTCGCCAAAAATACAGATTTTTGGGCGTCTGGGCCGATCGAACTCGGTCCACTCCCTCGAAAGGCCCCCGCCCCGACAGGAACGTAATACCACATTCCGCTACGTATCCGTTACGTAGTGAACGCACTAAAATCACAGCGCTATTATGAATCAGCTTCGCTTTCTGGTCTTTTCTTTTCTGATGCTCGGCTCACTTATGAGCTGCAAAGACGACAACAATACCCCTACCGCCAGTTCCCAGACTGAGTTGCTGGTGGGTAACAATTGGCGGGTCACGAACATTACTGACGCAAATGGCCAGAGCATCAGCACAAACCGGCTCAGTAGCACCAGCCAGGTCCTTTTTGGGCTTAAATTTGAGTTCCGGAACAACAATACGGTCCGGGCCTACGACCCCAACAATTCCAATGCGGTTGTTAATCAGGGAACCTGGTCATTAGCCTCTGATAACAAATCCGTGGACGTAGACGTGTCGGGCTTCAAAGGTAATTTTCCGCTTATCGAACTGAACCGGTCATCGCTGATTTTGCGGCAACAGGCTCCCGTTGATGGGACAAAAACGGACATCAATCTTGTTTTCGTGCCTTCGCTTTAACGTGGAGGCTCCGCCCCTATGGCTCTGAATGATCCCCGAACCCTCCGCGCCTGGACGTATTACGACTGGGCGAACTCGGTTCACTCCCTGGTGATTGTATCCAGTATTTTTCCCGTTTATTTTTCGGCAACGGCTCTGAACGAAACGGGCGGTCCGATGATCAATTTTCTGGGTCTGTCGATCAAGAATTCCGTGCTGTTTTCGTATACGATTTCGGCGGCTTTCCTGCTGACTGCGCTGCTCTCGCCGATCTGTACGGCCCTGGCCGACTACAGTGGCCGCAAGAAAGCGTTCATGAAGCTGTTCTGCTACACGGGTGCCATCAGCTGTAGCCTGCTCTTCTTCTTTACCCGGGAAACAACCACGTTCGCCGTAATTTGCTTCGGCTTGAGTCTGGTTGGCTGGGGAGGCAGCATCGTCTTTTACAACTCCTACCTACCCGATATTGCGACCGAAGATCAGTTTGACCGGGTGAGTGCGCGGGGCTTTTCGATGGGTTATGTCGGGAGCGTACTGCTGATGATTCTTAACCTGCTGGTCATCCTGAAACGCGACTGGTTCGGCAATATCTCCGAAGGGCTGGCGTCCCGGCTGGCGTTTCTAACGGTGGGCCTATGGTGGATCGGCTTCGCGCAAATTCCCTTCAACCGCCTTCCCGACGGGACGCCCAAACCCCTTAAAGCCGGCAATTACCTGCTCAACGGCTTTCGGGAATTACGTTCCGTCTTCGGCCGGGTGCGGCAACAGGCCCTGACAGGGCGCTTCTTGCTGGCTTTTTTTGTGTACAACATGGGGGTCCAGACAGTCCTGTACGTCGCAACGCTCTTTGGTAGCGATGAGCTAAAGATGAACGGGCAAAATCTCATCATTCTCATTCTTCTGCTGCAACTTGTTGCTATCCCGGGGGCCTACGGCTTTGCCCGACTGTCAGACCGGATTGGAAATACATATACGCTCATGGTGATCATTTTCATCTGGGTGGGTGTCTGCGCGGGAGCTTATGGGGTGCAGACCCAGGGGCAGTTTTTTGGGTTGGCAGCCGTTGTGGGACTAGTGATGGGCGGAGTGCAGTCGCTATCGCGCTCAACCTACGCTAAGCTGGTTCCAGCCACGACCGAAACAGCTTCGTATTTCAGTTTCTACGACGTAACCGAAAAGTTATCCATCGTCCTGGGCACGTTGCTATACGGTCTAATCGAACAGCTAACCGGCAGCATGCGAAACAGCATACTGGTCTTGTTGGGTCTGTTCGTTGTCGGTTTTCTGCTGCTTTGGCGCATCCCCTCGCAAAAAATTTATCACACTCGTTTGGAAACCGACGAAGTTTTGTAAGTTTGCAACCCCGAACGGCACAAAGGTCGTCGGTTGTCACAGGATGTTAGCTCAGTTGGTTCAGAGCGCTGCCTTGACAGGGCAGAGGTCAGCGGTTCGAGCCCGCTACGTCCTACTCAGTTTATAGGCTGGCTACAAACGTAGCCGGCCTTTCTTTTTGTCTGCCCCCTCCTATACCATCCCCCTAAACAATACCAATTGGTTTGAGTTATCTGGTAGACATTTACTTATCAACGTTATAACGACACAACTCCAATGAAAAAGATCGTTTTCCTAGCCATGTTAGTAGCCGGTGGCTTAAGCCTGCAATCGTGCGGTAGTGAGAAGAAAGACAGCACCGAGAAAGCTGAAGAGCTGAATGAGAAGAAAGAAGACGCCAACACCGCCATGGTGGATGACGATGATTCCGAATTTGCCGTGAAAGCCGCCAGCGGTGGTCTGTTTGAGGTACAAGCCGGTAAACTGGCGCAGGAAAAAGGCGCGAGTCAGGCCGTCAAGGACTTTGGCGCGATGATGGAGAAAGACCACTCAAAGGCAAATGAAGAGTTGAAATCAATCGCCGAGCTGAAAAACATCGCCATCCCAAGTTCGGTTGGTGAAGACATGCAAAAACACCTGGACGAACTGTCGAAGGTGTCGGGTCCAGAATTCGATAAGAAGTACGTTGACATGATGGTGAACGACCACGAGGACGACGTAAAAGCATTTACGAAGGAGTCGGAGGAAGGCAAAGACGCCGAGCTGAAAGCTTTCGCGGCCAAAACAGCCACCGTCGTAAAAGGTCACCTTGAAAAAATTACGACCATTCAGAAAAACATGAAATAGGCACTTAGCCTTTGTGGGTAACAAAAAGGGCATCGGCATTCGTCGATGTCCTTTTTGTTATCCGCCTGTGCGCTGTTCTCGTTGATGATCATTTACCAATCAGGCCTTGACAGTAAAAATGGCTTCTTTCGCCAGACTGTTCACTAGGCCATACGGTATAAAAAATGGCACTGGTACTATCACTGACGGCCTTTTTTCTTTACTTACCCTGCCAAATTACTCGTTGCCCATGCGTCAGTTCGCCTACTTGCTCACCGTTTTGCTTTTTTCGACACGTCTGGTCAGTTACGGGCAGGGTAAATTGTCAGTGGCTATTACGGCTGCGCCAACCTACACAAACACTACTTATTTTAACCGCTCTTTTTATCCGGAAAGTGACGGCCAGTTAGTTGAGCCTATTCAGATCAATGGTGTTCGGGGAACGGCGGGTTTTTTGGCGGGCGTTACGGTTCATTACAATTGGGTGCCCGCCTGGTCGGTCAGTAGCGGGATCTGGTACGATCAGCACACCCCTCGCCAGCAACGCATACCCATGGCTGGCGAGGGGATGAACAATATGCGACAACGTGCCATCCGAATTCCGCTGTTGCTCAATTTCCGATCGTCAGATAAGCGGTTGTCCCCCTATTTCTCGTTTGGCTGGTTGGTCGATTTACCGCTCACGGCCCGCGTGCTGGTCGATCGGCCCGATCAAGGTACCCAGCGACTGCGGCTCTTGACCGACAAGGGACCGGTGTTTCACGTAGTGGCAGGCGCTGGCGTTCACTACAAACTGACGCCCCGGTACGGCCTCATCGTCCAGCCAACGGCCAGCTATAATCTGGGTAGCTTTGGGGGATATGCATCCCACAATGATTCCTACGCGCTCGGTCTGCAAACGCAGCTTGTTTATTCCTTCTAATGCCCAATCAGGAGTATCCTGACACGACCCTGTAAATAAGTTAACGTATTCTGGTCTCACCAATTCATGGCGCCATACGTTATATTCGGCAAAATATAACGAACCATTCCTGCTCAGTAGTTTTCAGGTCTTTATGCTCAATTCTACCCTTCTTTTCTTAAGTTTAGCTGCCACTTCTGCCGATACAATTCCTAAACAGGACACGGTCCGTTCCCGGGAGCTGGCCGAAGTCGTTGTGTCGGCGTCACGGGTACCCGAATCCATTTTACGTTCCCCGGTTAGTATCGAAGTGCTGGACGCCCGGCGCATCCGGTTGTCCGCTCAACCCTCGTATTTCGATGCCATTGAGAATCTGAAAGGCATCCAGGTGCTCACGTCCAGCCTCGGCTTCAAAGTTTACAACACCCGTGGCTTTGCCAATACCACTAACGTACGGTTTGTGCAATTGGTCGATGGTCGGGATAACCAGGCACCCCACATCGGGGCTCCCATTGCCAGTGCACTGGCTCCGTCCGACCTGGATATTCAGCGCGTCGAAGTCGTACCTGGGGTGGCTTCAGCGCTGTACGGCATGAACGCGTTGAACGGTCTCGTTAATATTATCACCCGCAATCCCTTTGATTCACCGGGTCTGAGCATTGGCCAAAAGACGGGCGTGAACCACGTTAATAATCCGGCGGTTTCGGCGCAGCTTTACTCGGAAACGAGTCTGCGGTATGCCCAGCGGCTCGGCCAGCGCTTTGCGTTCAAGGCCAACCTGGTTTACCAGCGCGGGTACGACTGGGTGGCGGCCAATTCAACAGACCTCAACCCGAACGGAAATGCGTCGCTGCGTTTGTTCGGCGCTGATAATCCGGCCCAGGACCCCGTCAACAGTTACGGGAACGAAGCCGCTAACCGACGCACCCTGACTCTAGGCGGTCGGCGGTACAGCATCGCCCGCACCGGTTACTACGAAGCCGAGGCTACTGACTACCGGCTGCTTAACCTGCGAGGCGATCTGTCGCTGCATTACCGCTTTACGCCCACGACCGAATTAATCTATACGTATCATGGGGCTACTCTGAACAATGTTTACCAACGTACCAACCGATTCCGGCTTCAAAATTACGTCCTGGAGCAGCACAGCCTGACCTTCACCTCCCCTTCGGTGCAGATTCGGGCGTATCGTTCGCGGGAGAACACGGGCAACTCCTACAATATCCGGTCAATGGCCGAGAACATCGACAAATCGTTCAAGTCGGATAATCAGTGGTTTGCGGACTTCACCAGCCAATTCAATACCAGCACAAGGGCTGATGTACCAGTTACAACGGCGCTACGGGATGCGCGGTCCTTTGCCGACCGGGGCAGGCCCGTTCCCGGCAGTGAGTCATTCAATACGTTGGTGAATAACTTGCGTTCGGTGAATAACTGGGACATTGGGGCCGCGTTGCAGGTAAAGTCCTGGTTGTATCACGCCGAAGGCCAGTGGGAACCTACTAAGGGGCTGCTGAAGAATTTCCGGCAACAGACGGGCATCGATTTACTCGCAGGTTTCGACTTCCGGCGGTACGTAGTCTTTCCCGATGGCAACTATTTCATCAATCCTACTGAGCCGGGGCGGAATCTGGTCTACGGGAAGGAGGGCGGCTTTATACAGGCCAGCCGGAATTTTCTGGCGGACCGGTTAAAGCTAACGGGGTCGCTCCGGCTCGACAAGAACACGTATTTTGATCCCCGGTTGAATCCTCGCCTGGCGTTGGTCTACTCGCCGACTCAACTTCATAACGTCCGGCTGTCGTACCAGAATGGCTACCGCTTCCCGTCTCTGTTCGAAGCCTTTTCCAACGTAAACTCCGGCGGGGTGAAACGAGTGGGTGGTCTACCCATTATGTCGCAGGGCATTTTTGAACGGGCGTATCTGCGCACGTCCATCGATGCGTTTCAGGCAGCCATCAATACCGACGTAAACACCAATGGCCTGACGACAAATCAGGCCATTCAGAAAAACAAGGGGCTACTGAAAGCTAGTCCGTATACCTATATCAAGCCCGAGCAGGTAAACAGCGTCGAGATTGGCTACAAGGGACTTTGGTTTCGGCAGCGACTGTATGTCGACGTTGATGCCTACTATTCGACATACCGGAATTTTATGGCGCAGGTCAACGCCAATGTACCACGGGGCAGCAATCCCGACTCACTGGCGTATTACTTTGCCAGCTCGACGACACAGGATCGCTACCGGCTCTGGACTAACTCGCAAACGCGGGTGTACAACTACGGGGCCAGTGCCGCGCTACGCTATAGCCTGACAACCAACTGGTCCTTGGGTGGCAATGCTTCGTTTGCCCGGCTTGACCGCGCTGAAAACGGTGATGAACTAGAGAGCGCCTTCAACACGCCCAAGTGGATTACCAACCTGACGCTCACGAACGGCAACATCTGGAGCGGTATTGGCTTTTCGATCAACTACAAATACCAGAGTGCCTTTCTGTGGCAGTCGGAACTGGCAACGGGCATGGTACCCGCCATCAATACCGTCGATGCTCAACTGAGCTATCAGCTCCGAAAAGCGGGCGTACTAGTTAAAATAGGCGGCACGAACCTGCTGAATCATTCGTACTACACATTCATCGGCGGACCAGCCGTGGGCGGTTTCTATTACACTAATCTGGTTTGGGAGCTGGCCAAGTGATATTCTTTATCCCCCCACTGACAAGAGAAATCTTAGTGCTTTATGTTCGTCAGGTTTAAGATTCCTCCTGTCAGTGGGGAGATAAGAGTTATTAATTCTTACCAGGGACTAATTCCTGTAGCTGGGGCGTTGTCGTCGCTGAAGAATTGGCTGGTTGGCCCATCTGCCCCGAGCGTAGCGGCTTTGACCACACGGGCAGCGGCATCTTCGACGGTTCCGGGACCAGAATGGTGGTTGAAATCGGTGGCCGTGTAGCCGGGGTCGACGGCGTTTACCTTAAAAGGGGTATCACGCAGTTCGTACGCCAGCATGATGGTGTAGGCGTTAAGGGCAGCCTTGGAAGGGCCGTAAGCCGCTCCTTTAACGTGGTAATATTTCCAGGTCGGATCGGTATGCAGCGTCAGTGATCCTAACCCCGACGTTACGTTAACGATCCTCGGTTCAGGCGATTGCCGCAGTAGATCGATGAACGCCTGCGTTGTTTCAATCACACCGAAAACGTTCGTTTCGAACACCTGCTTGATCGTACCGATGTCCGTACTGAGCGCTGGTTGCGACATACCGCCACTAATCCCGGCATTGTTGATGAGGACGTCAAGTGCGGGGGTTTTCTGACCGAGCGTTTCGCGGGCGGCTTTAATGGAATCGGTGGTATCGACATCAATCACGATCGGTTCGACGTTGGTTAGCCCTTCGGCCTTTAGTTGATCAACGGCTTGCTGGCCTTTATACTCGTCGCGGCTACCCAGATACACGTAATACCCTTTTTGCAATAATTGCCGGGCGGCTTCGAAGCCAATGCTTTTGTTTGCTCCTGTTATCAGTGCTGTTTTCATAATCGAATTGTTAACAGGACAAAGCTACCGCGCTCCCTGCGCCCGGCAGGAACATATTCTTCGGTATTACTGGTACATTTCGCGGATACTAAGTCGGTACTCGGCCGGAGTAAGCCCGGTTTCGCGCTTAAAGAAGCGGTTGAAGTACGAAGCCTCCGAAAAACCAAGGTCAAAGGCGATTTCCTTGAGCGAATCCTGGCTATGAAACAGCAGACGCCGAGCTTCCAGCACCAGGCGGTCATGGATGTGGGCAATAGCGGGTTTGCCACTCTGAGCTTTTACTACTTCACTCAAGTGCCCGGCGGATATATTCAGCATGGAGGCATACTCACTCACTTCGTGCTGCGCGCGGAAGAATTCATCAATTTTAGCCTGGTACTTCTTCAGCAATAGTTTATCGGGGGACGCTTCGTTGTTCCTGTATTGATCGGTATACAACCGGCTCAGGTACGTGAGCAACACCGTCAAGTAAGCTGCCAGCATCCGCTGTTGCCACTGGCCCGGGAGCCGGTATTCGGTGTACAGTCTGTCCAGTATATCCTCCACAAAGGCAACATCCGCTTCCGTTAGTAGTAGTTCGTGACCGTTTTGCGGATTTAGAATCAGCGGCAGATTGATCAATGCCGTATTCTCCTGTAACGCCAGAAACTCACTCGTAAACGCAAGGCTGGTACCCCACATTGGCTTCGCTTCTTCTTTCACCTGTATCTGACTTGGCACAGTAAAGTACACCGTATTCTCCTTTATTTCGTAGGGCGTCATATCCACCCAGTGGCGACTGTTGCCGCGTTTGACAAACACTAGCAGATAGTACGCTTTCCGATGAGGTACGAGAATATCCGACTGGTATTCGATCGTTCCTTCGGCCCGAGCCATGCGGAACAGTTTGTTGCCGTACAAATCATCCTGGTTCGAGGTGTATACGGGCAAGTTCTGTTCGATAGTAAGTACGTTCATTGCTTAAAACTACGCGTTTTTCGCACCGTACCAACCCAATCCCTACTAACGCGATGATTATCAGCAGCCGGTATTCTATCACCCAAACTATTTACCAGGCCGGGTCCGTGAAACAGGTGATTCGCGGACGCCGGCCTGATCAACGTTACGCCGGATCGCTGGCCGCATACCCACGGGCAACGACGCCCTCGGCCCGTTGTCGATAAAAATCGGGAACGTCAACCGGGGCGGTCGTGGCCAGCCCGTCGACGTAGCGGTTGAACATACAGAAAGCGGCCGCAATCAGAACGGTGTCGTGAATATCCCGATCCGTAGCGCCTTCCGCGCGGGCGGCCTCCACCTGATCCGCTGTCACCTGCTTACCGCCCCGCTGCACACTACCGGCAATCGTGAGCAGCGCTTTCAGTTTGTCGGAAATAGCCGCCTGCTGGTAATCGCCTTTAACCGACGCCACCAGCGACCAGTCTTCGTCGCCCAGATATTGGCTGGCGACGGCACCGTGAATCGTCTGACAGAAGTAGCAATCATTCTGCGACGATACGTAAGTAGCAATCAGCTCTCGTTCGCCTTCGGTCAGCGTCGAGTCGGGGTGGTGCGCATTGGCCCGTAGTAATACGTTAGCCAGATCATTCATCGGGCGCGCCGTTTCGGGGCTGAACAGCATTGGCCCCCGAATACCGGGGATGCCAGGAAGCAATGGAATATGCGGCATAGGTAAGTTTTGTTTATGATTGACTGAATTAAGCAGGTTTGGGCAGCACGTAACCGAAGGTTCCCATTCGTTCGCCCATGGCGTCGTAAGCGGAGGGGTCCGTCGGAGTCAGCGTAGCGAGGCCATCAACGTACCGATTGAATAGGCAGAACGACGCGGCAATCAGCACCGTGTCGTGAATATCACCGTCGGTAGCGCCTGCAAGTCGGGCCACTTCAACCAACGGCTCAGATACCGTTCGGGCGTCGGCGGCAACATGTCGGGCAATAACCAGCAGGGCTTTCAGCTTATCCGAAATGGCGGCCGTATCTGGATCATCCAATACGTCATCCACTCGATCGCGTTCATCGCCGTAGAGGTAGCGGGCTGCGGCTGCGTGGCTATTCCGGCAAAACTGAGTACGATTCTGGCTGGATACGTAGGCGGCAATCAGTTCGCGGTCGGCATCCGTCAACGTACTATCGGGCGAACCCGCCCGGAGCAGAGCCTGTGCCAATTCGTACAGCGGTTTACCGGTATCGGGACGGTAAATGACCAGGCTCCGAATACCTGGCGCGTCGTTATTAAGTTGAATATGAGGCATAGTCTTTTGTTTTTTAAAGGTTTTCGTTGGGTTGGCGGCTGCGGATACGTAAGAATACCAGCCCGAAGGCCAGTCCAAAGGCTACCGAAAAGACGAGCAGCGCATTACTCAGACCGCCCAGCAGCGAGACAAGTGAGCCGACGAAAAACACGGCCGTTGCGGTAAAAAATCGCCCTACGTTAAAGCTGATGCCGGATGCAGCCGCCCGGATACGAACCGGAAACAAAGCCGGAATGATGCTGGACAGCGCCCCCTGACTAATGCCGAAAAACAAAGCCAGCAGGGCCGTTTCTCCGTAAATGACTGGCGAAAACTGCTGATTGGTCAGAAACAACAGGGCGCAGCCACCCGCGCAACCGGCGAACGTAAGAAGTAGTGTCCGGCGCGTTCCCAGTCGGTTGAGCAACATCCCGGAGAGCATCCCGCCGAGAATACCACCCATGCCCAGTAGCATCATCGTAATACCCCGCTCCTGCCCCCCGTTCTGGCCCACGGGCAGCAACGACTGCACCCAGGTTGGAATCCAGGAGAAAGTGCCCCACAGGCCAATCAGTACGGCGCCGAACACCAGCACGCCCGTCGTCAGGTTTGCTTTGTCGCGTGGGGTCCAGCCCCCATCCGGAGAGGCTGTCTGCCGGCTTTGCACCCAGTTGGTCGACTCGGGGAGTCCCGCCACCATAGCTACGGCTACCGTCAGGGGAATCAATCCCACCCAGAACGCCTGCCGCCAGGGAAGCTGGCCAATGTTCAAACCACCCGTCGCCACAATACCCACCGGAAACATGACCGCCAGAATACCCAGGACCACTGCCCGTTGTTGCGACGGCCAGATTTCGGACAAATAAACCGTTGTCAGCAGCAGAACGCCCCCCACGCCTATGCCCGTCACGAACCGAAGCCCGAGCAACGCGGGCCAGCTGGGTACGAAAACCGTCAGTACCATCCCTAACCCGTACAGTCCCGTCACGAACGCTATTGTCCTGGCCCGACCTAGGCGATCACTGACAAAACCAAACAGTAATCCGCCTGTCATCCAGCCGTACAGAAAAGCTGCACTGATAGCCGCGCTAACCTGGTCGACACTGGTCGACGACGGGTTCCGGGTGAGTAACTCCGGCACCGCAACCGGCAGACAGGTAGCCATCAGGGTGGAAGCCGTGCCGCCCAGCAGATACGACAAGGCACACAGCCCGAGAGCCAGCCAGTTAGTCGCCACTCGGGTTTCGTTCTTAATCATCATTGTTTCCATTGGCCAAGAGAAAGGAGGCTCCAGTTGGCGAAGAAGTCCCGCTGGAGCCCAGTTTATGAAGTTTATCGGGTTAAACCGGCATCAAACACCAGCGATAGGTAATACAAGCCCCCCACGGCCGGCGAGCCGTAAGACTGGACTACGTACTGATTCGTCAGGTTCGACGCCCCCAGTTTGAGGATTGTTTTTGTGGCCGGCATCCGGTAGCTAACCTGTGCATCGAGCAGGTGATACGCCGGAACCCGGCCCGGAATCAGCGCGTTGAAGGAGCCTACCCAGTCGAAGCTCTCCTGCCAGTGCCAGGCAACGTTGAACCCGACGTTAGGCAGGACGTTCTGGTGGCCCAGTGTTACGTTACTTTTCAGACGAGGGGTGTTGAAGGCGGCTATGTTGTTGGGATCGGCATTACGAATATTGAATGCCGACCAGGTTCCGTTCGCGCCGATCTGGTAGCCACTGGTCGTCCGGTAAGTCAGGCCAAGGGTGGCTCCCTGCGCCGATACCCGGTCCGGCGAGTTGGTGTACAGCTGGAACGCCTGCACCCGGCCACTGAGGATGTCCTGAGCCGCTGCGGGATTGGGTTTACCATCGGCTCCCAGTACAGCGCTGTTGGGACGTAACACTACCGTATTCAGGATGAAATTGTCGTATACACCGTAATAACAATTTGCATCGACCGACAGGTTACCCGTTAGCAGCCCCCGGTAGCCCACCTCGACGCTGTTAACCCGTTCGGGTGCGATGTAGGCTACATTCGACTTCTGTAGCTTGTCTTTGTTATTCAGAACGGCCTGCTGTGGCCCCACTTTGTTCACGTCAGCGCCGAAGCCCGCGCCGAACTGGGTGACGCTCGCTGCGGTGAACGAATTTTCGTAGACATTCATGCCCGCGCTATTGCTGGGAGCCCCGCCCAGAATAGTGATCGGGCCGACATTGAGTTTGATAAACTGGTCGGAAGGGGTTGGATTACGAAAACCCGTCTGGTAGCTCGCCCGGAAGTGGTGCCGATCCGTAACCGAGTACACCGCCGACGCGCGGGGCGTAAAATAGCCCGCGAAGTTCTGATTCTTGTCGTACCGACCCGAAACGGTCAGCTTCAGGTGCTCCGCCAGCAGGGTCTTACTGACCTGCACAAACGCGCCGTATTCGTGATAGCGGATGCGGCCGCCCTTATCATCGAACAGGGTTCCGTTGGTGAACAGGCTGTACTGCCGAAAATTACCGCCCACCAGTACCTCCGCTACGTTGTTTAATGCCGATGTCAGGTTGTACTGCCCGTCGGCATGCCACATGCTGGTCTGGCTCAGAATGCCCGCACCGGATAGTCCCTGAGTGGCAGTCAACCGTTTTTTCTGCGCGTCGAACTCCGCCGTTCCCGGCAACAACCGACCCTGATCGGCGAATGCACGGGCCGCAGTTGGATCGTTACCGCTCACCGACGCCACCGAACCGCCAAACGCTGCGGCATAGCGAGCAAACCACGTATCGTCGGCCTTGTCGGGCGATACTACGTTTCCGTTCAGATCGCGTACCCAGGTCCGGTTGATTTGCTGACCCAGCGCGCGGGTATTGTACGAATCGTGAGAATCTTCAGCGTTGCTGTACCAGCGCACAAAAAACTGATCGCCTTTCAACTCCAGTCGGTGCTGCATCAGCGAGAATCCATTGACCGAGAAACGATTGGAACCCGTGTAGTTCGCAGTCCCTTTGGCAAAATTAGCCGCGTAAATGGCCTCCAGTTTCGGCGTAATGCGGTAATGCAGGGCACCGTTCAGCTTCAGACTATACACATTATAGTCCGTCAGATCCCGTTCCAGGTACCCCGTCCGCGACACCTGCCCGGCCCCGGTCAGTGTTCTGACGACCTCATCGCCGTAGACGTTCAGGCCATTGTACGCCGGATTCCGGACACCACGCTGCTCGACGGGTGTAGTCTGATTGACGTCAGAATAATCCGTGGCGAACCAGTCCAGCCCTTGCATGTAAGCCGCGTTCAGCTTCACGGCCAGCTTGTTACCAAACGCTTTGGCATAGCGGATGGCATGGTCATTGTACAAAGCAGGGCCGGTCGGTCCGGCGTTCCGGTTGGGGTCGCCCACATGATTGACACCTACTTTTGCCTGCACACTGAGTCCTTGGTATTTGAACGGATCTTTACTCGTCATCAGCAAGGCTCCGTTGAAAGCCGCCGGACCGTACAGAGCCGAAGCTGCCCCCGGCACGAGTTCGACGCTTTCGGCGTCCAGATCACTCAGTCCGAACATATTCCCGACGGAAAATCCGAATCCCGCCGGCTGATTATCAACCCCATCGATCAGTTGCAGAAAGCGGCTGTTACCGGTGCTGGCGAAACCGCGGGTGTTAATTTGCCGGTACGTCAAACCGCTCGTCACCATATCGACGCCCTTCAGGTTATTGATTCCTTCGTAGAACGTTGGCGATGGCGTGTCCCGAATAGTCCGGGCGTCCATCTTTTCAATCGTTACTGGCGCCCGTACGAGCTTTTCTTCAACCCGCGATGCTCCCACGACAACTTCGTCCAACGCTGTAGCGCCTTGCTTCAATGGAATGGTCAGAAACGTATCGCCAGGTTTGGCCTGGATCGTCTGCGGGTCGTACCCGACCATCGAAACGACCAGCGTATGCGTAGTAGTATTGCGGACGGCGATGGTGAACAGTCCCGTTGCGTCGGTAACAGCGCCCGTCCGTTGTCCTTTGACGGTAACGGTTGCTCCCACCAGCGGAGCCTTACTGACGGGGTCGATCAACGTCCCCCGGATAGTAGTGGATTGGGCCAGCGCTGCCGTTGCCAGCAAACAAAGCAGGCCCAGAAGCCACGCAGCGCGCGCGGCAATAGTAGAGTATTTCATGAAGATTTTTGAGATTATTTGGTCAGTACACGTCCATGCCCCCTTTCGGGGACTCGAGTAAACTTTGTAAAACAGCTATTTCAGAATCAGCCTTCCTGTGGTTCGGTACGTTGGGGAGCCGGGTAACCACCCGGGGGGCGGCCGTATCCCCGATTGACGATCCGTTCGCCAAGGATATCGTAGAAACCGGCATCTGCTGGCGCGACCGTGGCCATGCCATCTACGTACTTATTGTACAGACAGAACAGAGCCGACAGCAGCACCGTATCATGAATTTCGCGATCAGTGGCGCCCGCCCGGTGGGCTCGTTCGACGGTTTCGGGCGTAACAGCGCTACCGGATTGCTGCGTCTGAGCCGCCAGTTGAAGCAGCGCTTTCATTTTTTCACTGATAGGGGCCGTTTCGGGATCGGCGATGACGGCCTGGGTAATCTGCGGGTCGCCCAGCAGCAGGTCGGCGGCTTTCGCGTGGGCCGCAGTGCAGAAGCGGGTACAGTTCCGCGACGAAACCAGCGTAGCAATCAGTTCGCGTTCGCCCGGCGTCAGTGTCGATTCGCCACGTAGCAGTAACTGAGTCAATTCGCGAATGGGTATGGCAGTATCGAGCCGATACTCCAGGAGTCCGGTGATGCCCGGCAGATGCTCGGGCAGGGGTATATGAGGCATGAGGTGAATTCGGTTTGTTTGGAGCGGGGCTAGTCTACACGTAGCCTACCTGCCCCTCGACTAGATTGCCTGAGATAAAGCCAACTGGCTCCTGTCCCAATTTCAGGACAGCGTATAGCCAGCTACAACGGCAGCACGGCCGCAGCTATCAACCCCCGGCGCAATACCGGGAAAGCAAGAAAGGCCATTAAACAAACCGGGGCGGGGGCGAATAAACGGGAAGGGAACGGCTGCTGAAGAGGCAGCTTGCGATGGGGATACGAAGATCTTCCCGCCATCTTGACAGAAACAGGAAGAAACTGGTTTTAGCCACTGGCGAATACTCTTTGATCAGGAGTTTCAGCCAGTTCCCGGCCTTACGTTCCGACTGGGATTCGGCATGAACGGCGTCCTTCACAAACGCCAGCAGATCGCGTTGCCAGAACGACGCACGCTTATTTTCCAGCCCGGCAATGTGCAGGATATTGTCTTTTACTTCCAGACTTATTACGTCAAAGTAATGCCCATTATACGCAAACCCTTCTTCGGTCGCATTCAGCACACCTTCTTCCGTTTCCTGGTCGTTCAGTGCAATTTGAAACTCAACCAGACTATCCACCGTCCGGTAGACTGTCAGCCGTTCCGTTAAGTCGTGCTCCTCCTGCCACCACACGCTCAGCGAAACCAAGACAATCCCAAGGACATGGTAGAGCACCAGGGTCAACAAACCCAAGCTGATCAACCGTCTACCCCATGTTTTGAATTGGATCACTTTGGCTAACTTGATGACTGACACATGATGTCGTCTTGAAACGATTCAGCAAGTATACCAGCGATTGGGCCAATTATCAAGTTAATCCAATAATTTCTTTCCATATAAACAGGCTGTGTTATGTGTTCCGGTAATCACATGTGTGGTATGCCTGTTAGTGTTCTGCAACGAATTAAGTCTCAGAGAGGAACGTAACTAACGCAACTGAGCGATTAGCGATTCATTGTATAGGCGCTTTCGTCAATCGCCCCCACGCGATGAAAGCGGCAATGCCAAAAACACCGATATTGAATCCGATACTGGTACCTTCTCCGCGCAGCAGGTGGAAAACAATCGCACATAGCATCAGCAACATGACCCCGACGGCGGCAAGAGGAGTCAGCTTTGGCCGAATACGTAACGCTGCTGGCGCGACTAGTCCAACGGCACCCAGCCAGTCAACGATACCCGTCAACCAAACAAACGTAGCCGGAGTTTCACCCGCCCAGGGCCACATGGCGGCTAGTTCTGTAATGGGCTTCATCAGCTTTACGTAGCCCGCCCAGAGAAGCAGGATCGCCACCAGGAGCTGGGCAATCCAGAGTATGATATGCAGCGTTTTCATGCGGTCTATTTTGTTCAAAAATTCGTTTGATGACCGCAAAACTATAGCCGTTAGCTATCTTTGGAATAGCACTTTCCTGGCGGATAGCGCTATCCGCCAGGAAAGTAACGTGCTGTATCCTGTTTTAATCTCCTCTTATAATGATAGCAACGGGTGGCTGTCCGAAAAATATCCTATCCATCAAGGATGCGATGGAAGCGATCGAAGGCCGGTGGAAATTGCTGATTTTGTTTGCGCTAGTCTCTGGCCCTAAGCGTTTCAAGCAGATTTCCGGCGAAGTGGCTGGTATCACCGACAAGGTTTTGTCGAACGAATTAAAAACGCTGGAAGTTAATCAGCTGATCAGCCGTACCGTATACGACACATTCCCGCCTACCGTTCTGTATACCATTACCGAGCACGGTCAGTCGCTGGAGCGCGTCATGGAAGAGCTTCACCAGTGGGGTCTTTCCCATCGGAAACAGATCATTAGAAACGAGTAAGTGCCCTATTTTTTCAGCATTGACTGCTCATCGGCTAACAGCCGCATCCGATAAGCATTCATCGCCGTCCGGCCTAGTTGGTTGATGAGCTGATAATTAGCTACTATCCCCACGGCCGCGCCAATGCCCGGAATAAGCTGTGCCATCTTCGCCAGGTCAATATAATCGCGGTATTCCTGCTGGAACGTCAGCCAGTCGAACTGATGAATATCCTCGGGTAACTGCTGGCTGTGCTCGGCCCAGTTGACCAGGTGCTGATACACCACCTGCCGACGCTCCTGACTCGAAAAAGCCAGTTGAAAAACGTACAGGATAAACACCCGTTCCCGGTAATCGCTGACGGAGAAACCGTATAAGGCGCCGATTTCGAACAGCATTTTCATTTTCAGACTTAGCAGCAGCGGAAAATCGGCCAGGCCCATCAGCAGCCCGCCCGCGCCCGTAACCCCACCTTCGGCCGCCCCCGCTTTCCGGTAGAAGTCAATACGTCGGGCCACGGCCGCGTCGCGCTCAATCAAACTCAGTCCCAACTGGGGTTGGCGGGTTAGAAACTCGGAGCCAAACAGGACGGCCCGGGTCATCTGTTTGATGGTCGCCGTAATGATCGCGTGGACCTGCCGGGGAATGATTTTGTTGATTCGTCGCTGGACGGACGTCGACAATCGCCCCAGTGCCGAAGGAGGCTTCTGCATGGCTTGTTGCCAGCGGTTGATTTCCGTGCGAACGGTGGTTTCGTAGGGTGTCATGGTGGTAATAAATCGAAAAAGTAGTACCTTCAACCGAATTAAAACAGCCTTGATTGTGTTTTAATAGGGTACTTCTCTCATAACAATCACACTGCTATTATTCAGCCTGCTCGTATGAAGAAAGTGTTTTTAGTGCTTATTGCCTCGTTGAACTTTGCCAGTACCTCTCCCGACGTAACATCTGCCTCCCCTTCCACTACTTTACTTTCAGCAGCTCCCGTTACGAAACATGACGCTTATCTTTCGGTCTATGACCAGCTTAATCTAAGTCATCTGGGCCTGAACAAAGATGTTTTTGCCTATGCGTTACGTGGCTGGGAGAAAATGAACACCAGCAAACCGGTTCTGTCCATCGTCGACTTAAGCCAGCCATCCAACAAGAAACGACTGTATGTCGTTGATTTATTGCAGAAGAAATTGCTGTTCAATACGTACGTATCGCACGGTCGTAACTCCGGTGATCTGGTAGCGAACAAGTTTTCTAACGTTCAGTCGTCATTCCAGACCAGCCTTGGTTTCTACAAAACGCTCAGTACCTACATGGGCAAACACGGTTTGTCGTTGCAGCTACAGGGCCTGGAAAAGGGATTCAACGACAATGTATACAACCGGAACATCGTTCTACACGGGGCCGATTACGCCTGTGAAGACTTTATCAAAAAGACGGGTCGTCTGGGCCGTAGTCAGGGTTGCCCGGCTGTTCCCTATGCAGATTCGAAAGGCATTATTCAGGCGGTAAAAGGCGGCACCTGCCTGTTCATTTACTCACCAGACAATGAATACCAAAAGCGTTCTACCTTTCTGGACAGCATCGGTTGATCATTCTTCATCGTATAAAAAAGGGAGGTCGAATCACGACCTCCCTTTTTTATTTGTTCATCGCGTACACATCCTTGTAGAAATGCAGCTTACCAGTCGCATCTACGTCAGCGATGTTATACGTAATAAATACGGGCACTTGCTTGGGAATAGCCAGCGGCTTTGGCTTCTGATCGATCAGGCATTTGTTCATAAAGCTGGCGTCAAACACCTGCTTGCCCAGTACCAGGTTCGCTAGTTCGACGGGTTTCTGCACCCGTACGCAGCCGTGACTCCGCCAGTGATCGCTTGTCGCCGTAAATAAATCCCGACTGTTGGTATCGTGCAGATAGATCGCCAATGGATTAGCCAGATCAAACTTCAGCAGTCCCAATGAGTTATCGCAACCCGAGGCTTGCCGGATGCGGTACGGAAAATTCGTTTCCGACAAACTCTGCCAGTCAATTTCTTCGGGATCGACCTCTTTGTCTTTTTCATCCAGCACTTGCAGGTTCTGGTTATAAATAAAGGACAGGTCGCGCTGCATTTTGGGTAGCATCTCGTTCAGAGCGATACTCTTTGGTACGTTCCAGTACGGATAAGCAATGATTCCCGTGATGTACGTAGCCATCAGCGGAGTTTGTTTATCAGCCCGCCCCGCAATGACCCGCATGGGCAGCAACCGTTTGCCGGTTTGATCAAACACGTTCAGTTCAGCAGCCGGAATGTTGACGACCACGAATTTTTCCAGATCGAACCGGTTGATGTAACGGTAGAAATTAAGCGTTTGGCGAACCAGCCGTAATGAATCGTTCAAGGCGGGTGTCTGGGGACGCTGGCGTAGCCGGTTGTACTCACTCACGAGCTGATTGTAGGGCGTCAAGCGACTGGCCCCCTGCAGCGACGCAACCGAAAAAGAACCATTTTCCATTTCGCGTTCGGCGGCTGTCTGTACGGCATTGGTATCCACTTTCTCGTTCTTTTTGAGCCCGTCGAACGCCAACTGCGACGATTTTTTACCGTACTGAAGCTCTAGCATCAGATTGGCCAGTCGGCCCGTCAGTTGTTTTACTTCTTCACCGGTAACGGCCGCGTACCGACTC
This sequence comes from Spirosoma pomorum, assembly GCF_054776615.1. Taxonomy (NCBI): domain Bacteria; kingdom Pseudomonadati; phylum Bacteroidota; class Cytophagia; order Cytophagales; family Cytophagaceae; genus Spirosoma; species Spirosoma pomorum. Next base: position 193,249 of record NZ_BAAHBP010000021.1, read on the forward strand.
GTATCAATCCCTACCGAGTCAGCGTAATGACAGGCCTGCCGCAACGTTGCCAGCGTCTGCTGATAGGCCGCTTTCTGCTGCCTGCTTTCCTGTTTTGAATCCCACCAGTTGCTAACCTGGCGTCCCACAAAAAACAGGACAACTAGTCCTACTACGGCGCCCAGCACGTACCAGACATTCTTTCGTTCGTTCGTTTCCATTTTCATTGAGTAATACTTACTTCATAAACATACAAGTACTCGGGTTGGTTACAGAACCCACAAAAACGCCCCCATAGCAGGACTATGGGGGCAGCTGTTTTTTCGTAGTACTCTGTTGTTAACTATAGGCTGGGCCCGTCGTGTTATCAGGTTTGTGGATGTTCCGGTTGTGGTGCAGTTCGTGCACATTTTCTCCGATTTTATCCCCATCCATGTATTCGTCTTCTAGTTCGTCAGCGGGTAGTGGCTCGGGGTCAATCTCGCTACCGGGACCGCTGGTACCTTCTACCGATTGATCACCCAGCCCACTGGGCGAAATGGCCTGCTTGGCCCGGATGATGTCTTCTTTTTCTTGATCTTCCATAACGCTGCGGTTTTGTTGACTATGAATCCGATATCAATGCATAAACCAGTCACTTATCGGATTGTTCAGGGTATTCCCACGTAAAATGCCACCGGGAAAATCTCTTTTTTTATTTAGAAAAGACACCCTTGGCAATCAGGTACGGAATCAATAACCAGAGTAATCCTTTGATTAGAAAAAAGAAAAAGCCGGCCCAGCCTACGCGTTTCAGCCACAGTTTAAAGCGGTCGTTCATACAGTCAAAGATAGAAATTTCCGGTTAGCCACCACGTACCCACCACCGTAACCCTGCCTTATCAACTGCTTCCCCCCGGTACTGGCAGGCTGATTTAGCCATTTTTAATAAATTTTTGGCAAAAGGAAGCCAATTCGGCAAAACCGGTGTTATGTCTTCTATTAAACAAACCGGCGTCCGTCGCCATTCCCATGAACATTACCAAAGACAAAGTAGCGGCCATCCATTATACCCTACGCGACAGTCAGGGCAACGTGCTGGACTCCAGCCAAGGCAGCGACCCACTCTACTACTTACACGGAGCGAACAACCTGATTCCCGGTATGGAAGAAGGACTGGAAGGTCGCACCAAAGGGGATGTCTTCAAAATTGACGTAACGCCCGAAAAAGGCTACGGTCGGCGCGACGATCGGCTGGTTGGCGAAGTACCTCGTAACGCATTCGGTCAGGCCGACATTCAGGTGGGCATGCAGTTTCAGGCAAATGATGGCCAGGTCGTTACGGTAACGAACGTTGGTCCGGATACCGTAACGGTCGATGGGAATCACCCACTGGCTGATCAGAATCTGCATTTCGACGTAGAGGTTATTGACGTGCGGGATGCCAGTTCGGACGAACTCTCCCACGGCCACGTTCACGGTCCCGGTGGTCATCACTGATCCTACGTAGACGAATTTGCAGCCCGGCCCCGATAGCCGGGCTGTTTGTGTTTTCGGCGTATCTTTGCCCACGATTTATTATGGCACAGATAGGTACAGACCAGCAGACGGCGAAGGCGCTGCTGGAAGCAGGAAAGGTAGTTGGCATTCCAACGGAAACCGTGTATGGGCTGGCAGCCAATGCCCTTGACCCCGATGCAGTTTTGACAATTTTTCGGGTCAAAAATCGCCCCGCTTTCGATCCGCTTATCGTTCATACGGATTCGCTGGACAAGGTGACCCGGTTCGTTACGGAGTTACCCGAAGCCGCCCAGAAACTGGCGGCTACTTTCTGGCCCGGCCCGCTGACCCTGTTATTGCCCCGTCAGCCTATTATTTCCGATCTGGTTACGTCGGGGCTGCCCACCGTAGCCGTTCGTATCCCCAACCATCCACTTACCCGGTCTCTGCTGCAAAGTCTGGATTTTCCGCTGGCGGCCCCCAGCGCCAATCCGTTCGGTTATATCAGCCCGACTACGGCCCAGCACGTAGCCGATCAGCTGGGCGATCAGATTCCGTACATTTTGGACGGAGGTCCGGCCAACGTTGGCCTCGAATCGACAATTGTTGGCTTTGAGGAGGACATACCTACTATTTATCGCCTGGGGGGCTTGTCGCAGGAAGCCATTGAACAGGTGGTGGGACCGGTAGCGTTACGTAGTCATTCGACCTCCAATCCCAAGGCCCCCGGCATGCTTAGCAGCCACTACGCCCCGCGCAAACCCGTTTACCTGGTCCAGCCCGGTACGACGCCCACGCCTGCTCCCCGCAGTGGGGCGCTCGTTTTTCGGGAGTTGTTCGGAGGGATCGCCGACGATAACCAGCGTACGCTCTCCCCCACGGGTAATCTTAACGAAGCCGCAAAAAACCTGTTTGCCTATCTGCGCGAACTGGATCAACTGGCGGTTGATCATATCTACGCCGAGCTGCTACCAGGCGAGGGATTAGGCCACGCGATCAACGACCGGTTACGACGAGCGGCAGTCGCCGAATGAGGTATCGAACAACATCGAGCCGACTTTTCGGTTTTGCCTATACAGTTCTGACTTGTCGGCTACTGTCTTTCGAGCGACATAGCCGGTGTACGTGCTGGATCAATTTTTAGTCATGAGTAACCATATAGTGCCTCCCGACCATTTATTTCCTGCTGGTGACGGCACGATGCAGACGCGTATCCGCTCGTTTAACTGGACAGAAACACCTGTTGGTCAGCCAGACCAATGGCCTGCCAGCCTGCGGACGGCATTAGCCATGCTCCTGGCCTCTCCCTATCCCGCCTTACTTTTCTGGGGATCTGAGTTCATTCAGTTTTATAACGACGCATACCGGACAACAATCAATTTGCCCACGCACGAGCCTGACTCGCTTGGGCGGCCCGTCAGCCACTCCCCTTCCTCGTCAACGAATCGAATCGAACTGCTCGATGTTTTACGACAGGTTCGGGCCACGGGTCAGCCTGTTCAGCAGATTGATCAGCCCATTCCGGTATACCGGAATGGACGTAATGAGATAACCCATTGGCGCTTTTCGTACAGCGCAGTTCCCGACGGAACCGATCAGGTAGCGGGAGTTTTGTGCATCGGGCAGGAAACGACCGGCAAGCAGGACGTAGGAACCCGCGTTCCAGCGGAACAATTGCTGTTTGCAATCGAATCGGCGGGTCTGGGCATTTGGGACCTGGACCTTCTTACGGGCAAAATATCCGGCAACGATCAGATGCGAACCTGGTTCAACTTACCCGTTCAGGGCGAGGTGGAACTCGCTAAGGCGTTGGAGGCCATCACCGAAAAAGACAGGGATCGGGTAGCTCAGACGGTTACTGACAGCCTGCAACCAGACTCCGATGGCTATTATGACGCAACCTACTCGTTAGTTACGTCGCGGGAACGTACCGAACGCATCGTACGCGCCAAAGGAAAAGTCTACTTCAATCAGCAACGGGAGCCGATACGGTTTACGGGTACCCTACAGGACATTACTAACGAGACCTACCTGCGAGAAGAGCAACGAACGTTGGTCAATCTGGTCGAAAGCAGCCACGATTATGTGGCCGTGACCGCTATGGATGGTCAGCTTACCTACCTCAACGCAGCCGGCCGCGAACTCATTGGCATTTCAGCCGACGACCGCCTAGCCAGCCTACCCCCCGATAGTCTATATACACCGACGCAGTTACGCTTTTTCGCCGAACGTATCAAACCTGATTTGTTATTGTCCGGTCGCTGGACAGGTACTTTCTCGGTCCGGCATCTGAGCAGCGGTGAGCAGATTCCCTGCCACGCCGAGTTTATTCAAATTAATGACTCCGTAACGGGCAACCCCGTATCCATCGGGGTTAATCTCCATGACCTGCGGGCCGAGCGGGCGACGCAGCAGGCCCTGATCGACATTAACGCCGAACTAACCGACAGCATTCGCCAGTTTACGTTCGTTACGGATTTTATGCCACAGATCGTCTGGGCGACGCAGCCCGACGGCCGGCACGATTTCTTTAATCAGCGCTGGTACGACTTTACGGGCCTGACTCCACAGGAGTCGTTTAACGAGAAGTGGGCCAATGCGCTTCATCCCGACGACGTCGAGCGTACCAATCGCGTCTGGGACGAATCGCTACGCACCGGTAACCCGTACGAAATTGAATACCGCATGCTACGCTACGATGGCCAGTATCGCTGGCTATTGGGGCGGGCGCTTCCGATGCGCGACGAAGCGGGGCATATTGTTCGCTGGTTCGGTACCTGTACGGATATTCATGACCAGAAAGCGTTTTCGACCGAACTGGAAGAACGCGTTGCCGAACGGACCCGCGAGCTGGAAACAGCCAATCATGATCTGAAACGATCCAACGAAAATTTACAGCGCTTCGCTTACGTAGCCAGCCACGACTTGCAGGAACCGTTGCGTAAGATCCAGTCGTTTGGTGATATTCTGCGCCAGACCTACGCAGGCCAGCTAGGCGACGGCGTAGCGATGCTGGAGCGTATGCAGGGAGCTGCCAGCCGGATGTCGACGCTCATCCGGGATTTGCTGGCGTTCTCACGCATTACAACCCAACGGAGTCAGTTTACCAACGTTTCGCTGGACAAAGTACTAAACGAAGTGCTGCTTGATCTGGAACTGGTCGTCCAGGAATCCGGAACGATCATTGATGTTGGCCCAATGCCAACAATTTGGGGTGACGTACCCCAGTTGAGTCAGCTTTTCCAAAACCTGATTTCCAATGCTATCAAATTCAGAGAGTTAAACAAAAAAGCTCCTCATCAGGTATCAATCCGCGCCGACTTGGTTCATGCGTCCGACTTGCCTCCCAAGGTCAACCCGGCATTCCCAGCGAATCAATACCACCACATTACCGTATCCGATACGGGTATTGGTTTCGACGAGAAATACCTGGACCGAATCTTTGAAGTTTTTCAGCGATTGCATGGCCGCAACCAGTACGCGGGTACGGGGATTGGATTAGCGATTGTCCAGAAGGTGGTCGACAACCACGGTGGTGCCATCAGCGCCAACAGCCAGCCGGGGCAGGGTGCTACGTTCAGCGTTTATTTTCCTGCCTGACCGTTCTTTTTTGCCTTCGTGTTACGTATCCAGCAGGCTGCTACGTCCCTGCAACCCGCCGGTGTGCACGGCAACGACTGTAGCCCCATCGGGGAAATACCCCTGCCGGGCGAGATCATAGATTCCGAAGAGCAGTTTGCCCGTATAAACCTGTTCTAGCCGGATACTATTTCTTTTCTCAAACGTCCGGATGAAGTCCAGCAGCGCGGGTGTCGTCCGGGCGTATCCACCGAAATGGTAGTCTGTCATTAGTTGGAAACGAGCAGCGTCGGATGGTTGACCGGGAAGCGCGAAGTCGGGGGCTTTCAAGGCCAGAAAGCCCAGCACGGTCGTCGGCTCCGGCGCTGACTGCATCAGACCCAGTACAGTGCCTCCCGTCCCGACGGCACAGCATACGTAATCTGGCGCCTTACCCAGTTGCTGAATTAGTTCGGGAATAATTTCGGCCGTTCCCTGCACGGCTAATTCGTTAGTTCCTCCTTCGGGTACGACGTAACAAGGGCCGAAACGATGCTGTAAGTCAGCAATAAACGCGGGATCATCTTTTTGGCCATACGCATTCCGACTCACAAAGTGCAACTGCATACCAGCCGCTTCGCAGAACGCCAACGTTGGATTACGTGGTCGATCAGCTAATTCGTCTCCCCGGACCACGCCAACCGTTCGAAAACCAAAGACCCGCCCGGCCGCAGCAGTGGCGTAGAGGTGATTGGAAAAAGCCCCTCCGAAGGTCAGCAACGTACCGAAGTCCTGCTCACGAGCAGCGATCAGATTGTGTTTGAGCTTACGCCATTTGTTGCCCGACACCAGCGGATGGAGCAGATCATCCCGCTTTATATAAAACCGAATCGGTACCAATTTCGGAAAGGGATCGGACAACAATTGCAGGGGAGAATCCTGGGCCAGGTGAGCGAGCTGCTGGGTAATATCGGTCATCTGTGTATCTTCGTCTTTTCATTGACGCACTAAATCTGCGTCAATCCAGCCTAATTGTGACAGACGAGCGCGACGAAATTTCGGAAGACGAAGACGAATTATACGAACACCACCGTATTGTGGTGGACAAGGGACAGAGTTTATTACGTGTCGACCGGTTCCTGATGGACCGGCTACAGAACGCGACCCGGACTAAAATCCAGGCCGCCATCGACGTGGAGTCGGTGCGGGTAAACGACAAACCCACCAAGGCCAGCTACAAGATTAAACCGCTGGATATCATTACCGTATCGCTCCCCCATCCGCCCCGCGACACGGACATCAAACCAGAGAATATTCCGCTGAACATTGTTTTCGAGGATGATGAACTGCTGGTACTGAACAAACCCGCGGGCATGGTCGTGCACCCTGCCCACGGCAACTGGGACGGTACGCTGGTCAACGCGCTGGTGTATCACTTTCAGAACCTGCCCACCTCACGCAACGGCGAAATTCGGCCGGGGCTGGTGCACCGGATCGACAAAGACACATCAGGTCTGATGGTCATTGCCAAGACCGAATACGCCATGACGCACCTGGCGCGGCAGTTTTTCGACCACAGCATTGAGCGGACGTATAATGCGCTGGTCTGGGGACAACCCGATCCAGAGAGTGGCACTATCACCGGTTACATTGGTCGTAGTGTGAAAGACCGGAAGGTTCAGACTATCTACGACGATGAGAGCAAAGGAAAATGGGCCGTTACGCACTATAAAACGCTGGAAAACCTGCGTTACGTCTCGCTGATCCAATGTAATCTGGAGACCGGCCGGACCCATCAGATCCGGGCGCACCTGAAGCACATTAAGCATCCGCTGTTCAACGACGCTATGTACGGCGGGGACCGTGTCTTACGCGGTAACCCCGTTGGCAGTTACAAAGCCTTTGTCGAGAACGCGTTCAAGTTGATGCCCCGGCAGGCGCTGCACGCCAAGTCACTGGGGTTCGTTCATCCCCGCACCCGCGAGTGGCTTCAGTTCGATTCGCCCCTTCCCGACGACATACAGGCGGTGCTGACGAAATGGCGGAGTTTCGTTACCGTTTAAGTTTTTTTGTAGATTCACCACGCCCAACCCCTCACTACTCATGATTTCTATTCGTCCCGGCACCCGTGCCGACATACCGCAGGCGTTCGACCTGGTTACTGAACTGGCCGTTTACGAAAAAGCCGCGGATCAGGTATCCAACTCGGCTGAGCAGATGGCCGAAGACGGCTTTGGTCCTAACCCGCTGTTTGGCCTGCTCGTGGCGGAGAACTCCGACACCCAGAAGATTGTCGGCATTGCGCTCTACTACTTCCGCTACTCGACCTGGAAAGGCAAACGCCTGTACCTGGAAGACATCATCGTTACGGAGGACTTTCGGGGGTACGGCATCGGCAAACTTCTGTTGGACGCCACCATCGATATGGCCCACGAAACCAACTGCACCGGCATGATGTGGCAGGTTCTGGATTGGAACCAGCCCGCCATCGGTTTCTACCAGCAGTTCGGCACCCGCTTCGACAACGGCTGGACGAACTGTCATTTAGATTTTTGAGGTGGAAAGGAGGAGGGGGAGGAAGGAAGGAAGGAACGAGCGGAGCGTGTGCTTCATCAACAGGACACCTGGCTACTGAACATCCCTCTCCTCCTTCCCACCTCCCCTTTTTCCCTTCCTCCCTCTTCTCCTTCCTCCTTTCCTCCCCCCTTTTTCTCTATCTTTGCCCTTCCGAATTGTGATCAAGCATGACGTATCGTCAACGTAAAGCCCTCCGCATTGCGGGGTGGGTATTTCTGAGTCTCTTTATCCTCACCGGTATTGGCGCGGGTGTGGCTTACTCCAAGCGTGAAGCCCTACTGCGTACCGCTATCGACCGGGCCGTCCGCAAAGCCAAGCGGGACTACTCCCTCAACGTAAAAATCGACTCCGCCCGGTTCACGGGTTTCAGTTCACTGGCTTTCTCTAACATCTCCGTTGTGCCGGATGATCGGGATAGCCTGGCCCGGATTCAGCAGGCGGAAGTCAGCGTTCGCTTCTGGCCGCTCCTAGTTGGTAACGTGGCGCTGTCCGGTCTGACCGTCAACAATGGTCTGGTACAGATCGTAAAACGCGACTCGCTGACGAACATCGATTTTCTGCTTCGCAAACGGGATTCGACCAACACCCAGAAAAAACGGCGCGCCGATCTCGCGGATGTGGCCGAAAATCTGATCGAGAACATCCTGTCGAAAATTCCGGACGATCTGAACGTGCAGAATCTGGAGTTCCGGGGCATGGATAACAAGGACACCATCAGCCTATTTACGCAAACGGCCACCATCGATGACGAAGCCGTTAATTCGACTATTCTGCTGAACGGTCGTCAAGCCATCTGGCACGTAACGGGTACCGCCGACCCCGCCGATCGGGAGTATAATCTGGCGCTCTACGCCGAAGGTCAGAAGGGTCGCCCTAAACCTCTCGAACTGCCCTACATTCAGAAGAAATTCAACCTAAAACTCCAGGTCGATACGCTGCGGGCTGAGTTGCGCGACGTTGACCGGGCGCGGGGCGAGTTCCGGATGGAAGGCGTTGGTTCGGTCCGTAACCTGCGCATCAATCACCCCGCCATTGCCCGCACGGATGTCTTAGTTCCGAAGGCGTCGATGGATGCGAACCTGTTCGTAGGAGAGAATTACGTCGGTATTGACAGTTCTTCGACGCTGACGCTGGGCCAAGTCAGTGCGCGGCCCTTCGTGAAGTATACCCTCTCGCCCAACAAAATTTATGAGTTGCAGCTGCATACCGGTCCGCTGGACGCGCAGGCGCTGTTCAACTCATTCCCGCAGGGCCTATTCGAGTCACTGGAAGGTATGCAGGTAACGGGCAAGCTTAAGTACGACCTGGCCTTTCAATTGGATGCTTCGCTGCCCGATTCGGTAAAGTTTGATTCGGGCCTCACCTCCGACGGCTTCCGGATTCTACGCATGGGCGCTACTGACTTCAGTTCGATCAACCGCCCGTTCGTCTACACGCCTTACGAAAAAGGGGAACCGGTTCGGCCAATCATCGTTGGCCCCGAAAATCCGGACTATACGCCACTCAACCAGATCTCACCCGATCTACGTAACGCGCTGCTCACCTCCGAAGATTATAACTTCTTCACGCACAAGGGTTTCAACGAGAAAGCGTTTCGGGTATCGATCGCGACCAACTTCAAGGAAAAATCCTTCAAACGGGGCGCCAGTACGATTTCGATGCAGCTGGTCAAGAATGCTTTCCTGAGCCGGAACAAAACGCTGTCCCGCAAAGTCGAAGAGATTCTGATCGTGTGGCTGATCGAGAATGAGCACATCGTGCCCAAAGAGCGGATGTATGAGGTGTACCTCAATATCATTGAGTGGGGCAAAAACATCTACGGAATCGGCGAAGCAGCCCGGTATTATTTTGCCAAAAGGCCCGCCGATCTGAATCTGGGGGAAAGCATTTTTCTGGCCTTTGTGGTCCCCCGTCCCAAAGCAGCGCTGAACTGGTTCGTACCCGATGGGCATTTGCAGACACGTAACGTTCGGGGATACTTCCGGCTCATTGGCCGAATCATGGCCCGCCGTGGCCTTACGGCACCCGATTCGGGCGCTTATGGCTTCTATGGCGTTCAGTTGCGCGAAGGTTTACGCCGTCAGGTAGCTCCTATTGATACGTTGTTCCAGGGCGACAGCACGCAGGTCGATCCCGTCGATAATGTCGACGAAAATACGTTTGGTAATTTCTTCCGGCGGCTGTTTAATCGGTCAGAGACGCAACAGAATGCACCTAACCAGCCAACAGCACAACCCGATTCTCCAACCAGTAACGAAGCAGCCCCCGCCGATACGGTGAAAACCCGGCGCCAGCTCCGTCAGGAACGCCGGGAACGGAAACGTCAGGAGCGGGAGGCCGAACGGCTTCGTGAACAGAACGGCAGCTGATAAGCTCCACCGCCTTACTCTCAAAACCCGAGCTCTATCCTGTCCAAAACGGACAGATACAGCTCGGGTTTCGCTTTACCCCGAATAAATTCTTTATTTCGTGAGATATACAACCTAAAACAAACGATTCGTACGTCATGAAGCATATTTATTGTTGTTTACTGATCATGCTATCAGTAGTCGCACAAGCTCAGGTTCCTGACTCAACCTGGTTCAAGAATAACTACACCAAGCAGGAACAATACATCGCGATGCGGGACGGCACCCGCCTGTTCACCTCCATCTACCTTCCCAACGACAAATCGGAGAAACACCCCATTCTGATTAGTCGGACGCCTTATTCCTGTGCCCCTTACGGTGCCAAAGCGTACCGTCCTTTCTGGAGTAATCACTACAAAGAATACCTGAAAGAAGGGTACATCATGGTGGTGCAGGACGTGCGGGGCCGCTGGATGAGCGAGGGCGATTTTGTGGACGTACGCCCGTACAACACCAACAAAAAAGGAAAGTCTGACATCGACGAAGCCAGCGACACGTATGATACTATCGACTGGCTGGTAAAAAATCTACCGAACAATAACCAAAAAGTAGGCGTGTTCGGGATCTCGTACCCCGGCTTCTACTCGACCATGGCGGCACTGAGCAACCACCCGGCGCTGAAAGCCGTGAGCCCGCAGGCTCCCGTAACAGACTGGTTCCTCGGCGACGACTTTCACCATAACGGCGCGTTCATGGCCATGGACGCCTTTAATTTTTACCTGCGCCGGGGCTTTGGCTTCCCACATCCCAAACCCACTTCAGTTGGTCCCAAAGGATTCAGCGTACCGACGCAGGACAGCTACGAGTTTTTTCTGCGTAGTGGTCCCATCCCGAACCTGACCAAGTTCGCGGGCGACAGTGTTAAGTTTTGGAATGAAATGATGCAGCACCCCAACTACGACGATTGGTGGAAAGCCCGCAACGTCCGGAACTTCGTCGGGGCGATCTCGCCGAACATTGCTACGCTGGTAGTGGGTGGTACGTTCGACGCCGAAGACTGCTTTGGAGCCTGGACGACGTATCAGGCTATTGAAAAGAAAGCCAAGAACAACAACCGCATCATCATGGGGCCCTGGTTTCATGGCCAGTGGGCCGGGCGCGGCAGCGATGGCTCGTCGCTGGGGAATGTCCAGTTCGGTAGTCCAACCAGTGCATACTACGCCGAAAAAATAGAGGTCCCGTTCTTCAATTACCACCTCAAAGGCAAGGGTAACATCGACAACATTAAGGAAGCCACCGTCTTCTTCACCGGCGAGAACAACTGGAAGCAGTTCGAGCAGTGGCCACCGGCTGCCATTACCGAACAGGCTATGTACCTGCAGCCCCAGGGCGGGTTAAGTTTTAAAGAGCCCAACACAGCAGGCGCTTTCACCGAATACGTCAGCGACCCGGCCAAACCCGTTCCGTACGCCGAAGGCATCAAACCTAACCGCACCCGCGAGTACATGACCGACGACCAGCGGTTTGCGGCCACCCGCCCCGACGTTCTGACCTTCCAGACCGAACTACTAACCGAAGACCTGACGCTGGCGGGGCCGCTCGTGGCCGATCTGATGGTGAGCATGACCGGTACTGACGCTGACTTTATCGTCAAGCTCATCGATGTGTTTCCAGATGATTTTCAGTACAGCCCAACGGACAAATACGTTGTCAATGGCTACGAGATGCTGGTCCGGGGCGAGGTGTTCCGGGGGCGTTTCCGCAACAGCTTCGAGAAGCCGGAGCCGTTCGTTCCCAACAAGGTAACGGAGGTAAAATACACTCTCCCCGACGTGGCGCATACGTTCAAAAAGGGGCACCGGGTTATGGTGCAGGTACAAAGCAGCTGGTTCCCGCTGGTGGATCGCAACCCGCAGACTTACGTGGATATTTACCACGCGAAGGCCAGCGACTTCCAGAAATCAACGATTCAGGTGCACCACAACCCGGCGGCCGCCAGTCGGATCATTCTCCCCGTGAGCAAGTAGCGCCTGATGAGATTTTCTCCAACAGAAAAGCCCCGTTTCAGCTTCCTGGAAGCTGAAACGGGGCTTCTGCTATGAGTGCAACGAGACTCTACTAATCAGTTTACTTCTTTCGTCATGTTAGCGGGGAGGCCCTGCTGGTAGCTGTTTCAACCAGGCCAGATTAAACTGGTAGTGCAGACTGCTACTGAGCAAATGAATCATATTGTCGGGCGTTTGCGTCGCGGCTAGATACCCCTTGGGTTCGGCGTGGGTCTGATCCATTTCAAACGCTCCGGTCCAGGCTCCCCCGTTCAGGTAGCGTTCCTTGCCGTCCGTCAGTAGCTTGACAAAGGGCCAGGTTTTCCCCTCATCAAACGACACGGCAGCATACATACCGTAGCCTTTGTAGCTCTTCCCGTCCGCTGTTTTGAACGGCATACCGGCCAGTTTGTCGCTGCGTTCATCAGGGTGGTGCGTAAAGGAAACCAGCAGCAGCGGTCCTTCATTCAGTCGGGTAAGCACCAGCCGCTGCCCACTCCAGACCGGCGGAAACGGTGATGCCGAATACGTCCAGGTTTTGCCCATGTCCGTCGATACGCTCATCGGCATGCGCGGGCCCGAGCTGTCGGCGGCCGGGATATCGTTTTTGCGGCCGAAGGCCAGCAGATTCCCGTTGTTGAGTTGTACCACACCCGCGTGAATTCCGGCGATCAGCCCACCCGTTTCACCCGCGCCAAAGTTGGGGGTTTCTTTACCCTGGTACGGGTTTGTCCAGGTGTTGCCTTTGTCTCTACTGACGTGAATGGCCGTACCGCCCGAAGGACCCGCATCGGCGTCGGCGGGCTGGATAAGCCACCCTTCTTTGGTCTGGCTCATGCCTGCGATCACCTGGTTTCGCTTCGCGTGTTCAGGGTTGACCAGACGCGGGGCCGACCAGCTTGCTCCATTATCCCGACTGGTACGTAACACCATCGCCAGATCCTGCCAGTCGCCATCCGTTTCAACCCCGTTCATGTGAAAAAGCGTTCCTTTTCCGTCGTGCAGCAGGGATGCGCCTGTCATGTTCCGATCCGGTACTTTGAAGAACTCGCTGGGCTCATCCCACTGCACAGCCCCGGCCCGGCGTCGGCTGGATAACACGGTCATCTCGCGACCACTCTCTTCGTCGGTCGAGAACCAGATGGTTAACAAATCACCGTTGGGGCACCAGGTGATGGCAGGCTGGTGATTGTGGCTATAAAACGGCACCTGACGGGCACAGTCGGGCTTGTTGACGTATCGTTGCGGCTCCCGAAAGACGGGTTTTGTGGCATCTACCGGTTTCCACGCGTAGTTCTGTTGCGAAACCGGCCCGGCATAGTTGGGTGTAGTAACTGGCGGCAAGGGCTTAGTGGCGGGCATGGCAGCCTGAACGACGCGGAAGCCAACCAGCCAGTTTTTGTCTTCCGGAATCATTGCCGCCCGGTTGGCCGACCGTAGAAATGTAACCGGCGTTCCGAAGCTCCCGCCCCGGCTTACCCGGTACAGACCGGAAGACCGGCCAACGGGATCCTGCTGCGGGCCGGGTACATAAGGACCGTACCAGTCCAGACACCACTCCTCGACGTTGCCGTGCATATCGTGCAGTCCCCACTGATTAGAAGGAGTCTGGCCTACTTTTAGTGAGACCACCGCCGTATTACGGTTGGTCACCTGGTTTTTCTGGTAGTCTTTGGGCAGCGAATTACCCGTCGAGAAATCGGAAATCGTGCCGGCCCGGCAGGCGTATTCCCATTCCGCTTCGGTAGGCAGTCGATACGGTTTTCCTTCTTTTTTGGACAGCCAGTCGCAGAAGGCAGTGGCCTGTTGGTACGATACGAAAACGACCGCTTCGTCGTCCTGCGTTGAGAAGCCATTCTTCCCCCGGAGTTGCTTGTGCGTTGGATCAAAGGCTTCGTACTGAGCGTTGGTTACTTCAGTGGCCGACATCTGAAAGCCTTTTGCCAGGCTAACCCGGTGCACCGGGCTTTCGTCGGCGTCCTTACCTTCTCGCTCGGAACCCATGTAAAACTTACCCGGCGCGACGGACACCAGCTTCATGCCGAGAGAATTTGTTTCCTGCGCCCAGGCCGTCACGAACGAACACTGGAGCAGCAGGAATACACCTACTTTTGCTTTCATAGAGCGTAAAAATCAACGCTGACTGGCCCAATGATGAGTCAGTCAGCGTTCCTCTTTTTTAAATGACAAATGAACGGATTAATAGCCTGGATTCTGCGTCAGCTTGGCGCTAAAATTGGCATCGATCGCCGATTGGGGGATCGGATACAGTTCGTGGTAGTCCTGAATCGTACTCCGTACATCGGACCGCGTCTGATACTTGCGGGTGCGCTCCACCAGTTTACCCATACGGCTCAGCGTCCGACGGCGGGGTTCTTCCGTGATTAGCTCACGGCCCCGCTCGTCCAGAATGTAATCGATCGTTACGTCACCCACCGACACAGGTTTGGCTTTGGCCCGGTTACGCACGACGTTAATATCCGCAGCCGCAGCCGTCGGGTTATTTTTACGTACATAGGCTTCCGCCCGGAGCAGATATGTTTCGGCAAGTCGGTAGACAATGAAATCTTTGCCGGTCCGGCCCGATGTGTTTGAGCCATTGAAGGGTTTTCCCTCCAGTTTACGCAGGTACGGGTAAACGTTTCGCATGGTGTCCTCGTTGGCCGTCCGCTTCTCCACCTGTTTGCCAAAATACGTAGACGACGGGTTGTTGTAGTAGAATTTGCGCCGGATATTGTAAATCGAGTTCCGAATGTCATTATCCCAGTTGTCTTTCCAGAGATTGTACAGGAAAAACGTCGTGGGGCGACTGTAGGCAACGCCCCGGCCCAGGCTGTCGGAGACAACCATGCCCGTTCCGCCCGATGGATCTTTCAGGTTGGGCAGAAACGGCACCCAGCCCCGGATGGTATTGTTCCCATTGTTTGTACCCGCTCCGCCCGGCGTCAGGTTTTCGTATTGCCAGACGTAAATCGATTCTAGGTTACCGCTACTCCGGTTCTGATTGCCTTCCGCAAACAAATCGGCGTATACATCGCCCGGCTGGTCTTTCCGGGCACCGAACCGACTGGTCATCAGCTGGTACGTCCCCGAACTAATCAGGCGGGTTGCACTTTCGATGGCTTTATCGTACTCGCCCAGATTGATATACACTTCCGTTAGCAGGTGATCGGCAGCCCCTTTGACAATCCGGCCTTCGCTCGTTTTTGCTACCGTAACGGGTAGGTATTGCGTCGCGAACTCCAGGTCAGTTTTGGCAAACTCGTACACTTCTTTCCGGCTCGCCCGGACAAAGTCAGTTTTGGGACTTTGGTACGTAACATCAACGATTGGAACGCCCCCGTAGAGATTTGCCAGCAGGTTATACGTGTATCCCCGGAAGAAGCGGGCCTCGGCAATGATAGCATTCCGTTCGGCATCGCTGGCAAAAACGCCTTTCAACTCGGGCTTGTTGGCATACTCAATAATCGTATTCGCCCGCAGGATCATTTTGGTATAGCCCCAGTTCCAGAAACTACTGGCGGCCGACGCAGAGGGCGTCAGGAATGTGGTGTAGTTCCGAAAATTTACCGTTTGTTCCTGACCCGTTGTGGCAATGTCGGTGCCGATCTGCATGTCGTAGAAACTGCCCAGATCCTCCTGCGACAGTTCATCGCGGGCGGACTGGTGGAGTGCCGTAATGTAATTGTCAAAACCGGCTTTCGAACTGAGAACAACATCCGAGCTGAGCGACGACAAGGGGACTTCGTCCAGAATCTGGTCTTTGCAGGAGCCGGACAGCAGGACCAGGGCGCATAAGCTGACCAGCTTACCGATTGATCGACTGACTGAATTTGTTGGTTGGAATAGCATCGTGATTCGATTCCCTAAAATGATTGTGTAGTCAAGAAGTTACGGACTAGAAACCCAGGTTCAGGCCCAACGTGTAGGACCGGGGCATGGGGTAAAAAGACGATTTCGTCGTGCCACCGCTTTCCGGATCGGTACCCGGCCAGTCGGTAAAAGTGTACAGGTTTTTGGCGCTCAGGAACAGCCGTAAATTCGTGGCACGGACCTTACTGACTAACTTAGAGGGGAAGTTATACGCCAGCGACACATCCTGAATGCGGACAAAATTCCGGCTTACGTAATAGTTGTGCCCCTGTGGGTTGGTATACACCAGCGATGGCCGGGTGTTCGACTTGTTATCGGCTGTCCACCAGCCCGCGTCGATCTGGTTCAGTGCCCGGCCCGGCGAGTTCTCACTACGAGTCGAGTTCGGATCAAGCAGGATAAAATCGGATATCCAGCCCTGCATGGCGTTCACGAAGACAGAAAGCGACAGATTGCCGTAGGTGAAGTTGTTCGTTACGCCCCAACGCACCTTAGGTTGCCCGCCCTGCCCAATGATCGTCCGATCATTGGTCGCGTCCAGCTTCCCGTCGCCATTCAAATCTTTCAGACGAACGAAACCGGGTTGCGCTCCGCTGGGGATCTGGTCGCCCTGCTGGTAAATGCCGTCGAACACGTAGTCATAATAAACGGTAACCGGTTGACCAATAAACCAGCGGTTGGCTAAGTCATCATCTTCTTTCCCGTCGCCGTTCGTGTCAGACTGGTACAAGTGAACAATCTTGTTCTTGTTGGCCGACAGGACGATGTTGCTACTCCACTCGAAGTTCTTTCGGCGCAGGTTGACCGTATTGAACGTCAGCTCAATCCCCCGGTTGTTGGTCGCTCCCAGGTTCGTCAGGACGCTGGTATAACCAGTCAGACTCGGCAAAGACCGCTGCACGATCAGGTTTTTCGTGTCGCTATTGTACACTTCGATCGTTCCACCCAGCCGTCCTTTAAACAGACTGAAATCGAGGGCGGCATTAGTCGTATACGTAGTTTCCCATTTCAGGTTTGAATTGGCCATCGACGCGGGGAAAATCCCAACCGACGTTGCGCCACCATCACCGTATACGTACTGCGTAATACCGGACAGGCTAAGCGACTGGTACGGCTGAATGGCCTGATTCCCAACGGCCCCGTACGAAAGTCGGAATTTTAGCAGATCAACGAATGAGGCTTTGCGCATGAATGATTCGTCCGACACAATCCAAGCCAGGGCCGCCGAGGGGAACGTAGCGTATTTGTTGTTGGCCGCGAACACCGAGCTGGCATCACGGCGGGCCGTCAGGGTCAGCAGGTAACGATCTTTGAACCGGTAGTTGAGCCGGGCCATTGAGGATATCCCATCAATTTGCGAAGCCGCCGACGTTGTTGTCTGCGTTCCGCCCAGCGTCAGGCTGTTCCAACCAAGGGCGTCCGAACTCAACTGGTTGGCGTTGGCCGTTGTCGACTCCGACTGCTGGTGATTACGTCCGTAAAGCAGCGTTACGTCAAAGCCATGATTCTGGTTGATCTGCTTGTTGTAAGTAACGATGTTCTCCAGCACCCAATCGAAACTCTCCTGGTTGTATTTGCTGGCGCTGGTCGTGTTGTTAGGCAGTCGACGATCCTGACGAGTAAAGTTATAGATATGATTCCAGCGGTAGTTGGGTGAGTAATTTACCCGGTACGAAAGCCCCTTAACGAACGGTACGGTCACCAGGCCGTAGAAATTACTGAATAGGTTGTTGTAGACCTCTTCATTCTTAGTCAGCAGTGCCGCCCGGATTGGGTTACCCGAAATCTGCTCCTCGGGTACGCTGTACTGCGTAGGTTCGCCGTCTGGGTATTTCCAGGTACCGTAGGGGCTGCTGTAATAAATGCTGGCCACGTCGGCCTCCCGGCCCGACAGATCACGCCGGACGAACGTAGCGTTCATACCCACTGACAACCAATTCGTCACCTGATTCTCAATGTTGGCCCGAACGGTTATCCGCTTTTGATTATCGTTGTAGATCACGCCTTTTTCGTCGGTGAAGGCGGCTGACAGGTAGTAATTGGTCGCGTCATTTCGGCCCGACAAGCTCAAATCATAGGAACCAATGCGGCCGGGTTGCGAAGCCGCTTCCCAGGGATCGAGGGTATTCCCCGCTTTGTAGTTGGCGGCCTCGGTCGTGGTCAGGTAGCTGGCTACGTTGGCCGGATCAGCCGCCAGACCGCTCTGCGCCCGGTAGTCCAGCGTTTTTTGCAGATACCGTTCAGGGCTAAGCAGTTTGACGGTGCGTCCAATTTCCGAAATGCCGCTGAAAGCATTCACTCGAAGGGTTGGCTTACGGGTTGTGCCGCGCTTTGACGTAATCAGGATAACCCCGTTGGCCGCCCGTGATCCATAAATTGCCGCAGCGCTGGCATCTTTCAGGACTTCCATCGATTCGATGTCGTTCGGATTGATGTCCGCCAGACTCCCGTTGAAGAAAATACCGTCCAGCACGATGAGTGGGTCGTTGCCACCACCCAACGAACGAGGTCCCCGGATCAGGATAGAACCGTTCTGCCCCGGACGCCCGCTGTCGGTAAACTGCACCCCCGCCACCCGGCCCCGCAGGGATTGCGTTACGTTCGTATTCGGCAGATTTTCCGTTTGCTTCATGTCGACTTTCGCCACCGAGCCCGTCACATTTCGCCGGGACTGCGAGCCATATCCGACAACCACCACTTCGCCCAACGTACGCGAATCCGACTCCAGAATTACATTGACCGAAGCCCGGTCACCAACTGTAACCTCCTGAGCGGCAAAGCCAACGGAACTGAACACCAGGACATCGCCCGGCCCATTGACGGCAATCGAGTAATTACCGTTTACGTCGGTGGTTGTTCCCTTCTGGGTTCCTTTCAGGAGAACATTAACCCCAGGCACCCCCTCCCCTTTTTCCTTGTCGGTTACCCGACCCTGGATGGTGATATCAGCCACTGACCAATTCCTGGCCAGTGACGAGTACGTGTGACTACTGCTAGGTGACGCTACAGCAGGTAGCAGGCCAGTGTATAGCCCGCCCAGGAGAAGTAATAAAGTGAGTATTCGTTTTTTCATGCGGGTACTTAATTTTAAAGTAGGAACAGACGTTACGGGACAACGGGAATTGAACACACCGATTCATTTTCAGCCAGTTTGTGGAGAGACTAAATTTGTACACTAGCCAATAGAATAGAACTGAAGCTTATGCGGGAAAGCGACTTTTTTCGCCTATAAGGGCTAACACAGTATAATGAATTTGATTTATTTTAGGACCTGACTAATACTATGTAAAGCTAATTGGTCAGTCCGTTTTTATGTTTACCAAATTCTACCAATTGATTGTACGAATTTATCATAATTGCTGGCCCGGTTCGAGTATCGCGTCAGTTGCTTGACTTTGGGGCTTATAGTAGACCAGGTCCGATCCTACTTTCCAGAGTCAATCGTTGTCTGCCCCATTTACAGCGCGTTCGCGTATAACGATTTAGTAAGTTGATCCACCGTGTTTAACAGCTTGTCCATCTCCGTACGCAGGTCTTTTGTAAGTAGTTCAACCTGACGACGGGTATACAGCGTAATGGGCAAACCTCGTTTTTGCAGCGCATATTTGGCAATCGTCGGGTAAGCCGAATGAACCAGATCCATGCTGTCGACCAGGAATTGTTGTACCTGAGCCACTTCCTCCTGCATATCCTCTTCGTTTACGTGATCACACAGCCAGACGAGTAGTTCTGGAAATATGTTTCCCTGAATGCACGACAGACCGGTTGCCCCGGCACGTAGCGACGAAACCGCATTGACCATATAGGCGTCGTATAAACCAAAATTATAGCCTTTGGCTACGTCCAGACGTCGCTTCACTTCCTGTTCATCCAGGCTGGTGTCTTTGTGGTAAATGAGCCGCCCGGTTGGCAGTAGTTGGGCCAGTATATCCGCACTGATCAACCGTTTGTACGGAGCTGGGCATTCGTACAGACCCAGCGGCACCCCCGGCGTCATCTCCATTAACGTACTCATGCGATCCAAAAACACTTGGTCGCTTTCTTCAGGCGAGGCAATCTGACCGGTAATAACGATGACGGCCTGAATACCGGTATCATATATACGTTTTACAAAATCAGCCTGTTTATCTACTGCCCCGCCAAACGTGCCAGTTGCCACGACTGGCATAATTCCGGCTGTCTGCCGAACGATTTGTCGGGTTGTAGCCAGCCGTTCCTCCTCCGTCAGTTCATACATCTCGCTGGACAGGCAGTTGGCGAATAAACCCGTGGCCCCTGCCTGCACATAGAAATCCGTAAGCTGATGCAGGACCTGATAATCGACTGCCCCGGTATCCGTAAAAGGCGTCAGCATAACGGGTACGAGACCGTAGGGTAATGGTTGCATGGTATTCACTGGTCCAGCCATAATTGGTAGAATAGGTATCGTTTTATGCGTAAAATCAAGCCTGTTGCTGCCGCTGGTTTCGACGAATTGTATCGCTCACGATGGGGGCTTTACTACCAGATAGTCTGGTCAGCAGCAGCCCTGCCAAAAAGATCGTCAGTGTGCCGATGACCATGATCATGTTCTGATGAAATGGGCTCCGAAAGGCAGCCATTTCCTCCGGTATATAGGCAGAAAAGGTCATCCAGAGGATAACGACCAACCCGATGATTGTTGCCGTGAGTGCTTCCGGTCCTTTCGTCGAGCGGGAAATAATGCCGAGCAAGAACAGGCCGAGCATACCGCTGGCGAAAATGCCGGACAATAACCACCAGACATCCAGGATGCTTTTGATGCCGATCATGGCGATACCAGTTGCCATACCTAATAAGCCAAACCCAACGGTTGCTCTGTATAATATCTGCAATGCTTGGCCGGATGTTGTTTTCGGCTTGCCGTAGCGTTGGTAGATATCTACCAGAAAAATGGTTGCCGAAGCATTCATGCTGGAACTGATCGTACTCATAGCCGCAGCCATAATAGCCGCGACGATCAGACCCAGTAAACCTGTCGGTACGTTGTGTACCATGAAGTGAGGCATAATCTTGTCCCCGACATCCGACACCGACAGGGTACTGGCCAGCCTGGTTATGGCTTCGGGATTCTGATTGGGTAAGCGTTCGCTGGCTACTTGGTAGCGAACCTCATTGAGCAAGTCAGGATGAACCTGGTAATAAGCATACAAGCAACTGCCCAGTATGAAAAAAACCAGCGAAACCGGTACGTACAGATACACACACAGCCAGATCGAGCGGGAGGCTTCTCTGGCCGATGTTGTGGTGTGATACCTCTGGACGTAATTCTGGTCCATGCCGAAGTTGTTCAGATTGATGAAAAAGCCGTAGAGCAGCACCACCCAGAACGTAGCGCTGGTGAAGTCAGGACTAAAACCACCCAGGCTGAACTTGTTGTCAGTAATGCCGATGGACAAAATACGGCTGGCACCCCCATCCACATGGGAAACAACCAGCCAGAGTATTAGTAGGGCTCCCGCCGTTTTAATAATTCCCTGCGCTACTTCCGTCCAGATGACGGCCTCCATGCCACCCATTACCGTGTAGATAATAATACAGATACCTACCACAACCATAATGGAGACCATGGAATAACTGGTCAACGCTTGCAGCGTCAGGGCAATCCCGAAAAAGATCGACCCCATCCGCGCCAGTTGCGTCAACAGAAAGCAAACAACGGCGTAGGTTCGGGCCCACGGACCAAACCGGTTTTCGAGGTGCGAATAGGCAGATACTTCACCGGTATTCCGGTAGAAAGGAACAAAATACCGGGCGGCCACCCACGCGGCCAGAGGCATCGATAAGCTAAAGACAAACGCGTTCCAGTTACCACCAAACGCTTTTCCCGGTACACCCAGAAAGGTGTTGCTGCTCAGAAAGGTAGCATAAAGCGATATGCCGATCGCCCAGCCCGGAATTTTTCCCGAAGCCGTCGTAAACTGATCCGCGTCTTTATTCTTCCGGGAGAAATAAATACCCACCAGAATCATGCTGATCAAATACAGCAGGATAATTGACAGATCGGCAACGGGAAGTGAGTTCATAAAGGTTCGTCGGTTAAGGAATTGCCAAGCTACTGATACCAAGCATAAGGAACTTCATGAATTTCTGGGAAAGCCAAATCAGACGGGCAGATTCGGTCAATTTTCACGTCCGTTTCCGCTGAGTGCCGGGCACCAGTGGCTACGTACGCTGAATGCTATTAATCCAGCATTTCTACGTTTAATGATCCTATAATTTATAGGAATGAAGAACATCAGTTGCATTCTCATTCAATACATGCGACTTATCTAAGAGGTAACCTTTAACTGTGTATTTGTACAATATCGCAATAATTTTTACTTTTATTGGCAAAATTAGCGTTTGAAACGTCTCCGCTAGTATTGGCAATTTGCCAATTAGTGTACGATTTTATCATATCTCCTCACAGCTGATGAAGCCTCATTTCCACAAAGTGCCGGTTCCGTCACAGGATTCGTTCCGTATTTCCCACGACGTAAAGCCCAACTTTGGCACGGTATGGCATTACCATCCTGAATTGGAGCTTCACTATGTCGTACGGGGAGAAGGTGTGCGCTTTGTTGGAGATAACATCAGTAACTTCTCGGCGGGAGAGATTTTGCTTCTGGGAGAAAACCTACCGCATACCTGGCGGTGCAATCAGGAGTACTTTCGGGAGAAATCTGATTTACAGGTCGAAGCGATTTTGATCCAGTTTCGCCCCGACTGCCTGGGGCGGGATTTTTTGAATCTGGATGAGGTGCATGCCATCCGCATGATCTACGAGAAAGCCCGGCAGGGTCTTTTAATTCACGGGAAAACCAATCAGAAATTAGCCCATCTGATGCGTTCTGCCCTAACGGCGAATCCGCTCCAACGACTGATTACCCTGTTGTCAATTCTGGACGTAATTATACAATCCGACGAGCTGGAGACCATTACGTCGGCCAAGGCATTTTACCAGTCGAACGAACTGGAAACTGTTCGCCTGAATAACATCTGTAGCTATACCCTCGCGAAGTACGCCCAGCCCATCACGCTCGAAGAGATTGCTGCCGTGGCCAACCTAAGCGTTACGTCCTTCTGCCGCTACTTCAAGCTAATGACCCACAAAACCTATCATGATTTCCTAACAGAAATTCGGATTAGTCACGCGAGTCGGGCGTTCATCGAAAACAAGATGACGACCGAAGAAATCTGTTTTGAGAGCGGTTTTAATAACCTCTCTAACTTTTACCGCAATTTCAAGCGAATCAAAGGGGTTACTCCCCTGGAATACAAGTCCCGCTTCGTGCAGTAAATCAAAGTGCCAGGTTACCGAACCTCGTTTGGAGTTTTTGGCAACCTGGCACTTCTGTTAGTTTACTACGCCTAATTCAGCGGTTCAGCTTTGTAGCCCGCCTTGTCGATTGCCTGTTTTACCGTTTCAACGGTGGCATTTTCAGTGGTCAGCACCTTATTAGGCGATTGCGTGTCAACCTGCCAGTTCCCCTCCCCCACGGCTTCATTCAGAAAGGGCGTTACGGTTGCGACGCAGGCCCCGCATTTTATGTTGGTCTTGAATTGTACGGTTTTCATGGTCAATTGATTTTAATCCGCCTATCGGCGCAAAGTTCACGCTGGAGCGACAATATCGATTTACAGAATTGTCGGAATAACAACATTTCAACGGGGCGGGTTTCACCACCCAAAGCTGGTCGTGCTACAGAAAGTAAATCGAATAGGATAAAAGAGCTGGCTTTTATAACCGAACGAGGATATATAGTCACATTGTCTACAACCCTATTAACAAAGGTTACCGGGGTTGTTACTTAACTTGTTCGCCACAGGAAATTTTTTCAATTTTGCATATGTTGTCCATATACTCTCCTACCTGTAAGGTCAGGAATGAGTTCAATGAAGGACAATTTACCTGCCTATTGAAATGACTTCTGAACACGTTAAGTGCCTGATTATCGGCTCCGGCCCTGCGGGTTATACAGCGGCTATTTACGCTGCCCGGGCTAATATGAATCCCGTTTTGTACCAGGGTGGTCAACCCGGCGGTCAATTAACCATCACAACTGAAGTAGACAATTTTCCGGGTTATCCGGATGGGGTTCAAGGACCGCAGATGATGCAGGACCTCGAAAGTCAGGCGCGCCGGTTCGGCACCGATATTCGTTACGGTCTGGTTACTCAAGTCGACTTCGCGGAGAATCCAACCCGGGATAATCCTCATCGCGCTATCGTTGATGACAATCACGAAATCACCGCTGATGCGATTATCATCTCGACGGGCGCATCAGCCAAGTGGCTGGGCCTCCCGTCCGAAATGCGGCTGAACGGTCTGGGCGTATCAGCCTGCGCCGTCTGTGACGGTTTCTTCTTCCGCAATCAGGAGGTAGCCATCGTTGGGGCGGGCGACACCGCTGCTGAAGAAGCCAGCTACCTGGCCAACCTCTGTAAGAAAGTGTACATGCTCGTTCGTCGCGATGAAATGCGGGCGTCGCGCTTCATGCAACAACGCGTAAAAACGGCTCCTAATATCGAAGTCCTGTACAATACCGAGACAGAGGAAATCCTGGGTGACGAAGCGGTAACGGGTGTTCGCATAAAAAATACGGTAACGGGCGACGAATCCGTTTTAGACGTAACTGGCTTCTTTGTCGCCATCGGCCACAAGCCAAATACGGATATTTTCAAGGCATACGTCGACCTGGATGAGCACGGCTACATCATCACCGAAAAAGGTAGTACCCGCACTAATGTTCCGGGCGTGTTTGCCTGCGGTGATGCGCAGGATAACATCTATCGTCAGGCCATTACCGCAGCCGGAACCGGCTGTATGGCGGCTCTTGACGCTGAGCGTTACCTGGTTATGTTTGAAATGCAGGGCGAAGAAGTTGCTCTTTAACCGATTAATCCCCGTTCCCGCACAGCGACCAGAACTAGTCGCTGTGCGGGAACGTAAAATTATTTTTTCGCTATCGATGAGAAAAACCGCTATACAGTGGCTGATCGCTATCGGGTGTCTCGGAATCACCCTGACAGCACAGGCACAGGAGCGCGGGCGATTTAAAAAGAACCTGCGTATTACCCCCAAAAACCAACCGAACTCTCAGGTCTTCGAACAGCCGCAAAAAGCGGAAGACCCGTTTGATCAGGAAATGGCTCCGCTACAGTTTAACAACCAGTTCGAGCCGAAAAAAGAACTTAACCCGGTCGTTAGCGAAGATACCAGCAAGATCGATCAGGGCGAAACCAGTGTCGTTGAAGTAATTGATTCCGTTTTAATTGGTAATGAATGGGTGAAAGCGGCTGACTACTACGCCGTCTGGGATTCCCGTACCATTGACCCCTACAACATTAATCCGCTGGAATTCAACGAAGCGATCGATATCAAGCTGTACGATCCACCCGCGAACCGGTACTGGGCTCCTCCGCTCAACGAAGGCAAACTAACGTCGAACTTCGGCTTCCGCTGGGGGCGATGGCATACGGGAGCCGACCTTGATCTCGAAACCGGTGACCCAATCTATTCCGCTTTTGACGGGATTGTTCGGGTAGTTGGCTGGAACGGCGATGGCTACGGTCGCTACGTGCTGGTCCGGCATTACAACGGCCTCGAAACGCTGTACGGTCACATGTCGAAGCAGACGGTCGAGTCGGGTCAGTACGTCAAAGCGGGTGATCAGTTAGGACTGGGGGGTAGCACGGGCCGTAGTTCGGGGCCGCACCTTCATTTTGAGACCCGGTATGAAGGCAACCCATTCAGTCCGCTGAATATCTACACCTTCCCGGAGAATACGATTAATTCTGATCATTTCCTGCTAACCAGCAACGTCTGGGATTACCTGCGTGGTGGCCGTTCCTCGTCGGACGGCGGCTCCCGCCCTCGTCTCAAACGTACGGTATTGCACCGGGTTCGCTCCGGCGAAACGCTCAGTTCTATCGCCAGCCGCTATGGCATGTCGGTGTCAGCCCTGACGCGTAAGAACCATATTTCGTCCCGGTCCAGACTACGGCCTGGTCAGAAACTGCGGGTGAATTAGTTGACGCCTACCTTAAAGCAAAAAGCTGCTGCGAATCATCGCAGCAGCTTTTTGCGTATATACGTGGCCTCGGGCAGCTTTATTTAGTCACTGTGAAGGCGGCAATCCCTTCAAATGATTTGATCCGTTCGGAACGGGGTCCCTGCCGTTTGGCGAAAACGTAAAGCGTGTTATTTCCTCTTGGAACCGTCGGTAAGGTCAGCCGATAAGCGTCGCCCGTACGTTGTACCTGGACTGGCACATTGGTTGCTCTCGATCCGCCGACGCTACTGACCGAACACATAAACTCGACATCTCCTTCATTCTTCAACGTTAAAGAGAGATCATCATCGGCCTCCAATAAGCCGGTTTGGGGAAAACTCGGATTAAAGCCCAATCGAAAGTACGCGTCGTATACTTTAGGAAACTGATCGAACTGCGCCTTTGTAAACGGTTTATTAAGCAACTGCCAGTTAGATTCCAGCGGAAAATGATTGACCACAAAGGCCGTCGGCTCCGTCAGGAAGTAAAAATCGTTGGGCTGTACTGTTCCCGATGGACCTGGTTTCGCTGTTGTCTGCGCCCAGGCAATATCGACCAGATACCAGTCACCATCAAGTTTAACGGCGTTCCACTCGTGGTCCATCTGCCGGATCGGCCGCCCCGCTTCGCTATCGTTGGTGCGGGAGTAGCCTTTGATGTTAGCGACCTCAATCCCAGCCTCTTTCAGCAGCAGTTTGTACAACAGCGCAAAGCCAGTACAGACGGCTTTGCGATTGCTCAGCACCCGATTGGTATATTCCAGCTCGGACGAGTAACGCCGACCGCTGTAAGCCGTCATGTCGTAGCTGATGTGCGACGTAATCCAGGTATACACCGAGCGGGCTTTAGCAAGATCAGTACGGGCGGGCGACGTCAGGTAAGCGCTCAGCGTACGCAGATTCCGAGTAGCCGATTCGGGTGTATTACGAGCGTACGTATCGATCGTACCGTAATCGATTTCAACGAACTTGGACGGGCGGGGAATCTCCTGTTCACCAGCAGGAAACGTAAAAGCAGTAGCGAATGCAACTAATAAGAAGGCCAGGACAGGTCTGGCTACACACATACGTATGGTTCCGGTTTGTCTCACACTAAGATAACACAAACGCTCACTTTTTTATTGCTGATTATAGGATTATGTTTTGTTGAAAGCACCCCTCTAACCCGCTGACACAAGCAGTCCCCGCAACGATCGGTCGTTGCGGGGACTGAAGAAAGAATGTATATACAAACTAGTTACGCTTGCTCATTTCGTCACGGATTTTGGCGGCCCGCTCGTACTCTTCGTTGCCCAGCGCGTCGTCGAGCATCCGTTGTAGCTCTTCGGCAGAAGCATTCTTCAACTGATCACCGAACGAGCGAGTTGACGGGCGATTCGAGGATTTAACCAGTTCCTCCTGCTCGTCTTCCTCTTCACTGCCGCTGGCCGTAATACCAGCTTCCGACAGGATGGACTCGTTCGTGTAGATCGGTACGTCGAAGCGGATACCAATAGCAATGGCGTCCGATGGGCGCGCATCGATGTTGCTTTCCCGAACGCCGTCGAAGCAAACGATCTTAGCGAAGAAAATGCCTTCCCGCAATTCAGAGATAATAATCTCCCGGACCGTGAATTTGAACTGTTCAGCAAACTGCTTAAACAGATCATGCGTCATGGGGCGGTTTGGAACAATTTTTTCGATTTCAATGGCAATGGCCTGAGCCTCAAACATGCCAATAATGATCGGTAACCGCCGATTACCGTATTCTTCACCCAGTACCAGCGCGAACGAGCCGGATTGCGATTGACTGGGGGAAAGGCCCAATATCTCTAGTTTAATCTTATCCACAGCGCAAATTTAACGGTTTGGGAGTTTGATTGTTCGTCAGGCTGCCTGTTTTATCAACCAATAAGCAAACTCCCAAACGAATCAACCTCAAAGGGCCTGCACCGCCTTCGTCAACCGGGGCAATACGTCGAACACGTCGCCAACGATGCCGTAGTCCGCCGACTTGAAAAATGGCGCGTCAGGGTCCTTGTTGATAACAACAATTACCTTCGAGGAGTTTACGCCCGCCAGATGTTGAATAGCACCGGAAATACCACAGGCTATGTACAGATTTGGGCTGATTTTCAAGCCAGTCTGGCCAACGTGTTCAGAATGAGGGCGCCAGTCCAGATCAGACACGGGTTTCGAGCAAGCGGTTGCTGCGTGCAGGGCTTTAGCCAGATCTTCGACCGCGCCCCAGTTTTCCGGTCCTTTTAAACCGCGACCCGCCGAAACAACCAGATCCGCTTCGGGCAGGAGAATATCGCCGGATGATTTTTCGGTACTTTTTACGGAGATTGCAAAATCACCGTCGTTCAGCGAAGGGGCAAAGTTTTCGACCGATGCCGTTGCCTCCGTTTCTTCGGGCGTGATCGTATTTTTCTTGATTGCCACAATCTTCACATCGGCTTTCAATTCATTGTACGCGAACGCTTTGCCGGTGTAAATACTACTTTTCACCCGGAAGCCGCTCGATAAGTCAGGCAGCTCAATTACGTTAGCCGCTAAACCGGCCTTGAGTTTACCGGCCAGTCGGGCGGTCATGGCATCGGCCAGCGATGATTTGGCCAGTACGATTACTTTGCTACCTTCCTGCTGCGCGGCTGCGGCTACTACGGTAGCGTAGGCCATACCATTAGGCTCGTTCAGCTTGCTGTCGGCTGCGTGTAGCACCTTCGTGGCACCAAAGCGGCCAGCGGTAGCGAGTTCGCTGTCATCGGCGGCACCGGCCACAATGGCGGTGGCCGACGTACCCAGCATTTCGGCGACTTTCGCTCCGTAAAAAATAGCTTCCTGTGACGATTTTTTGAGCTTGCCTTCGTCTAATTCGGCAAATATGAGAACGGACATACGTCTGAATGTTTAAAATGGGAAAACGTGGGGATTAGATAACTTTCGCTTCGGTATGGAGGAGCTGGATGAGCGTTTCGGCTTCTTCTGCCTTGATCATCTTAACGGCACCCCGTGGCGCGGGCAGTTCATAACTGGCAACGGTTGTAAGCTTATCCGTGCCAACGGGCTCTACCACCTTGAGCGGTTTAGTCCGGGCCGACATAATCCCCCGCATATTCGGAATTTTCCACTCGGCAATAGGCTCCTGGCATCCCAGCACCAGCGGTAGTTTGGCCTCCAGTTCTTCCTTACCGCCTTCGATCTCACGGGTAATCTTGGCGGTATTGCCGTCCAGGTCAAGTGTCATAACGGGTGAGATCGACGGTACACCCAGCATCTCGCCCACAATGCCGTGCACCTGTCCTCCATTATAATCAATGGACTCCCGGCCCATCAGGACCAGATCGTAGGTGGTTTCTTTCGCAAGCGCAGCAATCTGCTCCGCGACAAAATAAGCATCGGTTGGTTCGGCATTGACCCGGATGGCATCGTCAGCCCCAATGGCCAGACACTTCCGGATGACGGGTTCGGCATCGGCTTCGCCCACATTCAGGACGGTAATCGTAGCACCGGTTTTTTCTTTTAGTTCAACAGCCCGCGCTAACGCATAATCGTCGTAAGGACCCGTAATGAACGTAACACCCGCTTTATTCAACTTGGTGTTATTGTCCGTAAACGTAATCTTGGTGGTGGTGTCGGGCACACTCGTCACACACACTAAAATTTTCATCGGCTATGTGGTTTTAGTTCGCGGAAATTGGTTTGTTACGACCAACTTTACGCCGTAAAAGTACAAACTGTCGCCAAAGAAAGTATGCATGCATACTATTTTTTTAGCTGAATGAATAACGAACGCATCCAACAATTAATTCGATTTGTCCAGGAAGACTCGGGCGATCCGTTTAACCACTACGCGCTGGCCGTGGAATACATGACCGACCAGCCCGCCCAGGCCCAGCCCTATTTTGACGAGCTGCTGACGAATCACCCGGATTACTTACCGACCTATTACCACGCAGCCGCGCTCTACGCCAATCTGGGTGAGCACGAAAAGGCGAATGCCCTCTACGACAAGGGTATCAACTTGGCGCGGACGCTGGGAAAGCAAAAAACGCTGCTCGAATTACAACGGGCCAAACAGGCGCTGGCCGACGAGAACGAAGACTGGTGAGTAAGCTTATCGACGTTTCTTCCGCTGCTTCACTAATTCCTGCTCAAAAATCAAAGGGACAGTGGCCTGTTCCGGTATCGTGTACGTAATGGCCAGAAAACGGGCATCGGGCACTTTGGTAAGATATACTAAGCCCCGTACCGTTTCGCCGGGAGCCAGTGTGTGCTGACGTAACGCCAGTTCACGCCAGCGGTATTCCTCATAATCGTACCGCTGCATCCGGTTGGCGAACGTACTATGGTCGACAGCCCGCTTGATGGCAATACCTTCGTAGGCGACACCATGACTCAGGCGGTTACTGGCGTATTCACCGTAGGAACGACTCCGACTGGAGCTGGAAACGTCGGACGCAATCGTCGCTACCATCAGGACCGTATTGATGATTTTAGCCCGCTTCAGTCGCTTCTCCTCCTGCTTCCGCTTGTTGACCAGACGCCCTGCTTCGTAAGCCGGATCGGCCGCCGAACGAGTCAGCGCCAGCGCCGTATTTCGCGGGTCAGATAACGTATCCTGACGACTATCCAGGGCCGTAAACTGAAAATCAGCCGGATTTACATCAATCGAAGCTTGAGAGAGATTCTTGATCTCCACGTCCAGCGTAACGAATTCCTCGTCTTCCCGCTCGAACGACGCGACGATGCCAATCCCGTTCTGGTCGACCCGGGTAACCGAGCGTCCGTCGATCAGGGCTACGTTCCCGGAGACAGGCTTGAGCTGATAGGCGGTGACTTTAGGAGTGCAGTTACTAACGAGTGTAGCGACAATACCTAAAGCAACAATCGGCGAAAAGCGTAAAAATCGTTTCATTGTCAGTTCGTTAGCGTTGGTGCGTATTCGTAACAAAGATAGGCAATGGCAATTCCCAAGGAAAAGCATCTGAGTATGCGGCCCTACTGGAACGCCAGCCAGACATTCCAGCCACCCAGTAAGGCCGTAACGAGTACCACCAGCCCCATGGCCAGATTCTGCGCGGTGGAATTACAGTAGTTACCCAATAAAGATCGGTTGTTAACGGCAATGAATAGAAAGATAGTGACGAACGGAAGTAGGATGCCGTTAATGGCCTGTACGGCCACGATGACAGGAATGGGGGTTATGTTCAGTAGGCCAAACACGAGTCCGGTGGCCAGCACCACCATCCAGATAGCGCGATACGCGGTGGTGTTTTTTTGAATGCCCAGCAGACTGCTCCCCGTTATGGCCGCAGCCAGCGGGGCCGTCAGCGACGACGCAAATCCGGCGGCAAACAACCCAAACGCAAACAACGACCCCGCCCAGGCACCCAGCCGCTGGCTCAATACATCAGCCATGTGGACGTACGAAAAATCGTTCGGAATGAGCAATCCCGCCAGCAGCAGCACGACGGAAATAATTCCTCCCAGCACGACCGCCACCCAGATTCCCAGCCGCATTTCGCTCAGACTCTGCCCCGGTACGATACTCGACCCGAAAAACAGATTGTAGGGCACAATGGTCGTACCAATGAGCCCGTTGATCAGCAAAAGCGATCCGGATGGAAGACCGGGTACGATGAGCGCTTTGGTCAGTTCGGGCAGCGTAACGGGCGTACCGAAAGCCACGTACACGAAGGCAGCTCCCATGGCAAAGACGACCAGACCGAGCATATTGGCCAGCCCCTGCGTTGATCCAATCCACAACAGAGCCGCACAGAGAACGCCGAGCCCAACGGTTAGCGTCGGTGCGGACAATCCGGTTAATAACGCTAGGCCCGCTACGGCTCCCAGAATATTGCCCGCCTGATAAGCAGCACAGCCGAGAAAAATAGCCCCGAATAACGACCAGGCAACCACTTTCCCTCGTTGCCCGGTGTACGTCTGCGTGATCACCTGCCCCAGATCCTGTCCGGTAGCGATGGTGATCCGGGCCGCGGCTTCCTGCAACCAAACGGTCCCCAGCGTAGCGAATGTCAGTACCCATAAGAGTTGAAGACCGTACTGCGACCCAGCAATGGCGCAGGACGTAACAGAACCGGGTCCGATGAAGGCCGCTGAGATAACCGACCAGAACAGAACACTGCCGAGACCGGCACGGAGCGAAAGCGATTTGGGCATTCGTTTGTGGGGAGCGTGGTAAACGTGCGCTGCAAACTACCCAAAAACACCATACAATGCACCAAAAGCAAACGTCGCCTGGCAAGTTGCCAGGCGACGTTTTTCACTTTGCGGATTAGTAAGAAGCCTACGAGAGGTACTTCCGCAGCATCCAAGCGTGTTTTTCGTGCTCTTCCATCAGACCCGTCAGGAAGTCAGCCGTACCGGCGTCGTTGAGTTTTTCGTCCGTAGTCTCTACGTCTTCGCGCAGTTCGCGGATGATTTGCTCATGGTCAGCCAGCAGACGCTTGAACATTTCGGGCGTGTCAATGTGCCCGTCGTGATCTTCCTTCAGGCTGGCCTCGGCCAGAAAGTCTTTCATCGTCGCTACCGGACGACCGCCAAGCTGCCGAACGCGTTCGGCCACCAGGTCAATTTCTTCTTCAAGCGCTGTATACTGTTCCTCAAAGAATTCGTGGTATTCCTTAAAGCTTGGCCCGGCTACATCCCAGTGGAATTTGCGAGTCTTGATATATAGTACGTGAAGATCAGCTAAAAAGGCATTTAACAGGTCGTTGTCCTTCTTCAGTACGTCTTCGGAAAGACCAATGTTGGGTTTTAAAGCCATAACGAGAGTTATTAATGAATAATACGTTTGAGCAAAGCCGTTTGCTTCGTTGTGTCTTCAACCAACGGATTGATGGCTTTGTTTTTCCGGGTGTGAATATTGGAAATGGTCTAAACACAGATTTCTCAAACCGTCAGAATGATCTTTCCAATGTGCTCGCTGCTTTCCATCAACTCCTGCGCCTTGGCCGCTTCCGTTAGTGGAAATGTTCGGTAAATGATGGGCTTCAATCGACCGTCGGTAAGCAGGGGCCACACGCGTTGTTCCACTCCAGCCGTCAGCGAAGCTTTGAACTCATCGCTTCGGGGTTTTAGCGTACTACCCGTGATAGTTAATCGTTTCTGCATCAGCGTTGGAATGTGTAGCTGCGCTTTGGCTCCCTGCATTGAGTTGATATAGGTCAGGCGGCCGTCGGTATTCAACAGTCGTACGTTCTTAGGAAGGTACTCCCCGCCAACCATATCCAGGATGACGTCAATACCAGCCTCCTTCAGTACGGCTTCAAAATCGTCAGTTTTGTAGTTGATACACTTCTCTGCGCCCAGTTCCTCACAAAACTGACATTTTTCGTCGGTGCCAGCGGTCGCATAAACGAGCGAACCAAACGCTTTTGCCAGTTGAATAGCGGTTACGCCAATGCCACTACTACCGCCATGGACCAGAAACTTTTCGCCGGGTTGCAGCCGCGCCAGTTGAAACACCGTCGACCAGACCGTCAGGACAGTTTCCGGCAATGAGGCCGCTTCAACAAAGGACATAGTATCCGGAATGGGCAGACAGTGCCGTTCATCGACAGCCACTAACTCGGCATAACCACCTTCTTTGATGAGGGCGCACACGCGATCGCCCGCTTTCCAGCGACTGGCATTGGCACCGGCGTATTCTACCGTTCCGGCTACTTCCAGCCCTGGTATCTGCCCAGCAGGATCGACACCGTATCCACCTTGCCGCAGCATAACGTCGCTTCGATTCACCCCTGCCGCCCGAACGCGAATCAGCACCTGACCGGGCTGGAGTTCGGGGTTGGGCTTGTCCTGACATTGTAACACGTGGCTCGCGCCCGACTCGGTGATGACAATTGCTTTCATGGGAACATAACCAGCGGAATCACCTTCCGGCTGCTGCCAGCGTCAGATTTTACGAGTCAATCGAACAAAAACAACCGTCAAATGGTCCTTATCCGTACCACCTACTCCCAAAACCGGATGAATGCTCCTTTTTCCGTCGCCGATGCCACAGCGGCCGTTCGCAAGCAACTGATTGCCTTATTGACTGGCAGCCAGGCCCACCAGTCGTTCGACGACGCGATTAAAAATCTCCCTGCTGACTTGCGAGGAGTAAAACCGGACAATCTGCCCTACAGCATTTGGCAATTGGTTGACCATATCCGGATTGCGCAGGAAGATATTCTGGAGTTTTCGCAAGACCCCAGCTACGAATCTCCCTCCTGGCCGGATGGCTACTGGCCGAGAGAAGCCGTCCCCGCCGACGATGCTGCCTGGGACAAGTCCGTAGCTCAGATTCGAGCTGACCGGGATGCGTTCGTGGCTTTGCTGAACGATCCGGAACGGGATTTATACGAACCGTTCGCCCACGGCGACGGGCAGAACCTGTTACGAGAGGCCCTGCTCATTGCCGATCACACAGCCTATCACGTGGGCGAAATCATTCTTTTACGTCGCCTGCTGAATGCCTGGCCCGCGTAGGGTGGACCGCATAAGGTGGTCTCTTAGTAATCCTTACGTCAGCGTTTGTACTGGCATTGTGCCTGATCGGCCTCGACGTAATATTTCTTATAGTTGAGCGCCTTCGGGTCCATGCAGCCTTTCAGGTTGAGCAGCTCGACGTTTTTGAAATCAATCGCGTGGCTTTCGCTTTGCAAAGCGATGTAGCCCTCGCGTAACGGAGTCCCGTCTTTCTTGATCCAGTAGTCAGGATTAGCGACCTGTCCTTTAGCCCAGTCATAATCCTGGCTGACGTATCCACCCCCAATCTGAGCCTTTTCGTAAGCCAGCACCGTTTTTCCGTCGATGACGTGCCGGATCGAGTCGCCCAGCACAACAACCTCAACCGTTACCCATTGATCGCCGTCATACGTCTTCGACTCCGAATCGATGCAGTGAGCCGTGTTGAGTTTCCCTTCCATGTACACTTGTGTGCCGGGCGTACATAGATTGGCCGTTGCGCGCGGTCCCGTTCCTAAACCGCCGAGCGTCTGTACTTCCAGCGATACAGGAAATGCCTGTTTCAGGCCCATACTCTGCGCCGATTGAGAATGGATCATGACGCCACTATTACGTACGTTCCAGGAGTCGCCACCTGGCACCTGATTTCCCTGAAATCGGTACGTAAAACGCAGGATGTAGTGCGAAAATGGCTTGTTGTAATAAAGGTGCCCGTATCTTCCGTCGAACGTTTTGTACTGATCATAAGCAATACGTAACATGCCATCTTCCACCCGAAACGTATTACCTACGTTGTCGTTGAGCGGGTAGCCCGCAATTTTGACGTCCCAGCCAGTCAGATCTTTACCATTGAACAGGGGTAACCAATCCTCTTTTGATTGCCCCAATACAGTATTAACCAAGGCAAAAAACAGAAGCAGGCAGGAAGCGAGAAATTTCATGAAGCGCAAAACGAATTGGTGGAAACTTCTCAAAGAAGCCTCTCAGGCCAGGAATCTACCCCCAAACGAATCGTTGATCACCATTTTGTTGCCGTGTTTGTACGACCGTACTCTATCTTTACTGCCCATTCATTCCACCGGGTTCATGCGATCCGTTCGTACGTTACTCACCGAAAGGACTGTTCAAACCGGTACGTTGTTTTCCTTAGTCAAGCACGTAGTAATGCATACTGATGCTCGACTAGCGCTCCTCCTCGGATGATTGGGACAATAGAAAAATGAAGCAATCGAATTCTGTTATTATACCAGCCGGTCTTCTTTACGCGGCTCTTTGGGCCTCAGCCTCCGTTGCAACGAAGTACGGTGTGCAGTCGGTTCATCCCCTTATTCTGGCGAATACGCGTTTTTTTATTGCCGGTATCGGTATGCTACTGTTTGTTTATGGTATTCAACGCACTAAAAATGCCTGGCCCAGAGGCAAACAGTGGGGTCAGCTAACGCTATTCGCCCTCCTCAACACGACGATCTACCTGGGAACATTTGTGCTGGCACTGAAACAGGTGTCCGCCGGGATTGGTAGTCTATCGACCGCCACTAACCCGCTGTTTATTACGTTGCTGTCGGCTTTGTGGCTGCGCCGGATGCCGCGCTGGACAGAGCTGGGCGGATTGCTCTTGGGGCTAACCGGTGTCGGTATCGCCACCTACCCGCTGTTGCAGACGAGTTACGCCACACTGGAAGGTTTACTAATTCTGCTGGGCGGGATGATTTCCGTGTCGGCTGCCACAGTGTATTACGCCCGGGTCGACTGGCAGTTGCCGACGTTAGCCATTAACGGCTGGCAGGTCCTACTCGGTGGCCTGTTACTCCTCCCCTTTACGCTTACGTTTGCCGATTTCACCTCAGCGCAGTACGACACTCGCTTCTGGCTATCCGTTTTCTGGCTGATTATTCCCGTATCGGTAGCCGCCCTTCAGCTCTGGTTTTTCCTGGTACGGCTGGACCCCATCCGGGCTTCGCTCTGGTTATTTCTTTGCCCTATTTTCGGTTTTATCTACGCTTATCTGTTATTAGATGAGCCCATTACCCTCTACACGCTTTCAGGCACCGGTCTGGTCATTTGCGGGCTGTGGCTAGGCCGAAAAGTCTAGCACCGTACCGTTGCTACAGCCAGCCGATTCCGTAGGAGCGAACCAGCCAACAGGTTCGCTCGCGGCACGACCAATGCAGCCCAAATCCCCCCTGGCGTCACGCGAGCTGACAGAGCGATAAAGAAAGCCGATGGTTGAACGCCTGAAGCCGGGCTAGGTGCCGATCATATATAGCAAGCGCGCGTTGATGCCCCCCAACGATAGAACACCGAAGTTCTTCGTTTTGCAAGGTATGCTTGGTATACGTTATCAGGTCTTCGAGCTGACTAATGGAAGCCAGCGTCTGGTTGATCTGCTGTTCATTCTTCGAGAGCGACAACTCGAGCAGTTCCCGCCGAACTTGATGGAGCACAACATAAGTAGACCGCCGTCGGGTCTGCTTAGGGGCTACTGTTGAGCCTGTCCGCACTGGCCGCTCGACATCAGCGCGCAACAACAAACCGATTAGCGCCGTTTGCTCGGCCGGGGTGGCTTCACCGATTACCTCACTGGCCACTGCGTAGACGTACTGCTCAAAAAGAGCGTTGAAATCTGGGTTCATGGGAAACGGTTTTTTTGAAAAGGAAAATACCCAATTGATCCATCTGTGTTTAGCCTAGTTTAGCCCCGCTAACTGATTTATTAACAACTGGGCCTGCTGATTGAGCTGATGCAGTCGACGGGTATGAGTAGCTAGTTGGCTGTTCACGGGATGAGCGTTCGGGCCTGCGGAATCCAGATCCCGTAGTAGACTGACAAGCTCGGACTCCATGCGATCAAGCAGTTGACCCAGCGCGCTGGCTAAAGACGGAGGCAGGTCACGCGCTGGTAACGAAGGAATTGGCTTAGTGCGCCGGGTTAAATAACCAGAAAGCGTTTGGTAGTTAGCCCGAAAAAGGTTGCTTTCCGTGATCCATACATCAAGAATAGCGCTGGAGCAAGGGTTGGGCGACGTACCAGAGCCCTGCTCGGATGAATGCATATCCATAAGTATCTATAGCGACTTAGCCGGGTAAGCGTTAACAAAGTAAGCATTAGTTTATATAGATAAACGACTGACAACGAGCATTATTAAGAAAACTGTCCGCCCGGTAGGCAAAAGCAGCCCAGTACCGGCCCCTACTCAACGCCCTCCTACTCTTTGGCGTAGGTAGGTCATACGTAGACACCGTTAACTCACAACCGCCCGACAGCGTACATCATAACCCGCGATTACGGGTTGAACTAGCAACTAAGATTTTTTCCCTGCACGGCTATGCTATTTGTGGTAACGATCCAAAATCCGGCGGGGGAAAACCGCCCATTCTCGATCTGGCTGGACCAGTTGGAGACCGGGCTGGACATGGTGACCAGACTGGGAGAGTCGGGCAAGCTGCTGGGGGAGGTAAGTATCGTCGATGATACTAGCCGGATAAGCCTGCCCGTCAGCCTTTTTGACGGAACCAGCTTTACCCCCCTCCTCCAGCAACTTCAGACCCAATGGCAACAAATTCTTACCCGGCCGCTGGCAGGTAGTGTTTCAGATACAGACTGGCTACGCCAGCGCCTGGCCGCTGGCGAGCGACAGCTGGCCCGGCAGCACTCAATGATTGCCCGGCTGGAAACATTACGGGTGAGCGTGGGCCGACTGGGTGGTTTCGACGCGGACAAACAGGCACTAGCGCAACAATATCAGGCCGCCCGTACCAGTTGCCAAACCCAGTTGCTGATGACCATGCTATTGCAAAACCGGTTACAGACGATGGTCGTCGTCTAATAGTAACCGACAAATAAGTCCGTAGCTCAGATACGCTGGACGTATGTCAAGGTTTAGGAAGGAATCAGCGGTGTAATTGGAGTCTGTTACAAAATCGGTAAAGATAGCTGTGAAGCCTGTCCCGCGTATCTTTGGAATGCATAGCAACCGGTCAACTTGGGTGAGTATACTGCCCGTGCCGGCCTGCCAAAATTGGACGAGCTGGCGGTAGTTTTATTCTATTTTTGCGATGCGTAGGGCTGCTTGGCCAAGCCAGCATAACCCATCATCCTCCTATATTTTTTACCCGCGAATGAACCTAAAATCTATACTTCTCACGGGAGTAGCTGCCTTGTTTTTTCATTGTTCAGTACAGGGACAAAAGACGGATATCATGCTGTTGGGTTCCGATCACCTTGCCCAACTCTATAAAAGTAGTAACCCTAACACGGATGTTTTACTACCGCGTCAACAAGGCGAGCTTGCCGCGTTTGCGAAACTAATTCTCCCCTACCAACCCGACATGATCATGGTGGAGGTGTTACCCGAAAGGCAATCGCAAATCGATAGTTTGTATAATCTATACGTTCAGAACAAACTGCAACTTGAACGGCTTGAAGATGGCCGAAGTGAGGTCTATCAGCTGGCTTTCCGGCTGGCCAAACAACTTGGTCTCACCAAAGTACATTGCGTTAACGCGCCGGGTGGCACTTCGCAAGGCATTCTGGACAACGGCGAAAACATCAACTTATACAAAGAAGAAGGAATGACCCTACGAGCCATGGTCGTTGACAAAGTGAACGCCTTACAGGGAGATAGGTTGTCGCTGAAAGATTACCTGATTTTTATTAATCAGCCCGCGACCTATTCCAAAATATACCGGTTGCGTTACATTACGCCCGCCAAGGTAATTAACGGAACCTTCAAAAATCCGGATGCGATGGTGGACACGGCCTTTATCAACCCTAAATACATCGGCGCTGAGCTAATCTCTATTTTTAAAAACAGAGATTACAAAATCTACTCCAACATCGTTACCGCTCAGCTGAAAACCGGAGCGAAACGGGCGCTACTACTCATCGGCGCTGCGCACCTGGGCTCACTCAACAGCATTTTCCGGGACGATACGGACTATAACGTAGTGAATCCCACTTCGTATCTTCAGCGGTGATCGACGATAGTACATCGCCCCAGGTAGTTAACAACTCGACCTTTCAATGCTTTAGCATGGCTGGCGGTAGCATCACCAGCCATTCGAAAACATCGTAGCTTACACCTTGAAAAAGTACGTCCCTAGGCCGTAGTTCAACCTTTAGTACGTAACGGCTGGTATCACCTGGGGCGTGGGCGTTGGCTGTGAGGGAGCAAGCGTGCGCTCGCGGGTAGGTAACTGAGGGGCCTGGGCTGGTTGGGGCTTGTTTGACATGAGGGAGTAGTAACTTGCGTTTATCGTAAAGTTACTTGTTGACAATAAATCTTGCTCGCGCCATAGCGCATTTTATGATTTACTGACTGCTTATTTTCGTAAGTGGTTAGTAGGTAACCCTAAAATCGCTTGATACGGCCCGTATCAGGCGATTTTAGGGTTACCTACTCTTGCGTATTTCATCTATCTCCACAGGGTAATAGACTCTCGACTAGTCCTATCACTCACCTATCAACAAACTGACGATCTCTTTACTTCCTGGTCCTGGAGCATCTTGGTGAACTAGTCTTCCAGCCTGGTCAAACAATAAATACCTTGGGATTGCTTTTATATTGAGTTCTTTCAGAAAATTAGCGGCTGCAGTGTTTATCACCCGATAGTTGTGTTCATACCCGTCCAGATTTTCAGCCAAAGAAGCCCTTTTCCATTTATCTGAATCACCATCAAGAGACAGGTATAGAATAACAACGTTTTTACGTCTGGTCAGTTGTGCCAACTTTTTTGATGAAGGCATTGTCGCTCTACAGGGAGCGCACCAGCTCGCCCAGAAATCGATGTAGATTCGTTTGCCTTTCGATTGACGGATAATATCCTTCAGAGAAAGGACATTATTGATGTTATCGTACAATTTTACGTCGTCTTTTAGTTGGCTGTATTTCTTGGCGCTGAACAAGTATTTCTCTTCTAGAATAGCATTCAGTCTCGCGTCCTTGTACTGACTCTTGAATAAGTCAAAACGTTTTTCTGTCTCTCTGAAAGACTCGCCCCAATTGACCATAGCCACCAAACTTAAATACCGGACATATTTGCTTAAACTATCACTAAAAAAACGGCTTGATGAGTCATAGGCAACTTTATAATCTTTGTATTGCCTGGATCTGGAAAACTCCGATTTGCCCGTAAAAGCAGAGTTATTCAGATAGGTGTAGATATACGTTTTTCCATAAGGGTTCTTTAGCAGGTCATTGTTGATAAACTTGGCAGAACGAAGCAACTGTAGAGCACTATCGGAGCGGGCAATTGCATATAACTCCTGTAGACGAGCGAAAAGTATAGCCTGCTCCTTATAAAGGAGCGTATTCACTAACTCTTCTGATGTTCCATTTTTTAGGCTTTTTAAAAAGTTGGCTGATTTATTGAAATCCTCAAGCTGCCAGTGTACCAGTTGATTAAGCGCTGCTTTATTGGTGGCAATAGCCTTTCGATTTACAGATACAGGATGCGTAGTAAACCTTTGGTAATCGTTAATCCCTTCCAGGGGCGCTGAGTTACGGTCTACTTCGAAAAACAACCTTTTTAAGGAGTCAATGCGATTAACTGACTTTGTTTGTTTCGCTTTAAAGTTATAAAACTTGGCCAGTACGTTGCGTTTAAGTATATCGTCTCGAGGAGCAAAGGCGGTTATTGAACGGGCAGTAGCTTCCAGGCGAATTGTATCACCTTGAGCCACGAGCAGCGTATCCAACTCCGTATTTTTATGGCTGTAATAGATGTACGCGTAAGGCTTTACTGGTAGCTGTAACGTATCAATTCGGCTGGTTGAAATTCTAGCGGCATCGTTTATGTTATAGTAATTTTCGTCCGTAAAAACTTGAACAGGATAAGGAGACGCATTTTTAATTAAAACGATCACATGCTTAACGGAAGACTTAAAAGCCTTTTCAGTAGCTATTTTTTTATCGGTAGTGCAACTCGAAAGCAATACCAGGCTAAAAAATAGTGCGACTACGTTCTTCATTCCTCAGGCTTGTTTTTAGGCAACCGTGAATAGGCTTTTATTTCATACGTCTGGGACGTCTCCTTCAAAGGAAAGACCCCGCCTTAAATTACCGATCCTAAACAAATAAATTGTTTGCAGGGCACTAGTAGAATTACTCTCATACTGGATTCTTCTTATCGCTCAGAAACCTGCATTTTCTCCAGCTAACCTACTTGCAGTAGCGATATTCTATAAAAATAAGTACGTCATTTAACAACAAACAGGGATGTCTTTTTCAAACAGGATAGCTTAGAGCGTGTTTTGGAATTAGATTTGGCTTGATGGCTGTATTCGTTGTAACATAATCTGAATGTTGGC
>NZ_BAAHBP010000022.1:0-31488 GCF_054776615.1 Spirosoma pomorum
TGGTCGACACAAATATGCTCTGACTCTCAGCCTTTATGGATTTCAAAACACGCTCTTAGGTGTATTTCTAGTGTAAGCGGTTTGGAATAGATTAAAAGTAGATTAAAATAAAGGTAAGCATATTAATGCCAATAGTGACATATGTTATGGTAAAATATAACTTCTTCAAAAATTACAATTTTGATACTTTTCCAACTTATAGACAGATATTAAGACCAAAATAATTTCCCCTTTTTGTATAATAACATTCACTTAATATAAGAAACTTACTTAGAGGATCCGCGAATAGTTCAATCCTTATAAAAACATCGCTACAAATATATTTTTACACAATATTGTATTTTTATTATATGGACGGCGTAATAAGCTGACGCTGTTTATATTTCATTACCAGATTGATGGCTGCAAAGCGGTTCTGTAGGAAAAAACGCACTTATCAGCGGGTTTGCCGTCGGGCGATCTAAACGCAAAGCAACAGAATTACGACAAACTGCTGACTAGCCATCTGAACCGAATTGCTGAGAAGCTGCAGCGTCAACAGTTCTTGGTCTCAACAATCACTGGTTTTTCATAGTAGGGGATCAAAGTCTCTTTGCCGATCAGCATTGCGTCTTGCCTGTTTCGCGGCCCCGCTGCCTCACTTGAAAACATTTTATTTAGACAAATAGATGCCAGCTGGTTTACGCTAATACCAACTGTCGTCTTCTATGACCACTACCAACCTAATTTACGTCGTTGATGACCAGGCAGACTACCGATTTCTGCTTCAGCAACTCTTTCGCCATTACCTGCCCGCTTACTCGGTCTCCCTCTTCGATGGGGGGCAGCCTTTGCTGGATAAACTATCCTGTTCAAAGCCCAAACCGAACCTCATCCTGCTGGATCGACACATGCCTGGTTTAGATAGGCATCAAACCTTGCTGGCTCTCAAGACAGATTCCCTCTACAAGCTCATTCCCGTAGTGATGATGAGTAGTGAAGCCTCGGCCCGTGAAATCAACGGCTGTTACGAGGCTGGCGTCAATTCGTTCTTGAGAAAACAGATTGACTTTCCAACGATGGCCGAAAAGATTAACTTGATCTGTCGATACTGGTTTGAGGAGAGTGTGCTACCGACTGAGGACTAACCCCAAAAAAGCTTCTTTTCGGAGGATAGCATAGACAGATCATACTAAGCGGGCGCGGTTCGTGTGGCGGCGTGGTGCGATAGATTTTGAGTTGTGGGGCTGATTTGAAGTACTCAATCCCCAAACGGTTTAATCTTCTACTTGTGGATGATTAGGCCAATATGGCTACCATTTCTTAGTTGAGTGGTTGCCTACTCGTTTCCTGAATTGGTTTGACCAAGTTGACTGTGTCCAGTAGAAAAATAGATGTGTTGTAGCAGGATCTTATCAAACGCTTAATTAGCGATCCATCTATGTGCGTACCAGTAGCAACGAATGCTATAAGCTTAGATTAACGTGCTGACGTGTTATGGATAGGCCCTAAAACGCCACCCCTGATAGATGGAGGGGTCTCGGCGCCGAAAAGACGCTTTCTCACTCGCTAAGGCAATACCCAGGCCAGTTAAGGCGGAGGCCGCTACCAGGGGCACGGTGGCCAGGGTTGGGCTACGGACAGTGCTACCACTCAGTAGACTGGAGGCGGCTCCGCCACCGGCTAGGCGTTGCCGGCTATAGCGCCGATGGCGCATGCGCACTACCTGCCCCAGTTGAATGCTGGTATACTGGCCCGGGACCAGCTTGAGCCGGAAGCTAGTAGAGTCGATCCAGGCCAGCTTGCCCCGCACAATTGTCGATTGATTGCCATCGACGATTTGGCATTCAACCCCCTGGTGTAACCGAAAGCGCCGGTGGCGGCTGGACTCTTCCTTAGTGGCTTGGATAAGCTGAGCCCAACTGGGGCCAACGCCCCAGCCAATCAGGAGTAATAAGCTGAACAATGATCGCATACCAGGTTATAGACTCGAATGGATTAAGAAGCGTTGGTATGCTTCTTGGCTTTTTGTTGGTCATTCGTTTGTCGTGCCAGAGCGCACCGTCATTCAGCTCTTCCAACGCTTGTCACCCCTTATCTTTAGGGATACCTGATGGCCATTCTTGTGGTCAACCAGACTGGCCGGTAAAATCCACTGCCTGTATAGGAGTTAGCCGTCTAAAGTCACCTACCCTACTAGGTGACAGATTCTATAGTAGCAGTGAAACATACCGAAAATGCTATACATTAGTGGGATAAACTAAAGACTATAGAATGAGCCAAACCATTACTTCCCGTAAGGTATTCGTCCTTGTTGCCATTGTTAGTACAATGATACTCCAGAGCTGTGCCACCCTCTTCACGGGGACTAAAGACACGATCCATTTTGACAGTCAGCCTTCCGGGGCCAAGGTAAGAATCGACGGCTTAGACGTAGGTCGTACTCCTGTTGACGTCAGTGTCAAGCGAAGTCTAAATGACAAAACAGCAACAATGCTTTTGGACGGACACGAGAGCCGCACATTTGAGATAAGTAAAGAGTTCAATACCATCAGCATTCTCAACTTATTCGGTATGATTGGCTGGGTTGTCGATGCGGCAACGGGGTCACTAATGAAGTATGATCAAAAAGCCTATTCTATTGAGCTGGAAACGTCAAAGAAAACCAACTGAGCGCATTGAGGTTGTCCAGTTTCAATCACTTATTTCATACTTATTGAGAGTCGACCAAGACCAACCATGCGGTTAGAACAAAAAGTAAATTGGCTAATTGCCTATGCGTTAGTTAGTACCGTCTTTATTATATCCTTACTATTAAGTGGATTCAGTAATAAGGAAAAGCACCTGACTGTAGAGGAACTGATTGCCAAGAAAATCACCGT
This sequence comes from Spirosoma pomorum, assembly GCF_054776615.1. Taxonomy (NCBI): domain Bacteria; kingdom Pseudomonadati; phylum Bacteroidota; class Cytophagia; order Cytophagales; family Cytophagaceae; genus Spirosoma; species Spirosoma pomorum. Next base: position 2,862 of record NZ_BAAHBP010000022.1, read on the forward strand.
CGTCGGCGAGGATAACCTGCCCAGAATGGTGTTAAGCAATGAGTACCGCCAACATCCGGGCCGAATGAACGGGAAAGAATGGGCAAAACGAGAACGCCCCTCAGGACTTATCTTCTTTAATGACAAGGGTGACGAATGTGGTGGCTTAATCTACCAGGTGAAAGAGAAAGATGGGACGATCAGTTCGGGCATGTCTTTCACCATGGACAACTATAAAGATGATCAGGTTATCCAGATTTTGAACGACGAGTATTATGCTGATGGAAAGGCCTCCGTTGAACGGGGCCTCATCATCAAGCAGTTTCCAGTAGGCTCTGATATTGATGATCGAATCAAGAAGATTACTGAATTGGAAAAGATTACTGATACAAAAGAACGGACGGCAAGGATTCAGGAATTAATTCAGAAAGAAGGGGCAAAGAGTCGCTTGTTTTTGGGTAGAACCAAGGCAAACAGCTCGGGTCTGTTCTTGTCTGATCCCCAGGGAAAGCCAAGAATGCGGATTTATGTTGACGAAAAGGGAGATCCTAAAATTCAGACGTTAAATGACAAAGGTGAAATAAGTGATCTGATACTGACTAAGTAGATTGGTCATCGATCGATGCTCAGGAGCGGTTAGAGTTTGGTGTCTATACCCTTAGTTTACGTCATTGGGTCTAGTGACCAGGATTTTCTCCGGCATAAGCAACACCAGCAGTAGGCGGGGTTGTCTATTTGTAGACTCTGATAGTCAGAGATGTTGAAAAAGAATGGGAGCAGGCAGGCTGTACCGAGTGGTATGGCCTGCTTGTTTTTTAGCTCCCGACAGAGACTGTAGTTCATGCGTCAACCCATCAAATGGGGCGTTTGATGACGCAGTAATTAATACATCCTGAACGGTCCACTGCTGGTAGAGAATCCGCCACGTACCCCTACGTGGTGACCATAAATTAGTACCTCCTGGATACTACAGACTGGTTTAGTTGACGACAAGGCGCCACTCGACTGTTATACAACCCTGCCCTGAACCGCCTCCCATCAAAGCTTCACCAAAGAAGACGCGAAGCGCTACTTACTCCCTATGGCCAAGGCTTTCTCAATCTTCGCGGCAATGCCTTGACTGGGACGCTCAGCGAAGTTTTCAATAATGTTTCCATCAGCTCCAATCAACACGTAATGAGGATACGTGCTCACAAGGTATTTCTCACTCAACGTTTTCGTCCAGGCACTATTCGCATACAGATCAATTGTCTTTAGACCAAACCGTTTTGAGGCCGCTTTCCACTTAACCAATTGTTGATTAGTGGCCGTCCCTGGTGTGCCAGTACAGATACTGACAATCTTGACGGGTTTATCCCTAAACTGCTCAACCAGTTTGTTCTCATACGGCATTTCCTTAATGCAAGCCCCGCAGGTCGTGAACCAAAAACTTAAGAAAACCACCTGACCTTTGTACTGACTAAGCGTGATGAGCGAATCACTCGCATCGACCAAGGCGAAATTGGGCGCTTTATCGCCTGATTGGAGTAGTTTCTTATTGTTACTGGCGTGTTGTTTGATGTAATCAACTAAGTATTGATATTGAGTGGGAAATTGTTTTTTAAAATTTTCCTCAACCCAAACTGGATCGTTCGCCGATCGGCTTAGCTCCCAGATTTCAACAAAAGAGCCTATAGTTTCGCCTAGTTCTTTTTTGGTATAATCAACCCGACTTTGCCATGAAAGAAGTTGTTTGGATTCCCGCATCTGCCATAAAAGTTGTTCCCGTAAAAAGCGCAGATAGTCATAGTGGTATATCGCGGCCTCATTCTTCACTTTGATTCGGCTTTTAAAGGCGTAATAGGAAGCCGGAATCACCTGTTCTTTCTTTTGATAGTCGGTCTGGTACCAAACCATATACACCCGAAGCCAGGCGTCTGAATAGTTCAGCGCATTTGTTTCGTAAGTTCTAAACCAACCAGGCAACGTATACTTTTTTTGATGATCTACCCAGAACTGGTACTGTTTCTGGTATGTTTCATCTATCATTTTCTGAAAAGGTATCAGATTAGCGGCTCGTACGCCCTCATTCATGCAGTCTTGTATAGGATCACCCAGCAGTCGGGTCTTGGTTTGATAATACTGCTGAATGGCTTTATTTTTTCCCTCGAAGGCGACCAATGGTTGTTGGGCAGCGTCACCGTATTTGGTTAGAATTAAAAGATGGACTGTGTCGCCAGGAGCACCCACAATTGTATAGGTGGAATCAGCAATGTAAAGAAAAGATCGCTCTACCGTTGTACATGGATTTTTCACGTAAATCTCGCTTCGCTCAACTGAGATGGAATCCTGAACAGAACTCACATCTTGAGGGAAGCTATGATACGTATCCAGCTTGAGGCGAAGGTTTCTAGATTGAGGCACCGACTTGATGTGCACCGTAAGCACCCCAGTCAGCTTCAGTTTGGGAAGTGATTCCTGTTTAGATTGGGCCAAACCGATGGTTAAACTAAAAAAGAGCAAGAAAGCCGTTTGTAATGATTTCATATTGGCTTCAGATTAAGTGAGGGAAGAAGGGTTGTTCAATATTAACTAAGCATTTAGTTAATAGCAACACTCTCTTATCTATTTCTGAAAAGGCAGGTGGTTCATATCTACCTTTACCTAGCCACTAGCGTTGCGGGTTTGTGGAGTACAGTAAAGGGCTGGCCGCTTGACAATAGCTTTCATCTCTTCAAACGCTCAGTCTCGTGGTTGAGGGTTTATTTAGACAATACTATCAGGCAGACAAGCAGAGGGGCATGCTCCTGTCAGGCAACTGAGCAGAGGTCAGGTAGACAACGCCTTCCCAATGCTTTTGGACTTGGATGATCTGAACCCCGTTCGCTAGCTGTCATGAAACAAGTCCAGAAAATTGCCGCTTTCGTTCGCCTTAAAACACGAAACGCCAAATGGCTCGTCGGACAGATTGCGCTCACCTATCTGGTGCTCTTTGCCGCCTTTACCTGGCTACTTGACTCGATTCAGCTCTACTCACAAACCCCTACCCAACAAATTCAAAAGGTATACACCGCTTCGCTGACGGCAACTGAGTCCGCAGCTGATTCGGCCCAGGTTGAAACCGTTAAGCAGTACTTGATGACCCACCCTACCATCGAGCAGGTCAGTGTGTCCTCCTTTAACACCCCCTTCAGCACCAATACCATTAGCTATCAACTGACCCATCAGGCCACGAAGCTATTCGCCAACGTGCGGTTTGTCGACCCAGCCTATGCCGCCATCTTAGCCCTTGATGTGCCCAGGGGGCGGTGGTTTGCTCAGGCTGACACTCAAACGGCCCCTGCCCCCGCCGTCATCAATACCACCCTGGCTCAACGACTATTTGCCAACCAGCCAGCCCTGGGCCAGCGGATTCAACTGAGTCAGCCCCCCTTTGCTGTCCAGGTGGTGGGCGTGGTTACCTACCGGGGAGCCAATGACGAATTGGAGCGGGCTCATAATGAGTTATTCTTGCTGACCTCTTCCGGTAATGCAGCCACTAGTTGGCGGCTGTTGCTCCGGAGCAGGACGCCCTTGACCACGGCTGAAGAAGCGGTTCTGATTGCTCAGGTGAAACAGGCTACCACCAGCGATATCCGGTTGGATAAAGTGGCTGACCAGAAACAGGGCCGGCGTCACCAGTTGCTAATGTGGAGGAGTCTGCAGGCGTTCATCACCGTCTTCTGTAGTTTATTCTGCGTGATTGGCTTGCTGGGCACGCTGTTAACCGAACTGTACCGACGACGGGAAGAGGTTGGTTTACGTCGCGTGGTCGGGGCCAGTCTGCCTCGTATCTGGCTTCACTTGCTGGTTGAGTACGGCAGTGTAAGTCTGTACGTGATGGGCCTGGCCTCCCTATTGACGATGCAATTTCCGCTGCTGGACCTGTTTGATCTGGCTTCAGGTCTTTACTGGCGCGCCATGGTGTTAGCTTGCTTATCGGTACTGGTCTTGTCGACTGCTTTTGTGGTTGGGGTTTACTATCCGCTACTACGGTTCACCCCCGCCTACTCGATAAAGCCGTATCGGGTAGACTGATTAGTTAGCTGTCTTAACCATCCCTTCGGCTGGTGGAGGCGCGTTTAGGGAGATTCAATGGGAGAAGTACTAATTCGTTTAGAGCGATCCCTTTCCAAAGAGGTAGTAAGTAGCTTCATCGCTTCCTAACGGACAACCGTCAATGACCCCACAAGTTCTCGTGCCTGAACTCCCTACAAGAGCCTGCCCCAGACTGCTTTACTTACAACTACCTGCACAAGTACAACTTCTACCGCAAACCGCAATAGGTTGTATATTCGCCCCCCAACCAATGAGGCCAGACTCAAAGCATACTCACCTATGAAACGACCAAGCCTTACCCCCCTTTGTGCTATCAGCCTATGGTTTGGATTGATCAGCTGTAAAGAAGTGGCCCTATTGGACCGCACATACCAGCGGCTATCCATCGACAATTTTTCCGCCCCCCTCCGCTCTCGACTACCCAATCGCGAAAACTTTCCTAGCTCTATAACCCTACGGGCGAGCGGCACCATTAGCAAGCCGGTCTTCGTAACGGTGTTTTACGTGCAGGCCGGGCGGCCAACTTACCCAGCCTTACAGGATACCTTAGCCGCGGGCACCTACACCGATTGGCAGATAAGACAGGATTTCTATTCCCGAGAGGAAATTGAACTACAGGTAACGGGTGCACCAGGAACGACTGGATCACTCACCCTGGAATGGTATTGTCAATAAAGCGCAAGAACTCATTATGAACCGATTTATCGTACTCGCCATTGGCTTACTGTTCTCGGGACTACTTCGAGCGCAAAGCCCCTTCCATCGGTATTCAGCGCGCTTGGGTGTCGATCTGACCAGCTTAGATGCGCCTGACGACGTTGGTCCTCGTTACGTTGCCCGCCTGGCCAGGCATCTTGGCCAGGACCGCATCATCATCGCCGCTGAAGCCGGATACATGCGCGTGACAACCGCTAATCAACTCTTCAACACCATAGATCCAGGCGCTAATCAGCGCGAGCGGTTTACCACGGAACTGAGCGTGTTGGTCGATGCCTTGTCTAGCCCGCGTCACGCCTTACGGGTAGGCGGAGGCCTATCAGCCTGGTACCGACGCGATGACCTTTACCGGGGGGCCACTACCCTTGGTCGGGACAGTTATACAATTGATCGGCGGATACAACGTGGATTGACCACGGGCTGGCACCTAGGGGTCGAATACGGCTGGCGCTTTGACGAGCACTGGAGTGTGGATGGGCGCTTGCGGCTGACTAGTCTTCAGGAGGCCGGTGTAAGTTCTGCCTTGGGTACGGGTCTCAGTTATCACTTCTAGAATGAAATGCCCATTGTTTGAACAGATACATGCGCGTTCACTCCTCTCATGGATGAGCGTTAAATGAAACAAAGGTGTCTGCCTAGGTTAATTACCGGTTGGTTAGCGTTCTAGATAAGAAGAGGGCGAGTCCTAGGCTCAATCACCAGGAAGCGAATAGTAAATTGCAATACGCTGGCTGAAGAGCTACATTATGGAATAAGCTGAATTCACACTCAGCTGTGCCATATTCACAGTGCGGCATAATCGGTACGCAGTAGCGGTTGACCTTTGTCCCATAAACATCCGCTCGATGAAACGTATCCGACTCTTGCTACTTCTGTTTGCGGGTTGGCCCCTCAGCCTATATGCCCAGATCAACTGGGGGGACTACTCCCAGAGCTATCCCGACCAAGCGCTGAATAAACCCCAGACGGTGGCGTTGATCCTGGCCATTCCCAAACTCAATAATTCGTTCTGGACTCGCCAGGCAACGAGCCCCCTCTTTGAGCGATTCGCTAAAGATGCGACTGTCAAGGAGACCCGTCTGACCGAATCGATTGCCCGAACCAGCTTCGACACCGCCCGTGCGCAGTTCTTTCTGCACGGGGTGAACCAAGGCAATGCTGCCGACTACCAGTATCGCGTAGTAGAATATCCGGGCCGCCGGATACTTGAGCCCTGGCGAGCAATCACCCGCTTCACTGATTCCAGCGTGATCAACAGCTCAACTTTACCACAGATGGCTTACCTGGGTGGTTACAAGGCGCCGCTGGGCCGGATGGTCGTCGTGGACGTCAGGCGGCAGGGGCAGACGCCAATCATCGCTACCAGTCTGGTCGCCTGGGAGCCAATCCGACCCACGGTGTCGAACATCTACACCTCCGACGATCTAGACGTGTTTTTGCAAAAGCTGCAGTACCCCTGGGTCAAATCAAGAACAGATAACCAGGCTCCTGCTTACTCGCTGACGGAGCTGAAGCTAGCGGCCACCAATTCGAATCTGGTGTACAAGTTAACCGCGGATATCTACTCTAAGACTCAACTCCAGTATCAGCTGCTGCGCGACGACCAGCTTGTTCGTTCGTGGGCCGATAACGAGTATGACAATGGCTTCATCTGGCTGAAGGGGTTTGCCCCGGGCCGGTATCGCCTGCAGATCCGCTATACCGCCCAGCCCCAACACGTCGCTGAGTATCGCTTTCAGGTAGAACCGGCCTGGTACCAGTCGATCTGGTTTAGACTGGCAATGGCGGGGGTGACGGTCCTGGTTATTGGCCTGATTATAGTCGCTCTATTGTTGGTTCGACAGCGGACCAAAACCCAGCAGGAGACGATGAACAAAGAAAAACGCCAACTCGAACTGCGGGCGCTGTATGCCCAGCTAAACCCGCATTTTGTTTTCAACGCCCTCAGCTCGATTCAGGGCCTCGTTAACCAGCAGGACCTAAAAGGGGCGAATGCCTACCTAGCCGATTTTGCCCGGCTGATGCGCGAGTCGCTGGCGGGCGGTAACCGGGAGGAAACCTCGCTCCAACAAGAGGTGCAGACAATGGAGACCTACCTGAAATTGGAACAACTGCGGTTTGGCTTTCGCTACACCATCCGGGTCAGTGACCAACTGGACGTCTACACCACCAGTTTGCCCTCGTTACTCTGGCAGCCACTGCTGGAAAACGCGGTGAAACACGGAGTTGCCTTATTGCAGGGGGCGGGCCAGATTACCCTCTGGATTGACACGGTCGAGGATACCCTACGTATCCGTATTACCGATAACGGCAACGGCATGCCTGACCACGTCTCTACGATCGGCTATGGCCTGGCCCTGACCCGTGACCGCATCCGGCTCCTAAACGAATTAAACCCCGAGCAACCCATTACGCTGGCGTTTACCAAACCGGCGGTGGGGGCAGAGGTAACGCTCATCTTTAGCCATTGGCTGGCATGAAAGCAGTTTTGATTGACGACGAACCCTATAACCTGCGCAACCTGCAGGCCCTACTAAGCGCCTACTGCCCCCAGGTCGAGGTATGCGCGGTGGCGCTCAACGCGGAAGCGGGCAAAGCAGCCCTGCACACTCATCAGCCGGAGTTGCTGTTTCTGGATATCCAGATGCCGCAGCAGGATGGCTTTACCCTGCTGCGTAGCCTGGCCACCTACGATTTTGAGGTTATTTTCGTCACCGCCTACGATCAATACGCCATTCAGGCGATGCGGCTGGCGGCGGTCGATTACTTATTAAAGCCTGTCGACATCAGGGAGTTGCAGGCTGCCGTGGCCAAAGCCGCCCGGCAACATCGGTTGAAAGCGCAGAGCGGGCAGGTTGAGCAGTTGATGCAGTGGTTGCAGTCGCAGTCCCGTAGTGAAACCCAGACGATTGCCCTGGCCACCACGCAGGAAACCCGCTTTGTGCGCGTGAGTGAGATTGTGCGCTGCGAGTCGTCGAACAACTACACCACGGTCGTACTGGCCGACGGCACGACCGTACTGGTGAGCAAACCCATCTACGAATACGACGAGCTGTTAAGTGGCTACGGCTTCCTGCGTTGCCACCAGTCGCACCTGGTCAACAAGGCATTCGTCAGAAGCTGGCGAAAAGAGTACGGCGATTTCCTGGTGCTGACCGATGGCAACCAAGTGCCCATTTCCCGGGGCAAAAAAGAAGCCGTCAAACGGGCGCTACAGGGCTAAAGCTTCCGGACTTGCACCGCCCGCTTTTTCGTATAGCCAACTAAGTCAACCAAACCCTACCACTGATGATCCGCTTATCTGCTCTCTGGTTGCTTCTTTTTTTTACCGGCTCCCCGCTGCTGGGGCAGACCGCCCCCCAATCGGACTCGCCTGTTCGGTTGTCAGAAACCTATGAATTGGCCAACATCATCCTGGCCCTGACGGAGTACGGTAAAACGGATCCTTGGGAAGTTGCCCAGCAATCAAGTTACTACCGGCAGGTGCGGGCGCACTTTGATCCGTACTACCGTCATCCGCTCCTGGCGAAGGTAAATTACTCGCGTCAGGAGTGGGCGAATTACCTCAGCTTCCGCACGGATGCCTACGGCTTTGCCTTCGACAGTGCCAGTCACCTGGTTCGGCGGATTGCACTAGTGACCAATAAGGGGTTAAACCCCTTCGAGGACAACCTGGCGCTAATCGAGGATTTCGTCAACACGACCGGTTTCCGGCAGTTTTACCGCCAGCACTTGCCCTATTATCGGGAGCTGGCTGATGCCTATCTGGTTTCGCAACATTACCCGCAGATGCGCCAGTTTCTGGAAACCGAATTGGGGAAACGCCCAGAGATTACCGCCTACGCCACTGTCTTGTCCCCCCTGGTAGGCCGCATGAATTGTCATCGCCTGGTGGCGGGCGTGGGAACCGACTTTAGTTCGCTGCCCACGTTTCTGCTAGCGGGTACCCCCGGGCAGACCGCTAGCGAAGAAGCTATTGCATCGGGCACCCATATGCTCTTTACGGAACTGGATCACGCGTTCGTCAATCCACTCACCCAAGTGCACCGGGCGCTGGTGGTAGCCAACTTTGCCAATGCCCAGTGGGATACGGGCAGTGGCTACGAGACGGATAGCTTGGCGACGTTCAACGAATATATGACCTGGGCGGTATACGATCTGTTTTTACAACGATATTTCCCCACTGTGGCCGCCCAGGTGAGCACTGACTGGATGCTGCAAAACGAAACGCGGGGCTTTTATGCCAGCGCGCTGTTTCACGGCGCACTCACCGAGCTCTACCAACACCGGAAGCCAGGCCAGACCCTGCAAGACCTCTACCCAACCTTCATCAAACGACTGGGTGGACTCAAAGCCTTGCTACAAAAACCGGTTATTCAGTCCTGTAACTTAGCCGACCAGACGATTAGCGCTAGTACGGCGCGTTTTGTCATCCACTTCTCCGAGCCGATGCAGCCGCTGCCCGTTCTTGAGGTTGTCTGGCTTGTTAAGCACCAGGACGCCGTCAAGCAGCTACCGCTCCTGCTGAGTGGTGAGCGCAACGGACTGGTCTGGTCAGCGGATGGGAGCACCGTAGGTTTCACGATCAAGCTGGCTAGTCATGCGCAAAATGTGTTGGTCTTCAACTACCCCTGGAAAACCAAGACGCCACTCAAAAGCCGCCGTGGTGTAGATTTACCGCCCTTCACCCAAGTGAAGACGAGTGTAAAATAAGAGCGGATGGCACAAATAGTTAATGGCTTATTAAACGCCCGGATTGAGATATACATGAAACCCCTTTCGTATCAAGTAGGAGCGTTCTATGCTAATAAGCGAAAGGAAGAAATCTATAATGATAACCTCCACGAATGTGGGTATTGCATCGGCCGTATTTTAGCGCTGTATTCGGGATAAATGTATATCCAGGGTATCGGGACCCAAAACGCCCTGTAACCGCATCGCATCAGTTGTCCGATTACTGACAACGGCACGCAACGTGTCATGGGAATAGAAAGCTACCTGTAGGCTATTTCGTGAGCTATCAAAGTCATAGCTGCCCGATCGAGCCTCCCATGATTCAAATCGATAGGGATTCGGAGTAAAGGCACAACCCATCTGCCCCGCAAAATATATCCGGCTCCAGGCCCGAGAATCGGTTAACCAGGCTGTAGCGGATTGAGGTTGACCGTTGCGGACTAGTTTCTCCACTTTCCAGCTGCCTTTCAGCAGTTGATTTTCCGGCTGAGAGTCAATACGCAGTTTTAACGAAATAAAAGCAATAGCCAATGGCAGTAGCCGCAGGCTGTACTTGACCCAGCGACGGTTTGAGACAATGTCAGGAAGCTGATGCGCCAAATCAACCAAGATGACTTTGAGTCGGTCTCGGTTGAGAAAAAGGAAAAACACTAAGGCTAACGAATAGACAACGGAATTGAAAAAGGCGCCAGCCGCAATGTGATAGAAGAGGTTAATCAGCACAATGTTAACCATCACGGGCAGCAGAATCAGCACGCCCAGTAGGGTTGTCCGGCGGTAGAGCAGTAAACCCGCTCCCCCGATTTGCACCAGGCCAATGATGACGGCCAAGGGGGAGGAGTATCCATAGTAGTACCAGGTTAAGCTCATGCCACTTAGTGAGCTTAAGGGGGTGTCAAGAAAAAAGTCTGGTGTTTGAAACTGGGTTTTTAAAATTTTGGCAAAGCCATAGGTCGAGATTGAGAAAGCCAACCAATAACGAATGATCCCCTGTAGCCAGGCATGTTGTAGCGGGCTAGTACTGGTGTTGGCTTGCTCTCGTCGATGCCATAGCCAGACATAGATCAAGCTGCTGAGCAGGGCTGTTGCCATCAACCCAATCAGGAAGTAGGCAAGATAGGGGCCGTATCTTTCTAATAATGATAAGGGAAAGAACTGCAAAGGGATAAAAAGCAGATTTAGCAGAGCGGTCGTTGCTAGAACAGCCTCACAAGATTTGAAGAACCAGGAGGTACGCTGATAGGCAATGGCTTGTAACATGGATTTATTGGTAGGTGGAGCTAGCTACCAGGGTAAAGGTGTTGGCTTGCCAGCCTACTCACCCCTCGTGCCAGCCCATCAATTTTTACAAGCATAAACTCACTAGCCGTGGTCAGCTATTCCGTATGCCATCGATTAAGTTGAACCGAAACTAAAATCAGGGTTACGCAATTACTTCCTATTTTGCATCGCTCAAGTTGTATGGCGAAGGTGTCGTAAACAATGAAGCATTCACCTATCGAAGAGCAGGTTTTAACATAGAGGAAACAACTCAGTATAAACGCGTATGAAACCCATAGTGCTCTTGCTGGCTATGTCTAGTTTCTTCACTACCAGTTTATTGGCTCAAAAGCACTTATCAATAGCCCCAACCTATTGGTTCGATTATGGCACCCTTTCCTACAACGCTAAGCTGCTTGGCGCTGGAATTACCGTTCCCATTTCAACCAATCAGATTAACTCTTCGGCGGGCTTAACGGCTCATTACCACTTTACGCCTAAGTGGGATGCGTCGGTGGGCATACGCTATAGCTGGATCTCCACCCATGTAAATGATCCATCCGATCCCAATATCACCTATTCTGGAAAGAGAACCTTTCATGCCCAAGCCTTTGAGTTACCGGCTTTTATCAATTACCGGCCTAGTATTCATCGTTTCTCCCCTTACTTGTCAGCCGGTACGTTTTTAACCAAAAACAAAACCGATGCCGCTGCCCCCATCAACATCAATGGCTCGGTAGGCATTGGCGTTGACTACCGAATCAATTCGGGCTTGTCCTTATTGATCCAGCCCACCGCTAGTTACTTGTTCACTCGCTTGGCCAATACTACTCAGGTCGAGTACGACTATAAAAAATCTTACAGCTTTGGCCTACAGACTCAGTTGATCTGGCACCTTTAGCTCCTGATATACCGTATTTTTAGGTGAGGGAGTTGTATCAGGCTCTTGTGTCTAACGCCGTTAAAGCGCTCAAATTGGCCCAGTTTAAGAGTAGATACTGTTACTTCGTTTCAAGAACGAGCATTTAATGAGATCGAATTCAGAAGGTACAGGTTGACAAACTAAATAAGGATTTCCTCGACGCCTGCTTTACTTGGAAAAGGAACCCTCCTATATCAGCATAAAAAATATATCCTGGACTTCTCAGAAAACGGATTTGGACTTCTCAGAAAAGCCGCGCCAAGGAACGTAATCTAATTTTGCCTCATAAACAATTACAACTATGGCAAAGACAGTGTTAGTTACAGGCGCTTCGGCAGGAATTGGAAAAGCAACCGCTATTTTACTCGCCCAGAACGGGTACAACGTCTACGGGGCGGCACGCAGAACCGAGAAAATGCACGATCTCAGCAGTTACGGCATCAAGCCAATTGCATTGGACGTAACCTTGGAGGAAAGCATCGTTAACTGTGTGAAACAAATTACCAACGAAGCCGGAACAATTGATATTCTGGTTAATAATGCCGGCTTCGGTTCGAGTGGAGCCGTAGAAGATCTATCCATTGAGGATGCACGGTATCAGCTCGACGTGAATCTGTTTGGTGCCATGCGGTTGACTCAATTGGTTCTACCAGCAATGCGGGCCAATAAATGGGGCAAAATTGTAAATATTTCGTCCATAGGCGGCAAAGTTGCCTTTCCGCTAGCCGGTTGGTATCATGCCAGCAAGTTTGCGCTGGAGGCCTTGAGTGACAGCTTACGCATGGAAGTAAACCAGTTCGGAATTGACGTCATTGTCATTGAACCGGGTGGTATAAAATCAGAGTGGGCCGACATTTCCAATGAAAAAATGACCGCTGTCTCAGGACATACTGCCTACAAGGACATGGTGGCCTCCACGCAGAAAGCCACCACGAACCTGGCTCTCCCGGAACCAATCGTTATTGCAAAATTGATCAAAGAAGGCATTGAAGCGAAACGACCCAAAACGCGCTATGTCGGCGGATATGGCGCAAAACCAATCCTTTTTCTGCGCAAAATTTTGCCAGACACCTTGTTTCAAAAGGTAATTTTGAGCCAAACAAAAGGCTAATTCCCGACGGGCATGCAACAGCAATCTCAACAACATATCGTTTTGTACGCCTGTACAAAAGATGAATTCGGGCATGATCCTTTTGTATCCGAGCATTGGCTGGTACTGATTGTTTCGGGAAGCTCAGAACTGCTTTCGCAGCAGGGCATTGTTTCACATCCCGCAGGGACACTGGGCTTGATCCGGAAAAATCAGTTGGTGAAAGCGGTGAAGAAGGTGGGCAATGCCTACACGTTTTCTTCCATCAGCATTTGTTTGGATCAAAAAACGCTACAGAAATTCAGCGCAGACTATGGTGTTGTGTCAGACAGTCCGTACGTCGGCGAAACGAATGTGATCATGGACGTAGATCCGGTTATGAAAAGCTACTTCGATTCGCTAATGCCCTACTTTGCGCAGCCCGAAAAACTGACCCCGGCCCTGGCGCACATAAAAACAATGGAGGCCATCGAGTTATTATTACGTAAGGCTTCGCTGAAAAATTTTTTATTCGATTTCAGCGAACCGCATAAGCTGGACCTGGAAGCGTACATGAACCGGCATTTTTCATATAACGTACCCCTGGCCCAATTTGCGAAACTGACTGGCCGGAGTCTTTCGGCGTTCAAACGTGATTTCGCGGTCATCTTTCGGTCAACCCCTGAACGATGGCTGCAAAAAAAGAAGCTGGAAATGGCTTATTTTCTCATTGCCCAGAAAAAGAGAAAGCCATCAGACGTTTATTTAGAAACCGGCTTTGAAAATCTTTCTCATTTTTCCGTCGCGTTCAAAAAAGAGTACGGTGTAAATCCCTCCGAATTATTACGCAACTACAGCGTTACAACCCCATCTGACAACAGCTCATCCACTGCCCAGCCTGCCTAGGTAGCATAGCAAAAGCCAGTCCTTCTCATGTGGGGAGAATTGGCTTTTGACTCCCGGCCGACCAGTGTTTGTATAACGCTGGAACTGACCACTGCCGATGCTGAGCGCTACTGGTCACGCCAGTAGGTTCATTCATTACGCCTGGAAAGTTGTATAATCCGTGTAGCCCCGTTCGTTCCCAGCATAGAACGTACCCGGATCGGCCGTGGCCAGGGGCCAGCCGTGTCGATACCGTGCTACCAGATCCGGATTAGCTACGAAGGGTAACGCGAACGAAACCAGATCGGCTTTCCCGGACGCGATGAGTTGATTGCCCGTCTCGAAACCGAAGCCCAAATTGGCCATCAGCGTACCGTTATATTGGGCCCGGAACCAGCCAAAGAAATCAGCCTGCCAGTCAGCCAGTGGTGTGCCGGACAGATCGAGTCGCGGTCCGACGATTTCTACGAAAGCCAGCTCATAGGTATTAAGCCGGTCCAGTATGTAGGCAAACGTAGGTATGGTGCTTTCATCAGGCTGGATGGTTCCGCGATTGAAGGCGGCAGGCGTAAACTTGATGCCAACTCGTCGATTTGGAAATGCCTCAAGGACGGCGTCCAGAATGGTGAACAGCAGCCGACACCGGTTTTCAATGCTGCCGCCATAGTCGTCTGTTCGTTGGTTGGTAGCCGGGCTCATGAACTGGGGTAAAAGTGTAAACAACTGGGCGTGTAATTCCAGCCCATCGAATCCAGCCGCCAGCGCGTTCTGGGCCGCCAGTGTAAATTCTTCGACGGTGGCCCGGATCTGGTCAAGGGTGTAGGCCTGAGGTGTCATCGTTTCCTCAAATCCGGTTGGGGTATACACTTGCTCGTTCGGATTGATCGCCGATGGGCCCAGCGGTAGCTCGCCATTCAGATAAACTGGATGAGATACTGCTCCAGAGTGGACCAATTGGAGAAAAATTCGTCCCCCAGCCTGATGAACCGATTCGGTTACGGTTTTCCAGCCCGACACCTGCTCGGGTGAGTAGATGCCGGGAATGTTTAGAAAACCAACGGCTCGCTGGCTAACCCATGCGCTCTCAGTTAGAATCAGCCCGGCACTGGCCCGTTGAGCATAGTAGGTAGCCATCAGTGGAGTCGGCGTTAATTCAGCATTGGTAGCCCGGGCCCGGGTCATGGCAGCCATGACGACTCGGTTGGGAAGCGTAAGTGCTCCCATCGTATAGCTCGTCAGGAGTGGTGGTTGTTGCGGTTTCATCGTGTTTTTTCGGTCAAAATTCACCCTACAGCTAGCCGGAACCAATAGGGGCAAAAATGTTCCTAGGGGGTAAATTTTGTCCCCTATGGCCCGTTTTCTACACTAGAATTACTTTTGCACAAAGGATATAAGTATGTACGAAAAGAAAATTCCATTGCCGCTGGAATGTGGCCTGATGATGACTAGGGAGGTGTTGGGAGGAAAATGGAAACCGAATTTATTATTTGCTATTGTGGAAGGCATTAATCGACCCAGCCAGTTGCAGCGGGCTATACCTGGAGCTACCAAGCGAGTATTGAATCTTCAACTTCGGGAGCTGGAAGAATTTGGGGTTATCGCCAAAAAAATTTATCCGCAGCTTCCACCCAGGGTGGAGTATTCGTTGACCGAAGTTGGCCAAACGCTGTTACCAATTCTACTCCAGATGAATACGTGGGGTGAACAGAACCGAACCTTGATCGAAACAGTAATTGCCGAACGAAGCAAACGGTAATTACTGGCTTAAATTCGGTTTTAGCGCGTGTTGGAGATTTGTAATTGGAAGGCCTAAACAATTTCGTTGACATTGCCCAACACGCGCTACGTTTGTTGGCAACTCTACTGACGAAAAATCACTGTCGACAAATTGCCTTAAATTGCCTTATCAATTAGTGGGTTACTATAGTTTATCGGCACCTTACGCCTTGCTTGTCGCCACTTCAGAAGGCGTTTTTCCGAAGGTCTTTTTAAAGACAAATGAGAAATGAGACAAGTCTTCAAAGCCTACTTCCAGATAGACGGTACTTGGTTTCTGGTGTTGGCTGTTGA
Organism: Spirosoma pomorum; assembly: GCF_054776615.1. Taxonomy (NCBI): domain Bacteria; kingdom Pseudomonadati; phylum Bacteroidota; class Cytophagia; order Cytophagales; family Cytophagaceae; genus Spirosoma; species Spirosoma pomorum. Next base: position 18,575 of record NZ_BAAHBP010000022.1, read on the forward strand.
GTTGAAAATACGCTTCGTCCAGTCGTTTTTTCATGAGCCAGCTTCCAGGTGTCATGCCAAAGGTTTTTTTAAAATCCCGTTTGAACGATGAAACGCTTCGTCCGGTCAGAAAGGCGAATCGCTCCAGACTGATGTTGAACCGAAAATTTTGCTGCATGTACTCCTGTAAATCAATTTTGTGGGGGACGCTAAAATTGAAAAAAATTGACGCCAATTCAGGTTGTGACCTTAACAGAATCAGCAAAAGTTCTTCCCGTTTAATATCGGCAAACGTTTCGTCTAGCTCTGAATCGCTGGAGTAGTACGGCTCCAGCGATTGGATATACTGTTTAATGAATGGATTCGGGTCGACAAACAGGAACGAATCACCGTAGGTTGAAGGGCCTACCGGGTAAGCATGTCGTTCGGTAAAGCGTTTCAAGAATGGTTCATCCAACGTGATGATAATTTTGACAAACTGATCATCTTCCTTGAATTTGGTATAGCGAATCAAATGATTTTTTCGAGCGATGAAGCAATCGCCCGATTGCATACCATACTGTTTTTTGCCGTCATACGCTTTCATCGATCCCTTGAGCAGGAACATAAAATAATGATCTGAAATAAACTGCTCCGGTGAAAGTTCAGGTCCTAAATGACAGGAATGGATTTGATTGATAGTCATTTTTTGAAGTCTGACAATAGCGCATAAAGTTACGCCGGAATTTCACTGTCCAGACTAGCCAAAATAGCCTCTTCTTTGCTTCGTGGGTGCCAGTCTAACATATCTTTCGCTTTTTGATTCGACATGTTTATGTAATAGGTTGAATCAATAGGCTTCAACTCAGCAATCATCCCGGCTTTTTGGGTACGTTCTTTTATGATAAGCTGGGCCACGTCATAGAAACTAACCACCCCATCTGAGGTCGCCAGAAAGCGTTGGCCTTTGGCTTCGGGTAGTACCATCGCTTTGATGTGAATGTCGGCTACATCGCGTACATCAACCACCCCAAAAGTAAATTGAGGGCTTTCGGTAACCGTACCATCAACGAGTGCTTTAATCACGCCCTCATACGAAGCCGGAAAAATCCCGCCAATAATGGGCCCAAAAATACCTACCGGATTGATCACCGTCAGTTCTAACCCCTCTCCCTGATCCCGAATAAAATTCCAGGCCGCTTTTTCTGCTATCGTTTTGGATTTGATGTATGCTTGAACCGGGGCGTTTTCATCAGTCCAGTCGTTCTCCGTAAATGTATGCCCGTTGGGATCGATACTGTAGCCAATCGCAGCAAACGAAGAAGTCATCACCACCCGTTTGACGCCCGCTTTTCGGGCCGCTTTCAATACCCTCAACGAACCATCACGAGCCGGTATGATGAGTTCGTTCTCGTCTTCAGGCGGCACTAATGGAAAGGGAGAGGCTACATGCAACACATACGTGCATTCCCGGGCCGCTTCGTCCCAACCCTCATCGGCGGTTAGGTCGGCTTCCACATAGGACAATTTGTCCAAATCGACGATGCCGGATTCGTTCAAGGCATGAACGATAGCCTCTTTTTTAGCCAACGAACGCACGGTAGTTTTGACGGTGTAGCCCTTTTGGAGCAGCCTCAAAATTATGTGAATGCCCACGAAACCAGTCCCTCCGGTCACCAATACAGTTTGATTAGTCATTGTTTCCTGTTTTAAATACAGGGGCAAAATTGGGGAGTAAAGCGGTGGGGAGGTTTGTTGTGAAGGCCAAGTTTTGTTTGTTGTGGAGGTCAACTGTCAGCCAAGACGAACAAAAGCGTTGGTCAAATCTGAAGCTGGCGACTAATAGCCACCTATTAGCTATACAGATTTTAAAAGCGAATCGAGTAAACGTATTTGGCTATTAGTTATTTTTTGCACAACTGCACTATTTAAGATGATACGAAAGCAGATTAATTTATATCACTAATAACGCCCGAATTATAAATATTCAAAACTCTCCTCGTCTCAGGGGGGAGCGTTTCATGAGATTGATACGTGATCTTGTTGAAGTCCCTTTACTGGTCTATAAGACACGCTGGGCTAAAAGCAGGAACATAAAATAGCATGGGTAAAAAATAGCGGTACGGAGTGCCATGATTGCCATCGAGTCGTCCCGGCAAGATGAACTAAGTCTTTACCCCTTTTGCCGGGTTGACAAGCTACCTATTCTACTAAATAAGACAAGCGTCCAGCGGCTCATTGTGAACCGCTAGACGCGTTAGCAACAAATATAGCTGGCCACTGCCGGATAGCTAATTCGCTTTCAGTAGTTTGATAACCCGGCTCTGCGTGGGTGTGCTTACCTGCAATAAGAACAAACCGCCTGGTTGCCCAGCCATCGAGAGCTGATGTCGCTCGATTGCCTGTGGGCTAGACACCTGTCGCTGCGTAATGACCTGCCCTTGGGGCGTCAGCAGCCGGAGCTGTAACGGCTGAGCGTTGGCCCCCTGTACCTCGAAGGACACGTGCTCGTCCCGAACCGGATTGCCTAGCACCGACACCTGCAGAACCTGTTGCGGCTCGATACGCTGACGGCTACCACTACTGCCTGGACAACTAGCCAGCCAGTTGTAGCGGAAGCTTGCCTGCTGAGCGGCCTGCTGAGCGACCAGCGTAATGGTCGGGTTATCCATGTAAAGCTGTAACGTATAGGGGCCGGGCTGGGTAGTGGGCGACAACTCGTTGGCGACCGAGAAGCTGATCGGCTCCGAGGTCTGTCCACTGTACTGGGGCATGAAGCTAAGGCGCCGTTCGGTGGCGCTTACCACCTGACAGCTTACCGTCGTCACGCCCGTGATGGACAGCCCCGTCGGTTGACTACTACTGGTGCAAGCTGCCAGCCAATTGTAGACGTAGCGAGCTTCGCGCTTCCCCTGTTGGGCGACCAGCGTGATCACTGGGTTGTCCGTATATAGTTGCAGGGTGTAGGGGGCAGCCTGACTAGTGGGCGATAACTCATTGACGACCGAGAAGCTGAGTGCCTCCCCGCTTAGCCCGCTATAAAGGGGCGTGAAACTCACCTGCCGCTGGGTGGCAGAGAGGGTTTGGCAGCTCACGGCCGTCACCCCAGTAATGGAAAGGTTTGAGGCTTGACTAAGACTAGTGATAGTAAAGGTCGTGCTGGCGGATAGGCCGTCAGCATCCGTGGCTGTCAGCGTCACACTCATCACCCCCGCATTCTGCGGAGTACCGCTGATACGCCGGGTCGAGGGGTCAAATTCCAGACCAAGGACCGCGCTGGGAGATCCGCTGGTAGTGAAGGCGTAAGTCAGGCTATTAGGGGTCTCAGCATCCGTGAAGGCGTTTGCGGTGTAGGCGAAAGGAACCCCTATGGTAATCGTCAGGTTAGGGGTCCCCACCGGCTGGGGTGGCGTATTGACCACCGTCGGGCAGCTGTAGAGAATCGATACAGACTTGTTTCCATAACTGGCAGTGATCAAGTCCGGTTTGTTGTCGCCATTAAAGTCCGCTACCGCCACGGAGTTGGCCCCCGTGTCCACCGAAAAGTTTCTGGAAAAACCGAACGTTCCGTCCCCTTTACCCGGCAAAACCGCTAATCGATCCCAGCGACTTGTCACCACATCCAGTTTACCGTCCTGGTCTACATCGTTTAGCACCAGTTCACTAAAATCCCTCCCCACGTAGGTCATAACCGGATCGGAAAACGTTCCCCCTCCCTGGTTGAGCAGGACCAGTATGATAAAATCGTTTAGCGTCTTGAGGACAATGTCCGGTTTGCCGTCGCCATTCACATCGCCCGCGGCTAACTGGACTGTATCATAAAAGGTAGTATACGTTATCGGAGTCCCGAAGCTGCCATCTCCCCGATTTAACAGCACGCTCACCTTAGCATTGCCTGGGAAGCTGTTAGCAATCAGATCAGGCTTGCCATCCATATTGACATCACTACTCACTACTGAGTAGGCATTGCCCCCGGTATCATACAGCACTGGCGGGGAGAACGTCCCGTTTCCGGTGTTGAGCAGTACGACTGCATTGTTTTTAAGCGTGGAGAGAGAGAACAAATCAGGGCGGTTATCCCCGTTGAGGTCGCCAACCTTTAGCCCAACGATCCGGGGGGCGTCCGGATTCGATGAGATCGTATAGGCTACCGGCGCGGCAAAGCTCCCTTTGCCGTTATTGACAAAGATCAGGAGTTCAGTATCGGTGAATACCTCTTTGTTGGCCCCGACCGCCAGGTCGGCATAGCCATCGCCATTGAAGTCGCCAGCCGCAATAACTCGTTCATTAAGCGTCTTGCCACCAGATGGCTGATATTCGGCTGCAGGTCCGAACGATCCCTGAGCGGTACTTAGGAAGACGTTAAGCGTGTGCATCATCGTGATGACGGCAAAATCGCTTTTACCATCCCGGTTAAAGTCCGCCGTAACCAGCTCCCCCGGTTCGGACTTGAGCTTAAGACTATAAGCAGGCTGGAAGCACTGACCGTAACTTTGGTGGGCTATCATCCCTAGAAGCAGGACCAGGAGCACAGCCCGTACTGCGGCCTCAAGTTTGTGAGTAGCCAATCGAGCGTAGTTGTAATACATAGAGGGTGGATTAGTAAATGAACAATTGAATTAGCTTGTTGTCCGCACACGTTAGCTGCGGTTGACCGACCTATGGGGTCAAAGCTTCGTTGCTGGAAAACGGTGGTAAGTTAGTGATGGCTGCAAGCGTTGTCAGGGTTGGCATGCAGATTGTCCCAAACACGAAAGCGATTGTCCCAAACTGAAAAGTGATGCCCAAGAACAAGTATCAATTTTGGTACTTTATCTGAGTTTACTATCCTCCCGTACTTTTAAAATGAACCAGCTTATAGTCTGTATTGCGCTACTGACTCTGGCCAGCTTAAACGCCCTCGCTCAGAAAACAACTCCTCGAACATCTACGCGCCAGCCGATCAGTAAGCGCCCTACGACTGTCCTGGTCTGCGGCAGGCAGGCTTCTTATGCCTATCATCGTTCGGCATGCCAAGGTCTGGCCCGCTGCCAAGCTGGGATGGACCGGGTTAGTGTCAGTAAGGCTCGGGGCATGGGCTACCTCCCCTGTACAATTTGCTATTGAAAAAGCTTATTTAGAAGGGAACCTCCTTGGTAAGGAGCATTAGTTTGCCGTTGACGAACGGCAAAGCATAGTCAAATACTAGGGTATTTTGATACAGAGATTGACTTAACTAGTCTTCGATGGGGGCGGCTATTGCTTCGCTGAGGCCGTAAGCAGCTAAGCCCTCACACGTTGCTATCAGAACGGCCGTATCCAGATAGGCCCGCAAATACACCACCTTGCCCCAGCGCATTTTGATTAGGTGCATTCCCTCATTGACATAGCTTGATCCGTCGGCGGGGGTAGCTCGGTCAGTCCATTCCACAGCGATGGTCGTTAGCCAGGGCCACCCGCTAACGGCTATACTGCGAATCTCAAAATTGAGCCCGGGAAAAAGCCGAGACAAGCGGGCAAACCATTGCCGCATGGCAGGAACACTATGGCGGGTTCCCCCCAGGGCATGCTGGCCGCTAAAGGTATGAATGATCGATGGAGACATTCCCTTGAGCATGGATTCATAGTCGCCCTGGCTTAAACGCTCAAAATTTTGGCGGACAATCGTTTCGACAATGCGATGGTACATAGGGGTAGCGATTAGCATGGTAACTCGCTCCCAGCGGTTGCCTCTGGTTCGCGGTACGTAAAGCGAACTACCTGTAGCATTTATAGTTCAGTAAACGCCCGGATCAAGGATACGAAAATCTCTTTCGTCTCACGGGCGAGTGTTTCATGATCCAAATACTACTTTCCGCCACCATACTCCTCATCGGTTACCCGTTTAAACCAGATCGTTTTGCCCTTCTGAGTCGATGTGGTAGCGATATAGGTAACACCACTGTTGGGGGTGGCTCCGTGCCAATGCTCCACGCCGGGTTGACATTTGACCACTTCGCCTTTTCGTACCGTTCGTAGCGGCTTACCTCGCTCTTGATAGTAGCCTACTCCATCTGTATAAAGCAGAACCTGGCCATCCGGGTGCACATGCCAGTGCAAACGGGCTCCCGGCGCAAACGTAGCCATGGCAATATTATATCTGAAGGTACTATCGGCGGGACTTAGTTCGTTGAGCCAGATGGTTCCGATCTGGTGATCAGTCATCGCCTTTTCGCCTTTGGGGAAAATAATTTCATCTTGTGCTACTGCCTGAGTAATGAATGCGATGGTCAGATACAGCGTAAATACGAGGGGTTTCATATAAACGACAATGAGTTGATTTACCAACTTTAACGCCTACCATCTCCTGTTGTTTGCTCTCGGCAAAGGTCTTAGCGTATATACAGGTAAAAGCTACATTGGACGTTCGTGTGCTGATTCTTAAAGTGAGCGTTTATGTGAGACCTGATGAGGTCGGCTGTCTGTTTGAAATGCCCGAAATCACCAATTACACCCGCTTATCTATGGTTTTTGGGCAAGCTCTTCCAGCAAGGCAACGAACTCCTGGCTCTCTACACTGGGCGCTTGTTGGTAGGACAACTGCCCCGCTTTGTCAAAGATCATATACCGGGGAATCGCCGATACCTTGTACTGCTTGAAAAAATTGGCGGAATTGTAGTTAAGCACCAAGTAACTGTCTGCGTAAGTAGCCAGATCTTCCTTGTTCGATGCGCTTTGCCAGGGCTTTAAGGCAGCATCAATGGAGAGGTAAACGAACACCACATTCTTATTTTCCAGACCCCGGCGTAACTCCCTGGACCGGGGTAACGCCTGGCGGCAGGGCACGCACCAGCTTGCCCAGAAATCGATGTAAACCACTTTGCCTTTGTGGCGTTTAATCAACTGGTCCAGCGTCTGCTGCTGACCTGTGGAGTTAACCAACACCACCGAATTAGTCGTTGTTCGGTTATCGGCAAATTCGAGTTCGTATTTTTCCTTCATCGACTGGACCAGCGCCGTATCGGTTGCCTGCTCCATGAAGCGCCTGTAGTAAGTGAGTAGATCACCTCGGGAGAAGGTGTCACCGATTCGGATGACCTCCCGACTGAGCAGATAGTCCTGATCTTTCTTAGGAAAAAGAGAGCTCTGGCTCAGGAGTTGGTAGACCTGCCTATAATCGCGGTTGACAAAGTCTTTTGCCTCCCAGAAAGGGGCTTTTGCCACCACAAAGCGGTCGGCTGTCTTCTCCAGGAATTGACGCCGGTAAAGTTCTGGATAGCCAAAGGAATCGGATTGTTGCTGCCGAAAAATTACCTGAAGCTGCTGTTCGTCCAGGCGTCCTGTCTGCATATCAACCATATGCCTGAGGTTAGTTAGCTTATGTTTGTAGAAGTGGTAGACATCCTGGGAAAGAGATTGTTGCTGATGCAGGGAATCTAATCGTGCTGCTGCTTTGTCTAGGTAAGCGCTCGAGTTAGCGTAGAGCTCCTGTTGGATCGTTTGCTCAATTGCTATTCCTTTGTTTAAACGCTGCTCAAGGGGCAGCTTGGACAGACGGTCCTTGGTCGCCTTGTCGGAAAGTATACGCTGAGCGCTTAGAGAGGTCGCGCCCAGAAACTGCCCTATTGGCGTGTATTCTTGCACTTTAGCCCCTCCTCTAAGAAGCGTTTCGACTTCATAGTCGTTGGGAGCCACTTGCCGATTGAGCACCGTCATCTTGGGCAACCCGTTCTGATAGTCGACGGCTACGCTGTCCCCGTTTCTAAACAGATAGTCAGCCGTGTCAAAGTAGTTGATATGATGACTAACCACCACATACCCCTGCCTAGTGTTTACGGTTATCTTCTTGGGAATGGTATTAGGCTTAACTTCGATAAATTGTCGCTCTCCTGCCTCGTAGATCGTAATGGTATGAAAGACCTGGGTTACAATAGTTTTGGTGTAGGCAAACTTGGCCTCGGTGGGCGATGGGCTGACAAACGTCAGAATAAAGGGGCGGTCTTGAGTATTCGTTGCCACTAATCCCCTAGCGTTAACCCAAAAGCTACTCATTAGCAGTAGTACCACAATGGATCGCTTGATTATTGAATCAGTCATATCAGTTTCTTGCCCGCTAATCTCTATTGATATCTTCCTTACTTGACAAGTGTGGTTTGTTTTATTTTTACTGATGACGGTATAAACCTATTGGTATTAATGGTCCGATAATCTCACCATATGTGGGGGTAGAGGAAGAATAAAAAACGCCCAGATTAAGATACGTAAATTTCACTATGTCTCTGCTAGGAGCGTTTTTATGCGACTTCCTAAAATTACCGGTCGCCTACGCCTACTAACAGTAGTGGCGCGCTGGTATGGGTCCGTTTGTACTGGCTCTAATGAGCTCAAACAGCATAGCTTTGAGGCGGCTTGACAACAAAAGCAACTCAGCCCTACCGGATTAACTTGCTTGTTCTACTCCTCTAGAGCCCCTCAACGGCTACTCATAGGACCAAATCTTGGTTTTTTAAGGCTTCACCAAAGAAGCCAACTCAACGACTTCGAAATAAGGATGATTCTCAAAATAATGCCGCAAGGGAAGCATATGAGAGGAGCCAAACAACACTATATATAGCTTGTCTTCGGGACGCGACTGACGCAAAATATTGGTGAAAATCTTGGCATTCCGATCATACCAGCTCGTCATCATCTCCACCCCCGTGTAATCCGTATCGTAGCCATAGGCCGGGGGATACACCAGGTAGTCAGCCCGATCAATGGCGCTATACGCTTTTGAGTTGATGTACACGTAGTACTCCAGCAAGGAACTGCCCGCTAAGGTTTTGGTCTTTTTAGGATACGGGTAATCCAAACTTAATAATTTGTAGCTGGCCAGTTTGGCCTGAGCTAGTGAGTCGGTTTCCAACCGTTTGGCATATGCCGCCAGTTTATCATAAGGTAGTGGTTGCTGGTGGTCCACACAAACGACTTGGGAAAGGCCCGCTTTGCTGGCGGCCCGAATAGCCACCTGAAAGATTTCGTTTCGGATGGCGTTGGTGTCGAGTCGATGAATGAGGTATTGGTGAAAGACGCTATCCCACTGGGCCTGTTCATCGGGCTCTCTCTCCACAAAGATCTGGTCGGGTTTTAGGGCAGCCAGCTGATTGGTCAGGTTTTGTAATTGTCGCTGTCTGTTGGCCGAGAACAGATCATCAAACGAGATTTTGCCTTTATCCCCCGTAGCCCCGAAGTGGAAGGTGCCCATCAACACGACTTTGATATGTGGAGAAGAGGGCATCTGCCCCCAGGCAATAACGGTGCACAGATTGATCGAAAGGAAACAAAGAATGGTGGCCAGTAAGCAAAAAAAGCGCATTAGTGACAGATTATCAGGTTAGGGTTCAGTCACTAAGATAAATAAAATCGGCTATCATCCTCCTGAAATGCCTCCTTGACTAAACGGATACTTAATGCCCTTCCGTTTCAGATAGAAGCGTTTCGTGAAACTTGTATCTTTTTATATTATGGATGCACAGAGCTAACGCTAGCCTGCGGCTTGGTTAATAGTCTTATCGGGTCGCTGTCGAGTCACGGCGCGCTTTGGCTTTCGTCCAGCGAAGGGGGCTGTCATAGTCTTGGCTAAAATAACGGAAGTCGGCTACCCCACGCCCCGTTGGCCGCTGGATGCTGTAACGAACGAACCCATTCGCATCCAGCACCCGATAAAAATCATGTTTATAATACCGGTAGCGTCGCCCCCGCCGGTCCTCATAACCCCAAATACTATCGCGGGGCACATCCTGTGAACGACCGTCCTTATACTGAATGGTCAGCGTCGAGGAAAAATACCAATGGGGTCGGATTGTTTTGATAGCAGGGCCTTGGTAGGGCTGACTAATATCCTGACTGGTGTAAAGCACTCGTTGGGCTAAAGCAGTGTGTCCCAGCGTCAGGATTGTGAATAAACATATAAACCGGCTCATGGTGATTGTATCAGGTTGAAGGAATGCACGTTTCGATTTGTGGTAAGCTTCAAGTTAAATATAAAGAAAAATCATCCAGGTCTCGCTCCTAGGAGCGTTTGTTGAGATAGCTACCACACGAGTAATTTCGTACCTTGGCTAACCTAATGCCACTTATACAATAGTTGAAATGACCCGTCTACCTATCGATGACTGCGATCTCAGACTCATTCAACAGGCTCGAGATCTAATTAGTCTCCGGTACAAACCGGACGTTCATGCTGTCAGCTCAGTGCTTAAGACTAAGTCAGGTAACGTGTTCGAAGGAATTCATCTAGAAGCCTATATTGGCCGGATTGCTGTCTGCGCAGAAGCCGTTACAATTGGTATCGCGGCTACGCAAGGCGATAGTGATATTGAGTCAATTGTCGCCGTTTATCATACGGGAAAAATCGTGGCTCCCTGTGGTATGTGTCGAGAACTAATCTCAGATTATGCCATTGATGCTTTGGTGATTTTAGAGGATGCTTCGGGCATCTTTAAGACACCAGTGCTTGATCTATTACCAATCAAGTATGAACGGGAGTAAAACTATTTTTAGGAACAGACCTATTGCTCAAGATAACCTTTTCTTGAATAGGTTGAATAACATAAAGATAGTCATACAACAAGTCTGTGAGAAGTACTATTTTCTGTTCGATAATTAAGTTGTACCTAACTGAGAATCAAACGTATAATGTCTGCTGGTAAAATCACTTACTTTTTAAGTCTACTGGTTCTTAGCCCTTTCTTAGCAGTAGGGCAAAAAGTAACTGACTCCGAGACTGGAAGTAGAATCAGCGACCTAGCTGATAAGATTTTCATCATGCGAGAAGGGGCAGACACTGGTAGGGTTGGAAATGACTTAAACCTTTATCTTATTTTCCATCGGGAGAGTAAGGCTACATTCCGTGTTAAAAAAGGGGATAGAATTATTAAGGATAACCCACTTAGCTGGCGATTGGTAGGGGATTCACTCTACATACAGAGTAGCCCGATTCAACTAATAGCGGATGGAAAGACACAGCTAGTTGATCGTGATTCAAGTAGGTATACTGTTGAAAAAGTGCCGAGTGGTTATCTTCTTAAAGAAAAGGACAGTCAGACGTTATGGTTTGAGTTGAAGTAGCGTAATTACAAGCCTCTTGTATCATCCTTGGAAAATAAAAATTGCCTAAGGGCCAACAAGTTGCCCTCTTCTTATAAGAGTTGTATAACTAATCTTATGTAAATAGAATAAAGTAATAAGAAGGTCCATAGCACAAACCGTCTTTTTATCAACCCTATTCGCGTTTTACTTTTGGGCTGAAATAATTATCCCTTCTTGAGAAGGATTACTAGGTGTTTTAAAAGAATAACCAAGTGGTACTACAACGACGCCAGGTGCACCATTTACACTTCGTTCGTAAAAGGTGTTAGCTGTTATTTTACTCTCATAAAGTGCCGGGGCTCTTGATCCAGCAGAAAGTTGAAAGACTCCGTTACTTTCGCTGACACCAACATCTTTGATATGAATGGCTACCCCAACATCACCATTTCTTTTGTAGGCGCTACCAACTCGTACAGAATCTGATTTTTTACGATCTACAACTATATAGAATTCGCTAACACTAATTTTGTTGACGCCCTTACTAGAATAAAGAGTATCGCCATTAATACAATAGGTTAGCACTGTATATCGACCAGAAGCACGAGCTGCCACATCGTTAGGCACACTTTCTTTGTGCTGGCAGCCAAAGAAGCCTAAGAACAGTAGAGGTAAAAGTAGCTTTGCCATGATGTTGAGCGTTTACAAACCTAACGTCCAACCCCTCTCGTGTTGTATAAGTAAACGTTATGTTAGCTAAGATACGGAATTACTCCTGCGGTAGTTATCTCAACAAACGCTAGAATTTGGAGCAACGCTTCGTTCCCCAACTACAAATACCTAAACGCCGGGAGTAGAAACAAATGAGTGATTTCTCTCTCTCAAGAGAAATCACACGGCCAACAACTTGGTATGTTCCATGAAAACAAACATAGTTATTGCATTACTACTTGCTTTCAGTCAGAGTGCCTGTGATAAGCCTGATGGTGAACCTGTTGCTCATGCTGATCTTGAAGGCAATTGGTCCGGAGATTTTCAAACTCAACAGCTTGGCAGTTGTAGCTGGAACACTCCAAATGCAACTGCTACAGCTACGTTTCAGCTAGTTGGCTCTAATCACACAACGGGTACCGTTAAGGCTACAGTTATCCAAACAATCGGACCAAATAGCATTCCTGTGGAATATACAGGTACTATCAATGGTACTAATGTGGTCATGAGTAATAGCAACAAGGCTATTTGTGATGGCGTATCCCGTACCTACGTCGCTCGTTTGACCGGTACCCTCAACGGGAATACACTGACGATGATCAGTCGTGACACCCTTTGTCCAACCCAGGCCTGTATCTTCCTACGCACTCTACGATTGACCCGTTAGATACGTGCTATTGAAGCCCTGTAGCATGATAGCCAGCTGGTCCGATAGGGTAAAAGTTAACCGGCTGGCTATCTCTTCAATCGCTACTTAACAGCAGCTAGTGCGGCAGCGTAATCAGGCTCTTGCCCAATCTCCGGTACCTGTTGTTCGTAAACAATTTTCCCTTCGGGATTCACCACAATCACTGCCCGACTTAATAAACCTTTCATGGGACCATCGGCAATTTGTACCTCATAAGCATGGCCGAAATCAGTTCTGAAATCCGACAACATCACCACATTTTTGATCCCTTCCGCCCCACAAAACGCTTTCTGAGCAAAGGGTAAGTCTTTAGAAATACAGAGCACGGTAGTGTTTTGTAGGCCAGCAGCATCCTCATTGAATTTGCGGACCGATTTGGAACAGACACCGGTGTTCACACTAGGGAAAATATTCATGATTACGTATTTGCCTTTGTAATCCGCTAATGTATTGTCCTTGAGGTCAATACCGGTTAAAGTGACTTCTTTAGCCGATGTTCCCACCGGGGGCAGTTTACCAACGGTATGAATTG